>JAKPSI010000062.1 GCA_029555415.1 Bacteroidota bacterium | reverse complement strand
CTGTGGGACAAGAATCTCATCTTTTTCCCCCGCAGGATCAGTGGCAAACTCGTTTTCCTGCACAGGATCAGGCCTGATATCCAGATCACCGCGGTGAATGAACTGAGTGATCTGAACCGTGATTTCTGGCAGAACTATTTTCTGAAACTGGACGAATGTATCGCAATGAGTCCGCAGCATCAGTATGAGGTCAGTTATATCGGCGGCGGTTGTCCTCCGATCGAAACCAAGGCAGGCTGGCTGCTCATTTATCATGGTGTGCATGATACGGTCAACGGATATGTATACGCTGCCTGCGCTGCATTACTGGAGCTGGAACATCCTTGCCGCGAAATATCAAGACTCCCCTATGCTTTATTCACACCAGAAATGGAATGGGAACTCAAGGGTGAGGTCAACAACGTTTGCTTCCCGACCGGTACGGTCGTTAAGGATGATACATTATACATCTATTATGGTGCTGCCGATGAACAGATCGCATGTGCTTCCCTGCACCTGCCTGCACTGATCGAAGAATTATTACTGTACGCTCAAAAAAAAGACCATGAATAACCCGGTACTCTCCCCCTTCACTCAAAATGTAACAGGAAATAACAAACGCCCGAGGATCCCGTATAAACAACCGATGTTACCGGGTATCCTGATCATTACCTCATATCCTCCCCGGGAATGTGGTATCGCCACTTATTCCATGGATCTGATCCAGGCGCTGGAACAGAAGTTCAGCGGGCGTTTCAGGATATTGGTCTGCGCGCTTGAATCAAATACGGAGATACACCAGTACACTAAACAACCCGCATACATCCTGAATACCGACCAACCGGAAGCATTTGAAATGATGGCATCGCAGATCAATGCCGATCCTGCGATCAGGATGGTCCTGCTTCAGCATGAATTCGGATTCTATAATGGTAAAGAAGAAGCATTCATCGCCATGATGCGCGGCATCAGTAAGCCCGTGCTGACCAGTTTCCATACGGTATTGCCGGATCCCGATCGTTCACTGCGCATCCTGGTGCAGGAGATCGCTGCGGCATCGCAGGGCATCATCATCATGACCCATACTTCAGAGAAAATACTCGAAACCATTTATAACATACCTGCTGAAAAACTCACGGTGATCCCGCATGGGACACACCTGGTGCAGCATATATCGAAACAAACGCTCAAGGGCAAATATGGTTTCACCGGCAGAACGATCCTCTCCACATTCGGGTTACTCAATTCCGGCAAAGGGATCGAGACCACACTGGAGGCGCTTCCGGAGCTGATCGCGGAAAACCCGGAACTGCTTTTCCTGATCATCGGGAAAACGCATCCGACCATCGTGAAACAGGAAGGTGAAAAATACAGGGAGATGCTGGAATTGAAAGTGGAAGCACTCGGACTCAAAGAACACGTGAAATTCATCAATGCATTCCTGCCCTTACCACAATTACTGGAACATCTGCAAATGACGGACATCTATTTGTTCACCTCCCGCGACCCCAATCAGGCTGTGAGCGGCACATTCGCTTACGCGATCAGTTGCGGATGCCCGATCATCTCGACGCCCATTCCGCATGCCAGAGAAGTGCTGAAGAATGATACCGGTCTGATCTTTGACTTCGGTGACGCGGTACAACTGGCAGACTGCATACGGACCCTGCTCAGGGATGAGGAGCTCCGTTCAGCGATCAGTTCAAACGGACTGCACCGGATGGCATCCACCGCCTGGGAAAATGCGGCCATTGCGCATGCATTGCTTTTTGAAAAGACCGGAAAGGGACTGTTCTCACTGCATTACAGACTCCCGGAGATCAACATGACCCATATCCGTAAAATGACAACGGACTTCGGCATGATCCAGTTCGCGAAACTGAATCACCCCGACCGTTCGACCGGTTATACGCTGGATGATAACGCGCGGGCGCTTGTAGCCTGTTGTCAACATTTTCAGCTGACACATGATCCGGAAGATCTGATCTATATCCGCATATTCTTTGAATTCATTTGTTTCTGTATCCGGCCTGACGGAAGTTTCCTGAATTATGTGGACAGCGGAAAAAATTTCACTGAACAGAATGATGCGGAGAATCTCGCGGATTCGAATGGCCGTGCAATATGGGCATTGGGATACCTGATCTCTTTACAGGACATCATACCGGCTGACATCAACAGAAAAGCGGAACAGATCTTTGACGCGGCACTGGGCCCGGTCAGGAATATACACGCCACACGGGCAATGGCTTTTATCATCAAAGGTTTGTACTACAGGCATCAGGTGCTGGTGAAGGCTGAGAATACCCAGCTGTTGCGTGAACTGACGAACCGGCTGGTGCAGATGTATCGGCATGAATCCGGTGAGAACTGGCAATGGTTCGAACATTATCTGACCTATGCCAATAGTTTGTTACCTGAAGCATTGTTGTGCTCATGGCTGGTAACGAAAGAAACGGTGTACCGTGATATCGCGCGCAGTTCATTCGCTTTCCTGTTGTCGAAGATCATGAAACAACAAAGGATCGAAGTGATCTCCAATAAGAAATGGCTGCAGAAGGGTGCGCCTGTTCCGGATATCCATCCGGGCGGTGAGCAACCGATCGATGTGGCCTATACGGTGATCGCGCTGGGTAAATTCTATGACACCTTCCATGACAAGGAGTATAAACAACAAATGGAGACCGCTTTCAGCTGGTTCCTGGGCAATAATCACCTGCATCAGGTCATTTATAATCCCTGTACCGGAGGATGCTATGACGGACTGGAAGATGACTATGTGAACCTGAATCAGGGAGCGGAATCATCCGTAAGTTACCTGATCGCAAGGCTTTGCATGGAGAACATCAGCAATGAAGAAGTAGCACCGGTAACACTTTCAGGCAAAAAAAGAACATTGTTCCTCAACGGTTAAGTGAAGGTTTTGCACATTGGAAAGAGAAACCGGATACCCGGCCTAAATAACGTACCTTTGTCATGATTCGCCGGAAAATTCCGCTTCTATTCCACCCTTCCCTACCGGCCTTCAGCAACAGACGTAATATTCACTAAACATTAAAACCAAGATGGCAGAAACCTGGAACAAGAAAGAACGCGAAAAGAAAAAACAACAGAACAAAAAAGAGAAAGCAGAAAGAAAGCAGGAAAGGAAGGATAATGCGAAATCAGGTAATGACCTGAACAGCATGCTGGCTTATCTCGACGAGAACGGAAATCTTTCTTCCAAACCACCCGATCCCCGCAACCGAGTTGAGATCAATGCGGAAGATATCGAGATCGGTGTACCCAAACAGGAACCCATCGACCCGGCCGACCTCATTCGTACCGGCGTTGTTACCTTCTTCAACTATACCAAAGGATTCGGTTTCATCCGCGACAGTCAGTCAAAGGAAAGTCTCTTCGTTCACATCAATTCCTTACAGGAAGAAGTGAAAGAGAATGACCGTGTCAATTTTGAAAGACAAATGGGCCCTAAAGGCGCGAATGCTGTCAATGTGAAGAAACTCTGACCGGTCACGGTCAGTTCGTCTTTGCAGGCGCGGACAGTAATTTGAAGTAAGTGGCCCGGAAACGGTTGCCCACGATCTCTCCCTGTACTTCCGCTTTACTTGTTGCATTGCATAATCCCTTTTTCGCATGTGCGTCACCGTGATCATCGATCCCGGTACCGTCCACGAAATAGGTCTTCCCCTTGATGCGTACGGCCAGCGTGCAATCATTGGCCGTCATCCCGAATAAGCACTTGCCGCAGGCGGCAGTAACGACCATTACCGGTTTGGAAGGATCAGGCGCAGTGGAAAGTTGTGAAGTGGTTTGCGCAGTTGCGAACATTACACTGCAGCTGAGCAGGCAGAAAAGGACGATCGGTTTCATATGCTGGTTTTTGCAGCATGAAATTAAAGAAAATATGCGTCCGGTCCGGTTCTAATGCCGTTTCAGGTTCGATTCCTTCTCAAAATATCCCTCACTTATCATACGCGTCATGTCCGCCCGGGTCCAGTTCGCATCAAAATAATAAGCATCTGACCGCTTTCCGGAACTGGGCTTGTAGAACATTTCAGGCAACTGCTGAGTCTTACCCGCATGACCGTAAGTGGCCAGCGTGCCATCCTTGTCCATGCCGAAAATATAAAGCGTCCACCAGTTGCTGTTTTGCCCGGTCACACTGGCTTTTATATTGAGTGCATAGAGGTCCTTACCGATCTTCCGCAGGAAGGCATTCCGCCCCAGATCGATCCTGATCGTATCCCCTGGCCCTGCAGTCAGCGTATCATGATCGGTCAGGTATGTCCGCCCTCTGGATAGTTCGCCATCTTCGCCAATTTCATAGATCATACCACCCCGTTCGATGAAATTCGTTACGGTATCATTCCCGTTACCACTCAGATCCGGAACGATACGGTACTGATAAATGCCATAAGGGCGATACCCATTCTGATCCCTGGACTGAAAACCACGGACGAAAGTTTGCCCTTCTCTGATATTGAGCTCCAGATCACTTTTATGGATGTTTATAACAGTACTATCCTCATCCAACCAGCTATGCCGGTAGGCAGCCGGGAAAGTCCGGATATCCTTTGCATCGACCGGTTGTGGCCTGACAAAAAAATAGGAAGTGCAGGAACTGAACGTACACAACATGATCAGCAGCACTGCGATCCATCGGTGTTCATATACCTTTTTCATAAAATCTGTTTTATTCCAATGTGATATTCAGCAGCTCTTCCTGAAAATCCTTAAAGACCTGCTTCAGTTTACTATCGGCATCCGTACCGTAATTTACAAAGAATACATGCGTGACCTGCTTATTCGGGAACCAGAACAAGTTAGCCGTATAACCCAGGTCACGTCCTGAATGTCCGTACCCCGCATTGATACCCCTGCCGATGAATTTCTTCATGATCCCGTAACCATATTCATTCGGGTCATCCGGCTTGCCATAAGTTTCCATGATCGCCAGGGAGGATGGCAGCAGCAGGGTCTTTTTCACCAGCAGCAGGTCGATGAAATGATACAGATCGAAAACATTCGAATACAACCCGCCATAGCCATGCCCCGCACCGGTAACGAGATTCGATACATTCACGATCGAGTTATTGTTGTACAGATCGAAATAGCCTTGCGCGGTGTTTTCCGGTAACACATCATGTGGTTGATAATAGGTATGGCTCAGCCCCAGCGGCGCAAGTAACTTTTCATGCAGCAATTCGGAATGATCCCTGCCCGTAGCCGCTTCAATGATCATTGACACCAGCACCGTATTGGTATTGGAATAGATGGCGGTATCGCCCGGTGCGAATTCCGGCTCTTTGTTATATATAAATGACAGCAGATCTTCCGCCCCCCATTTGCGGTTCGGGTTGTTCAGCACCGCCAGATAAAATGCATTTTCCCCGATCAGGTCCGGCACTCCGGTCTCGTGTTTCATGCATTGTCCCAGTGTGATGATCTTTCCGTTCGGCAGTTTGTCGGTGATACGCGACGGCAGCCAGGTGGATACGGGTTTATTGAGTGAAGCATATGACAAATGGCTGTTCACGGAGTCTTCCATCAGCTTAAAGACCAGTGTTCCGATGAATAACTTGGTTATGCTCGCTGCTTTGGACACTTGTGCCACGCCGAACGGGATATGTTTGATGATATCGGCCTGACCTGTTGCACCCACCCAGGTTCCGTTCCGGTCATTCACCAGCAATGAAATGCCGGGCAATCCCTTCGCCCTGTATTTTTCAAGCAGGTTCAGGAATATCTGGTTCTTCGGATGACGGGAACTGGTATCTGTCCAGGGAATGGTTGAAGAGGTTGACTGTGTATGTTCGATCTGCGCTTTGCGGCAGGATGAATATACCAGCAGCAAAAAAAATATGATGATCAAAGGTTTGTTCATGGTATTATTTTTTGCGGGGTTGGAATGAAGTGGAAAGCCCCAAAGCTATTTGTGTATACGGCAACATGGGGACATATGATTTCACGAATGGTGCCTGCAGCCGGGCCTGATACTGCAGAAAAACCTTTGCTGTCCTGTCTTTCATGAGATGGAACCCATACCCCACTCCCATGGTGAACGCGGCCATACCCTGCGGACGACCAATGCCTTTTGCAGCGTGATAATTACCATTCGCGTCCCGCTTCAGCAGATCCACCGCGGATATGGAATGAAAATATCCGGCACCGAGCGATGCGTCAGCACTGAGTTTTTTACTGAATTTATAACGGTATCCGTAACGTATATACAAGGGAATGCCATGCTGCAGAAAACGGTGATAGAAATAACCGGCCAGTATCTCGCGATACCAGTCGTGCTTCGCTTTGATTTTGAGATCCTTTCCCCAGGCAAGTTCAAATCCGGGATGAAGCGGTTCTTTGACGAGTCCGATCGCCCTGGCGAACGGATAAGTGGTACATTGATCCGTCCATGCAGCGGAGAAGTACCGCTTCGGTTGTGCCATGGCAGTACAACAAGTGAACAGTAACAGGATGAGCCAGGTCCTTTTCATATGATCGGTTTTTGGTGAATGGATGGCCGTTAATACGATCCTGCCTTGTGTTTCCGGAATCAAAGGCAATGTAAACCAGGCCGACAGGACAAACAATGCCTGTCATCAGCAATTTCGGTGCTGAATGGTCATGTATCCGGTACCGCTTGGCCGGTAAGCGTTCCGGCTTGGCAGTTCGTCAAAAACAGGAAAAAGGAACCGGGTTTACTTTACCGGCAGGTTGCGTAACATGAAATCACGGACATTCCCGCCCATGATCATTTCGATCTCCGCCCGGGTGAATCCTTCTTTCAGCAAAGCATCCACGATGAGCGGAAAGCCCGTCACATCGAAATGAGAGCCGATAGCACCGTCAAAATCGGAACCCATAGCCACTTTATCAACGCCGATCTTATCCGCTACATAACGGATGGTTTTGGCAGTGGCGGCGGCGTCAGTACCACAGACGGCGGTTTCCCACAGTCCGATACCGACCAATCCGTTGCGTTTGCCGATCTCCAGGAGATGCGCATCGGAGAGATTGCGCTGATTATTGCAGAGTGCCTGTACGCCGGTATGAGATACCAGCAGCGGCCCGGTGGTCATGGCCAGTACATCGTCAATGGTTTTGGAAGAAGCGTGTGCCAGGTCGATGATGATGTGCAGGCTGTCCATCTTCTGCACCAGTTTACGCCCGTCAGCGGTCAATCCTTCTTTTTTCATACCATGCGCGGATCCGGCCCATTCATTATCGAAGAAATGGGTGAGTCCGATGTAACGTACTCCTGCGGCATAGAATTTATCGAGGTTCTCCAGCTTTCCATCGAGGCAGTGCGCGCCTTCCAGGCCGAGCATTCCGGAACAGAGACTGCGGTCCTTCTTCCGGTCTTCCACGAATTTTTGCATTTCCGCCTGACTGGTGATGATGCGGAAAGCGCCTTTTGATCCTTCCGCGTTCTTATGCAGGGCGGCGCATTGATTGAGCGCGCGGGGCACGAGATTGAACCATGTATTGACGGGACGAAGCTGCACGAAGCTCAGCAAGCCGATATTATCCGTTTTGCTGTCGTTCTTTTCATAATTCATGTTGCGCGGGGTCTTGCTTACGACAGTGAACACTTCAAAAGCCATATTGGCTTCCTGCATGCGGGGAAGGTCCACGTGTCCGTAATCATGTCGTTTGAGAAGATCGCGGTCCCAGAGGAGTTCATCACAATGCAGATCGGCGATGAAAGGAATGGAATCATACCAGTCCACTTTTTTGGGATGGTCCACTTTCAGGGTCACTTTATTCATCGACTTATCGAAGTACTGCGGGCCGAAATAAAAGAAAACGAAGCCGGCTATGATAATAACGATAAGGAGTATGCGTAAGATCTTCCTGAACATGGCATGAATATTTGAACCTAAAATAGAGAATATTCATGAAGAACCGTCTGACGGGGTTGCCAGGCATACGAAATTGACCCGGGTCACACAAGAGGTTCCAGCGGCAGGGAGACATGCAACGCGAAACCTTTGCCCGGAGCGGAATCGATGCGAACCGTGCCATTCAACAATTCTGCCCGGCTTTTGATGTTGATGAGTCCTACTCCTTTTACGGCGGTTCCCAGATCGCAGCCTTTACCGGTGTCGCAGATATCAAGTATGAGCTGGTCGGCGGATCTTCGCAAGGCTACGGAAGCATGGGCTGCTTCGGCATATTTGATGATATTATTGATCTGTTCCTGGATGATCCTGTAAATGGTGAGTTGTTGCCGGGGGCCGATATCCTTCACTTTCAGGCCATCGGTTATAAAACGGATCCGGATCGGGTGCACGCGTTCAAGGTCCTGAATGAGGACTTTGATGTTCTCGAAAAGTGACAGGATATTGGAGGGGGGAACGACCAGTATCCGGGTGATTCGCCTGACCTCTTCAATGACCTCATTGAGCAGGCTGATGGATTTTCCGAGATAGAATTCGTGCGCGCCTTCTTCACTATCCGACATCTGCACATATAGTTTCGCTACCAGTAATAATTGACCGAGGTTATCATGCAGGTCTTTACCGATGATCTCCCTTTCATTCTCGTGCGCGGTCAGCACGGCTTCCGTGAGTTCATGCTGCTTCTGGACCTGTTGTTCGAGCAGCTTATCCTGGAGGAGTACCACTTCGGTGATATCGAGTGTGGCTCCGATGATCCTGATGGCAGTTCCTTCATTGTCAAAAATGATACGTCCTTTGTCCTGTACATAGGCGAAGCTGCCATCCGCACGTTTAAAACGATAGGATGCTTCCCAGTAATTATTGTCTTTCGTTCTTGTATCCTTTTTGAATTTCGCCAGCACGATTTTAAGGTCATCTGGATGGATGCGGCTTTCCCAGAAAGATTGTGACACGGTAGTGTTTTCAATGGGGTATTTGAATACCCGCCTGTGTCCGCCATCGATCCAGAAGATATCCTTTTCCTGCAGGTCCCAGTCCCAGAGGCATTCATTGGTGATCTGCGCCACATATCGGTACAGGTCATTCATGATGCGCACTCCTCTTTCCGTATCTCCCATATAAACGGGCGTTCCGCTGCATTTGAAGGATACGTAGAGACGGTCAAAATCATGGGTGGTGACCACTTCGAACCATTTTCCCAGTTCACCCCAGTATTCATGAAAATGTCGGGGGATGTCTTTCAGGAAAGCCTGATGATATTCCGCGTAAAATTCGATGGGTAATTTGTCAGCAAAGAACTCCCAGATATTTTTTCCAATGATCTTGTCTGCCGGAACATCCATGATCTTTTCTGCCGCCCGGTTCCATTGCATCACGGTCCAATTCCGGTCGATCGAGAAAAAACCGTTCAGGAAAAGTTCTTTCACCGGAGAAATGAATCCGGCTGCATCGATCATTTCAGGATCCGGCCGGTCGGGTTGTAAAACGGAAGACATAAGTAATATTTATTCATCAGGGAGGCGTACGTGTTTCATTTCATTCATAACCGCTTTTAATGACCGTTGAGATCATTTTGAACCGTCCGTTGGGCTTGATCAGGTTGGAAGTATGCGCGGGGATGATCATGCCCTGGCCTGTTTGCAGGATGGTGGCCACATTATTGATCACGATCTCGGCTTTTCCTTCAATGATCTGCACGAACATATCGAACGGCGATATTTTCTCGGTCAGCCCCTCTCCTGTGTCGAATGACATGATGCTGATATTCCCAGACGATTTCTTGATGATCGTTTTTATTACGACGGAGTTTGCCATGTATTCGATGATCTCAACGATGATATGTGATATTCCTTTTTCAAGTTCGGCTGACACTTCAGCCGGGAGGACAGCTTTACCATCCTTCATTTCTGTTTTGTCCGATGCGTCCATAAGATCGTATTAATTGATGATCAAAATATTTTCAAGACAGGGTTCCGGTCCTTAACAATTAAGGTTCTGTTTTAATAAAGAGCCCCTGCGGAAGCAGGGGCCCTACCAAACCTAACTGCTATGAGAAAAGTGTTTATCGGTTATTAGTTTTCTGTTTACAGTGCCTTTCGGCCATCGATGACCCTCAGGATTATTGCTACTGCTGCTATGACAAGCAGGATGTGGATCAATCCGCCTGCATGGAATCCGAGGAATCCGACCAGCCACCCGATCACGAGTAACACGGCGATGACATATAATAAGTTTCCCATGATTGCTGTTTTAATGTTTAGAGATATGATTTACTGTTGTCCGCGACGGGGCCCTCTGCCATTGTTCCATTTGTTATGTTCCGGATGGTTCTTGTTGCCCCAGTAACGCTGGTCATGACTGTTGCGGATGATCTCCTGGTCATGGCGGCCCTTATATCCAGCGTATTGTGTCCGGTATTTTTCCGCGTTCCGGTAAGGCCGTTGTTCATTCACCACCACTTTATATCCGGTATTGAAATCGAAACTCCTGTAACGCTGAGGCAGGTTAGTTGTAAATACCCAGCGGCCGCGGGATTGATATACATACTGCCGTCCGGGCACATAGTAGAACATATCGAGATCAGGGATATAATAATATTCAACATGATCGTAACCCGTAGGGCCCCAAACAGGCTGGGTATTGATATTGAGCCCCAGTTTCACCCTGACCTGAGCATTGGCGGTCTGAAAACAAAATGCTCCAAGTACCAGCGCGGTCAGTAAAATGATCTTTTTCATAATGTTGTTGTCGTGTTTTTCGAAATGATCGTTACAATGATTCAATGACCTGATGCAGCTCCTCTTTCGTCTTGCCTAGTTTGATCTGGAGTTTTCCCAGCATCTCATCCTTTTTGCCTTCTGCAAAAAGCAGGTCGTCATCCGTCAACCAGGCGAATTTCTGTTTCAGTTTACCTTTCTGTTCGTTCCAGTCTCCTTTGAGTTCAGTGATATTTTTCATGCCAATATTATTTTTTAAATGACTGATCTTCTTTCCGGTATAAAGGTCCAACATGTAAGTACAATAACCATTATAGCTATGTCACTTAACATTACATGATTCACAGGTAAATGCCGGGAAAATCGGGATAAAAGAAGAAAATGGGGATCACTCTGCCGTAACCGGGTGATTGAAATCGGAGAATGAAATATTCCGTTGATATTCCATCAGTGTATGCATGAGACGGATCTTCTCTTCGATCTTCATTTTGAGATCTTCATGGAAGCGGTACTTACCGACCTGCTCGAGCGCGGACTGGTAAACCCTTTCCGCCACTTCGAACTCACCACTGTTCTCTAAACGGAGTGCTTCAAAATAGAGATTAACGGGAACGCTTTTCTTTTTATAAGCACCATAGACCAGTGCCGAAGCGAGGACCAGGATGAAAATTCCTGCAGAAGAGATAATATAAAGGTTCATAAAATTCATTTTTGATCCGGCAGTCAGGTATCGCTGCCAGTTTGCCATCATCACAGATCCTCGAGCATGTTCCGGCGTTTCTCCTTCATTTTTTTGAAATAAGAAGGTGTCAGGCCCGTGACCTTTTTGAACTGGCTGGACAAATGCCCCACACTGCTGTAGTGCATCATCCAGGCGATCTCGGTCAGATTGTGTTCATTATATACAAGCAATTCCTTCACTCTTTCGATCTTGTGCGAGATATAGTATTTCTCGATCGTTATTCCCTGAACTTCAGAGAACAGATTGGCAAGGTAGGTGTAGTTATGTCCGAGCTTTTCAGCCAGGAAGTCCGAAAGATTAATGGATAAAGGCTCTTCTGAATAATGAACCAGTTCAACGATCACATTCTTGATCTTCTGGATCAGAACACTTTTCTTATCGTCCATCAGTTCCAGTCCGAAAAAAAGTAACGTAGCTCTGAATTGTTCGATCTGCTCAGGGCTCAGTTCTTCGATCGTGTCGGCTTCACCCAGATCTACATTCCTGAAATGAATATTCAATTTTGAAAGGGCATCTTTCACAACCATCTTACAACGGATGCAAACCATATTTTTAATGTAATACTTCACAAATTGCAATTAAGAGAGACGGCAGAAAAAATCAGGAAAGAAGGGCTGCAGTATTCCGGGCAAGCAGAAAGTCATAACGAAGCTACGCTATTAAATCACAACAGAATATTTAATATTAACTGACTGAAGCTGTTTATGTCATACCAGCGCCATATCACCGAATGTTCATGGCGGGCTAATTGATAAATCGATACCTTACATGTCATGTGAAACTGTTTTCACAGCAAAAACCACATTATGCTGACCCTTCTTGAGAACATCAGTAACAATAAATACCTCTCTACTTTCTCCAAATCCATTGCAGCAGCGGGCATTACCGCAGAATTCACCGGACCTGAGGCTTATACGGTCTTTGCGCCATCAGAACTGGCCTTCTCCAAACTCTTCAATGGCGAGTTGCCGGAACTGATGCAACCTGACCACCGCGAGCAGATGAGGGCCTTGCTGAACGGACATGTGGTGGAGGGGAACTATGCATACAATGACCTCGTAGCGGGTAAAAAGATCGTCTCGGTCAATGGACATATCCTTGAGATCGCATTTGCGAACGGATACATAACGGTCAATGGCGCGACGATCCAGGAACGTGATATCCTCAGTACCAATGGCATACTACATTCGGTCGGGAGCCTGATCTACTGATCCCTACCCTGCATGTGAATCTTGTAATATGTACGGGCAAACGTATAATGGAACCTGCTGACATATCCATCATCTTTACTAAAGCAGTACAAATTCACGCGGATCCTCCGCGGTAGCATTGTTCACGCTTAAATCATCAAATATGTCAGGAAATAAAACACTCAGGATCGCGTGTATCGTCATGCTCTTTGCATTGGCCATGCCCGCAGCAGCAAGCAGTATCGTAAAGAATGAACCCCAGACCAGCAGTGCTTCCGGCCCTGAAGATCCCCGCGCACAACAATTGGTGCAGCGGCTGGAACAGATCCGGTCGATGGACAAATCGAATCTCAGCACTTCAGAAAAAAGAAGCCTTCGTAAGGAAGTGAAACAAACCCGCAAAGAAATGAAAGCGTTGAGCGGCGGTGTTTATCTTTCTGTAGGTGCACTGATCATCGTGATCCTGCTCCTGATCCTGTTGTTATGACCTCATTCCGTTCTCTATTCTTTATGTAAACCGGATCCACCCTTCCAATATAGTGCCAGCCCAAGGGCTGGCATTTTTATTTGGTTTCAAAGTAAAAGAGAAGACAGATCATTTGCGCGTGAAACTGTCCAGCAGGCTCATCACCGTTGCGCCTTCTTCCGGACTGCAGGGATTGGTCGCCCTGCCCAGGAAATACTCAACTGTCCTGGCGATCATCGGCATCTGCACATGCTGAAGAGGCGGGAAACTGTATTTTTTTTCTTTTCCGTTACGGGTAACGAATATCTCCGGTTTTCCGAAAACAGAGAATTGAATTGAGCCTGTGCTGCCGGTAATGATGCAACTGTCTTCCGATACACCCGGTGCCGCGTTGAAGCACCAGTTACCGGTGAATAACACATCATTCCTGAAACGGATCATGCCGGTCACGATATCATCAGCCTGGTACATGCCACCCTGATTCAATCCCGTACCACTTGCCGATGCCACTTCCCCGAAGAAGAATGTCATCAGATCGAGCTGATGTGGCGCCAGATCATGGAACAATCCGCCGCCCGCCTGCGCGGGATCCACACGCCAGGCTGTTTTCGGTACCGCCATTTCCGCTGCGGTCATCAATGGCCTGATGTATTGCAGTCTTGCCATCCGCACCTCCCCGATCGCTTTTTCATCCAGAAGCGATCTTATCATCAGGAATAATGGCTGCTCCCGCCGGTAATGCGCGACCACCATTTTGACACCTGAAGCAGCCGATGCTTCCGCCATCCTTGCGGCTTCTGCCTGATCGAGGCACATGGGTTTCTCCACATATACCGGTTTCCCGGCCCGTATCGCTTCCAATGCGTATTGTTCATGTGATGAAGGAGGTGTGGCGATATAGACGGCATTCACTTCAGGATCCTGTATCAGTTTCGAAGCATCATCATACCAACGGGGTACGCCATGCCGGTGTGCATAATCTTCCGCACGGTGTGCATTGCGGCTCATCACGGCTACCAGTGCTGAATCCGGTACTTTTTGAAAAGCCGGACCACTCTTGACTTCCGTTACATCCCCGCAACCGATCATCCCCCATTTGATTTGAGCTGACATATTTCTGCTTTTTTATGTTCAGGACCGGGTGAATGGCCTTATCCGACCGGACAGTTATCAGTTTGAAATGAGCGTACTGACCCCGACTCTGATGCACAAAGAAAAGCCTGTGTAGTGAAGAAACAAAATGATAATGGGAAGGGAATAGTGCGGACCTTCCTGAGATCCGGTCACCGAACATTTACTGCTGCCAGAATACAGCCAGTAATGGTGAACTGTTTGCATGGATCGCAACAAAACGCAAATCCTGTTTTATTGGGGATAGAGAAAAAGCCCCGCTCCGTACCTGGCGATCAGCAGAAGAAGAAAGCAGCCTGTCTGCCGGCCATTGGGGACGATGGAGCATTGACCATTCCAGTAATAACCTGCCTTGTATACGGGCAGCGAAAAGTGATATACCCTGATTGGCTTCATTTCTTTTTTGGGTTTGAACAAGTTCACGTATTGCAGAGCCCAGAACATCCTTTTTTAATGGCAGATCTGTCCTGACATCCTTGCAAAAGGTATATAACAGGTACACTAACAGTACCGGTATCATCCACTTTAAGGTTTGCATGATGTTTACTTTGTAATGAATCCTTCTTTCCGCATCCTTTTTTCAACTACCCTGACCACATTTTGGGTCAGCCTGTCTATACCATCCGGATCAGAGGTTTCCGTAAGACCTGACCAGATGATGCGGTCTTCCTTTATCGAGAAAACATTGATCTCAACTGTATAGGTCCTTGTTGTCGCGTATCTGTCAGGTGTATTGTAATAGTTCCAGCTCCGGTAATAATATCCGCTGAATGAACGGAAGTAGGAAGGATAGGTCGTCATCCTGCCCGGGATATAAGTCACTTCTTTATCCACATCCACCAACCGCATGGTCACCGCGGCGTCAAAACCATCCGCTTTGATCCTGTCACGGATCACTTCCTCATTCTTCTTGTCAAAACCAGTTCCCAGGTATTGATACGATACCACGCCTTTGCCGTGAAGACTGGCTGCCATCTGGTCTTCCGCGGCCCTGCTGTCCTTATCCTTACGGAACAGCGCAACGACCAGTACTTTATTCAGGTCCTGCATATTCACTTGCTTATCAGGTTCCCTCCAGCTGCTGGTGATACGCGTAGAAGCGCAGGAAGAAAGGATCACTACCATGAACAGACCGGCGATCGCATATATATTTTTAAGCATGATTTGTATTGAGTATTAATCCTCAACTGGCAAAGTTCAGTCAGACCTCCGCTCCTTTCATTACACATCGCTATTCATTCCTTATAACATTCACATCAGGTCACGAAATATACCCTGATATGTGAATGTTACAAGTAATGCACATGTGTCTGTAACAATTCCGGCATGATCAGTACGGACATTACAACAGACAGTTTTGCTGTTCAACAATCAAATGATCAATATGAAAAGTTTTATGCGGGCTTTCGCCTTCTTATTGCTCTTACAATTCACCCCCAGTATACAGACACCAAAAGCCTCGGCACAGGTTTCCATCGACTTTCAGGTATTCTACGATGACCTCAGTCCGTACGGCAACTGGATCTATAACTCAGATTACGGATATGTATGGGTTCCTGATGTGGATGATGGCTTCAGCCCCTACCATACCAATGGTTATTGGATCTTCACGGATGAAGGCTGGACATGGATCTCAAACTATTCATGGGGCTGGGCACCTTTTCACTATGGCAGATGGTACAATGACAATCATTATGGTCCGATCTGGGTACCTGGTTACGAATGGGGGCCGGGCTGGGTCTCCTGGCGCCATGCGGATGGTTATTACGGCTGGGCACCTATCGGTCCCGGAATCAGTATCGATTTCGCGTACAGCAGCGTTTATAACAGGCCTTATGAAGATTGGACCTTTATACGCGACCGTGATTTCGGAAGACAGGACATCAATAATTACTTCATCAGCGTCAATAATACCAATACGATCTATATGAACTCCACGGTGATCGATAATTTCAGATCCGATCAGCGTACACATACCCGCTTCAATGCAGGCCCTGACAGAAGGGACGTGGAACAAAGATCCGGAAGGTCCTATGCTCCCGTCACACTCACGGCCAGTAATGACCGGCAACAACGGGTCGATAACCGCGAGCTCAGGATATTCCGGCCCGATGTGAAACAGAATAATTCACTGGATAACCGCAATGTGCCTAAAAAGATCACCGAGGTCAGGAACTTAAAACCCGCCCGTGAAAGAACAGCGGATCATAACAACACGCCTGCTGCACAACCTGTCATACCGGTCCGTACACAACAATCGCCGGACAGGATACCGGTAACACCGCGAAACAAAAAGGATCAGCGCAATGAGCGGCCTGTCATCAATGCACCGGTCAGGATCACACGTCCGGAACGCTTAGAAACGCCCCGTCAACAGCCTGCCCGGATACCTCAGCGAGATCAGCCTGTGAGCAGACCGAATCGTGAACAGCAGGAACGGATACCTAAGAAGGATCAGCCTGTACAAACGCCGAAACGGGAACAGCCGGCGCAGGCACCGAAGCGTGAGCAGCCGGTCAGACAACAACCCGCCGCTCCGCAAAAAAGAGTGGAACGAACTCCTCCACAACAACGGCCGGTCTTGAAAGAACAAAACCAGCAAAAAGCGCCACAACAAAAGCCGCATAACAGATCAAGCAAGAAGGATCGATGAATAGTGAACCGGTCACATTGACCGGTTCTTTTTTTGTATGCTCCCCTCCCTTTGCGAATGAAAATGGTCTGGGCAAATAAAAACGGGAACCCTCATTAATAG
This sequence comes from Bacteroidota bacterium, assembly GCA_029555415.1. Taxonomy (GTDB): domain Bacteria; phylum Bacteroidota; class Bacteroidia; order Chitinophagales; family Chitinophagaceae; genus JAKPSI01. The sequence goes on along the minus strand of JAKPSI010000062.1, from coordinate 12,624 downwards.
TCTACCTTGAATAACATGAACAATCATTTTGATACGATCATCGAAAGTTATCTGCAGCACCAGGTCGGTATCGACGAGTTATTCCTGACGCAAACACTGGCGGAAGGGATGCAGCAGCATATCCGTCAGCTGGAAAAAGATAACAGCTTCGTGAATGCCGGGATCGGGAACAGGGACGCGTTACAGTATCAGGATCAAACAAGAGGCGACCGGATCTACTGGCTGGATAAAAGCCATGAGAATCCTTTCGAACTTGAATTCCTGTCGCGGATCGATGACTTCATCCACTACCTGAACAGTACCTGTTACACAGGTATCAATTACTGTGAATTCCATTACGCGTTATATGATTCCGGAAGTTTTTATAAACGGCATATCGATCAGTTCAGGGATGATCCCAACCGTAAATTCTCACTGATCAGTTATCTGAATGAGGACTGGCTGGAGGAAGATGGCGGACAATTGCTGGTGTATGGAACGGATGCGGTGAACAGTATCAGCCCTGCCAGCAGAAAAGCCGTATTCTTCAAAAGTGATGAAATGGAACATGAAGTGGTGGCCACGAACCGTAAAAGGATGAGTGTGACCGGGTGGCTGAAACAGATCTGAAGATTCAATTTACATTTTACAGATAGCTCCTCTAAAGCAATTCCGGGGTCTCCCCCGGAATTGTGTCCGGTCAAATTCAATGACTCGGACAAGTGAAGTCGTCATATCAATTATGAATATTGATATCGATGCCGGGAGGCGGACGACGATGATGGTGTCGCTGATAGTATTCCGGACTGTGATGATTATTCCGCTGCATATAGCGCGGCTCTTCACAACCTGATGCAGCAAAAAGCACCAGCAATAGAACCCCGAACGTATATAAAGTGATCTTTTTCATGCGCTGGTCATTTAAGGTGATGATAAAAAAATCTGATGACCTAAATGTAGCGATGATAAATGCCTGACCGGTTACAGGCTGTTGCTGAAACCTTGCATGATTCACATAAAAGTGCTGTGGCGAATGATCAGGGCACCTGGAATGAAACTGCGGTAACCGTAGTTGGATTCACATTGGGGAAGATCCATTTGCCGGTGTTGGGGTCCTTGTATTCATTGGATTTGAAGGACTCACCATACATCCTTACATACACCGTTTGTCCGGAGCTGAATCCCATACTCACCAGATCATTCACCGTGAAACCCGCAATGGCGCTGAGATTGGAGAAATTCACCACAGGACTGAATGCCGTGTAACTGCTGCTGGAAACATCAGCTGCCGTGCTCAGGAAATACCTGACAAAAGCCCGGTTACCTGTTGTGGGTGTCGTACTGAAATTATAACTGAAGGAAACTCCGGGTTGTCCGTTGAATGTATTTCCGGTTACTGCGAAAGCGGTCACGGTCGTTGTAGCCACTTTACCGAATCCGAAAGTCGGTACGATGGTGGTGGGGATCGCGGTCAGCGCATTGTGTACCACACCATATAGTTTTGAAGTGCCATAACCCGTCTTGACGAATGTTAGATCATGCACACCGAAAGGCAGGTCACCGAAAGTATAGTTACCCGTACCATCCGTGATCGCCACGAACGTAGGCAGATCACTGACCGTAACTGTTATACCCATCATATCAGAAGTGGAGTTCAGTTTATCATCCCAGGTCTGGACCGTTCCGGTCATCCGGCCACCCGGCGTGCCGTTGGTATCTCCGGAATTCTTGCCGCAGGAACCTATGGTAACGATGAAAATGCCTGAAAACAGAGAAAGAGCGATCTTTCGGATAATGCGCACAGATAACATTTTTTAATATTTGTGCAAATAAACAGCATTTCCGGGTCATATACACTTGGGAAAAACCATAAGGTTTTTCTGTCAATTCCGGTGCTAGGCTATGAAGGCTGAACCCTAAATACTATATTTATAAAAACGATCGCTATGAAGAACATATTCCGCCTCTTATGCCTCCTTGTATTCCTGACCGCTGCTCAGTCGGCAACCGCCCAACCCAAAAACTGGACCTGCTATACAGATCCCGAGTATAAACTGAAGCTTTGCTTCCCTAAAACCTGGGGCGTAACGGATACCATTGAAGGTGCAAGATTCTTCATTTTCACACCTTCCCAGTCGGACGACAACTTCACGGAAAATTTCAATGTACAGGCGCAGCCCACTGAAGGACAGATCACTGACCTGAAAGAATACGTCAACCTCAATAAGGCTGAACTCGAAAAAAGTATCGGCAATTACAAAAAATACAGTGAGCGGTACTTCACCCAGAAAGGGGTGAAATGGTACGAGATCGTTTATTCCGGCATGGTGGAATCAGTTGATTTCAACCTTCGTTTCATACAGCGCTATTCCCTTTATAAAGGAACTGCATTCGTGGTCACTTACACGGCAGATGGTACAAAAAAAGACGCTTTCGCAGCCACGGCCATGGCGATCATGAATACGGCCGGATTCTGATCATCGCCCGCTTTTACTTACGACCGCCGAATAAAGGAACGATCAGATTCAGTTCGACAGCATTCCCTTTTTCTTTCAGCTGATCTTCTTTGGGGAGTCCGTTAAGTGTATATATAATATGTTGCTGATAGAAGGTTGAAAGTACAGCATGTGCCGCCAGCTCCATGATCAGCACTTCCCTGCCCTTTGCGTTGCGGATATGATAACGGATCGCGCCAAAGACCGCCGGAGCCATTTTTGCCCGGTCATAGGCCATATTCATTCCCTGAACGGTCCCACCATTTTTTGTCAGATAAGTGGCGGGATAGCTGGTCGTCCAGCCTTTCAGCTTATTCATCGTGAACATCAGTCCCAGCCCTCCTGCTGCACTGAAATAATTACGGGAAGTCTTTACTTCATCCTTATGAATGTATTTTTCAAACCCGGCGTAGACGAAGGTCCTGGCAGGTCCGCCTGAAAAAACGAATCCGAAATTATTTCCTGCAGCCAGGTTTTCCGGATAAAGATTCCTGGTGTTAGGTCTGATTCCCGCATCCTCATCCGTAAATGTGATCCCTGCAATGAGCGAACCTTTGTTATGCCGCAGATCGCGGCTCAATTCCGCACCGATCACAACGGATCCGATACCACCTGATATCTTTTGATAGGCATAACCGGCATTCACGCCGGAATGATACATGCTGGTGAAACCGGTCCTGAGCCTTACTTGTATCCCGGATTGCGCATGAAGCTGAACGCAGCACAGCGATGTGAATAGCAGGCTGGTAATGATTTTCATGACAGATAAGTTTGATACAATATCAGTCATTCATCCATTTCCATCAACCGCTGCCCACCCTTTCAACTTTTTTTTAACAGCCCAGCTCACTTCAACTGAACGATACAAGCCTGATACGGCTGCAACTGAACCTGATCGCCACTGATCTTCAGGGGACCCAGATTATTGATCCACTCCGCTCCCGTTTTCATTCCTTTGAGATCGAAGGTGGCTCCGTTCTTATTGAAACATAACAGTACCAGCACTTTTTCAGTTCCGGAATCACGGAGATATGCATATACATCCGGGTTATCCTTATCAAGCAATGTGTACTTGCCGTATACCAGTACATCCTTACGGTCCTTCCTTAATTGCACCAGCTTCCGGAAATAATTAAGGGTGGACTGCGGGTCTTTCTCCGCCGCTTCCACATTAACGGTCGCCTTATTGTCATTCACTTTCAGCCAGGGATCACCTGTCGTGAAACCCGCATAAACAGAGGCATCCCATTGAAAGGGCGTCCTGCCGTTGTCACGCGCGCTGATCTTCTGTCCGTTCAGGAAACGCTGCAGATCGCCACCATTATTTTTGATCTGACCGTACATGCCGAGCGTTTCTATATCCTTGTAATCTTCGATCTTATCGAATTTGATGTTCGACATGCCCAGTTCATCCCCGAAATAATAGAAGGGCGTTCCGCGCATACTGAGCAGAAAAGTGGAAAGCAATTTGGAAGACGCCACCCTGAATTCCGGCGCATCATTTCCCCAGCGGGTCAGCATGCGTGGCTGGTCATGATTGCCGAGATAGATCGTACCCCATCCTTTTTCGGCGAATACACTGTCCCACTCCGAATAGATCTTCTTGAATTCCGTCAGCTTGTACCCGTTCGGATCCATCTGTTTGAATTCACCCGGCAGATAACCAAGACTCACGCCTTCAAAATGATAACTCATATCCAGTTCTTTCCTTGCAGGATCCACCAGGTTCATCGCGGTCGCTTTGGTGGTGCCGGCTCCTTCTGCGAGTGTCATCACATCATATTTGCTTGTCACTTCACGGTTCATCTCCTGCAGGTAACTGTGTAATCCGGGCCCGCTGGCCATATACTGACTCCAGTCGCCATTATACTTCTCTTTCAGTTCCTTTTCCGTTACCACCGGGAAGGTCGTATCCTTGGCAATGAACGGTATCACATCCATCCGGAATCCATCCACACCTTTTTTGAACCAGCGGTTCATCATGGCAAAGATCTCCTGACGCAGTTTGGGATTCTCCCAGTTCAGGTCCGGTTGTTTATAGCTGAAATAATGCAGGTAATAGCTGTTGGTGAGACTGTCATATCGCCAGCCGCTGCCGTCCACTTCAAAGGAACCCGGGCGGAAAGCGGGTTTGCCCTTCTCTGCGGGCCACCAATGGAAATAATCGCGGTAAGGATTGGTTCGTGAACTGCGTGATTGTCTGAACCATTCATGTTCATCGCTGCAATGATTCACCACCAGGTCCATCACCAGTTTCAATCCGCGCTTATGCATCTCCGATAGCATCGTATCAAAATCGGCCATGCTGCCGAACTCTTTCATGATCTCATCATAGTTACTGATATCATAGCCATTGTCCGCATTAGGGCTGGCATAGATCGGGTTCAGCCAGATGATGTCCACCCCCAGGCTCTTCACATAATCCAGCTTACTCGTCAGGCCACTCAGGTCACCGACCCCATCCCCGTTACTGTCTTTGAAACTGCGCGGGTAGATCTGGTAGACGACCGCTTCTTTCCACCATTTTCTGCCTCCGTTGGTCATGTCTTTCGTTTGTTTTACTGTGGACTGGCAGGACGCAATAACTGCAACACATGCTACAATAAGATAAACCTGGAAACACTTCATATAGGTCATTTTTATAAAGTTAGACCCCGGTGTTTAATATTCAATGATTAAGATCATGAAACATATACTGGAAAAGCAAAGAGCCCAGAGGAAAATTCTCCGGGCTCTTTGCTTCAATGTTATGTTCTGAGCAGGCCGGCAGCCTATTTGAACAGGAAGATCAGTGCAAGGATGGGGATGATGATCCCTGCCAGCGCGAAGATCCAGCCACGTTTCCGGAAACTGTTCTTGCCTTTCATGAGAAACATACCCGTCATGGCAATGATGATCATGGCCACGGCGAAAATGTCTGAATACAGCATCCAGCTCAGATTCCCGTTGAATTTATGCAGAAAGGTGAGCTGTGCCAGCACCGGCCTTTTCTTCCAGTGATTGATCTCCCCTTGTCCGGTCGCGAGATGAATGGTCGCATCCGCATCTTTATAAGAGATCACCAGGGTACTGTCCTTCCTGAAATCGAACTGACGCATCTCTTCCAGTCCTTCGGCTTTGCTGAATAATTCCACACTGTCCTTCGTTACGGATTCTTTCGGGAGATGGAATGCGGTTTGTACTTTTTTGAATTCATACACATAGCGGCTGGGGTTGAACTGCTTCCGGTGGTTCTGCGCGATGCCGGAAATGGCGAAGGCGATGATGAGGCCAACATAAAAATATCCGAGATCGCGGTGGAGGCCACGGAGGTTGCGGTTGCTGAGGACGGTATTAGCCATTTACTGATTTTGGGGTTTTAGACGGGCGAATTTAAGGATTCCTGCGGACAGGCATCAACGTGGTGCTGGGGGATACGGGAGGATTAATGAATAAATAATAATGGAGAACACGGATTAACACAGATTAGCACAGATTTTCACAGAGAAATTATTATAAGGGCATAAACACGAATTGACACGAAAGAGTACGAATGCACACGAATTGGTCGTTTGTGATCGATCATTCTTCTTTATCCGGAACGGGCTTGATTCGATTGGCGTGGTGTCTGAACGTGGATTTGGAAGGATTAAAGGATTTTGTAGATTAATACTATTGGCCTTTCATGAAATCCATCCAATCCCTTCATCCTTCCAAATCCTTGTCCGGACAGTTATGTAAAACACGAATGGACACGAAGGGGAACGCGGATTAATACAGATTAGCACAGAGCAAAAAGAAGATCATTAAATACGATGAATTCGAATAAGAATGTGTTGTTTAAATACAGGAACGGATGTCCTTTCTGCGAAAATCTGCGCCAATCTGCGTTAATCTGCGCGAAACAAAAAGGTCATGCCGAAAATAAAATCGACATGACCCTTCCCGGAATGAACCGGTCAATAGTGAGTAATTAGCAATCCGCAGGATCCGCATTCATCAGCGTAATCTGCGCCAATCTGCGTTAATCTGCGTTATCAATTATAGAACTGCTGCGACAAAGAATTCGAAACGACCGTAAAGCCTTCTTCCTTGTACATCAGTAAATAGCTGTTGTTGATGGCCCGGATATTCGGGTTCGACATGTGTTTCTCATTGTACGGTTTGATCAGTTCGGTCTCTTTTGTGTTACCGGCACCGTCCGTTTCACGTACAAATAAACGGTAGTGAAAATGCCAGGGGTTCAGTTCGCCGAGGGATTCTTTACCGGCATAGTCGTCATTGAATCCTTCGAATATCAGTTCAGTGGCATGTTCCTTATCCAGATGGTCCGTGATGTTGATGTATTGGTCCAGTTCGGGGTCGTCGTGAATGATACCGCTGTCCCAGATCGTTTCGCCTTTCAGGAAGATGACCAGGCGGTTGTCCACATGTTTGACATTGATCCAGTATTCCTTTTTCATGATATAGCTGATTTAAGTTTCAGGTTGAAAAAAATTGTACAGGCAAATTTTCGTAATTGATTGATTTCCGGGCATGACGAAAATTAACCGGTCACCTGATACTTGTTAAGTCCCGGACTGACAATACAGGTTTTTACGAGGCTGAATTTAAGCTTAATTTCCTGTCCTGAACCTCTTTAAATATGGTACGAAATAAGATATTCAGTACTTCAACCTCCTCAGCATTCAGATTCCGCGGGCATGAGATACTGCGGATAGAAGCCATCAGTGATGCGGTGTTCGCTTTCTCCGTTTCCCTGCTGGTTGCGGCACTTGAAGTGCCCCAGACCTTCAGTGAACTCATGCTGATCATCCGGGGTGCCCTGCCCTTTTTTGCGACCGTCGCGTTGCTCTTCCTGCTCTGGTACCGGCAATATCTTTTCTTCCGGTATTACGGACTGAACGACCTGCCCACGATCCTTCTGAATCTGGTGTACATGGCCGTCATACTCTTTTATGTATATCCGTTGAAATTCCTGTTCTCCCTGTTGCTGGCCAAATGGTCGGGGATCAATCTATTCCCGAAAGCTGTGGAGAACGGATGGGTGATCATCCGGCAGGAGGATTTCCCGCAGCTCATTGCGATCTTCAGTACAGGCTATTTCTTCATCTGGTTGCTGTTGTTCCTGATGTATCATCGTGCCCACCGTTTCGCAAAAAAACTGGAATTGGATCACTATGAATTACAGGTCACGCTGAAAGAAAAAAGAGGTGCGTTATGGAATGCGGGGATCGGAATGGTTTCCGCGGTGTTGTCCCTTCTGAATGCCACGAGAATGGCGGGGCTTTGCTTCCTGCTGATCCCTGTTCTGCTCTGGATCAATGAAGCCATTTTTAAAAAAAGGATCCGCCGTGGCGGATCCCTCTGAATTTTCATCTATGGTCCATCTGGTACAAAAGTCCTACCTGGAAGCCCATGTTCGTGGTTTTAACACTGCCCCTTGTAATATCTGTCAATCCTGCATTGTAACGAGCATCGAACCCGAAGCCACTTTGGGGCTGGATATAACCGATGCCAATGCCGAGTGAAAAGTCCGTCTTGAATAAACTGGGTTTGAGATCCGTTTCACTGCCATTCGATTTCTGTCTGGCCTTCATCAGGAAACCCGCCTGCGGTCCGGCTTCCAGTCTGAAGCCATTGTTGAACATATACTGGAACATGACCGGAATGTTCAGGTAATCCAGGTTATAATGCGCTACACCCCCATCAGATATGGAATGCTTCGCACCCTGCCGAGAATACAGGAACTCCGGTTGCAACGCGAAAGTCTTCGTGAAGTGGATATGTGTCAGTAAACCGGCGTGGAATCCGGTCATCGCATCGTTTTTTGAACCATTATCATTATGCATGTTGTAGACGTTCAGTCCGCCTTTGATGCCAAGATTGGCATGCTGGGCATTTGCACCCGCTACTGCGATCAATAAAAGGATGGTGATCAGGAATGGAACTTTCATATTGTATGTTTTAAGATTAAAAAAATGGGGGGATTTCTTTTCCCGGTCTGAACGGATAGCGGTTCGGTTTCACCGGCCGCGTAACATCCGCTTCTGCAAAACTGATGCTTCCTGCCCTTCACTTCATTACAAGGAAGACCCGGATCATTGCATGATTCACATACCGGCATGTGAATGATATAAGTTTAACCGGGTTGATGTAACAGAAGGCCACCGGATTATTTGAACCTTTACACTGCGGTATTCATCCGGCCTGAACATGAAGCATATGTCAGACCGCATCCATTCACCGCCTTACCGCACTAAATCATATTCATTTGTTCATACAGATCAGATCAGGACTTTCCAACGCGGGGGATTTCATCCAATTCACCGGCCGTTTCTTCAAAGAAGTGCTCAGGCCTCCTTACGAGTTCAAAGAATTCATCCGGCAATGTTTTTCCATCGGCAACCGGTCATTACCGCTCGTCGCTATTACAGGTTTTATCATGGGCCTAGTCCTGACGATCCAGACGCGGCCCACGCTTGCCGCATTCGGTGCGGAATCCTGGCTCCCGGGCATGGTATCGTTGTCACTCATCAGGGAGATCAGTCCGGTCATCACTGCCCTGATCTGTGCAGGCAAGATATCTTCCGGGATCGCTGCTGAACTGGGTTCCATGAAAGTCACCGAGCAGATCGACGCCATGGAAGTATCCGGTGCCGATCCTTTCAAATACCTGGTCATCACCCGGGTACTGGCCACTACCTTCATGATCCCGCTGCTGGTCGTATTCGCAGATTGTATCGGGATTTACGGCGGCTATCTCGGTATGAACATGCAATCCGGCATCACGCTTTTCCGCTATGTGGCCAAAGTATTCGAAGCCTTATCCTTCTCCGATATCATCCCGGCCACTTTGAAAACTTTCCTGTTCGGATTCTTCATCGGCATGATCGGGAGTCATAAGGGTTATACAGCATCCAGCGGAACGGAAAGCGTTGGTAAAGCAGCTACCTCCGCCGTTGTAGCTGCTTCCCTGATCATTTTCATCATCGATATGATGGCGGTACAATTAACCTCCCTGCTCACCTGAATCACGCAACAACCTTATGGATACGCAAACAACATCACCTGCAACGAACGATACCGTGGTCAAGACCCGCGGACTCCGCAAATCATTCGGAGAAGGACATGTTGTACTCGATGGCATCGACCTGGAAGTGAAGACCTCAGAAAATCTGGTACTGCTCGGCCGTTCGGGCTCCGGTAAATCCGTCATCATCAAATGCATCGCGGGACTGATCGAACCGGATGAAGGTGAGATCTTCCTGTTCGGTGAGCCGGTCAGTGGTATCAGTAATGATGAAATGAACAAGTACAGGATCAGACTGGGTTTTCTGTTCCAGAATTCAGCGCTGTATGATTCGATGACCGTACGCGAGAATCTGAAATTCCCCCTGAAAAGGCATCATCCGGTCCTGCCTTCAGATGAGATCCGGAAACGTATAGAGGAATCACTGGAAAGCGTCGGTCTGCCGGAAACAATCGATCTCATGCCTTCAGAACTTTCGGGTGGGATGTGTAAACGCATCGCGCTGGCCCGGACGATCATCATGAAACCGGATATCATCCTGTATGATGAACCCACCACCGGTCTCGATACCATTACGGCCAGGGAGATCAGCGAACTGATCGTATCCATACAGCAAAGCACGAAATGCGCTTCCATCATCATTACGCACGATATCGCCTGCGCCAAACTGACCAGTGACCGGTTGCTGATCCTTCAGGACGGAAAGATCGGCGCCGAAGGTAGTTTCGACGAACTGTCAGAAAGTAAGGAACCCTGGGTGAAGGCGTTCTTCAATTAACCATTCAATACAACAAAATGAAAACACATAAAGGAAGTGCCTGGAAAGTCGGCCTGTTCGTCATCACCGGGATCGGCCTGTTCATGTTCTTCATCTATTTCATCGGGGAACAGAAGAACCTGTTCGGCTCCAATATCCGGCTCCGTTCCGTGTTCAGGAATGTCAGCGGACTGAAGACCGGTAACAATGTACGGCTGGCGGGTATCAATGTAGGTACGGTGGATGACATCACCATGCTGACCGATAGTTCCGTACTGGTGGAACTGATCATCCGGAAGAACGTACAGTCGTTCATCAAATCGGATACCCGTGCAAGCATCGGGTCTGACGGACTGATGGGTGACAAGGTGCTGACCCTGGTACCCGGTCCCGGCGCGGATCAAACCCCGGTAAAGAATAATGATCTGATCCTCTCCAACCCGGGCATTGAAATGGAAGACATCATGAAAAGTGTCAAAGGCACTGTTGAGAACGCGGGTATCATCAGCAGGGAACTGGCCGTGTTCACTTCAAAAATGAACAAGGGTGACGGCGTACTCTCCAAACTCATTTCGGATGAGGAATTATCTAAAAGCCTCAAGTCCACCCTCACCCATCTGGAATCCAGTTCCGGGGATTTTGAAAAATTCACGCAGAAAATGAATAATGGCAAAGGCGCTTTGTCCAAATTGGTTTCCGATGAATCATTCGGTAATTCACTCGACTCCACTATGCTCAATCTGCAATCCAGCACCAAGGGACTGAGTGAAAACATGGAAGCGGCGCAACACAATTTCCTGCTGCGCGGATTCTTCAACAAGAAGAAAAAAGCAGATGCCAAAAAAGCTTCCGCGTTGCTGACTCAATTGAAAAAACAAGAACGGGTCACCGCGGATTCCTTAGGCCGGTTACGTAAGAACATCGTTGCTGACAGTACACACCGGCAGTAATAAACATATATGACCGGCGGAATACTGCGGCAACAGGCGCAGGGATATGTGAATCTTATAATGAAACCCGTGATTACTGTAATGAACTGGAACGCGATGTGAGGTAGTTTTAATGTATCGGATATCTCTTCCGTTGTTCATCCATCCGAATGCCGGAAACAGATACTGAGAAATAAAAAATAACAAGGAACATGTCATTCAACATCATGGAAAGCCTGCGGCTGGAAAAAGGGCTACCCGCTGTTCAGCAAACGGAGCCGGATATACAGATCGTGGAACCCGATTCGGGTTTGCCGGATGACAGAAGATTCCTGCATGTTGCGATCCCCAGTATCCTTACCGCTTTGTACAGGTACAGCCGGACGGATGAAGGCGCGGCGGCCATCCTGAATGACGAACAACGCACCGGCTGGGACGATCATTTATTCGGCGCACATAAACAAACGGTCAACGAACGGATCGCTAGTTACAGCTATACCGATCCTTCGGAAATGGAGAACAAGCTGAATGATCTGTCCAGGACCGCGGTACAGATGATCCGACGGAATTTACCTGAGCATGCGGAACTGATCTCTGTGAAGAAGTTCATGTCCGCACAGCAAATGAATATTCTCCCGTATCTGCCACCCGATCTGCGGATGGGCGAGATGCTGGATGACGATACGTATGATGATGATACGAATAAAATGACGGACTTCTTTTCTAACATGATGCATTCACTCGGCAAACAGTTCTCTGCCGATGAAAAGGATACGGACCTCAGGGAACACAATATTTAAACTCTTAAATACAACAATATGAAATCAGGTAAAGTAGCATTAGGTGTGCTGGCAGGCCTCGCGATCGGCAGTATCCTCGGCATTCTGTTCGCGCCGGATAAAGGCAAACGCACACGTGAAAAGATCATGGAATCCGGCGACGATCTCGTGGACTCCGTGAAACAGAAATACGACCAACTGTTATCGAAAGGAAAGAACAAGTACGATGAGATCAGAAAAGAAGTGAAGAATGAGATCGCCTGATCCGCTTCAGTTCCGGAAAAGATCACATTGAAAAATCAAAAACCCTGAAAATGAGCGACAATACAACAGTGACCACAGGACTCCTTGAGAAAGCGGAGCATTACGGTAAGACCAGTCTGCAATTGATCAAACTGCAGGCCGTCGACCGTTCGGCGAAGGTCATGACCTCCCTTTCCACGCAGATCGTGATCGGATTCGCTGTTGTATTGTTCATTGTTTTCCTCAATATCGGGTTCGCGCTATGGATCGGATCACTGACCGGGAAAACCTTTCAGGGGTTCTTCATCATGTCAGGTGTCATCATCCTGCAGGCCCTCCTGCTCTACCTGTTCCGTGAACCGCTGATCCGCACTCCGGTCAGCAACCTTGTCATCAACAACTTATTAAATCAAAAAGAAAAGTGAGCAGA
>JAKPSI010000059.1 GCA_029555415.1 Bacteroidota bacterium | reverse complement strand
TCTTCGTGGCACTGAGTGTGCCGCTGAGTGTGTTCGTGGCCTTCATGTTCCTGCCGGTGGCCGATTTCATCGTTGGCGGTTCCGTGACCCTTAACTTCATCGTGCTGTTCGCCCTGCTCTTCGGACTGGGGATCATCGTGGATGACGCCATCGTGGTGATCGAGAACACGCACCGTATCTATAATAATGGTAAAGTACCGATCGTGCGCTCCGCGAAGGAAGCGGCTGGGGAGGTCTTCATTCCGGTATTGGCCGGTACGCTGACCACACTGGCACCGTTCTTCCCGTTGTTGTTATGGAAAGGACTGATCGGTAAATTCATGATCTATCTGCCGGTGATGCTGATCCTGACACTGGCTGCATCCCTGATCGTTGCCTTCATCTTCAACCCGGTATTCGCGGTCAGCTTCATGCGTCCCGAAGGCCGTGAGTATGAAATGCCGAAGAAAGACCTGTTCAAGCAATGGTGGTGGTGGGCGAGCCTAGCGTTCGGTGTGGTATTTGACATGGCCGGCTGGTTCGGCGTGGGCAATTTCCTGCTGATCATGACAGCGTTGTCCGTACTCAACACATTCGTGCTGCGTGATGTAATCCACTTCTTCCAGAACCGTGCCTTACCGCGGCTGATGAATAATTATGAAAAACTGCTGCGCTGGGCACTGAAAGGAACTCGTCCCGCCAAATTACTGGTCGGTCTGTTCATCCTGTTCCCCGTTGCCATCGTGCTGCAGCAATTGCGTGGCAATGGTTCCACCTTCTTCCCCTCCGGTGATCCGCACTTCATTTATGTATACCTGAAGATGCCGGTAGGTACTGATATCAAGTACACCGATTCTGTGACGCATGTGCTGGAACAGCGTGTATACAAGGTATTGGGGGATCAGCAACCCGGTAAAGAAGGTTCGATCGTAGAGAGTGTCATCGCCAACGTGGCGGTGAGTGCCAATAACCCGCGGGATAATAACCGTAGTGTACAGCCGAACCTCGGCCGTGTGCAGGTATCATTCGTGGAATATGAAAAACGTGATGGCAAAAGCACGTTGCCTTATCTGGCAGCGGTGCGTGAAGCCGTGAAAGGAATACCCGGAACGGAGATCAGCGTGAACCAGGAAGATAATGGTCCGCCGACCGATCCTCCGGTGAACGTGGAGATCATCGGTGATGATTATGATGAGATCGCAAGGGTGGCAACGAACCTGCGCAATTTTCTGGACACGAATAAAGTGGAAGGGATCGAGCAGATCAATACGGATGTGGACCTCAATAATCCCGAGATCTCCATCGTGGTGGACCGTGAGAAAGCCCTGATCGAGGGTATCAGTACCGCACAGGTGGGTATGGAGATCCGTACCGCTGTGTTCGGAAAGGAAGTGAGCAAGCTGATCGATGGTGAGGATGAATACAAGATCCAGTTACGGTACAATGACCTGATGCGTAACAACATCACGGACCTGATGAACCGTCCGATCACGTTCCGTGATTTCAATACGATGGCCATCAAACAGATCCCGCTGAATGCGATCGCGCACTATGAATTCTCGAATACTTCCGGTGGTATCCGCCGTAAGAATAACAAACGTACGATCCAGTTGCAGTCGAACGTACTGGATCCGACCCAAACGGAGCTGATCAATAAGGAGCTGGCCAAGAAGATCGCTGATTTCAGACTGAAAACGAAGATCCCCTCGGATGTGACCATTCGTCAGTCGGGCGTAAGTGAGCAACAGGCGGAAACACTGGCATTCCTGGGTTATTCACTGATCATCGCGCTGATGATCATCTTCCTGATCCTGGTCACGCAGTTCAACAGCCTCAGTAAACCCTTCATCGTATTAACGGAGATCTTCTTCTCCATCATCGGGGTGTTCCTCGGTTATGCGATCAGTGGTATGACGATGGCGATGATCATGCTCGGTGTAGGTGTCATCGGTCTGGCGGGTATCGTGATCAAGAATGGTATCCTGCTCATTGAATTCACCGATGAGTTACGCGGACGCGGTATGCGTACCCGTGAGGCGGCCATTCAGGCAGGTAAGATCCGTATCATTCCTGTATTGCTGACGGCACTGGCCACCATTCTCGGTCTGTTCCCGCTGGCGGTAGGTCTGAATATCGATTTTGAATCCCTCTTCACACACCTGAATCCGAAGATCTTCTTCGGGGGCGACAGTGTGGTGTTCTGGGGTCCGCTGAGCTGGACGATCATCTTCGGTCTCATCTTCTCCTTCTTCCTCACGCTGATCATGGTGCCGAGTATGTACCTGATCTCTGAAAGACTGAGAAGGCCGATGAGCCGTTTCTACGGCACCAAGTTCGTGGCCCTGTTGGGCTTTACAGGTCCCTTGTTCTTCATCTTCGTAGGGATCATGTACGGTGTACGCAGGCTGATGGGTAAGAAAGTATGGATGGGTGTTCCCTTCCATAAGCAGCGGAAATAAGCAGGCTGTTGTCATATGACAGCAACCATGTGTTCGATATACTGTATGTCTTTCCCTTAGAACGGAAGACATGGTTTTGGTGTTCCGCCTGACATAGCTGGCAGGCGGATAAAATAAAAATCCCCCCGACGTTTACAGTCGGGGGGATTTTTATTGATGCTGATCGCAGTGATCAGAATGCTTTCTTCTCAACAGGTTTACCGTCAATATCGAGTTCGATCACGGGATAACCCAGTTTCTTCACACCTTCCAGGATCTTCGCTTTATCACCGGTCAGCAGGATGTTCATCTTGTCAGGATGCAGCATCTTCTTCGCTACCGCATCGATCTCTGCCTTGGTCATCTTCGCTAGGATCTTGTTCTGCTGATCCACATAATTCGCGGGCAGGTTGAAATTCAGGATGCGGCCGATGAAACCGGCTTTCTGAATGCCTGTTTCATAACTCAGCGCGTCACGCTGTCCGAGCGCGTTCTTCATGAAAGCCAACTCGGGTTCCGTAATACCGGTCGTTGCATACTTGTTCAGTTCTTTCATCACTTCCACCAGCGCGCTGTCCGTTGCATCGGCACGGATACCGGAACTGAATTCGAAGTCGCCGCCATATTCATCACCACTCATGGTACTGCGGGCGCCATAGGTCCAGCCTTTGTCTTCACGCAGGTTCAGGTTAAGGCGGCTGTTGAAATCACCACCCAGTCCATAGTTCATCAGGCGTGCACGGTAATAATCTCCGGTCGCGTCATATTTGATACCTGTTGCATAACCCACACGGAATTCGGTTTGCGCAGCTTTCGGGATGTCAACGATGTACACTTTCGTTTGATCGATCGGTTTCGGTGTGGCATCCACTTTTGGTAATTCGATCTTCTTGTTGGGCAGTTTATTCAGGAAAGCGAGTTTGGGAAGGATCTCTTCCTGTTTGACATCACCCACGATCACCACTTTCGCGTTCTGTGACGTCATGTAGCTGTCGTAATAATGTTGAATATCGGACAGCTTCATGTTCTTCACGGTATTCTCCGTTCCGTCTTCACTCATCGCGAGGATATTATCCGGACCATAGTTCAGTTTCGCGATCACTTCGGAAGCCACAGCGGCCGGTTGAGAACGGATCTGCTTGAAACTTTCCAGGGTTTGTTTCTGGTTGCGTTTGAAAGCGTCTTCACTGAATTTGGGACTCAGCATCCTTTCTTCCAGCAGCGCGAGTGTTTGATCGAGATTCTTTTTGAGTGATTGCACACTGAATACGATGCCATCAAAGGTGCTGCTCACATTCACGGAGCTGCCGAGTTTCTGCATCTCCACCGCCATTTGTTCTGCGGTATGGTTCTTCGTGTCTTCTCCCATCATGTCCGCAAAGAAGCTGGCCAGACCCAGGTGCGCGGTATCATTCGCCTGCAGCAGGTGGCCGCCGGGAATGGTGATCGACAGTGTAACGGTCGGGATCTCGGTGCTTTCGGTGCCGATCATTTTGATACCATTGGGCAGGTCCTTGCGCCAGAACTTCGGAACCTTCACCACCGGGTTGGGGCCGGTACCGGGGATCTTGTTACGGTCGAAATTATCTTTCGCCTTTACATATTTCAGTCCGTTGTAACCGTAATCAGGCGCGGCATACTTCGTTGAATCCACAGTATAATTATCGGCAGCGGCGATCAGTTTATCCTGACCCTTGGTCAGTACACTCACATACACCGCGTGTTTTCCTTTGATGTATTTGTTGTAAGCGTTCATCACATCTTCCTTGGTTACGGAAGTGTACATGTTGATGAGATCGGCGATCTTGTTGGGATTGCCGGAAAAGGTCTGGAACGCGGCCAGCTGTGATACTTTACCGGACACACTTTGCAGGCCATTGATCTGCTGTGATTCGATGCCGCCTTTGAATTTGGCGATATCATCATCCGTTACGCCGCGTTTCTCGAATGAATCGAGCGCATTGCGGTAGAGTGAATCCATTTGCGCCAGTGATTTGCCGGGCATGGGAATGAACTGGAAGAAGAACTCACCGGCCAGCTCGGATAACTGACTGCTGCCGCTGGCTTGTAAAGCCAGTTGTTTCTTCACCAGTTGCTGGTACAGGACGGAGTTGCGGCCTTGTCCGATCACCTGTGCCAGACAAGCAAGCGCGCCCTGGTCCTTATTATATAAAGGAACAGTTGGATATACAACAGCCAGCAGGGGCACTTTGGCGTAATTATCAGTATAAGAAACATAACGGTCCGCATCCAGGTTGGCGGCAGGAACCACAACGGGTTTCACTTCCGGGCCACGGGGGATGGGGCCGTAATATTTTTCAACGAGTTTCACAACGGCTGCCGTGTTCACATCTCCACCTACGGTAAGCGTGGCGTTGTTGGGGCCGTACCAGCGCAGGAAGAAGTTCTTCAGGTCGTTCACATTCACACGGTTCAGGTCTTCCACATAACCGATGGTGAGCCAGGAATAAGGATGACCATAAGGATACAGCGCTTTGGAAGCGGTCTCGCTCACGAGGCCATAAGGACGGTTATCATAGTTCTGTCCTCTTTCATTCTTTACGGTAGAACGCTGGATCTCGAATTTTTTCTGGGTCACTGCATCCAGCAGAAAGCCCATGCGGTCGGCTTCCAGCCACAGCATTTTTTCCAGCTGGTTGGCGGGAACGGTTTCAAAATAATTGGTGCGGTCGCGGTTGGTACTGCCGTTCAGCGTACCGCCTGCGTCTGAAACGATCTTGAAGTGCTGTTCATCAGCCACGTGGTCACTGCCCTGGAACATCATGTGTTCAAAGAAGTGCGCGAAACCGGATTTGCCGATCTCTTCACGGGCGGAACCTACGTGATAGGTCACATCGACGTGCACAACAGGGTCACTGTGGTCTTCATGCACCACCAGGGTCAACCCGTTGGGCAGCACATATTTTTCGTAAGGGATAACGATCTCGTTCGCTTTTTTGGTCACTTTTTCCACCAGTTTAGCCTGTCCGTTGGCGACGATGGCTAAGAGGAGAAAGGGGACCGCAAGCAGGAATGAATACTTTTTCATGTTGAATGGTTTAAAAAACGGGGGTGTAATAGTGAGCGGATGAGCAATTTAAGCAAACTCACCGTACCAAAACCGCCGTTCGTCGAATTTCCGGTCTGCGACTTTTGATCTGTATTAACTTTGATGAAAACTTTATAATATGAACGGTACGAACAGAAGGAATCACGAGATCGATTATAAGATCTACGGTGAAGAATTACAATATGTTGAGATCGAGCTGGATCCCAATGAGACAGCCGTAGCGGAAAGCGGCGCGATGATGATGATGGATGATGGCATTGTGATGGAAACCATTTTCGGTGACGGGTCTGAACAGTCACAATCCAGTGGTTTCCTTGGCAAACTGATGTCGGCCGGCAAACGTATCCTGACCGGTGAAAGCCTGTTCATGACCGCATTCTCCAATGCCGGCAGCGGTAAGAAGAAAGTGAGTTTTGCCGCACCATATACCGGTAAGATCCTGGCCATGGACCTGCAGCAACTCGGAGGAACGATCATCGCGCAGAAGGACGCGTTCCTGTGCGCGGCCAAGGGCGTGAGTGTGGGCATCTACTTCCAGCGTAAACTGGGTGTGGGTATTTTTGGTGGTGAAGGTTTCATCATGGAAAAGATCGAAGGTGACGGATACGCGTTCATGCATGCCGGTGGCTATGTTCAGGAACGTGAACTGGCGCCCGGTGAAGTACTGAAAGTAGATACAGGTTGCCTCGTGGCCTACACGCCCGGCATCCAATTCGATATTGAATTCGTTCGCGGCGTCAAGAACTGGATGTTCGGAGGTGAAGGATTGTTCTTCGCGCGCCTGCAGGGGCCCGGTAAAGTCTGGATCCAGTCGCTCCCCATCAGCCGCCTCGCCGCACGTCTGGTTTCTTACGGAACCACGCATCGGAAGGAGGAGGGAAGCATTTTAGGTGGACTTGGGAATTTGTTGGATGGAAGGGAATAGGAGAGAGCTGCTAGCTGTTAGCTACTAGCTGCTGGCAATTCCTTCTCAGTTCAAATATCCGTTCAGAATTTTGCATCCGTTGCGTCACTGCGTCATTGCGTCGTTGCGTGAAACAAAGAGAAGCTGCTAGCTGATAGCCATTAGCTACTAGCAGTTCCTGCTCAGTTCAAATATCCGTTCAATAGTTTGTATCCTTTGCGTCGCAGCGTCATTGCGTCGTTGCGTGAAATCATCGCTTTCGTAACACCAACGAATCAACCCCGATGCCCGGATACTGATTCGCCAGCAGCAACTCATACTTACTATTCCGCTTCAACCCTTCCAGCAATATTTTCAGCTGAGCCAGATCTTCTTTCCGCTGAAAAACCTGATCATGCGCCAGCAGCACCAGGTGCCCCTTTTGCTGTGTGAAGCCTCTCCTGAACACACTGTCGATCTGTTGCAGCATTTCATCTGCAGTATGGATAAGTGCCAGTGTATCGGGATTGAAATGCCATTCCAGGTCCCAGCCCATGAGCGTGAAACCCGATGCCTGCAAGCTGTCTATGGCCGGCTTGCTTTTTTTGATATCCGTATACGACAACGCTCCGATGCGCCAGCAGTTGCGGCCGGGTGCCCGCACGATATGATTCTTCAGCTGCAATTCCGTTTCCGCCTGACGGATATCTTTTACCACCGTATCCGGGTTCTGATAGAATTTACTGTACTTGTTATGCAGCGCGTGCGTATAACTGTGATTGCATAACAGGATGCCGCTGGCGGTCTGCAGACTGTCCCACACTGTTTTTTGCCAATCGCTCATTTTGGTATGCTCGCCTACGATGAAAAAACTCACCGGCACATTTTCGGCTTTCACTAATGCCAGTACATTGCGTGTGCCTTTGTTCGGTCCGTCGTCAAAAGTCAGGTAGATCTTTCTCTTTCCATTATTGGAATGTGATGTATCAGCGATACCAGCCGGTATCGTATCCTTTACGATCAAATGCGGATGGGTAGGAGATGCGGGGGAGGACTGACATTGCCAGCCTGCGAACGCGATCAGTAAAATGTAAAGAAAGAAAGTGCTTCTGGGTTCAGGGTCGCCCTCTGTGGCGACTGCGGGGGTGGTCATTGGGGTGTGTTTAGGAGATGAAATTAATCAACGGGTGAGGGGAATGGAAATGTGTTTGGTTAAAAGTTAGTGAAAACGGGGAGAGCTGAGAGTTGTAAGCCACAAGCTGCAAGAGGGTCCTAATAAGCGGGGGAGGATAAATGTTTCTATAGTCTTGGTAGTGAATTCAAAATCCAGCTTTCGTTGCGTCGCTGTGACTCCGCGCCGTTGCATGAAACCAAGAGAAGCTCCTGTTGTTTGCTATTAGCGGCTATCGTCTCCGTAGCCAACCCAAAACCCAAAACTCAAAACCCAAAACTGTCATCAGAGTTTCTTAAGCAATATTTTTTTCTGAGAAAAAGTAAAGGCTGCATCAAGGAACTGTAAAAGCTTCCCCCAATTCTCCTTCTTCACGATCATCTGCTTGTACCGCTTCTTCACCAGAATGCTCAGCTGATTGCCTTCCACCGTGGCCATGACCGCGAAAGTGCCGGTCTCGTTGTCGATATTGATGTTGAGGTTGTTCAGTCCCACCACTTTGTAACCGTCGGGAATGGTGAAGTTGATGATGTTCCGCAGACTGCGCGGGAAACCCATGAACGCGTCCACCTCCCGGTTGCGTTCTTCACGGTTCACATATAATTGTTCGCCGATAAGGCCGGGCACATTGATCAGCAGGTTCTGTCCGGCAAAACTCAGCATGTCCGTCAGCTCATATTTATTGGTAAAACTCAGTTCCTGCTTCTTCCAGTTGCGGCCGTCGGAATTGAGCACGAATTCAGTGTAGTTCGTGATGTTCCGGAAATCATCCTCCAGCTGGCTTTTCATGTACTCCAGCTTTTTGGTCTTGTCCTCTTTCTTGCGTTCGCGCAGTTTGTCTTCATAGGATTGCAGCGCATCGGGACGCATACCGCCCCGTACGTCATCTTCACCACCATAACTGCGGAAGTCCTCATCCATGGCGGTCGTGTACGCAAGTGCCTGTACGTTATAGAACAGTTTACTCATGCCGGTTGCGTTGCGCTGGTGGCTGATCATTAATTTCCTGCCAGCGGTATCGAGTGTCGCGGTTAAGGTATTGGTGGTGATGTTCTCTTCCGGATTGCTGGCGGGCAGGGTCACGGGTGTCGCTGTTGGTGCTTTGCCCAGTGAGATGATGAAGGCCGGGGTGTTCAGGAATTCTTCCCGCAACTCATACGGATTGGAGAATGCAGTGGCATTGCAGATGTATTTGTTCTTCACCCGCACCAGCCATTCCGGCTCACTGCGGAAGATGATGTTCTCGGGTTTGGTCAAAGTATTGGGAGCGGTCACGATCAGGTCATACGGTATCTTGCGCAGGTCCAAACATTGTGTGAGGATGGCCGCGAACAGCGGACTGGAGAATCCTTCCGCTTTATAGAATGAAATGTGGCGGATGATATAATACACCTTGCTGATGTAATCCGCTTCCGGTATTTCCGCCGCGCCGGTTTGTTTGATATAGGCTTTGGCCAGATTAAAATACATGGAGCCATCCAGTTTGTCGTACAGCACATTCATCTTTTTGGCCAGCTCTTCCGGACTGATATTCTGTTTCAGTTCGCCCTTATCACCAATGAAGAGATCGGAACGGTTCTCACTGCGGGAGAACACGATCTGGAATTTCACCATCGGTAATTCCACCAGACTGTTCACCCAGCGTGTGTCCTTCAGCTTCTCGCGGTTGCGGTCCTCCCATGTATAATCCGCATTGCTGTTGCCGGTCTCTTTGAATTCCGGTGCACCTTGCGTGGATTTGGAATTGACGAAGGATTTGTCATCTGTATCGATCTCGAATTTCTGACTGATCACCGGATACTCGCGGGTGCAGACATAATAGATGGGATCGAATTCGATGAAGCTCATTTTCTTCACCGTATTGTCATCATAAAAGATCGTTCCGTATTCAATGACATCACCGGGAGCGAGGTCGGGCACCGCGATCTTATAATAGGTAGCGCGGCTGTGGCTCTTATCATACAGCGTACTTGCTTTGCCGATATACGGGGCGAAGGTAGAAGGCACATCGCTGTTATCCTCCACCAGCAGCGCGTTCCGGAGGGATATATCCTGCACACTGCCATTTGGTTTGATGATATGCAATCCGGCAGCGTCACGGGAAGAGCCGATACGGAAATAGAAATAAGAATAGGTGTTGACGGCATCACGGTCGATCAGCCGGATCTTCCGGTGCGTGATCTCATACACCGCCAGCTTGGAAGCATCCTTGTCAAAACTGAAGCGTGTCTTTTGCGCGATGATGACACCGCTTTCATTGTTCCATTTTGCAGGCACATTGCTTTGTGTGAAATCGGGATCATTGTCATTCCAGATGAGTTTCATGTTCTCTGAAATATCCCTGAGTTTGCCTTCGCTGAAGGTATCATCATCCTGAGCAGATGCGGCCAGAAAACAGGGTAAGCTGAAGAGCAGTAGGAATATCTTTTTCATGCGTACAGGGTCAGGGTTTTTTGATGAGGATCAGGTTGCTGTTGAAATCCTTCAGTTTCTTGATGAATGCTTTCCAGTTCTCGAAGTCATCATGACGGATGCGGCCGGTGTTGAACGACAGACTTTTTTTGAACAGCACTTTGTTTCCGTTGATCGTATAGGATGCATTCACGCCGTAGTCTTCCGCCTGTTCATTGATCGCAGGAGGCGTGGATACCACTTTGTAGCCTGCGGGCAGGATGAGTTCGGTCTCATCTTCCGCCACATAACTGGAGAAGAGTTCATAATCACTTTGGCGGTCTTTTCCCGGGATATAGCCTCTCAGGTTCTCCGGGAAGAAGTCGATGCCCGCATATACTTCCTTGTCTTCCGTGATGACATAATTACTCAGGTCGATATCGCCTTCGATCACCACCGGGATCTCACGGTTATCGAGGTCCGATCTTTTGATATTCGTTACGATCAGGTTCTTGTTGCCGAATCCCAGAAACCGTTCGATGAATTTTTCTTTCTCATCGTTCGGCAGATCATGGTAATACTGATGGAAGCCGGTACGCTGTTCACCGGTCATGGTCACTTTCACGTGTCCTTTCAGG
Source organism: Bacteroidota bacterium (assembly GCA_029555415.1). Lineage (GTDB taxonomy): Bacteria > Bacteroidota > Bacteroidia > Chitinophagales > Chitinophagaceae > JAKPSI01. The sequence continues at coordinate 52,133 of JAKPSI010000059.1, read as the reverse complement.
ATACTGTCCTTCAGCTGGAAGCTGGTCTGGGTAAGGATCTTGCTCTTTTCCTTTTCCTGTACCGGGATCTTCTGCACCTCAAAAGCATCGCCTTTTCCGATCAGCACCTCTTTGCCCTGAATGCGGAAAGCGTATTCGCCGAAGGGCACATATTTTTCCGTGCCATCCAGGTAATATTGTTTGCCGCCGAGTACCACGGTGCAGATGCAGTGGTTATCGACGCATAAAGAAGGCAATGTATAATCATACGGCAGGTGTCGCGTACCGATCCAGGTGATGTAAGCGGTTTGTCCCGCCAGTTTCAGCATCTCCGTCATCAGGTTGGCCATACCCTTGCAATCACCATACTTGGCTTTGAAAACATCTTGCGCGGATGTGGGGACGAATCCCGCGAGGCCATCCTCGAATGCGATGTAGCGGATATTGTCCTGCACCCAGTAGAAGATCGCTTTCACTTTATCGAGGTCGGTCGTTTTGCCTGCTGTGATCTCCGTCACTTTCGCTTTCAGTTGCTGCGGATCATTCCCGGTTTTCTGATACAGGTAATTGTACCACCGGTAGAGGTCCGATACATCCTTGAAGCCTTTCACCTCTTTGCCATCATCCTTGAAGCCGGTAATAACGACAACGATATGCGGCCACTGGAAGCCACGTCCCACGGCACTTTCCTCGTTCTTCATCGCCACACAGTTCTTGAGGCGGAAGACATATTCTGTGATGTTCTTGTCCGCTGCCAATTTCTGTTTCTCCACCTTGTATCCCGCGAAATTGAATTCACGGATCGATACCTGCATCCAATCGGGCACCCGGATACGGATGACCTTTTCTTTGATCGGATACCAGCTGTGGAAGTATAAGGTCGTCAGATATTTGCTGTCGAGGTATTTCTTTTCCGATTCGATCCGGGTCACATCGGCAAAACCGGTGAAGCCGATGTTGAAATATTTCACGCGACTGTCATCCGAAAAGATCTCGCTGCTGGTGGCCGAGCGGTCGATCGCATAACCCACGTTATAATTCTTCTTCATCCCGAAAATGCCCTTCACTTTTTCCAGCTGTTTGAAAGACGTGATCTTGCTGAAAGAATTGTAGAAATCGAAATACTGCATGCTCGCCCGTTCCCGGAGCGAGATCAGGTTGATGCCGGTCCTGACCGTGGCTGATACCACCGGCAGGTTATCGGTACCCTTGCCCTTGTCGAAATTGTATTCCTCTTCCTGGAGGGTGGCCACCACCCGTTCATCCGGGAAAAGCTTCTTCAGCCGGTTGGCTTCATACGTGTCTTCATCCGTCTGGGCCCGGGAAATACCGGGCAGGGCCAGCAGGGCCAGGGAGGTCAGGAACAGCCATTTTTTCATATCCTTAAATATAAGCCAGCCCGGGGCAGATTGCAAAGGCCCGGGAACCTGATTTTTGTCCTAAAACTGCCTGAAAACGTTTGAGTAAAATCAGTGCAAAAGGAACGCTAACATGTAGTAAATTCGCCGGATAATTGATAAAAATGACCCGTAAGCAAGAAGTACTCAGCGATGTAGTGATCAAGTTCGCCGGCGACAGCGGCGATGGTATGCAGTTAACCGGTACCCAGTTCTCCAATAACACGGCCCTGTTGGGCATTGACCTGGCCACTTTCCCCGATTTCCCCGCCGAGATCCGGGCCCCCCAGGGCTCCCTTCCCGGTGTGAGCGGATACCAGCTGCGTTTTTCCAGCGACCGCATCTTCACCCCCGGTGATTCCTGTGATGTGCTGGTGGCCATGAACGCCGCAGCCCTGAAAGTGAACCTGAAAAGCCTCAAGAAAGGCGGCAAGATCATTGTGAACACCGATGGTTTCGATGCCAAGAACCTGCGCCTTGCCAATTACCCCGAAGGTGTGAACCCGGTTGAAGATGGCAGTCTCGGTAACTACGAGGTGATCAAAATGGACGTGACCAAGATGACCCGCGAAGCATTGAAGGATGCGACATTGGGTATGAAAGAAAAGGACCGCGCCAAGAACATGTTCGTGCTGGGCTTCCTGTACTGGATGTACAACCGCGATATGGAGAACACGATCAACTTCATCCGTGATAAATTCAGCAAGAAGCCGGATATCATGGAAAGTAACGTGAAAGTGCTGACCGCTGGTTACAATTACGGAGATACCACTGAAACATTCACTACTACTTATACCGTTGAGAAAGCGAAGATGGAACCCGGTACGTACCGTTCCATCATGGGTAACCAGTCGCTGTCTTACGGACTGATCGCGGCCGCGCAGAAAAGCGGATTGCAGCTGTTCCTGGGTTCTTATCCCATTACTCCTGCAACCGACATCCTGCATGAGCTGGCCCGTCACAAGAATTTCGGTATCAAAACTTATCAGGCGGAAGATGAGATCGCTGCGATCACATCCGCTATCGGTGCCAGCTACGGCGGTGCCCTTGCGATCACAACAAGCTCTGGTCCCGGTATCGCCCTCAAGGGTGAAGCCATGGGTCTGGCCGTGATGCTGGAAATTCCCCTGGTGATCGTGAACATCCAGCGTGGTGGCCCTTCAACCGGTCTCCCCACTAAAACAGAACAGTCCGACCTCATGCAGGCATATTACGGCCGTAACGGTGAATGTCCGATGCCGGTCATTTCTGCCAGCACACCGAGTGATTGTTTTGATGTGGCATTTGAAGCTTGCCGCATGTCACTCCAGCACATGACCCCGGTGATGTTGCTCAGTGATGGTTATATCGCCAATGGCGCAGAGCCCTGGAAATTCCCGAAAACAGCCGACCTGCCGGAGATCAAAGTGACCTTCAAGAAAGAGCTGGCGGAAGGAGAAACGGTGCTTCGTTCTTACGCACGTGATGAAAGACTCGTTCGTCCCTGGGCTATACCCGGTACACCCGGACTGGAACACCGTATCGGTGGTATCGAAAAACAGGATGGAACCGGTAACGTAAGTTATGATCCGGATAACCACCAGCATATGGTGAAAACGCGTCAGGCGAAAGTGGATAAGATCGCAGACTTTATTCCGCTGCAAACGATCGATAACGGTCCTGCAAAAGGTAAAGTGCTCATACTCGGATGGGGCTCCACGTATGGTGCCATCAAGAGCGCGGTATCTGAATTGCTGGCACAGGGCAAATCCGTTGCACATGCACATCTCCGCTATATCCGTCCTTTCCCCAAGAACCTGGGCGAGATCCTGAAGAATTACGAAACGGTGATCATCCCTGAGCTCAACAACGGACAGCTCATCAAGATCATCCGTGATCAGTTCCTGGTGGATGCGAAAGGATACAACAAGATCATGGGTGTTCCCCTGACCAAAGGTGAACTGGTGGATGAGTTCAGCAAATACCTGTAATAAGATCTGATAGAAAATAGGATCCCGGCCTTTGAGCCGGGATTTTTTATGCATACAATATTATTAAAGGGGATCATCCCGGCGTATACACCACCACCGGCTGCGGCAGGATGAAGGCCAGCGCGAAAGCGATCATGGCGATGATAAGTCCGAACATGAAGATGTTATACGCGATACGGAGATAGCGGTATTTGCGGGCCAGTACGACACCGAGGAAGTAGAGGTCCTTCACCATACTGCCATATAAATAATCACGGTCGTTCAGCATTTCCTGCATGGCCCAGTCGTAATCGGGCAAACTCATCTGATGAAAATTACCGAAGAACAGCAGGTTGGTCTTTTTATGTTCAATGTCCTCACGTGTGAAGGTGCCGGTTGATACATTGGGTCTGGTGGCAAGAATAGAGAACACGATCGCGCTTACACAAACCGCCACCAGTACGATCACCGGTATCTGCAGATTGGAATAGGTTTCCAGCTTGCTGAACAAAGTGGAGATCACGATGGTGAGGATGATGGAATTAACGGAGATGAGGATGTTCGCTTTGGAATCCGCCATCTGACTCAGTGATGCATGGTTATTGGCCATGATGCGGAATACCGTGGAGATGCCGCGCTCCGTCTGATTATCCTTCTCTTTTCTTTTCTTCGCTTCAGCCGCCTGTTTGTCCGGTTCCTCTTTTTTACTCTTGCCTTTTACCTTTTCACTTTTATCTTCTTTCTCACCTTTTACTTCTCCATTCTCCTTTGCTTTCAGTTCATGCAAATGCTGCTCCTTGATCGGTTGCAGGTGCTGCTGAGCGTATGTGGTGAAGTAGTGATGCTGTTCCAGGAAACTGATATTGCTTTTCCGCCAGTCTTTTTTGGAGATATCCAAACCTCCGAATGTATTGAGCTCTTCACGCAGTAACCTGCTTTTTTCACGGAAGGCATCGGTGCCGAGGTGGAAGAGGTCCGCATCGCACATGATCTTTTCCAGTTCACCGGCAGGTTGTTGCGGCATCCGGGTGGCATTGATACAGGCGATGACTTTTTCTGTAATATTGCTCTCTACGTGCTGTTCATTCAGGAAGCGGGTGGCGATATTCACGCTCTCGGCTTCATGTCCGGCAGCACTGCCGCCGCTGTAGCCGGTATCATGGAACCAGGCGGCAAGTGAAAGGGCCAGTTTGTCGTTTTCCTCAAGCTGGTAATATTCGGACATCTTTTCGCAGGCTTCCACCACATCCTGGGTATGATCCAGTGTATGGAAGCTGATGCTTTTGTTAACTTTAGTCAGGAAAAGATCCGTAACAAAAGACCGTACGTTCAGCAGGAGCAGTATTTGTTTCTCGGTCATGTGATAAAGATAGCTTATGATAAATGTAAATAAAAAACAGGGAAGGCGCTTATTTGTTCCGGTTTTGGCGGCACTGGTGCTGCTGGCCGGCTGTGCCCAGAAAAGGATTGTGCTGAAATCGCCCCCGCATTATGATTTCTCCGCTCCTGAAGAATTCAAACTGGACCTGAAACTGCGTGAAATATCCGGACTGGCCTGGGACCCCAAAGGCAATCATTTTCTGGCCATTCAGGATGAATCAGGGAAGTTATTCATGTTAGATAAGGAAACGAAGGATATCGACTCCGTTTATGTATTCGGAGGAAAGGGGGATTATGAGGATGTGGCGAATGTGAATGGTACACCTTATATACTCCGCAGCGACGGATCTTTGTTCAAATTCACGCGTGACAGTCTGGGTCAGGTTTCCGGCGAATTGGCCGGTACTATTGATAACGGGGGTAAGGATGATTTTGAGACCCTCTACTATGATCCCAACCGCAAAGCGCTGATCGTACTATGCAAGAACTGCAGCATAGATGAGAAAAAATGGGTGAGTGCCTATGCATTCTATCCGGATTCAACGGGTTTCGATCCCAAACCCATTTTTCAGATCGACAAGGAAGAAGTGACGAAACTCGCGCCTCAGAAGACTTCGCACCTTCAGCCTTCCGCGGCGGCCATTCACCCGGTGCTGCAGAAACTGTTCATCCTTTCTTCGGCCAGTAATCAGCTGGTGGTGGCAGATCTGGATGGCCATGTGGAGTTTGTCTATGTACTCGCAAAACGGATGTTCCCGCAGCCGGAAGGCCTGTGTTTCAAACAGAACGGGGATATGTACATCACCAATGAAGGTGGGACTGGCAAAGCTACCATGATCAAATTCACTTACAGACCCTGACCGGATATATTACAGTTCCGTAACTCCGGATTTTTTTCGTTAACTTAAAAGTTGCCGTTCCTGCCCAAACCGTTACGAACGCTTAAACCTCATGCAATGAAATGGCTTGGTCTGCTTATGGGTTACCTCTTTTGGCCCGGCATGTACTGCCTTGCACAACCGCGAACGGATTCCGCTGCTTCCGCAGGTTCCACCTATTTTAAAATAAACGGTTTCCGGTCCTTTTTCATGGGATCCAATTACCGGACCGAATGGATGACTCCTGTCAAAGCACCTGTGATCGATCTGTCTGCCGAGCATGGTGGACTTACACCTGTAAAAAGGGGTGGAGGTAAACAAACCAGATCATTACGGCTGCAGGATCCGCAGGGCAGACAATACACATTGCGTTCCATTCAGAAATTCATCACCAGTAAAACACTGCCCGGTGATCTGCAGAGTGAAGCCGCGGCCGATCTTGTATCCGATGGGGTATCTGCTTCCTATCCATATGCAGCCCTTTCCATTCCTGCTATCGCCGAAGCGGCGGGTATACCGCATGGCCATGCGAAACTGGTTTATATCCCCGATGATCCGAAGCTGGGTGAATTCAGGAAAGATTTCGCCAACATGCTCGCTTTGTATGAAGAGCGGGTGCCTGACAGCGTAGAAAAAGCATGGGATACCAATGAAGTGGCAGACAGGCTGAAAGATGATAACGACAATGATGTGGACCAGCAGGCATTGCTGAAGATCCGCATCCTCGATATGTTCGTGATGGATTTCGACCGGCATGAAGACCAGTGGACATGGGGCTCATACGATCATGGTAAAGGCAAGATGTTCTTTCCGCTGGCCAAAGACCGTGATCAGGCATTCTACATCAATCGTGGATTGTTGCCCGGTATCATCAAAGCGCCCTGGCTGGTCCCGCAACTGGAAGGATTCAAACCGAAGGTGAAGAACATCAACCGTTTCAATTTCGCGGCCCGTAATGTGGACCGTTTCTTCCTGGATGAACTGAATGAAGCGGATTGGCGGAATGCAACGAAGGCATTTCTTTCCCATATGAGTGATGCGGTGCTGGAACAGGCCCTTGCACAACAACCTGCCGAGATCCGGTCCATCTCCGGTGAAAGCATCGTTTCCGTACTGAAAGAACGCAGGAATAACCTGGAAGCCGAAGTGATGAAGTATTACAGGTTCCTTTCAAAGATCGTTAATATCACAGGAAGTGATAAAAAAGAGTTGTTCGATATAGCGCATCATGATGACGGCAGCATCACCGTTGAGGTATTCAAACTCAATAAGGACGGCGAACTGAAATTGAAGATGTACAGCCGAACCTTCGATCCGCTGGTGACGCATGAGATCCGCCTGTATGGCTTTGGCGGGGATGACCGGTTTCTGGTACACGGCAAAAAAAGTCCTATTCATGTGAGGATGATCGGTGGCGATGGCAAGGACCTTTTTGAGAATACGGATCCCTCTGCCAACGGTGGACTGGTATACGATGTATCCAACGCTGGCAACAGCATCACCGGTAAATTCAGGGACCGTTTCAGTACAGATACCGCCGTGAACAATTTCAACCGGCTGGGTTACAAATATGATCAGACGATCCCTTTCATCAGTGTCAGTTATAATGAAGATGACGGTCTTTTCCTCGGGGCATCGCTTAAAATGGTGCGGCAGGGATTCCGTAAAACGCCTTATGCCACGATGCATCAGTTCTCGGCCAATCATTCATTGCTGACGAAAGCCTATAATTTTCACTGGTATTCGGAGATCACCGATGTATTCGGTAAACGAAGCGACCTGATCCTGGATGCGGACATCAAAGCGCCGGATAACGTGACCAATTTCTTCGGCTACGGGATCCATTCTGTATATGATAAATCAAAGCCGAATAAATTCGATTATTACCGTGCACGGTATGTGCTGGGAGATGTGGCATTACTGATGCGGTCAAGGATCAGCGACCAGGTCGCGTTTTCCATTGGCCCCGTGTATGAATTTTATTCGCTGGATGCTTCCGATAACGGAAACCGTTTCATCAATCAGCCATTGCAGAACGGGCTTGATCCGGCTACGCTATACCACGAACAGTGTTTTGTTGGCGGCAGACTGATGTTCACGGTGGATACACGGGACAATAAAATATCACCGCGCAAAGGAATGATGTGGCAAAATACATTCCGGATATTGTCGGGGAAGAACTCCGCGAGTCACGATCTGAAACAGGTCAGCAGTGATCTTAGTGTTTTCACTAAGATCACCAAAAAACTAATTTGGGCGAATCGTATTGGAGCTGGCCGCAATTTCGGACAGTTCGAATTTTTTCAGGCCCAATACCTCGGTGCGGAAGATAACCTGCGGGGTTACCGCAAGAATCGTTTCGCGGGTTTTGGTCGTTTGTTCGTCAATACCGAACTCCGCCTGAAACTGGCTGATTTCCACACTTATCTGTTCCCCGCATCTTTAGGCCTGGTGGGCTTTTATGACGCCGGAAAGATCTGGGCTTCCACCGGCAATAATGATAAATGGGTAAGCGGGATCGGCGGCGGATTCTGGCTTTCACCCCTTAGCCGGATGATCTTCACTTTTACCTACGCTGTTTCGAAAGAAGATAAACTGCCGGTGCTGAGTTTAGGATGGAGATTCTGATCCTTGCTGACCGCCGTCATTTTACCCCGATCTATAAGTTGCTAACTAGCACTTAGATTTATCAGGCATGTTCCATGCCTGATACTATCTGTGATCCTTCCCTTAAAAACCATCAGAGACCACTTCTTTCATTGCTGAAAGGGGTTCAACAATAAACAGTCCTATGTCAGGATTATTGAAAAATACGCGTCTGAGGGAAGACGTTTTCGGGGAAGAAGGCCATTTGTTCTTCAGAAACCTTTTCCTGCAGCATCAGTCTGTCATGGTGCTGATCGATCCGCATACGGGTCTTATAGAAGATGTAAATGACGCTGCGGTCGCATTTTATGGTTATTCCAGATCTGAATTCCTGGGGATGCATATGGGAAAACTGAATCCAGCCGGGGAGACCGAATTATTGAAAGCCCGGATGTCAGTCCTGCAAAAGCTTTCTAATAAATTCGAGGTCATTCATGTTCTCCGTGATGGTTCGGTAAGGAACGTAGAGATACATAGTTCTCCGATCAAGACACAAGGAAGGACCTTACTGTTCTCGATCGTTAATGACATAACCGCCCAGGTCAATGCGCAAAAACAAATACATGAGAGTGAGTTACTGTTCCGGAAAATGTTCACGGAGCATGATGCTGTCATGCTGCTGATTGAGCCGGGATCCGGCCATATCCGGGATGTGAACCAGGCGGCGGAAAAATTCTATGGCTATCCGAGGGAGGCTTTTCTAAGGTTGAACGTTGCAGATATCAATATGCTGAAACCTGCAGAGATCAAAAAGGAACGGGAGAAGGCACTGTTACAGGAAAGGAATTATTTCTTTTTCAGACACCGGTTAAGAAGTGGTGAGGTTCGGGATGTGGAGGTGCATTCCAGTCCGGTCAAAACAAATGGTGAAGAGTTGCTGTTTTCCATCGTTCACGATATTACAACCAAAAAGAAAGCAGAAGAGGAACTTGAATCGAAGATTCTGCAATTGAAAGCATTAAGTGATAATCTCCCGGGAACCATCATTTATGAAACCCTGTTGACAGAAGAGGGCATACAAACATTTAGTTATTTGGGGGAAGGGGCCGAGAAGTTGTTCGGATATACGAGTACTGAGATCCGGGAAAAACCATCATTGCTGATGAGTTCTGTGCATCAGGAGGATAGGGATCTATACCTGATCAAAAAAAATGTGGCGATCGAAACAAAATCCATTTTTAATATTGACTTCAGGTCGCAGACGCCTGATGGTCAGATCAAGTGGCTGCACGTACATTCCATTCCATTCAGGAAGTCCGGGAAAGTACAGGGCTGGCATGGGATCATAACGGATATTACAGAACGAAAAATGATTGAACTTTCACTTTCAGAAAGCGAAGAGAGATTCAATACTCTATATAATAAAAGCAGTGCCGTTATTCTGTTGATCCATCCGGAATCAGGAAGGATACTGGATGCCAATCAGACAGCAATCAGGTTCTATGGGTATACTTATGAAGAACTTACAAGTATGTTGATCACTGATCTGAATGCGACAATAACGCCAGAGGAGGCTAAGCAAATACGGTCTGATATAGTTGCGGGTAAAATGCAAGTGATTGAATTCACACACAGGTTGCGCGACGATTCCTTGCGACAGCTCCTTGCGAATGTCAATCCCATAAAATTGATGAGTGAAATAGTCTTGTTTGCAATTTTTACTGATATTACCGAATATAAGAAAATTGCAGAAAACCTCAGGCGGGAGCAATTGCTCAATGAAAACCTGAAAAAAGAGTTGATCTATCTTGAACAGGAACAGTACAATTCCGGGATATCCTATGAACTTCATGAGAATATCAGCCAGATCCTTGCCAGTGCAAAGATCTATCTTTCTATGTTCAAGGAAAATCCCGCTCTGAAATATGAGATGCTGAATAAAGGATTCGAGAATGTATCCATGGCTTTAAAACTGATCAATGAGCTCTCCTATTCAATATCGCCATCATTTCAATTTATGAGCCTCCCGGAATCGCTCAAAGAGCTGGGTATGCTGGTTTTGAAAGACAGGCATATAGAACTGAATTTTCAGTCAGATCCGGATGGCCACGAAATTGATGATCATTTGAAAATATTTGTATTCCGTGTTGCCGAGGAGTATCTGAAAAAAGTTTGCCTGTCCTCCGGTGCCAGTGAGATAACCATGATCTGTAAAATATCAAAACAGGATGTCATCCTTGAGATCAAAGACAATGGTAATCCCGGTCCTAGGGTGACAGATGCCATGAACAAACGGATTGTGGAACTGAAAGAGCGAGTTTTGATGACAGGAGGTGAGATCGAATTCCGCCATTCCCGTGTCAACAAGACTTCACTTTTTGTGAGGGTCCTGCTGAACAATGGATTTGATTTTGAAACTACTAATTTGTAAACAGATCATTTAAGGAAATTGATCTCCGCCCGCAGCGCCTTCAGCCCTACCACTCCCTGTAATTCTTCCAGATCATGATGCTCCACGCCGGGTTTCAGTAAGCCATGGTCCTGCAGGAATTCGATGTATTCCAGGTATTCTTCCGCATCCTTCGCCTGTGTGTACACAATGGCGAGTTTGCCGGGTTGGGTCAGTCGTTCATTCGTATCCCGGATATGCACTTTATCGATCCGCTTTTTCACGATCTCATACCTGATATTGTAAGCGCCATCCACGTCGAATTTCCTTTCTTCCGTCCGGAAACTGATGGTCAGTGGTTCATTATAACAGAGGATCAGCTGGGTGGTATGCATGCAATGACTGAGTTCCGCTTCCAGCTGTTTGGTCAGCCGCGCGGCCTTGGTCATGGCCGTCAGCTGCCACATACGCAGGTTCCGCAGGTAGATCTCATCAAAACGTTTCCGTGGAGCGATGGACTGTCCTATATAAATATTGAACTCCACACCGTCAGTTACATACCGTTCAAAGAAATGCGGATATACTTTCTGCGCGGCGGCCTGCTCTTTGTCAATGAACCGTGCCAGTGTTTCATTGATACGTGAAACGCTGTGTTCGTAAGCTTTCCGGTGTTTGTACAGCATGCCCAGTTGCGGATCGAGTGAAGAGAAATAATGCTCGATCTCATTTTTCGTCTCCGGGTTCACATTGTGCAGGTGATGGAAGAACGGGGCAACATGTTCTTGCAGGAATTCCCTGATCATCTGTTCTTCATCTGACAGCAATACATCGGAAGCCGCGGCAATGTGTTTGTTGATCTTGTATTCGATCTCCTCCAGTAAGGGGAATGTGGTTCCCTGCTTGGCCTTCATCACCGCCTTCTTCGCCAGCTCCAGCTGTTCGATCATGTCTAATTGTATGGAATGGGAGCGTTCTGTGGAGGAGTTGCGGATATCGATCGCGCCGTACAAAGGATGAACATCCGGGAAGCGGATCTTCTCGATATGGAAATCCTCGTGCTTGTTCTTGCCCACGATATAATTCAATGCCGCCTCCGTGAAACGCCATTCCACAGCGGGTTGTACGGCGGTGAATTTGCGTTTGATCACGGAATCCACCATGCTGTTCAGGCGCTCCAGACTCTTCTCCATGCCCAGCGTGAACAGGGGAATGGCGGCTTCGATCTTACCGATATGGACCGGTTTGAGTTGTCCTGCGCCTGGCGCGCTGATCTCCAGCATGCCGATCAGTTCCCCGTGTTGTTTCATCGGGCAGATGATCAGGCTACGGGCACCTTCCATATAATAATACTGCAGGTACTGGACTTCATTCACGGCTTTTTCGTCCAGGGTTTCATACAGTACGGGCTGACTGTTATCGCGGAAAATGATCTTGCAGTAATCACTGATCTCATCCTTGTCCGCAATGGTATGCAGGTGTCGGAACAGGATACTGTTATTGTTGTGCAGATCCGAATAAACATAGTGTCCGTTGATCCGGAAGAACGGCGTGATACCAATGGAAAGGTCTTTGAGTCCGATCAGTTCCTGGATATGTGCCTCCAGTTCCGTGTACATGCTCGCGTCAGAGAATGTATTGACGTCAAGCAGTTTGTTCTTGATCTCCGTGATCACGGCCTGATCGGTCACATCATTGACACGCAACACGGTCAGTCCTTCAAATACGAATTTGTCCAGCGGCACCATTTCCATCAATTCCGCGATGGTGAGGATACGGTTGCTGTGCGGATCGAGGATGGTTGCGGGGAACTCAGGCAATTCGCCCACCGGTTTCACATCAATGAAACGTCCGTCCAGCCGCATTTCCATATAACGGTTCAGTCCGGTCTCTTCATCTTTGTATTGATAGATGATCCTGGAATTATCCGGACTGTTGGTATAGCCCATGTATTTCTTCAGGATCAGTCCGTACATGAAATGCAGCCGCTCATGCATCAGGTCTGTACCGATGGTACATTGCGGTACCTTGATATGATTGGTGCCGGGTTCGATCAGCGACAGCTTGAACTGCGGCGACGCATATACCGCTTCGAATTTAAAAGGCCAGGAAACACCGTACATGAAATTGGAAGTGGTAGGAGGGAAGACAGCCGATAACAATTCAAGGATGAGTTCGGAATGGGGTTGCAGGATATCGAGGTTGCCGATCGGTTCCAGCAGATGCGGCTGCCGTTCAAAAGCATCCAGCACGGAGCCGTATAGCTTCTTCATCCCGGCATTGCCCTCCGCAATGTTCTTTTTCAGGGCATTCACCAGCGGCCTGAATGATAACAGACTGTTGAAATGCGACTCTTCTATATGGATCGATCCGTCCTGCATGTTAGGTTTGGTTTAAGGGCATGATCTGATCTTCCTGCAGATTGGATTTTGAATGGCTGGAAAACAAAGCTAATAAATTCAAACGGCCCGGATAAATAATGTACTTTAAAGTACATAAAGTCAGTATATGGTAAAGAAAGCCGCTGTTAAGAAGAAGAAAGCCGCGCCGAAAAAGGCCGTGGGCAAGCCCAAGCCCGATCTGAAGAAGATCTTCGCGCAGCTGAAAGCCGCCCTGTCCGTGGCGTGTCCGCCCCTAACGGTCACCGTTGATAAACCCGGCACCTATGAAGTGACTTCTTTAAAGCCCGTTACTTTCCGCGGCCGGAATTATCCAAAGATGTATTTCGGGTCCACTGCCATCAAGAAGGATTATGTCGTGTTATATCTCCTGTATGTGTATGCACAGCCGGATCAGGTGGCTAAACTGTCGCCGGCCCTGCAGAAATGCATGAAAGGATTATCCTGTTTTCATATCAAAAAAGAGGATCCCGCGTTAGCAAAGGATGTCACCAAAGCCGTCAAACAGGGCCTGGCCTGCTTCAAAAAACTGAAACTCATCTGATCCTTACTGGATCTTCAGGATATTGATCACTTTCTGCAGCGCACCATTCTGCAACCGCAGAAAATAAGCACCGGTGGCCAGCCCGTCACCATAAACATCTACATTGTACGTGCCCGCCGCATAATCACCATCCGCCAGTACCCGCACCACTTGTCCCAGCGCATTGATCTGCTGGATCTGCGTATGTCCGCCTTTGGTGGAGAATTGTACCGTCGCGTTCAGGGAATAAGGCATCGGCCACATTTTCAGGATCAGTGAATCGGACTGATTATTCGTATTGTCGATATCATCCGGTAATCCGCATGGACCGCCTTTGATGAGGGGAAGCGATTGATAATTCTTCAGCAGCAACTGGTCCAGCAGCGGCTGTTTCACGCAGAACCATCTTTCCAGTACCGTTGCATACACACTCCGGAAATCATACTGGAAGGGCACATTGTTCACCACCTGGATATCCGCGGGTATATCAGGACTCTTGCCCAGGATGCCTTTCTTCACATGCTTGCCGAACAGCAGCATGGGTGCGGCAGCGCCGTGATCGGTACCCAGACTCGCATTGGATTTGATACGTCGGCCGAATTCTGAGAAGGTCATGCCCATCACGCGTTCATCCAGCTGCATCAGCTCCATATCTTTCTGGAACGCGTTGATGGAAGCGGAAAGGTCTTTCATCAGTTTGGCGTGATTACCGGTAGAAGTATCACTCGCGTTCACTTGTTTCTTATGTGTATCGAATCCACCCACCGTTACCGTATACACCCTTGTCTTCAAACCGCCTTTGATCAGTCTGGCCACGATCTGCAACTGATGGGCCAGTCCGCTGTCCGGATAGGTGGCCATATTATTGGCGCGACGATAAGCGGCGCGGATGATATCGGAATAGATCTTCGTTTTTTCAGAGATCACACGCAGGTAACGCAGTTCCTTGTTTGCGGGAACACTGTTGAGCGGATAATCAGAGAATGGATTGGCGAACGTATAGATCTTCTCCGGATCGGTGATGGATAAACCCATCGAGAAGACCGGTCCTTGTGCTACGACAGTAGGTACACTGCTGATCTGGATCGCGAGTGGGTCAGGCATGTCCGCATTCGGGTATGCATCCGGGTAACCGGGATATTCTGTATCGAGATAACGGCCCAGCCATCCGGTTTTCACACGTGTTAAGCGGTTCGTGGAACTGTCGCCACTCATCCAGATATCCGTTGAACGGAAATGCGAGAAGTTCTGGTTCTCATAACCGACGGATTGCACCATGCTCACTTTACCATCATTGTACAGATTCTGCAGATCGGTCATGGCCGGATGGATCCCGCTTTTATCGGTGCCATCCAGTCGCAATACACGACTCTGCTGAATGGCCACATTCGGACGCGCGTTGTAATAATTCGCGTACATATCCAGTGGTATGACCATGTTCAGTCCGTCATTCCCACCGGCCATCTGGATCAGCACCAGCACGTGATCGTTACTGGCAGCGGTTCCCATCAATCGTGCCAGCGGACTATCCGAAGTTGCGCCCATGGCGGTGAACGAGAACCCGTTCAGGAATGCGGGCAGCGTAACAGCGGCCGGTACAGTATTGCGTAAGAAGTTTCTTCTGTTCATGCGGTTGGTTTTCAGGGTAAGGTCAGCACAAATGATATTCAGGCAGGTTCATGATGAATTTGAATAATTCCGACAGCGCCGGATCGATCACTGCATTATTGTTCGCGTTCCAGGCGGTGGTCCACACCGTATTGTCGTTACTGTTATTCAGCAGGAATTTATTCTTCACCCAATTGCGGGAGGTGAGCGACAAAGGATAACGGAGTAATAATCCCGTCACATCGGCCACCAGCTGATCCGGATCCGCGGGGTTGGAGGAAAATCCCGCGAAACCGCGCAGGTCCAGCATCCGGTCCTGCACCAGGCCGTCCGTGAAATCAGCACGCTTGGGCAGCGAGTTGCTGTTCACCCACAGTTCATAATGCATGGGCTCCTGATAATAGGCGGGCCATCCGGAAACATCCGGGGGCTGGAACAATACCTGTTGCATCTCCGCGGCCTTATCATATACGGAACTGAATACAGGATAGCCGTTCACATAATCCGTGTAAGGCGGAATGCTGACGTTGAATTCGCGCAGCGTGCCCACGATGATATCATAAGGACTCTTGATGTAACAGGCCTGGTTGAGCGGATCGAAGAAGTGTTCACTTTTCAGTAAGGCCGATAACACCGGTTTGATCTCGAAATTGTTACTGCGCAATAATTCCGCCAGCGGCGCGATCACATCCGTTTCCGTGGTATCATCGATCGTATAATACACGAACCATTTGTACAGTTTGCGGATAATGAAGCGTGCGGTTTCAGTGGTATTGAAGATCATGTTCACGAGGTCGCTCACTTCCTGTGCGCCGGTATTGCCGATCGTGGTATTGTTATAGAATGCGGAAAAGGTCTTGGATCCGGTATCATGTGCGCTGGTATCCAGATAAGAGGTGTAGGTATTCCCGTCGATACGCCAACCGGTAAGTACGCGGGCAGCGGTCTGAACATCCTGTTCGGTGTACAAAGAGTCCGGGCCTTTGCCCACGGTCATGAGTTCCTGCAACTCACGTGCATAGTTTTCATCCGGCGCCAGTTTGGAATTCAGGTATCCGTTGAGATGCACCAGCATGGCCGGGTCGATCGATACATCTTTCACCAGTTGTCTTACGTTGCCCAGCGCATTCGTGCGGAGCAGGTTGTGGTGACGCCACAGCATGGTGGCATTACTCACTTCTTCCTGTTGTACGGAAAAATGGTGATGCCAGAATAATACCATCTTCTCCGTGATGCTGCGGTCCTGTTTCAGGATCAGTCCCACCCACCATTTATGTAAACTTGAAACACGGAGTGAATTGATGGAGCCGAGTACTTTTGGATCACTCATGGTATTGAGGTCGTTCACCCAGGTCTGGCCCTGCACTACACCCAGGTCATCATGCAGCACGGCATCATCATCTTCAATGAGGCCATAGTCGCGCACCGGCGGAGCGGGCACGAAAACATTATTGAGCAGTTCATCCACCGCCTGTGAGGGGCTGAGTGAAAGGAAGTGATCGATATCGGCTTTGCGGGCACCGAACATCGTTCGTTTCAGCAGATGGGTTACTTCATTGAGTGTCCAGTTACCCGCGTACGCGTTGAGTCCGCTGGCCAGTCCGCGGCCTGCGAAATACATGTTCTTGTTGCGTGCGCCTTTCAGGAATGCTCTTCTGTCCATGATCTGTGTTTTAATTTCATTATCGGATCAGGACCAGTGTTCCTTTTTTCTGTATCAGCTGGTCCTTCCTGTTGCGGTATTGTATCCAGTAAATGAAAACGCCGGAGGGTTGTAAAACACCCTGATAAGTTCCGTTCCAGCGTTTGTTCGTCGCGTTGCTTTTGTACACCATTTCGCCATTGCGGTTGAAGATCTGCATGCTGAAATAATCCGGCACCTTTCCGAGCGCGCCGAAATAATCATTCAATCCGTCGCCATTGGGTGTGAAGCCTGTGGGGATATTGACCACTGCTTCATCCAGCACTACAAGTGTAAATGTTCCGGTTTGCCGGCAATCATCCAGCGCGCTGGTTGCGGTGTAGATCGTTGTAGCGGCAGGCGTTGCCACCGGGTGCGGACAATCCGTACAACTCAGCGTGGGGTCCGCATTCCAGGTGATATGGCCCTGGTGGCTGGACGGCAACAGCAGGCTGCCACCGGAGAAAATGGTATCGATGTTCTTTATTTTATCGAATGGTCCTTTCAGCAACACGCCTTTATAGGTCACGATCGCTGAATCATTGCCGCATATATCATATAAGGTATCCGGCAGCGGATTGAAACCGCTGAGGGTACAAACGGTAGAGTCCAGTTGCAGGGTGTCGAGGTTCTTGAGTTTGATGATCCCGAAATCGGTTTCACCTTTTACGCCGTCGAAATCATCGCCGCCGGAATCCGTATCGCCGCAGAGGTAATATTCTTTTTTAGAAGCCTGTTGCAGCATGAAGCGGAGGTTGTCATTACCACTGCCGCCATAATTCTTTTTCCAGGTGATGGTGCCTTTTTCATCGAGATGTATGACCCAGTAATCACCCAGTCCGAGCGGAGTGCTGATATCACCATTGGATGAATACGCGATACCCCCCACGATGTAGCCACCTTTCTCATCCGCGAATACGGAGCTGGCATAATCCGCATCAGTTCCACCCGCGGCACGTTGCCAGTTGAGTTTTCCGGTGAGGCTGATGTTGAGGATCCAGTAATCCTGGCTGCCATGCGAGCCATTGACGTCACCATCCGTGGAAGTGGTATAACCGGCAAGTGTGAAGGAGCCATCCTTGCCGCGGCACATGGCATAAGCCACATCATTCTGTGAACCGCCATAGATCTTGCTGTACATTTTATTCCCGTTGGCATCGAGTGCCAGTACCCATACGTCATAATTCTTCTGACTGGGCGGGATGTCACCATCGGTGGAGTTGGCATAGCCGGTGAGGTAGAGACTGCCGTTCACTTCCATCATATCCAGCATCTCATCATTCTTGCTGCCACCGTAGCATTTGCTCCAGAGCAGTGTTCCGCTGGCATCAAGTTTCATCAGCACCGCGTCGGTATAACCGGCGGTTCCATGATTACCGGTGATGTTGCCGTCATTGGAGGAAGAAGAAGCGAGCAGATAAAAACTGCCGTCGCTCAGTAAATGGATATGATTGGCGATATCGAGTCCGTTACCACCATAACGTTTCTGCCATTGCAAAGTGCCGGTAGCATTGAGTTTCAGGATCCAGATATCCTTAGTGCCGCCGAAACCGGCCATCACATCACCATCGGTTGAATTGGTTTCACCGGCAATGATATAGCCGCCATCAGTTGTTTGCACCACATCCCGGGCGCTTTCATAGCCGGTGCCACCGAAGGACCGTTCCCATTCGATGTTACCGCATTTATCCAGTTTCAGCACCCACAGGTCCCAGTACTCGCGGTTCGGATGTGCGGCGATATCACCGTCTTTGGAATCGGTATAACCGGCAGCGATCGTGCCGCCGTCAGATGTGAGTTTAATGGTAAAGGGAATGTCCACACCGGAGCCACCATAGGTTTTGCTCCACAGTTTCGTGGGTAGTTGTGCCTGCAGGCACAAACATAAGGTCAATAGGATTCCGGTTATACCCATGCGGGTATATGTTAGGGCAAAGGTTGGAGTCATAGTCAGGCGATCGGCATAGACTTGCAAGGACTATGCTAAACTGTTAAAATGGGGATAACAGTTTTACTTTTTTCATCATGTATTTTTCCGGGGAGATTACTCAGCAATTTTTCGCTGGTAGAAACGACAGGCGGTCTGGAGTCCGCATTTTTCGCATTGTGGGTTGCGTGCCAGGCAAGTATAACGTCCGTGGAGGATCAGCCAGTGGTGTGCGGTATGGATATCATTCTTCTCAAAATGCTTCACCAGTACTTTTTCAACGGCCAGCGGTGTAGTAGCCGTTTGCGGTACAAGGCCGATGCGTTTACTCACGCGGAAAACATGCGTATCCACTGCCATATTCGGCTGCTGGTCAACCACTGAGGTGATGACGTTCGCGGTTTTGCGGCCTACACCGGGTAATTGCACCAGTTCATCCACCGTCATGGGTATCCTGCCGTTGAATTCCTGCATGACCATTTGTGCCATGCCGATCAGGTGTTTCGTTTTGTTGTTGGGATAGGAGATGCTTTTGATGAGGGGGAACAATTCATCGAATGTGGCCTTGCTCATGGAAGACGCATCCGGATATTTTTCAAAGATGGCGGGTGTGGTCATGTTCACGCGTTTGTCCGTGCATTGAGCGGAAAGGATCACGGCAACGAGTAACTGGAAGGGGTCATCGAATACGAGTTCAGTTTCTGCAACGGGCATGTTATGCCTGAAATAATCCGTAACGAAAGCGTAACGTGCTGCGCGGGTCATGCTGCAAGATAATGCAGTGGTGTAAATTAAAAACCCCGGCGTTCAGACAGTATCGTCTGAAGCCAGGGTTTAATCTTTTTTGCCTTTATCAGTCTTTGACTTTCAGGCGGGTTGTGCGAATCTTTCTCTCGCTTTGTTCATCAGATTGAGCACTACTTCGGTACGAGGTGAAACCACCAGTTTGTCGAGCCGGTTCATAGAAGCTTTTAATACGGCAAGTTTTTCGCGGAGAGTCCAGTCCTTCTGAAGTGCGGCTTCGATCTGAGCGGCCTGTTCAGCAGAGCAGTCCTTGTACAAATAGAGTAAAAGATCCTCAGGAGTAAAATTAGTCATGAGCAAAACCATTGAATGTCCAAAAATTCGAAATGTCCTTGTAAGAAATGTCCGTGTTATTAACGGGGGCAGGTTCGTGTTATTGTGTGCGGGGTCCCGGAATCAGGGTTTTTCGGACTTTTCCGGTACGATGAACAGGTCTTCATTATCCCTTTTCATCATGTATTTTTCCCGGGCATATTTCTCCAGAGCGGAGGGATCCTTCCTAAGTGCCTCTAATTCTTTGCGTTCTGCAGCTACGGCTTTTGTGTAGTAGTCCTTGTTCTGGCGGAGCTCCCGGAGTTCCCGGCGGCGTTCCGCTTGCGTGAAAAGGTCGTTTTTGTCCAGGAACAGCATAATAGCCGCAAAACCTGCCAGAGTGATCAGGTATTTGCTTCTTAACCAGGATGGTATATGCTGCAGGATCTTCATGTGTTGGATGGGGTTGGGAGAACAGGTGAAGGAATGCCCTTCACCTGTTTCCGGAACACCTTATTTACCAAATTTAATCTTTCCTTTCGGATAAACAGCGGAGGTACCGAGTAATTCTTCGATACGGATCAGCTGATTGTATTTCGCCATACGGTCAGTACGGGAAGCACTACCGGTTTTGATCTGTCCGCAGTTCAGCGCAACAGCCAGGTCAGCGATCGTGGTATCTTCTGTTTCACCGCTGCGGTGACTCATGATGGTATTGTAACCATTGTGCTGAGCCAGGGTTACCGCGTTAATGGTTTCAGTGATCGTTCCGATCTGGTTCACTTTTACCAGCAGACCGTTACCGATACCTTTATCGATACCTTGCTGGAGGCGTGTAACGTTCGTTACGAACAGGTCATCACCAACCAGCTGACATTTGCTGCCAACGGTTTTGCTCAGCAGTTTCCAGCCATCCCAGTCATCTTCCGCCATACCATCTTCAATGGAAGCGATGGGGTATTGGTTCACCCATTTTTCCCAGTATTTCACCAGTTGCTCGCTGCTCATTTCTTTGCCGGAGCTTTTATGGAATACATATTTCTTCTTCTTGCTGTCCCACAGTTCACTGTTGGCAGCATCCATGGCGATCATGATCTGTGAACCGGTCTTGTAACCTGCAGCCTGAATAGCGGTCAGTACGGTTTCGATCGCTTCTTCATTGCTCTGGATGTTGGGAGCGAAACCACCTTCATCACCTACGTTAGTACTGTATCCTTTTTTCTTCAGAACGGTCTTCAGTGCATGGAAGATCTCCACACCCCAGCGCAGACCTTCAGAGAAAGAAGGAGCACCAACGGGCATGATCATGAATTCCTGGAAATCGATCTTGTTATCAGCATGCGCGCCACCATTCAGGATGTTCATCATCGGGATGGGAAGCGTTTTTGCATTCGTGCCACCGATATAACGGTAAAGGGGCAACGCAGCTTCTTCAGCGGCTGCTTTGGCAACGGCCATGCTCACCGCAAGGATCGCATTGGCGCCGAGTTTGCTTTTATTGGGTGTGCCATCCAGTTCGATCATCATTTCATCGATGCCGGTCTGGTCAGCCACATCAAAACCCAGCAGGGCCGGGGCGATCACACTGTTCACGTTCTTTACGGCTTTCAGTACACCTTTGCCGCCATATTTTTTCTTATCACCGTCGCGGAGTTCCATGGCTTCATGGATACCGGTACTGGCGCCGCTGGGAACTGCTGCGCGGCCTACCGCTCCTTCATCAGTGATCACGTCTGCTTCTACTGTCGGGTTGCCGCGGCTGTCAAGGATCTGCCGGGCGAAGATCTCAGAAATGTAACTCATAATTTGATTGCTTGTTTTGCACTGCAAAGAAACGGCATTATCACGGTGCTGCAAAACCCAAAATCAGTCCGGAAGCGGATGAAATGATGACCGGCATCAGTAGAATACCGGAATCCTTTACCTTTAGTGAAAACCTTGGTCTATGTACAAACAACTGTTTGCTTTCTTCGCATCCGCCTTACTGGCTTGCGGTTCAGCACATGCCCAACCCGCCGCCCCGAAGCTGATCAATAGTGTGGAAGGCATGAAAGAATATGAACTCGAAAATGGCCTGCGCGTCCTCCTGATCCCCGATGGTGCTGAAACCAACCTCGCCGTGAACATCATATATAAGGTAGGCTCCCGCCATGAAGGATACGGTGAATCCGGTATGGCCCACCTGTTGGAGCATATGCTCTTCAAGCAATGTGAAAAGTTCACCGATATCAAAAAAGCGATCGCCGATAAAGGCGCCTTCGCCAACGGCACCACCTGGTACGACCGCACCAATTATTACGAGATCCTTTCCGCTTCGGATGAGAATCTGAAATGGGCGCTCGATATGGAAGCCGACCGTATGGTCAATTCCAAGATCCTGGCTGAAGAACTGCAAAAGGAATTCAGTGTGGTGCGTAACGAATTCGAGATCGGTGAGAATAATCCGAGTGGTGTACTGAATGAACGTGTGCTGTCCTCCATGTATCTCTGGCATAACTATGGGAAGTCCACCATCGGCAGCAAGGAAGATATCGAACGCGTTCAGGCTGCCAACCTTAAGAATTTCTACAAGAAATATTATCAGCCCGATAATGCTGAACTGATCATCGCCGGTAAGTTCGATGAGAAGCAGGCACTGGAATATGTGAAACAGTTCTTTGGTCCCATTCCCCGTCCCACCCGCGTACTGCAGCCTACCTATACAATGGAGCCCGCGCAGGATGGTGAACGTTTCGTCACCCTCAGCCGCACCGGTGATATCCAGTACATCGGCATGGGTTATCATACACCGAGTTTTGCGGATAAGGATTATGCGGCCAATGACGCGTTGATCCAGGTACTGACCAATGATCCTTCCGGTGTGTTCTATAAAAAACTGGTGGAAAGCAAACTCGCTACCAGGATCAGCGGATACGCGCAAACCCTGCACGATCCCGGCTTCACTTATTTTGAAGCGGAAGTGCCGAAAGATAAAAGTATCGACAGCGCCCGTGCGGCCCTCATTCAATCCGCCAACGCGATCGGCACGATGAAATTCACGG
Source organism: Bacteroidota bacterium (assembly GCA_029555415.1). Classification (GTDB taxonomy): domain Bacteria; phylum Bacteroidota; class Bacteroidia; order Chitinophagales; family Chitinophagaceae; genus JAKPSI01. The sequence continues at coordinate 29,343 of JAKPSI010000059.1, read as the reverse complement.
AAGAAGATCTCTCCCGTGCCAAGAATGTGTTGCTGAAGTATGTGGACCAGACGAACAGTAAAGTGCTGAACCTCTCGATCGGTATGGCGGAATTCGTGGGTGCCGGTGACTGGCGCTTGTGGTTCCTGTACCGCGACCGTGTAGAAGCACTCACCCTCCAAGACCTGCAATCCGCCGCACAGCGTTATTACAAACCATCCAACCGTACTGTGGGTGTATTCATTCCGGATGCAGCCCCAGACCGTACGGTGGTGAATGAAACACCCGACATCGATAAACTGGTGGCAGGTTACAAGGGAAAGGAAATGGAAGCGCAGAAGGCGGAGTTCGAGAACAGTATCGAGAATATCAAAAAGAATACGGTGTACGGTAAACTGGCCAATGGCGGTAAATACGCATTACTGGAAAAACCGACCAAGGGCGATAAGATCACGGCCACTTTCACGATGCGCGCAGGTGAAGAAAGCAACCTGATGTTCAAACAGGAACTCGGTGACCTGACCGCACGCATGCTGATGACCGGCACGACCACACGCAGCAAGAAACAGATCATGGATGAACTGGATAAACTGAAATCGGATATTTCGTTCTCCGGTGGTCCCGGTGTACTCCAGATCAATATGAACACCGATAAACAGAACCTGGCCGCCGCACTGAGCCTGCTCGACGACCTGCTGCATCATCCGAAATTCGATGCTGCTGAGTTCGATAAAGAAGTGCAGAGCATGAAAGCAGGTTATGAAGCCAATAAGAGTGAGCCGCAGACCGTTGCCCAGATCCGTCTTGGCAAACTGAGCACACCCTATCCCAAAGGCCATCCGCTGTATACCAATGACGCGGATGAAAGTCTGGCAGAGATCAATAATATCAAACTGGATGATGTAAAGAAATATTACGCGGAATATTATGGCGCGAATAATTCCACTTCCGTTTTTGTCGGCCAGCTCGATCAGCCAAAGATCACCGGCTTCCTGAACAGTTCACTCGGTAAGTGGAATGCGAAAATGGCCTACAAACGTCTTGAACCTAAATATTTCGATGTGGCGGGTACGACGGAATCAGTGAATACGCCCGACAAGACCAATGCGGTCCTGATGGGCAGCATCAACCTGAACATCTCACAGCAGCATGCTGATTATCCTGCGGTGTTCATGGCCGACAATCTGCTTGGAGGCGGTGCCTTTCTATCTTCCCGCATTCCTCAACGTCTGCGTGAAAAAGAGGGCATGAGTTACGGTGCCGGAACGTATATGGGCCTTCAATACAAATATAACGTGGGTACCTGGGGGGTATATGCCTTCTACAATCCGCTCTACCAGGGCCGGATCGATACGGCACTGCATGAAGAGATCGAAAAAGCTAAAACAGCCGGCTTCACTCAAGAGGAGCTGACCAATGCGGTAAAAGCATATCTGGAAGGCAATAAGACCACACTCGGTGTGAACGGCGCGGTGGCCAATCTCATTCAGCAATACATGCGTGATGACCGCGACCTTACCCAATACACCGATTTCGAGAATAAAGTGAAAGCACTCGATCTGAATAAAGTGAATGACGCACTGAAGAAATATTTCAATACGTCCAAACTGATCCTGATCTTCTCAGGGGATTTCAAGAAGAAAGCATTCTGATCCGCTGAACGAACTGTTTATTACAAGGCTTTTATCCACCCGGGTAAAAGCCTTTTTCTTTGCCCGGATCCCTCTTGCCTGCTGTAATTCAGCCCCCTGCAGCGATCCACCGGGAGTAGCCGGAAAAATCTTATTTTAAGGAAGTCTTCGTCCTTGAAATCCTGCCGCCCGAACAGGGTCCGGACAACTTTTCGGACGTATTCTCCGATTTATCAGAGCCATGAACCAACGATCCATATACTACTGCCTCCGGCTGGCCATTTTATGCCAGGCCTTGCTCCTGCAGCAATGGGTTCATGGGCAGGCGGGTGTTTGTCCGCCCAACCTCGACTTTGAATACGGCAACTTCTCATTCTGGGAATGCAAAACCGGAAATGTGGTCAGCACCGGTACCGATAATGTGATCAACTGGAGCGGGTTTTCACAAACGCCGGATCAGCATACGATCATTTCCGCTTCTGATAATTCACTCGATCAGTACGGATTGTTCCCCCGCAGTTGCCGCAACGGAAGCGGATTCAGTGTTTTGTTGGGGAATAATCAGGGTGGGGCCGGTGCGGAAGGCATCTTTTATACATTTACGATCCCTCCAACAGCACAGGCCTTCGCCATTTTGTATCATTTCGCAGTGGTGCTGCAAGCGCCGAATCATCAGCCTTCGGAACAACCCAGGTTCCGCGCCCGGGTGGTCGATGTGCAGACAGGAAGTGAGATCGATTGCGTATCCTTCGACTTTACATCCTCTCCCTACCTGCCGGGTTTCATTCAATCTTCTGTTGCTTCCGATGTATATTATAAGGACTGGACACCGATCTCCGTTGACCTGAGCGCATATGCGGGTAAAACGGTTCGGTTGGAATTCATTTCCAGTGACTGCACATTCAGAAGACATTTTGGTTATGCATATGTTGATGTCAACTCCAGTTGCAGCGGGGTCATCCGCGGCAATACATTATGTGCGGGCGACCGGTCGCTGACCGTTAGTGCTCCATTCGGATTCCAGTCCTACACCTGGTATCAGGATCCCGGCTTCACTACACAGATCAGTACCCTTCAATCGCTTTTCCTTGATCCCGCACCACCGGTCGGTACAACTTATCCTGTGATCGTACATCCCTATCAGGGCTTCGGTTGTGATGATACTTTATATGCAGTGATCTCCGCGGCGCCCAAGCCCGTCGCAGATGCAGGGCCTGATATCACGGCCTGCAGTTCGCAATTCACGCAGATCGGGCTCAATCCGCAACCGGGTATGATGTACAGCTGGTTGCCGGCCACACCATTCGTCAATGCCGCGATCAGTAGTCCGGTCGTGATGCCGGGCCTCCGCGATCCGGTCGATTTTGTATTGCGTACCACTGACCTTAACACCGGATGTTTTGCGGAAGATGGCATGCGGCTCACCCCCATCGTGCTGGATACCGCCAGTACGGTCAATGGCAGATTGTTCTATTGTCCGGATGAGGAACTGAACGTGAGTTTCAGGGTCACCGATCCTTCGAACAGTATTCAATGGTACCGGGATGGCGCGCCCATTACAGGCGCAACGCAGCAGGTATACATTCCCGCTTCACAATCGCAGGCCACTTACTGGGCAAAGATCCGTAAGAATGGTTGTGATGATGTGACCCGTCAGATCCAGGTCACTCGTACGCCTGTTCCCGAAGCGGATTTCAAAACGGAACACGCCCTGAACTGTATCAATACACCAGTGTTGATCACCAATAAAACAACGATCGCGGGAAATATACCGGTCACCTATGAATGGCATTTCAGTGACGGATCGGTGGAAACAACGGCGGATGTGTCCAGGACCTTTACGCAGGACGGGGATTATAAAGTGAAACTCATCGCGCGTTCTGTGTATGGATGTACAGACAGTACGGAACAGTTGATCCATGTGTTGTCACATTGTACCGTCTGGCTGCCTACTGCTTTCACGCCGAATGGCGACGGACTGAATGATGTGCTGCGCCCGACTATGGCCGGCGTCAAGGTATTGAAACGTTTCGCTGTCTATAACCGTTACGGGAATCTGGTGTTCTCCACCACCAAAGAAGGGGAAGGCTGGAATGGCACTTATCGCGGTGAACGTTCCGCATCGGATGTATATGTCTGGATGCTGGAATATATGACCCTCGATGATAAACCGGTATTACAGAAAGGCACCGTTACTTTGATCCGGTAGTCAGTTGCCGGAACACATCTTCCAGGTTCGCGGTATCACTTTGTAAGGCAACGATATTCAGATTATGCTGCAGCGTGAAGCTGAGGATCTGTTTTTTCAGAGTTTCCGGATCGGCGGTCTCAAAGCGCCATGTATGCGCGTTCACACTTTTCACATCTTCCCCGAATGTTGCGGTCATCATCGTTGCGTCCACAGCTTCTTTCAGTTCCAGTAATACGGATGCTCTGGTTCTGAAATTAGCCTGCAATTGACCAAGTGAGTCATTCGCCACGATATTCCCTTTATTGATGATGATGACGCGGTCACAGATCGCTTCCACTTCCTGCAGGATATGGGATGAGAACAGTACCGTTTTATTCTGACCCTGTTTGCGGATCACTTCACGGATCTCAATGATCTGATTAGGATCGAGGCCGGTAGTGGGTTCATCGAGGATGAGTACTTCCGGGTCGTGGATCAGTGCCGCGGCCAGTCCCACCCTTTGTTTATATCCTTTGGATAATTGTCCGATCTTCTTGCCGCTCTCCGCATTCAGACCTGTCATTGTGATCACTTCTTCGATCCTTTGCTTGCGGTTGGTGATGCCATGCACTTCCGCGATGAAGCCCAGGTACTCGCGTACATACATGTCATAATATAAGGCGTTCAATTCAGGGAGATAGCCGATCTTCTTCTTCGCTGCCAGTGCATCTTCATTTACATTGATGCCGCAGACCTCGGCGGTTCCGCCATCGGATTGCAGGTATCCGGTGAGGATCTTCATGGTGGTGGATTTGCCGGCACCATTGGGGCCCAGGAATCCCACGATCTCGCCTTTGTCAACCCGGAAGGAGATGCCGTTCACTGCTTTCTGTTCGCCGTAAACTTTCAGGAGATTTTTGATTTCGATCGACATAGGCGCAAACCTACAAATTTATGGATGAATTAAAGGTCGTCGTATTCGTATAACGGATCGATATGAGTGCCCGGGGGCATTTCAAATACCGCGCGGATGAGACCGTCCTCCAGTCCATACACCCAGCCATGGATATGCGGCCGCTGCTCATGTACCCAGGTTTTCTGGATGATAGAGGTCTTGGCCAGGTTCATCACCTGCTCCTGTACATTCAGCTCCACCAGCCGGTCCGTTCTTTTTTCTTCATCCTGGAAAGAGTCGATCTCTTCCTGGTGGATGCGGTACACATCCTTGATGTTGCGCAGCCATTTATTGATGATGCCGAAATTATGTTTGGTCATGGCGGCTTTCACGCCACCACATCCATAGTGACCACAAACGATCACGTGTTGTACTTTGAGGATGTTGACCGCATAATCCAGCACGGTCAGCAGGTTCAGGTCCGTATGCACCACCATGTTCGCCACGTTGCGGTGTACGAAGATCTCGCCGGGTTGGGTGCCGGTGATCTGGTTGGCAGGCACGCGGCTGTCACTGCAGCCGATCCAGAGGATCTCCGGTGTTTGCAATGAAGAAAGGCGTTTGAAAAATTCAGGGTCACGATCCACCTGTTCCTTCGCCCAGGCCTTGTTATCCTGTAACAGTTTTTCAAATGATTTCATGTACCGAAAATACGACTATTGGAATAACTGACCGGCCGCCCATTGAACGGAAACAAGGGATTTCAGGAATTTTATCCTCAGCTGTTGCCATTTCTGGCGGGCTTCCAGTGCCTTATTCTCCCTTGCGTTCACCAGAAAGAGGGAGCTTTCGCCGGCCAGCAGTCGAGTTTCCTCCGCTTTCAGGAGGCGGTTAAAATTCCGGAAGGCCGTTTCCTGAAGATGCAGTTGTGACCGGAGTGTTTCCATTTCATTGAAAGCCGTCTTTACTTTATTGACGATACGCAGTGATTTCAGTTCCTGGTCCCATTGCGTTTCTTTTAATTTCAATTGTGCTTTGCGGTAGCCGCCCCGGCCTTCTGATAATCGCAGGGGCATACTGAAGCTGATGCCGTACCTGAAATTGTTCTGGAATAAGGGCCCGGTTTGTTTCAGCAGGTCATAGCCCTTGCCCAACTGGTTGTATTTGAAATTGACGACCGGCAGCATGTCCTGGAATTTCAGTCGTTTTTCAATGCCCAGCGCACTCAGTTTATAATCGTACTGCTTCAGCTCCGGATGCATCAGCAGGGCGGTGCGCAGGAGTGCTTCTTGCTTAGGTAGCTGCAGTGCATAAACATCTTGCTCCAGAACTCTTTTTGCAGGGATCACCTGTTCGGGCAGTATCACAGGCTCGCCGTTCCCGTTCCACAGGTAAGCGGATAAAAGGATCGTTGCATTTTTGTATTCCAGCAAAGCCTGACTTTCCGCAAGCTGGAAAGATTGTAATTGCGATAAAGCCTCAATGGTATCAATGGCAGGTCGTTCACCCAGTTGATAGGTTTTGACCACCCATTCCATTCTTTGCTGATTCACTTTAACAACATCCTGTATCAGCAGATAATCCTGATAGCCGGACACCCAGTTCCAGTATGCACTCGTGGATTCATACAACAAGTCATTGAGTATCGCTTTCTTTTCCTGTTCAGAAGCAGTTTTGAACAGCTGTGCCGTTTTCAATGCGGCGCGCCGTTTATCCATCAGCAGGTTCTTTACCAACGGGATGCTGACCCCTGCATAGTTGCTGCGGCCTTTTGTTTCCTGCGGATCGGTCCGGTTACCACTGAGGTTCTCCGTTCCCGCTACGAGGTCGATGCCGAACCAGGTGGGGATCTTCAGTTCCGGTTGACTGTAACGGTAATACGCCGTGCCGTCGAATGTTTTTTCCGACTGCTGATGTTGTAAGACCGGATCGAAGCCTGCGCGTGCGATGCTGATATCCGCTTTTGCTTTTTGTATGATGATATCCGCCTGCTTCGCGACGGGGTGATTGCGCAACACGATCTCTCGCAATGCTTCTGGTGATAAAGTGTCCGGCACTTGTGCTACAGCATTCATGTTGTGCATCCACAATCCAACGGATAAAATGAATGGAAGTATCTTTCTTATGTGTGTCATTTCTTTTCTGTTGTTTTTTGTCCTGCCTGATAATAGTCCGGCGGGAATCCATTGATGTTCCGCCACAATTCATACCATACCGGTACATCCTTCAGTAATGCGATAGCCTGCGCGCCGGTCCCCATGCGGAGTTGCGGCGGCCAGGGTTTTTGTAAAGGGTTTTCCGTGACCAATACCCTGAACTTTCCGTTGGCACTTACTGAATTCTCCACCGCGGTCACTTTGCCGGCAAAAGTTCCGTAAGAGGACCTGGGCCAGCCGCTGAAAACGATAGCAGGAAATCCATCGAACTGGAACCGTACCTGCTGTCCGGTGCTTACAAGCGGAAGGTCAACAGGCCTGACGAATAATTCCACCGCATACTGAAAGCGGTCCGGTACGACCTCTACGATCATGTCGCCTTCTTTCACGATCTCACCGATGCCTGCTTTCCGTGCTTTCGTGATCTGCCCGCCTTGCGGAGCGGTGATGAAGTACAGTCCGTTGCGGATCGAATAATTGCTGTACTGATTCTGCAGTTTCGCCACTTCCGCTTCACCAGTAGCAGCCTGCGATAAGCTCTGCAACTGATCACCCTGAGCCTTGGAGACTTTTTCCCGGTTTTCCTGCCGTGCGGAATTGAATTCGATCTCCGTGATCAGCAGATCCTGACGCGTATTCGTCATTTTATTTTCCGCTGATATTTTCTTCGCGAGCGCATTCTGATATGCCTGATTCCGTTGTTCCAGTTGGGTAAGGGAAACCAGTCCGCTGTCATACAGGGAACGTTGTCGTGCCAGTTGTTTACCGGCGATATTGAGGTCATTGACCGCCGCCATCAATTCAATGCTGTCGGTCTGCAGTTTCACCTGTTGCTGTTTTCTTTTGTTCTCAAGTTGGTTCAGTTTCAATGTCAGCGCGTTGTCCAGGGCACTGATCTGAGTGGAAGCGGTGCCGGCCTTGCTTTTATATAATTCGATCGACTGTTGTTTCGAACGCAATTGTTCACCGGTACGGTTCACCAGTTGCGGATCGAAATAATCATCCTTGATCTCTGCCAATTGCAGGATGGTATCACCAGCTTTCACGATATCACCTTCCTTCACGAACCATTTCAGTACGCGGCCCGGGATGATGGTGTTGAGTTCCTGCGGACGTTGTTCCGGACGCAATGTGGTCACCGTGCCACGCGCGCGGATATGTTGTGTCCAGGGCAGGAATAATGTAACGGCAAGCAGCACGAGTAGTCCGTAGAACCAGAAACGGATCCGGCTTTGCTTGTTATAACCGTAGATCTTACGGAATGACCGCCAGTTGGATGTATTTTCTGTGGTATGCATGATCTTTTATTGTTGCGTTGATACTTTATTTAAGCGGATGACCTGATCGCATTGCTGTGCGAACTGATCATCATGCGTGGTAATGAGAATGGTTGAATCCGGCAGCTCCTGTAACAATAACTGTTGCAGTTGCCGGGTGTACATGGCTTCCATACCCTGCCAGGGTTCTTCGAGCAACAGCAGGCGGGGCTTGCCGAGCAGCGCGCGTACCAGCAGGATCTTGTGTATAACAGTTTTGGATAAACGCTTTCCGCCCGGCTCCAGTTGGGTGTCCAGTCCTTTATCCAGTGATGCGATGAAGGGCTCCAGTCCTGTTTTCCGGATGAGCGTTCGCAGTTCACCGATATCCGCCTGCGGGTCACCCATCGTGCAGTTCTCCATTAAAGTGCCGTGGAAGATATCCTGCTGACTGAGCAGGATGCCGGAATGCTTACGGATCGAATCAGCATCATAATTTCCGATCGGCAGATCATTGATGAGGATCGCGCCATTGAAGTCCTGATAAGCACCACTGAGTAATCGCAGTAAGGTGGATTTGCCGCTTCCTTCCGGACCTGTGATGCAGACCTTTTGTCCAGGGCTGACCGAGAATGAAAGGTCCTTCAGTATCTGCTCCTTTTCATCATATCCGAAACTCACTTGCTGAAAAGCGATCGATAATCCCTGTTCACCAGGTTCCAGTGTCAGGGTCCCTGAGGTTTCCTGCGGCTTATCGGTCAGCACACCGATCTTCTCCGCGGAGGTCAGCACATCATACACGCTTTCCAGATTACCGATCAGTTTTTCTACCGAGTTGATCACGGTAAGGATCACGATCTCGGCCGCAATGAACTGACCGATGTTCAGTTGCTGGTTCACGAGTAATACGGAACCAACAATGAGCATAGCTGCTGTGATCAGTACTTTGAAAGCCACCAGCACTTTGAATTGCAGTTGCAGAATGCTGAAGTGATGGTTGCGCGCTTCCAGATAGCCAACGGTACGTTCATCCGTTTTACGCATACTGATCTGGGTGTCCTTGGCATACTTGAATGTTTTGACCATGCGGGCCATTTCTTCCAGCCAGGCTGCAACGGAATATTTCCAGGTGCTTTCCGCCAGGCTGCTCTGCAATCCGCGGTTGCCGGAATAATACAGGATGAGCCAGAGGATCAGTACCAGGACCAGACCGAACAGAATGAAAGCGGGATGGTACAGCGATAACAGGATCAGGCCGAACAGGATCTGGATCATCGCTGCAGGCATATCCAGCAATAGTTTCGCCAGTCCTTTTTGTAAGAGTGGGATCTCAAAAAAACGGTTCATCAGCTCGGGCAGATAATACGCGTCCGTTTTCTTCATATCCACATGGGGCAGTCTGCCGGCAATGGTGAAAGCATAGCGGACGAATATCCTTTGCTGGATCTTTTCGATGATCCTCATTTGCCCGATCTGTAATAAGCCGTTCAGCAGCACGCCGAGTACGACCAATATGATGAGAATGACCAGTGATGTGACCATCGCGCCGCCCATGACGAACCCGATGATCGATTGTACCCCTACAGGTACACTGAGTTGTATGAGCCCGCCCAGTATGGCATAAAAATAGATCGCGGTGATCTCCTTGCGTTCCAGTCTGACCAGGTTCAATATCCTGGTGACCGGATTGATCTTGGTTTGCATAAATCAATATGTAAATGAGGGAATAGGTAAATACGGTACAGGCTTGCCTGTACAAGGATGCAATCGAAGTTGCAATATGGAATTAAGCGAAATTGGGCGGAGGCGTATGATGCTCTACGTAAGGTGAGGGGTGAAGGGTAACGCCAGCTGCGCCATGCAGCATTTGCCGGATGCTGATGCCGCCGGTCAGGGCATCATTGAAAGTGAAATCCTTTGATTCTTTCTTTTCCTGTTTTTCAGGTGTTCCTTTTTCAGATTTCTCCTCATCCGGACTGAACAGGCTCACTTTGGTATCAGGCATGAATGACTGAATGGCGGGCGCCACCTGTACCAGGCTGAAAATGATGAGCAATATGACGGCGATGGGTCTCAAGACGAGCAAAAATATTTCCTCCATAACATCGGACAAAATGAAAAGTTCAGTCGCGGAGATATTTTTTTTAGGGTCGGCCCGGTAGGAATGTTGTTTAAGGGCCGCCCTTGACCGGCACACGCTTTCTTAAACAGCACCGGCATTTTTTTACAAAACCTTTACAGTTGGAAAGTGAAAAACCGGGATCTGCGTATTAGTTTCGCCCCTCATGAAATTCATTCGCATCATATGTTTCCTCCTGATCAGCTCATTTTCGGCCGAGCTGGTAGCAAATGCCTGCTTCAGCCCTGACGGGATGGAGTGCTGCATTGCCAAGACGGGTACGGAAAAGGATGATGATGTGAAAAAGGAAAAAGAGGAGAAGGCACTCACATTTGAAAGTGCAGCACTGCAGTTCCACATCCAGCTTTTTTCCCGTGAGTATCATGCTGCATCCTGCAGACTGAACAGTTCCGCCTATCTCTTTCTTCCTGAGATTCCTCCGGATCAGGCCTGATCATTTTAGGTCCTGAGATCATTGCCGTATCCATGATAAGGTGATGCATTATTCCTGTTCATTCAAATAATCTTACATGCAAAAGAATATGTTCGCTCATATGAAGAGCGACCTCCCCTCCGGGATCGTTGTGTTCCTGGTGGCCCTTCCGCTTTGTTTAGGTATCGCGCTCGCGTCCGGTGCCCCTTTCTTTTCCGGGATGATCTCCGGTATCATTGGAGGTGTCGTGATCGGCGCCCTTAGTAATTCTCAGTTAAGTGTCAGCGGTCCAGCGGCGGGTCTCGCAGCTGTCGTCATGGCATCGATCACCAAACTCGGTGCATTCGAAACTTTTTTACTTGCTGTTTTTTTGGCAGGCATCTTTCAGGCCCTGCTGGGGCTGCTGAAAGCCGGTGCCATTGCGGATTATATCCCCTCCAGTGTGATCCGCGGACTCCTCACTGCGATCGGTGTCATCATCATCCTCAAGCAATTGCCGCATGCATTCGGTTATGATAAAGATGCGGAAGGTGAAATGGCATTTCTGCAGGTAGACGGTGAAAATACATTCTCTGAAATATTCAAAGTCATCGGCCGCATCGATCCGGGTGCCACCCTGATCTGTCTGATCGCACTTGCGATCCTTATCCTCTGGGAACGTCCGTTCATGAAGAAACGGTTCAAACTCGTTCCCGGAGGTCTGGTCGCCGTTACAGTATCGGTCGTGCTCAATGAGATCTTCACAAGATCCGGCAGTTCGCTGGCCGTTACAGGAAGCCACCTCGTGAATATTCCTGTACCTGAAAGCGCGTCAGCTTTTGTTTCACTGTTCACGCTCCCTGATTTTTCTCAGTTCAGTAATCCGCAAGTGTATGTAGTGGCATTAACGATCGCTGCTGTGGCTTCGATCGAGACACTGCTGTGTATCGAAGCGGTGGATAAACTGGATCCGGAAAAAAGAAGGACCTCCACCAATCGTGAGCTGATGGCACAGGGGGCCGGAAATATGCTGTCCGGATTGGTCGGCGGATTGCCGATCACCAGTGTGATCGTACGCAGTTCCGCTAATTTGAATGCCGGTGCAAAAACGAAACTCTCCGCGGTCATTCATGGTGTCCTGCTACTGGTCTGTGTCGTATTCATTCCTTCTTTATTGAATAAGATCCCCCTGGCGGGACTTGCAGCCATTCTGCTCATGACCGGTTATAAACTCTGCAGCCCTTCCCTGTTCAAAAAAATGTTCAGTGCCGGAAAGTACCAGTGGGTGCCGTTCCTGGTGACCGTTCTTGCCATCGTCTTCACGGACCTGCTGGTAGGCGTGGGTATCGGCCTGGGTGTAAGCGTACTTGCGTTGTTGTACGGGAATTATAAGAACTCCTATTTCTTTCACAAAGAAAAGTACCATGATGGTGAAACGATCCTGATCCATTTGTCGGAAGAAGTTTCTTTCCTGAACAAGGCCAGCATCAAGCTCACGCTGGAGCATCTGCCGGAAGGGTCAACGGTCATCATTGATGCGTATGACAGTCAGTACATCGATCATGATGTTCTGGAGCTGATCCGTGATTTCAGGGATATTCAGGCGCCATTGAAGAATATCAGTTGCAAGACCGTAGGATTCAAGGAAGCTTATGGCATCGTCAATACGGACAATGTGCAGTCGCTCAAATCCTACATTCCGCGCTACCATTCCGTCATTGTCGGCGAATCGAACAAACACACTTCGTTAACAGTAAATTAAAAAGAGAACTCATGTATACACATAATCAGGATACACAATCGACCATGACACCCGCTCATGCCTTACAGGTACTGAAAGATGGCAACAGCCGGTTCGTCAATAATCTGAAATATAACCGTAATCTGCTGCAGCAGGTCAATGAAACCCGTGACGGGCAATGGCCTTTCGCGATCGTACTCAGTTGTATCGACAGCCGCACATCCGCTGAACTGATCTTCGACCAGGGACTGGGCGATATTTTCAGTGTGCGGGTTGCAGGCAACATCGTGAATGAGGATATTCTCGGCAGTATGGAGTTCGCCTGCAAAGTAGCGGGTTCCAAACTGATCGTGGTACTGGGGCATACTAAATGCGGCGCCGTGAAAGGTGCCTGCGATCATGTGGAGATGGGCAATCTGACCGCACTGCTGTCCAAACTCCGGCCTGCGGTTGAAGCTGAAACCACTACGACCCGCGAGCGGAATTCAGGGAATGGTGATTTCGTGGAAAATGTGGCGATGATCAATGTGCACCGCTCCGTGGAAGCGATCCTGGAACGCAGTCATATCCTGCATGAAATGTTCAACAAAGGTGAGATCGGGATCTGCGGCGCCATGTACAATGTGGAAACGGGTATCGTGGAATTCCAGGATGAACTGGTCATTGAAAAGAAAGATACGAACGCTGAACTCGTTGTTGTATAAACAACCCTGTGCATCCATCCCCCACCTCTCCGGAATTTTCCGGGAGGTGGTTTTTTTGCTTCTTCGGGGGATATGAGTCGATGGATATCAGTCCGATGGCGATCGGGGTGAAGGTGTTGGTGAAGCACTTCCTGTACCACCGGTGGAGCTTCGGCGTATAGCATTTTTCTGCAAATCTCTGTATTCCGTTATGTGTCTATGATCTTAGTGTTAGTTTTGGGGAATATTTACTGCACATATGCCTGAATCCATTCTGATCATCGATGATGAAGAGAAGCTGAGGAAACTCCTGCACCGCATTATTGCACTGGAAGGCTTCCTGGTCAAAGAAGCCAGGGATCTGCGTTCTGCCCGGCAACTCATGGAGAAGGATACGCCTGCCGTGGTACTTTGTGATGTGAAACTTCCGGACGGCAATGGGGTTGATTTCACAAAAGAAGCAAAGATCACATACCCCGGCACTGAGATCATCCTGCTCACAGCGTACGGCAATGTACCCGATGGTGTACAGGCGATGCGGAACGGGGCGTTCGATTATATCCAGAAAGGGGACGATAATGATAAGATCATTCCATTGCTGCACCGCGCTTTGGAAAAGATCCGGATGTCAAGGAAAGTGGATCAGCTGCAGGAACAGATCAGTAACCGGTATTCATTCAGCAATATCATCGGAGGTTCACCCGCTATTCGGGATGTGGTAGCGCTTGCACAAAAAGTAGCAGCGACCGATGCTACAGTTCTGATCCAGGGCGAAACGGGTACCGGTAAGGAAGTATTCGCGCAAAGCATACATTATGCAGGTCTGCGTGCTACACAAAATTTCGTCGCAGTGAACTGCAGTGCTTTCAGTAAGGAATTACTGGAAAGTGAATTGTTCGGACATAAAGCCGGTGCATTCACCGGCGCGGTGAAAGATAAAAAAGGATTGTTTGAAGAGGCACATGGCGGAACCCTGTTCATGGATGAATTAGGCGAGATGCCGCCCGAACTGCAATCACGCCTGTTGCGTGTGCTGGAGAATGGCGAGTTCATCAAGGTCGGCGATACGGTAACACGTAAAGTGGATGTCCGGATCATCGCGGCCACGAACCGGGACCTTCACCAGTGTATGCTGGACGGAATTTTTCGTCAGGATCTTTTCTATCGTTTGTCCGTGTTCCAGCTATCCATTCCGCCATTGCGGGAAAGAATGAAAGATATACCTGAACTGTGCAGGCATTTTGTTTCTGTATTTGCACGGAAAACAAATAAACCGGTACCGTCGGTCTCTAAAAGTTACATGGATGCTTTGCAGCAATATCAATGGCCCGGCAATATCCGAGAGCTGAAGAATGTGATCGAAAGAAGTGTGATCCTGGAGAACGGACCGGAACTGACGGCGGCTACATTATTCTTCCCTGACGGGCATGCTGCCGGTGAAGGCATACAGGGTACAGGAACATATGAATTGGCTTCAGTAGAAAAGCTACATATCCGGAAAGTACTCGAACATACCGGAGGAAATAAGACCGAGACCGCCCGCCTTCTGGGTATCGGTCTGACCACATTATACAGGAAGATCGAGGAGTACGGTCTCCACTGACCCTTCCAAAATGAAAGGATACCCTTCCGGAATGGAAGGGTTTTTTTATGCCCTTATAGGACGTTTCCCCGGAATATGGATCGTGAAACACACTGCCAGCAGTGCTTTCGGCGGATCATGCATGATGCCGGAAGGCCGCGGCACGGCAATTGGCGCCCTGAAGGAAACAGTAGCTGTATGCTGACACTCATCCTTTACGTCACCGGACTGGCCGGGTTTGTTCTCTTTTACAAATTCGTCACCTGGTTCGAAAAAATTTAACCATGCTCTACCTCTTCATTCTATCCATCCTGGTGTTCCTGTACCTCTGTTATGTACTGGTGAAACCGGAAAAATTCTAACCTCAAATCTGTAACATGAACACGGAGATCGCAGGCATCATCCTGATTTACGCACTCACTGCAGTGCTGGCTATTCCGCTCGGTCGTTACATCGGTAAAGTGTATGAAGGTCACCGGACCTGGCCCGACCTGATCTTTGATCCGATCGACAGGATCTTTTACCGCTTCAGCGGGATCGATGCGAAAAAAGAGCTGGACTGGAAGCAGTCCCTTTTCGCATTACTCACCATCAATCTGGTCTGGTTCATTTTATCCATGATCATTCTGATGAACATGGGGAAACTGCCACTCAATACCGATGGCAATCCATCCATGACCGCGGATCTTGCGTTCAACACAACGGTCAGTTTCATTTCCAATACCAACCTGCAGCACTATTCCGGTGAAACAGGTGTTTCTTATCTCGGACAACTCACTTTGATGCTGTTCCAGTTCATCAGTGCTGCTGCAGGGATGGCTGCTTGTGCCGTCGTTTTCACGGCCATGAAAGAACGCACAACGGAGAAGCTCGGAAATTTCTATGTATACTTCGTTCGTTCCTGTACACGTATCCTGTTACCGCTTTCCATCGTGGTCGCTGTTTTCCTCTTATTCCGCGGTACACCCATGAATTTTGAAGGGAAGGCGCATTATGTATCCATGCAGGGCGACACTGTTCAGGTCAGTCGCGGCCCCGCAGCAGCCATGGTCGCCATCAAACAACTGGGCACGAATGGCGGGGGATTTTTCGGACCCAATTCAGCACATCCGCTGGAGAATCCTGACTATCTCAGCAATATCGTGGAGAATGGATGTATCCTGCTGATCCCTATCGCCATGGTTTTCGCACTGGGTTATGTGCTGAAAAGAAAACGTTTTGCGTGGATGGTCTTTGGAGTCATGACGGTCGGATTTGTGCTGCTACTCTTACCCGCCGTAACACAGGAGATGCATGGGAATCCTGCGATCACCAAAATGGGGATCGCGCAGCCGATGGGAAGCATGGAAGGGAAAGAAGTGCGTTTCGGTCCGGCAGCATCGGCATACTGGGCCATTACCACAACGGTTACTTCCAATGGTTCTGTGAACTCGATGCATGACAGTCTCACCCCGCTCAGCAGTATGGCCGCTATGCTGGGAATGATGGTCAATGCATTCTATGGCGGTGTGGGTGTCGGCTTCCTGAATTTCTACATCTTCATCATCATCGCGGTGTTCATCAGCGGCCTCATGGTGGGTCGTACACCTGAATTGCTGGGCAAAAAGATCGAAGCAAAGGAAATGAAGATCGCCGCGATCATCGCCTTGCTCCATCCCTTACTGATCCTGGCAGGTACTGCGCTTTCATCCTGGTTGTATGCACACAATTCCGCCGCTTATGCAGGCTGGCTGAACAATCCGGGTCATCACGGTTTCAGTGAGATGCTGTATGAATACACTTCTTCATCCGCCAATAATGGCAGCGGCTTTGAGGGCCTGGGTGATAATACACCGTTCTGGAATATCAGCTGCGGCATCGTGATGCTGCTGGCCCGTTTCCTGCCCATCATCGGGCCGGTGGCCATTGCGGGCATCCTGGCAAGAAAAAAATATATACCGGAAAGTGCGGGTACACTCAAGACCGACATCAGCACTTTCGGCATGATGGTGTTTGCCGTGATCGCGATCGTGGCAGCACTGAGTTTTTTCCCGGCACTGACATTGGGGCCGATCGCGGAATATTTCGGAATGCGTTAAACTAATTTTTATGTCACAACACAGAAGATCACAGCATTTATTCGAACCGGCGCTGGTAAAAGAAGCCCTTGGACAGGCTTTTGTAAAACTGGATCCCCGGACACAGTTCCGGAATCCGGTCATGTTCACGGTTTGGATCGGCACCTTCGTCATGGCCATCGTTTGTGTATGGATCGCTGCCGGTGAAAAGGGCCAGGGCGGTCTCGTTTATAATATCATCATTACTTCCATTCTACTGCTGACATTGCTGTTCGCCAATTTCGCGGAAGCCATTGCGGAAGCCAGAGGCAAGGCGCAGGCCAATAGTCTGCGTAAGGCCCGGGAAGAAACGCCGGCAAAAAAAATATTCACGGTAGGGGAGATGTATGTCAATGAAGTGAAAGTGATCCCTTCCTCACAGTTGAGGAAAGGCGACCTGTTCCTGTGCGAAGCGGGTGATGTGATACCGATGGATGGTGAGATCGTACAAGGCATCGCAACGATCGATGAATCCGCCATCACGGGTGAATCCGCACCGGTCATCCGTGAATCCGGCGGCGACAAATCATCAGTGACCGGTGGTACGAAGGTCTTATCCGATCAGATCAAAGTACGCGTTACAACGGAACCCGGTGAAACATTCCTGGATAAGATGATCGCGCTGGTAGAAGGTGCATCCCGACAGAAAACTCCTAACGAGATCGCGCTGACCATTCTGCTTTCAGTCTTCACACTTGTATTCATCATTGTATGCGTTACCCTGAAACCATTCGGGGATTATGCGAATACACCGATCACGATCGGCGCCTTCATCTCTTTATTCGTTTGTCTGATCCCGACCACCATCGGTGGCTTGCTGAGTGCGATCGGTATCGCGGGGATGGACCGCGCGCTGCGTGCGAATGTGATCACCAAAAGCGGTAAAGCTGTTGAAACAGCCGGTGACCTGGATACGATCCTGCTGGATAAGACCGGCACCATCACCATCGGTAACAGAAAGGCCACTCATTTTCATCCGGAAACGAATGATGATCCGAAAGCATTCATCCGTTTGGCACTGCTGAGTTCATTGGCCGATGAAACACCGGAAGGTAAGTCGATCGTTGAACTGGCACATAACCAGGGCGTGGAAGCGGAGATGGAAAAAGGGATGGAGTTCATCAGCTTCAGTGCTGAAACACGCAGCAGCGGTGTGGATCTCCGCGATGGTACGAAGATCCGTAAGGGGGCCTTTGATGCGATCAGGGATCTGGGTCTGAGATCCGGACATGTAATGCCGGTTAGCATGGAAGTTGTCGTAAGATCGATCGCGCAAAATGGCGGTACGCCACTTGTAGTGGCACTGAATAATAAACCTGTCGGGGTGATCGAACTGCAGGATATCATCAAACCCGGCATCAGTGAAAGATTCGAACGCCTGAGGAAGATGGGCGTGAAAACGGTTATGGTGACGGGCGACAATCCGCTCACGGCAAAGTTTATCGCGGAAAAAGCAGGCGTGGATGATTTCATCGCGGAAGCGAAGCCCGAGGATAAAATGAATTATATCCGCAAGGAACAACAGGGCGGTAAACTGGTGGCGATGATGGGCGACGGTACCAATGATGCGCCAGCCCTTGCACAGGCGGATGTGGGTGTTGCCATGAACAGCGGTACACAGGCTGCCAAAGAAGCCGGGAATATGGTCGATCTCGAGAACGATCCGACCAAACTGATCGAGATCGTGGAGATCGGCAAACAATTACTGATGACGCGTGGGACACTCACCACGTTCTCCATTGCCAATGACGTGGCAAAATACTTCGCCATCGTTCCGGCCCTGTTCATCGTTTCCATTCCGGGTTTGCAGGGTTTGAATATCATGAACCTGCACAGTCCTGAAAGTGCGATCCTTTCAGCGGTCATCTTCAATGCGATCATTATTCCGATGCTGATACCGCTGGCCTTAAGAGGGGTTGCATATAAGCCGATCGGCGCCAGTGCACTGCTGCGAAGGAACCTGCTTATCTACGGACTGGGTGGCGTGATCGTTCCCTTCATCGGCATCAAAGCGATCGATCTGCTGGTATCACTTTGGTTTTAAACTTTAAAAGAACTGAACATGAAACAAAATATTCTTCCTGCATTGCGACTCACAATTTTCTGCATGATCTTTTTCATGGGGATCTACACCCTGGTGGTCCTTGCAGCTGCACAAACCCTTCCTGACAAAGGAAAAGGAAAGGTGGTCATCGTGAATGGTCAGGAAAAAGGCTGGGAACTGATCGGTCAGAAATTCACGGATGACAAATATTTCTGGTCGCGTCCCTCCGCGGTAGATTATAATGCGGCCGGCGCAGGTGGCAGTAATAAAGGACCCTCCAACCCGGATTACCTGCAACAAGTGCAGGGCAGGATCGACAGTTTTCTGGTACATAATCCGGATGTGAAGAAGGAAGAGATCCCTTCTGATCTGGTTACCGCATCCGGCTCCGGTCTTGATCCCGATATTTCAGTGCAGGGCGCTTATGTGCAGGTTAAACGGATCGCAAAGGCCCGGAACCTGCCGGTAGAAAGGGTTCAGGAACTGGTGAAAAGGTATATCACAAAACCATTGTTGAGCATGTTCGGCACTGAAAGGGTAAATGTCCTGCAGCTCAATATTGAACTGGATGGAACGAAATGAGCGTCGATCCGGTAGAAAGTAATACACCTGAGTGACGAAATAAAAAAATCAGTAAAATGGAACGGGTAAAATATTTAATTGGGATCTTCTTGCTGATGATCACTGCAACCGCAGGAGCACAGGATACGACGGTCAGCAAAGGCAGTCTGACTTTAGCAGGGTCTGTCGATGCATATTACCGTTACAATTTTGCCAATGCCGCTGATTCAGGCCGGACGAACAATTTCACAAGCTTTACGAATTCACAGAATTCATTTGAACTTGGTATGGCCTCCCTGAAAGCCGACTATACGATCGGGAAAGTGGAAGCTGTGGCAGACCTGGGTTTTGGAAGAAGGGCCGAAGAATTCTCC
Organism: Bacteroidota bacterium; assembly: GCA_029555415.1. Lineage (GTDB taxonomy): Bacteria > Bacteroidota > Bacteroidia > Chitinophagales > Chitinophagaceae > JAKPSI01. The sequence continues at coordinate 9,644 of JAKPSI010000059.1, read as the reverse complement.
TACAATGATAAAGGAACGCTGGCCGCCATCAAACAGGCTTACGTGACGTATGCTCCATCCGGGAAAGTGAAATTTACGATCGGTAAATGGATGACCCATGTTGGCTATGAATTATGTGATGCCTACCTGAACCGGAATTACAGCATGGACTATATGTTCTCTTACGGTCCTTTTTTCCATACGGGGATCAAAGCGGATATTAATGCAGGTAAAAATATTACACTGATGGCTGGCATTGCCGATCCAACGGACAGGGTCTCTGCAAGCTTTTCAAAAAAGAACATTCTGGGACAGGTTCATGTGTTCAGTACAAATAATAAAGTGAATACCTATCTGAATTATTCGGGAGGGAAAGATATTGCGGAGACATCCGTGAACCAGGTGGACCTGATCTTTACCGGCATTGTGAACAGCAGGTTCAGTATCGGATACAACGGAACGATACGTTCGGTCAAGCCAGCTTCAGGCAGCCGGAACGCATGGTGGGCATCCGCCGTTTATTTCAACTATGATCCTTCCTCAGTACTGGGCCTGACACTCCGAAGCGAATATTTCGGTGATAATAAAGGCGTAGCAGGATTGGGGACCGGAATTTATGATCTTACATTATCGGCAGGTATCCATATTGATGCCCTGACGATCATTCCTGAATTCAGACTGGATGGAGCGAAGGATCCGGTTTTCTATAAGAACACGGATACGAACGCACCATCCTCAAGAACGACTGGTTCATTCATACTGGCCACGACATTTCATTTTTAATGCTAAACAGAAGTTTTTGTTCGCAGAAGAAGACGATAAAGAAAAAAGGGTCAAACAGTTCCTGGATCTGAACCATACCGAAAAAAGAGGTAAACTCAAGATCTATATCGGGATGAGTGCAGGTGTGGGCAAGACCTTCCGCATGTTGCAGGAAGCGCATAGCTTGTTGCGGAATAATATCAATGTCAAGGTCGGGTATGTTGAAACGCATGGACGGAAGGAAACAGAAGAACAGGTGACCGGCCTGCCGGTCATTCCCAGAAGAAGTGTATTCTATAAAGGAAAGGCACTTGAAGAACTGGACCTGCAGGCAGTTTTGCTGCTGCATCCGAAAGTGGTGATCGTGGATGAACTGGCTCATACGAATATCCCCGGCAGCAAGAATGAAAAAAGATGGCAGGATGTACTGGAGATCCTGGATGCGGGCATCGATGTCATATCCGCCGTCAACATCCAGCATATTGAAAGCATCAATGAAGATGTGAAGCTCATTACCGGTGTGGAAGTGAAGGAAAGAGTACCGGATAAGATCCTGCAGCTGGCTGATGAAGTCGTGAATATCGATCTGACCGCCGATGAACTCATCACCCGGCTCAAAGAGGGGAAGATCTACGACCATAGTAAGGTGCAACAGGCACTGACCAATTTCTTCCGGCCTGAAAAGATATTACAGCTGCGGGAGCTGGCATTGAAGGAAGTGGCCGGACAGGTGGAAAGAAAGGTGGATCATGAAGTGAACATCCGTGAAAAATCATGGCGTCATGAACATTTCCTGGCCTGTATCTCTTCTAACCATGAGATCGCCCAGGCTATTATCCGCAAAACAGCCAGACTGGCATCATATTATAACAGTAAATGGTATGTGCTGTACGTGCAAACACCCAAAGAGGCCATGGACAAGATCCCGCTGGCAGCACAGCGTCACCTGATCAATAATTTCCGGAATGCCACCGAACTGGGTGCTGAGGTCATCCAGTTGAAACACAGCAATATCGCGCGGGCGATCATGGAAATAGTGGAAGAAAAACAAATAACAACGGTATGTATCGGCAAGCCTCACCTAAATTTGTTTCAGGTAATTTTAAAGACGAACCTCTTTAATCAGCTGCTTAAAACACTATCTAAAAATGATGTGGATATCATCATACTCTCCTGATGTCTATTAAGCTCAAAACAAAAGTGGCGATGGGGGCGATCTTTCTGTTCGCCCTGCTGATCCTGGTGGGAGCTGTCAGTTTCATTTATTTTAACCGTATCACGGCTCAGTCGGGTGAGATCGTTAAGGATAATTATGAGACTCTGAATTATTCCAGGGATATGCTGAATGAACTGGATCAGTTCATAGGCCCCGACAGTATCCGTGCGCTTGACAATTTTGAGCAGAATCTGCGCATGCAGGAAAAGAACATCACTGAGCCGGGTGAAAAGGACCTTACCAGTTCATTGCGTGCCAATTTCGGAAAAGCCCGGAGCCAGATGTATGATGAAGGGCTGCGGATAAGGATCCGGAAGGACATCAGTATGATCATGCAGCTCAACCTGCAGGCGATCAACAATAAGAACGAAGCGGCGAAAGCTTCAACTGAAAAAGCCAAGACGATCATCACACTCATCCTGACGATCTGCATCCTGATCGGTCTGACATTCAGTTTTAATTTTCCTAATCTGATCGCATCGCCCATCGCGACCCTTACGAACGGTATCAGGGCCATCGCCGCAAAGAATTACGGCGAACGGATCCACCTGAACCGGAAGGATGAATTCGGTGAATTGGCCGCCGCTTTCAACAGTATGGCTGAGAAACTCGATGAGTATGAACACAGCAACCTCTCCCGCATCCTGTTCGAGAAAAAACGCGCGGAAACGGTCATCAATTCACTGAAAGATGCCAGTATCGGGATCGATCAGAAAGGCATCATCCTGTTCGCGAACGAACAGGCACTGCAGTTGCTGAATCTGACTGAATCCGATATCGTTGGCCGTACAAAAGAAGATGTGCAGGGGAAGAACGATCTCTTCCGCTTCGTTGTTAATGAAAAGAACAATATCCCTTTCAGGGTCGTTCTGGACGGGAAAGAGCATTATTTCTCGAAAGAGATCATCGATATCAGGCAGCAGGATATGAATACAGGCAATGTGATCGTACTGAAGAATATCACTCCTTTTAAAGAACTGGATACTGCCAAAACGAATTTCATTGCCACCATTTCACACGAACTGAAAACGCCGTTAGCGTCTTCCGATTTCAGCCTCAAATTGCTGGAGGATGAAAGGGTGGGTGGATTGACTGCAGATCAGAAGGAACTTGTGAGCAGTCTCAAGGATGACAATCAGCGCATGCTCCGTATACTGAGTGAACTGCTCGATCTTTCTCAGGTGGAGAGCGGAAAGATCAGACTGGACCTTGCATCTGTTAAGCCACTTTCCCTTGTTGAAAGAGCGGTTTCATCCGTCCGGAATGTCGCGAAAGAGAAGAATATTACACTCAGGACGGATTTTCCGGGAATAAGCCCATCTGTTCATGCAGATGCTGATAAGACCGCATGGGTGCTCAATAATTTTCTGTCCAATGCCATCCGCTATGCACCTGAGCAAACCGAAGTAGTGGTCTCGGTAAGAGAAGAAAAAGGGGATTGCATTTTCTCTGTGAAGGACCACGGTAAGGGGATCGAAGAAAAATACAGGGATAAGATATTTGACCGCTACTTCAAAGTGCCCGGCACCCGTGAAGGAACGGGCCTGGGACTTGCGATCTGCAAGGAGTTCATCGAAGCACAGGGCGGCAGGATCTGGGTTGAATCTGATCCCGGCAAAGGAAGTTTATTCGCATTTGCTTTACCGGTATTCACTGAAAAGGATTAACTGATCCATGAGATCGGTATTTTATCTTCATACTGATAAATTACATCCTGAAAGCAAGGCCAAGTCTCCTTTCTTCCAGTGTTTCACGGATCTCCTCCAGTATTTTCGGATCATCGATCGTTGATGGGACCGTATACGTCTCGCCATCCGCGATCTGGCGGATCGTTTTGCGCAGGATCTTGCCGCTCCTTGTTTTGGGCAAGCGTTTCACCAGCGCCGCATTCCTGAAGAATGCTACGGCACCGATCTTTTCCCGGATCAGGTTGACCAGTTCCTCTTCCAAAACCTCTTCATCCGGATGCTGGCCATCTTTCAATACTACCAGTGCGATCGGGCGCTGTCCGCGCAGTTCATCCGCAATGCCCATCACCGCGCATTCCGCAACGGCAGGGTGTGAAGCCACCAGTTCCTCCATTTCACCCGTACTGAGCCGGTGTCCGCTCACGTTGATCACATCATCCACACGCCCCATGATATAACAGTAACCATCCTCATCCAGATAGCCACCGTCACCGGTTTGATAATAACCCGGGAAATGCTGGAGGTATCCGGCAATGAAGCGGTCATCATTGTTCCATAAAGTAGGAAGGCAACCCGGAGGCAGCGGAAGCTTCGCAGCGATATATCCTTCTTTTCCTTTTCCAAGCTCTACGCCTTCATCTGAAAGGATGTGGATCTCATATCCGCATACCGGTAATCCGGCCGATCCTGCTTTGGGCTCCTGATGCGCAACGCCCATCATGATCCCGACCATCGGCCATCCGGTCTCTGTTTGCCACCAGTGATCGATAACGGGTTTCTGTAATAATTCACGGATCCAGTTCCAGGTGGGCGGATCGCATCTTTCACCGGCAAGGAACAGCGTCCGCAGGGAAGAAAGGTCATATCGTTTGAGCAATGAACCTTCATGGTCCTCTTTCTTAATGGCACGGATGGCAGTAGGTGCCGTGAACATCACATTCACCCGGTGTTCACTGACCACACGCCAGAAGGCACCGGCATCCGGTGTGCGGATGGGTTTACCTTCATATAGAACGGTCGTACAACCCTGCAATAATGGCCCGTATACGATATAACTATGACCAACGACCCAGCCTACATCACTCGCGGCCCAGTAAACATCTCCCGGACGCGCATCATAAAACTGGTCCATACTGAACTTCAGTGCCGTTGCATAACCGCCATGATCGCGGATGATGCCTTTGGGTTTACCGGTTGTGCCGGATGTGTAGAGGATATAGAGCGGATCGGTGGACAGGACCGGTACAGGACCGGCCGGTTCAGCTTGCAGTAACAGATCGAATTCGATCTCCGTCACACCATCCAGCTGGTCATACATTCCGTTCCGTTCATAGAAGATGTGCAGCGGAGGTTTATGCGTGGCCTCCCCGATCGCTTTATCGACCAGTGGCTTATAGGGAATGATCTTATCGAATTCAATTCCGAAGCTGGCTGAGATCACTGCTTTCGGATGCGCATCATCGATACGCATGGCCAGTTCGTGCGGCGCAAAACCACCGAATACCACGGAGTGAATGGCGCCGATCCTCGCACAGGCCAGCATCGCGATCACCGCTTGCGGGATCATGGGCATATAGATCACTACTGTGTCGCCTTTTGTCACGCCACGTTGTTGCAGTCCGCCGGCGAATCGTGAGACCAGTTCCAGAAGTTCACGGTAAGTGTAGCGTTTGACCGTTTTTGAAACCGGGGAATCATAGATCAGTGCGGTCTGATCGCCCCGGCCTGATTCCACCTGATGGTCCAGGCATAAAGCGGCCATATTGATCTCCCCGTCAGCGAACCAGCGGTAAAAACCTTTTTCATTCTGTGAGAGGATGACCGAAGGTTGTTTGTACCACCGGATACGGGCAGCCTGAGCGGCCCAGAAGGACTCTTTATTGAGGATGCTGTCCTGGTATATGGCATTGTATTTTTCCATGAAGCGATCGTTCCGTACAATTTACGTTCGCTTCTTTTCTGAACGTGCAGAAGTATACCAACTAACCAGAATTTTCAGGGGATCAGGCCGAAAGCAGTTCCTGGACCTGTTTGAGCAATTGCCGGGTGCTGAAGGGTTTGGTCACATACAGGGAGGCGCCCAGATCGTATCCTTTCTGGATATCGGATTCCTTGCTTTTCGCGCTCATGAAGACCACATGCGCGTCCTTCAGCTTTTTATTGTTCTTGATGTGCTTGCAGATAGCGTATCCGTCCACATCCGGCATCATGATATCGAGGAGCACGATATCCGGGACCTGCTTTTCAACGATCTCCAGGGCTTCGGTACCGTTGCGGGCCACCATCACTTCGAACCCATTCTTCTTCATCAGGAATTCAAGCGACATGAGGATGTAGGGATCGTCATCCACTACCAGTATTTTCTTTTGTGTGTGCACGGTTGAATAAGGTTCAGGTTCATTGTTCCGGTAGTGTAAAGATAAATCGAGTTCCTTTCCCTTCTTCACTTTCCACCCATATTTTGCCCTGATGCATTTCCACGATCTTTTTGCAGATGGCCAGCCCCAATCCGCTACCCGTCGGCTTTTGCAGGGTCTGATTGCGTGCCTGGAAGAATTTATCGAAGATCAGTTCATGCAACTCCGTGGCAATGCCTCTTCCGTTGTCTGCAACAACGATCTGCAGTTCCGATTCGCCCGGCCGGAGTGACACATGGATCTCACCGGTACTGCTTTCAACGAATTTGATGGCATTGGACAACAGATTGTTCATGACCTGTTGCAGCAGAACGGGATCGCAGCGGAGCAGGAACATCGAATCAGGGATATGTTTGAAGATGCGGGCCTTCTTTTCAAGCGCTAGCGGTGAAACGGAATCGATGCTGTCCTGGATCAGCTGATTCATCAGTACGGGTTGCAGGTCCAGTTTCTGCCGTCCGCTCTCGTATTTTTCCAGATTCAGTACCTGTGTGATGAGATGACTCAGTCTTTCGGTTTCTTTGATGATGCCCGACAGGAACTGATCCCGTTGCTCATCTTCCATATCTGGATTATCATGTACGATCTCCGCCAGCGCGCGGATGGAGGTAAGCGGCGTACGCAGTTCATGCGTTACCGTATACAGGAATTCATCCTTCACCACATCCATGTCCTTCAGCTGGGCATTGACCGCGCTCAGTTGTTCAGAAGCTTTCTGCAATTCACCGGATTTACGGCGCAGTTCTTTATTGAGCTCGATGATCTGCTGCGATTCACGCAGGATATGGATCACCTCATTGATCTTGAGTTCCTCTTCTTTCGTTACACTGCTGACCATGATCCTTGCCGAGGCCGAACCGATCACACCACTCAGTACTTTTTCAGCGAACGTTACCAGCCGGGGGTCCGCTTTCTTTCCATCAAGCGGTATGTCATGCCTGTTCGCGTATCCCGTCATGATCTTCTCCGCTCTTTCATGCCCCAGGAAATTTCCCAGTAAGGATGTGAGGTCGGGAAGATATGCTGTACCCTTCCAGACCACATTGTTGTCGCCCGGAGCGGAATGCCGGAAGATGTCCACGAATATCTCAGCCTGATAGATCTCCCGAGCGGATTTCCGGCTATTCAGGGAAACGGAAACGAAGACCAGGATATTAAAGAATAAACTCCAGAACAAACAATGCGTGACCGAATCCATCCCTTCCATGCCGAAAAGTGAAAGGGGCCGCAGCCAGCTCAGCCCGAAAGGTCCCTGTTCAACCACACTCAGGTCGATCACTCCTGCATTGGCCATGGAAGGGACCACCGCGGTATAGAACCAGATCACGAAACCTGTGATGATACTGGCGATCGCTCCCTGACGTGAAGCATGTTTCCAGTAGATACCGCCGAGCATGGCAGGTGCCAGTTGGGATACCGCGGCAAAGGAAACCATACCGATAGATACCAGCGTGAAGTGTTGTGCCACCAGCTTGTCATACAGAAATGCGAGTGTGATGATGATGAGGATACTCACCCGGCGGATATTCAGGATGGGCCCGGTCAGTTGTCCGTCTCCACCGGTCCTGAACTGACGCAGGGATAACAACAGCGGGGTGGCGATATTATTGCTCATCATTGTACTGATCGCGATGGTCTCTACGATGATCATACTCGTTGCCGCTGAAAAGCCACCAATGAAGATGAACAGACTTAGCGCTTTGGCCCCATGATGCAATGGCAAGGCTAATACATAGGTATCCGCATTCACGCCTTGCCCACCGGTGAGCAGATTCCCGCCGAACGCGACCGGCAATACGAACAGGGTGATCAGCAGCATATATAAAGGAAAGAGCCAGATCGCTTTTTTCAGATGTTGCTCCTGTACATTCTCCACTACCGCCAGCTGGAACTGCCTGGGCAGGAAGACGACCGCGAGCATGGACAGGATCACCAGACCGGTCCATGTGGTATAGGACCCGGACCCGGAAAAACTGAACAAGTGCCGCATCTCAGGATGGTCGCTGACCTTACTGAAGATATCGGTGAAACCATTGAATAACCCGTAGGTGATGAAGATACCGGCCGCAAGAAAGGCAACGAGTTTGATGATGGATTCAAAGGCGACCGCCGCCACCAGTCCTTCATGTTTCTCCGATGCATCGATGGACCGGGTTCCGAATAAGATGATGAATGCGGTCAGGATAAGGGCGATATAAAATGTATTATCACTCAGGATACCTGTCAGTCCGGTGGTTTCACCGGTTCCGGACAGGATGTTCATGCTGGATGATATGGCTTTCAGCTGCAGGGCGATGTAGGGGATGATGCCGATCATGCAGAGCACCGTGACCACGACTGCAAGTGTGAAATTCTTGCCGTACCGGGTGGAAATGAAATCCGCAAGACTGTTGATCCGCTGCGTTTTGCTGATCCGGATGATCTTACGGAGGACGGGCCAGAAAAGCGCTGCCATGATGGTCGGTCCGATATAGACGGCCAGGAACTCGATGCCTTTCACGGAAGCCTGACCTACACTTCCATAAAATGTCCAGGCTGTGCAATAGACCGCCAGTGAAAGCGCATATACATAGGGGTTATTGATGAGGCTCCTGTTGCGCCGCTGCCGGTGTTCCGCATAATACGCGATCCCGAAAAGCAGGCAGAGATAGATCAGCGCGCAAAGTATGACCAGCCAGTTGTTCATGATGAATGGGGTCCTGAATGATTTTTTCTTTCCGCGTACCGGTACAACAGGATGATACCGGCGATCCAGACCATGAAGAAATAAATGAACAGCAAAGGAATGCCGCCGACCTTAACGGGCTTGTTGGCCACGGTGATCATCGGAAAAGTGAATAGTAACAGCAGCAGCAGGGAAAGGAAAACGAACCGCTGTCGTTTGATACGGTCAGGCATATGGCAGCTTTAATAAAAAAAAGACATTCTTTGCTGCATTGAATTTAGCAAAGAATGTCTTTTCCGTCAAAAACGGTATCAGGGGATCATCAGTCTTCCTTGATATGCTTGTGATGCTCGGGGTCCTCGTAGATATCGTATTCACCTGTGACAGCATAGTAGCCGAATACCAGTAATCCGCCTACGATGATAGGGGTGAGTATGAAAGCATAAATGACCGCCGGGATCCTGTCCTCGGGTTTCGGGCTCTCGAATTTGGGGATGGCCTGCGAAACGATCAGGTAGTAACCGGCCACAACAGCCAGTGCCAGCCAGATGATCCCTGCATATTTTCTGATGTGATTCATATTTGATGATTTAAATGTAGTGAATGTTTGATTAGTCCTCGATGCGGTTATCCTCACCATTGATATATAATAATCCGATCACGAATGAAACAGCTGCAATGATGATCGGATACCAGAGTCCTTCCAGGAAAGGTTTATCATAAGGCAGCTTCGCGCCGATCTTCGTCGCGGCTTCATTCGCCTGTGTGGCCTTCGTGGCCAGGAAGGTGGCGATGGCCGGCAGCAGACCGCCGAAGATACCGTTGCCGATATGGTAGGGCAGTGACATGGAAGTGTAACGGATGCGGGTGGGGAACATCTCGACCAGGAAGGCCGCGATCGGTCCGTACACCATCGT
>JAKPSI010000057.1 GCA_029555415.1 Bacteroidota bacterium | reverse complement strand
AGATCCGCAGGAATCCGCATCAAGTTCAGGAAATGAATTATCCGGGTCCGGGAGATGCCAAGCTCGGTAGCGGTTGTAACAACCCTGTTACCGGCTGTAGCGGTTTGAGCCTCGTAAAGATCACTGACCCATTCGGCAACTTGGACCGGATTGAATCGTAACATATTCTTTTCACGATGGTTATTGGGCCAAATAATGGTGTGGTAAAGAGTATAAACTGAACCTAGAATGGGCTGCCATTGCTTAATTGAGACCTGTCTAAGATACACAGGTCTTTTTTTTGTTTCAGGATGATCTGCCGGACAGTTGATATTTCGAAAAAATGTGATTTCCTAACTCCATGCTGATCAGGAAGGATGTCCCTGGAATTATCGGCGTTACAAATAGTTGTGGCGGGAAATATTTGAAAGACTCGCTTTGTTTTGTTTCCGGAAGTGTAGAAAGTTTTTTACGGGACAAAGACTCGATTTCTTGTATTCCTTTCGAACTATTGTTGTGAACTTTCAGCCATTTGCCATTAAGAATCCCTGATACACACAGGAACACGGAGGACTAAGCGTGCGACACCTCATAATTGCGGTAACGGCGATACTGTTGATCCTGCCCAGAGCGATCTATGCAGAGGGATATGGCAGCATCAATAACTTTGACGCGGTAAACGACAACGGTGTTCCCTGTCACGGCTTCGAGATTGAGATTGAAGACGTGCATAGCACGGATATTACCTATACTTATGATTGGAACCATTACGGCACTCCAAGGATCACCGAGGATAACAGCGACCCGATGATTCCTAAGGTGTTTATCCGTTATGAAAGCCCTAAGAATACTGACGGCACATGGGCTGCATTCACAGCCGTTCCCGCAGGCCCGGTATCGCCAACTGACGGTCATCAGTTTACGGACCCCAGTGTTAATTTTGGGGGCGAGCATTTTGGCGTTGGGTTTTACGGAGTACCGAAGTCTGTTAAGTACAATTGGCTGATTGATGATGGCAGCGGCAATTTGATTCATGGGACTGCGGTAAATATCGCGACTCCAAGTTTCGCATATTATCCCCCCGCGAATGCACTGCCGGCTCAAGTTCAGGCAGCCATCGTGCCGCCGCCGCCGCCTGCGCCGCCTGCCAAGGAATTTGGGGAGGCCAGTTGGGTTAAATTAACCAGGACTGAAACCCATAATAACAACAAGGTGGAACTCCGGGATCTTGTTGACGATGATCCGGATGATCCGAATGACAGGAACTGGACGAACGGTGAACCGGATGAAGTGGAGGTGGAGTGGCAGATTCTTCAAACGGATTATAATTCGACTAATGGCGGAGCGAATGGCGAACTGGTCTCTGCCCGTCAAAATCTGCCAGATGGCGATGAAATCATCACGATCCGCTATGATTTTTTCAAATACGTTGGCCCCCTCGATCCTGAAACAGGGGAAGCACTGGAAGAAAGGGTGGGCCCGGATGGACTTCATGGAACCGGCGAATATGCAGATGTCGTGGTCGTTGGTGATTACA
>JAKPSI010000088.1 GCA_029555415.1 Bacteroidota bacterium | reverse complement strand
GTCACCGGCATTGACCGTATGTTCAACATACAGTACGAGCTTGACACCTCTCATTACTTCCTGGCTGCAGATCTTTTCATGTAATTCACGGACATGCCCTTTCCGGTTTTTGGCCACCGCGATGACGATACAGGGGATCTGCCTGCTGATCAAAGCCGCATTCACTTTCCTGATCTCCGGGTAAGTTTGCTGAAGTAATGCACTGATCTTTTCCGGATCAGATGTGTCAGGAGCATGATAACGTTCATCGCTTTCTTCAGGTAGTTTGGCCGTACCATCGATGCACATCTTACCACCGAAGCCGAGCTTACTGCAACTGTGATCGAGTACATCCATCGGTCCCTGCGAAAAATAAATATCCGTCGCTGGATTGAGATTCCTGAATACTTCCACGGCCAGTTTTTCATAATCCTGGATGCGTACGGTATGATCGGCCAGGACAAGGATCTTATTGAACATCATCTGCCCTGCGCCCCACATCGCATTCATCACTTTCTGCCCCTGCCCGGCGTATTCTTTGCGGATCTGAGTGATCACCAGATTATGGAATACACCTTCAATGGGCATGTCCATATCCGTGATCTCCGGTACCATCGTCATTTTGATCGGCGCCAGGAAGATCCGTTCGGTCGCTTTACCGAGCCAGGCGTCTTCCTGTGGCGGAATACCCACGATCGTTGCAGGATAGACAGGATCTTTCTTATGTGTGATCGCGGTGATATGGAAACGAGGATACCAGTCGGGCAATGAATAATACCCGGTATGGTCACCGAAGGGTCCTTCCCAGATCAGTTCATCATTGGGGTCCACATATCCTTCAATGATGAAATCCGCATCAGCCGGTACTTCGATATCCGGTTGTGTGATGCATTTCACCAGTTCAACTTTTTTCTTCCGTAAAAAACCGGCGAGCATGTATTCATCCACATTTTCCGGAAGAGGTGCAGTAGCGGAATAGGCATAGGCAGGATCACCACCCAAAGCCACAGCTACGGGCATTCTTTTATTCAGCTTCTTGTATTCATTGAAATGTTTTGCTGAAACCTTATGCTTATGCCAGTGCATACCGGTAAGGGTGGGTCCGAAGACCTGCATGCGGTACATGCCCACATTTCGGCTGCCGGTATTGGGATCCTTGGTATGGATCACGGGCAGGGTAACGAAAGGCCCGCCATCTTTGGGCCAGCAGGTGATCACCGGAAGCTTCGTCATATCCGGTTCCTTCATGATCACTTCCTGGCATTCACCGCGGCCGGATCTTACTTTAGGCATCCAGCTGGCGAACTGGCCGAGCATCGGCAGCATTTTCAGTTTATCGAGCATGCTTTCTTTCGGGGAGGAAAGCATTTTGAACAGTCCTTCTATATCACGGGATACATCATCCAGTTCATGCACACCCAACGCCATGCACATCCTTTTCTCACTTCCATAGGCATTCATCAGCACCGGGAATTCATAACCGGTATTTTCAAATAAGATAGCCTTGCCTCCTCCGGGTTCTTTACTGATCCTGTCCGTGATCTCCGCTATTTCCAGTTTGGGATCCACGTAAGTGCTGATGCGTAAGAGTTCTCCTGCTTTATCGAGTGCGTCAATGAATTGCTGCTGATTCCTGTATGCCATGGTATGAAATATCTGTAAAGATAAATTACAATCGGCGAAGCAGCATGTTCAAAAAAAAACCGGCGCTGAAGGCCGGGTTGAATATTATATAGTTTAAGATATGATCACATGGGGTTGGCAGGGCATCCCATCCGGCTTTTCTTGCCTCCATAGCCGGAATTGCCGCCCAGCGTAAAGGAAAGATGGATCCCGCCGAAATAATACCAGTCCTTTTTATCAGAGCCGCCACGGATATAACCCTTGGCCGGATAGGAAGCGGAACCACCGGTGATCTCATCACCACGGTAGGAAATATCGACGGCCAGTTGGCCTTTTGCTGCCAGCAGGTCTGCCTGATCCGCATAATTGGTACTCACATCATCCAGGTAGTCGGTGAATAATTTACGGGCGCCCAATTCAATGCCGAGTTCAATGTTTTCAGTCAACAGGAATTTAACACCCCCGCCAAAAGGGATCGCTGGCTGGGTCAGTGAATAAGGTTTAGTACCATAACCGGTCAGCCCCTGTCCTTCT
>JAKPSI010000040.1 GCA_029555415.1 Bacteroidota bacterium | reverse complement strand
GAAGAAAATAAAAGAGGCACCCTGCAGGAAGTGGCCGCCTATTTCAAAGAAAAAGGCGTGAAAGGTGAGATCGTTGTGGTAGTGGCCGGAAAGGAGGAATGATCCTGTGATCACTCTTTGCGTTGCTTTCACATTTTTCAGCCCAACTATTCCCGAAATTTATATTTCAAAAAATAAAGACGAATGAAAAGACAAGTCTGGATCATGATCTGCCTGCTGGGCAGCATCTCCCTTGCCGCTCAGCCCGACCGCTGGCAGCAACGTGTGAAATATGTGATGGATATCGATATGAACGTTTCCACGAATCGTTTCACCGGTAAGCAGTCGCTGGAATACACCAACAATTCTCCGGATACACTGACCCGTGTATTCTATCATCTTTACTTCAATGCATTTCAGCCCAACAGCATGATGGATACCCGCAGCCGCAGACAGGGCGGGCTGCAGGTGGGGCGCGGCCAGGACTGGGATCAGCGTGTGAAAGACCGCATCGCACATCTGAAACCGGAAGAGATCGGATACCAGAAGATCCTTTCCCTGAAAATGAACGGCCGTCCGCAGAATTTCAACATGGATGAAACCATCCTTGAAGTGAAACTGGATAAACCGATCGCGCCCCGTTCCAAAGTGACCTTTGATATGGAATTTGAAGCGCAGGTGCCATTACAGATCCGCCGGAGCGGAAGGGATAACCCCACCACAAAAGTGCGTTACTCCATGAGTCAGTGGTATCCCAAGATCTGTGAGTATGATTATGAAGGATGGCATCCTACGCCTTATGTAGCACGTGAATTTTATGGGGTATGGGGTGATTTTCAGGTGAACATCACGATCGATAAAACTTATATACTGGGCGGAACGGGCTATCTGCAAAATGCGAATCAGATCGGATATGGTTATGAAGCGCCCGGCGCGAAAGTGAACCGTCCGGCCGGTGATAAACTGACCTGGAAATTCATTGCGCCCAATGTGCATGATTTCATGTGGGCGGCGGATCCGGGATTCATCCATGTATCCCGCAAAATGAAGGACAGTTTGACGATGCATGTGTTGTACAAACCCACCAATGCTACAGCTGCACAATGGGAAGGATTACTGGATATGGCACAGAAAGCATTGCCTTTCATTGAAAAAACATTCGGTGCGTATCCGTACAAACAATTTTCATTCGTGCATGGCGGTGATGGTGGTATGGAATATCCTATGGCTACATTGCTGATCGGTCCCGGTGCGGCCCTGCATGAATGGATGCACAACTGGTATTACGGAATGCTGGGCACCAATGAATCGCTGTATCCCTGGATGGATGAAGGTTTCACGCAATATGCGGAAGACCGGATCCAGGCATTCCTGGATAGTGACAGCAGCTTTGCATACAGAGGAGGATACCAATCCTATTTTTCACTCGCCAAAAGCGGAAGGGAAGAGCCCCTGACCACGCATGCCGATCATTATAATACCAATGCGGCTTATGGAGCAGCAGTGTATTCAAAGGGAGAGGTATTCATGGAACAACTGGGCTATATCACCGGCGCTCCGGTGCGTGATAAGATATTACTGGAATACTATAAAGCCTGGCGCTTCAAACATCCGAACGCTTCGGATTTCATGCGGATCGCAGAAAAGGTGAGTGATATGAAGCTGGACTGGTACAAGGAATACTGGATCAATTCCACCAAAACGATCGATTACAGCATTGATAGTTTATGGGAAGAGGGCGGACAAACAAAGGTGCGCATCGGCCGTATCGGTTTGATGCCGATGCCTGTCGATCTGCAGATCACCTTCCGTGATGGTTCAAAAGAGATGCATTATATCCCATTGAATCTGATGTACGGACAAAAGCCGGATGAAAATCCGGGGACCCTCCGCAAAGTCTATCCGGCCTGGAAATGGACCAGCAGCACTTATGTTGTAGGTACAGGAAGAAAGCTGACTGAATTCTCCGTGATCGAGATCGATCCCAGCCAGCGGATGGCGGATGTGGACCGGAAAAATAACCGGCTGGAACTGAAATGGTAATGAGCACATACACCAAAAAAATAAACCCGGGAATGTCCCGGGTTTATTTTTTTGATCAAGGCCCTTCGATTTGAAAAAAACTTGGATAAGGTTAAATGGAAAATGGTAGGGTATAAAGAGTGACTTGATTCTTAATTCTTAACCAAATTTAGACCGATGGGGCATGCCGGACAATACCACGAAAGTGGTATTTTTCGGGTAAACCCTCAGAAAAGGGCATCTTTCTCAATGTGTTAACGACGGTAGAACTTGTTGACCGCAGCCACGCGGTTGTTCACATGGAGCTTTTCGTAAATGTGATAGACGTGTTTTCTTACGGTTTCCGGGCTGAGGTAGAGTTCAGCCGCTATCTCCTTATACATAAGTCCTTTAGAAAGGAATTCGAGGATCTCTTTTTCCCGGGCGGAAAGATCATCCAGTTCACTGGACTCTTGTGCCACCGGGGCTTTTTGCTGAAAGGCGGCGACCACCTTACGGGCGATCTGGCTGCTCATGGGTGCCCCACCTTCATATAATTCACGGATCGCTTCCAGCATGCGGGGCGGATCCGTCTTTTTCAGGATATAACCACTTGCACCTGCACTGAGTGCTTCGAAGATCTTTTCATTCTCTTCATATACGGTACACATCATGAAATTGGTTCCGGTGATGCGGGGTTTGAGTACCCGTACACAATCGATCCCGCTGGCTTCCGCGCCAAGATTGATATCCATGAGCACAACATCCGGACGAAGGATCGGTATCTGCAGAATGGCTTCTTCCGGGGTGCCGATGGTACCCACACATTTATAGCCTTCAGACATGCTGATGATCTCTTCCAGCGCGTTGCGGAGTTCCCGGTTATCATCTACAATACAGACAGAGATCTCTTTCATGTGTTCAAAGTTCATGTTTAACCCTAAATTCAGCAATACCACAAACCGGTATTTCTGCTTTATTTGGTCTGGTAAACTATGAATTTTTCCTTGAAAAATTCTTCCGGAAAAATGCCATAGATCTCCATCATCCGGGGACGGGTACTGCTTTCCTGGATCTCCAGAGCAAGGTCACCGCCTTTGAGGCAGATAAGGCCGGAGGGGTATGCGGTATCCCCTGATGCTGATGGGGGAAGGTTCTTAAGTAAAGGCCGCGCCCAGCCCCAGAGTTCCTTCAGCGGAGCCACCGCACGTGAAACAGCATAGTGGAACTTTCTGCCTTTGATCTCTTCGGCACGGGTATGCTGGGTGGTCACGTTCTTCAGTTCAAGCGCCTCTGCAACGGCCGAAACCACTTTCAGTTTTTTGGCGATACTGTCCACCAGATGGAACTGTACTTCCGGATAAAAGATCGCCAGGGGAATGCCGGGAAATCCACCCCCGGTTCCGATATCGATGATCTGTGTACCGGCCGGAAAGTCAAAAGCGGCAGCGATACTGAGCGAATGCAGCACGTGTTTCTCATACAGACTGCCGATATCCTTCCGGGAAATAACATTGATCTGCTGGTTCCATTCCTGATACAATCCTTCCAGCGCGGTCAGCTGTTCCAGCTGCCGTGGAGTGAAATCCTGAAAATATTTCGTGATCAGTTCCAGCTTCGGCGGGGTGTTTTCCATAATGCCGGTGCAAAGATGAGATAATAAAAGAACATCCACATATCCAGGAAAATGAACCAGGGCCAGAGGTCTTTTTCGCCCAGTTTTTTCATGGAGCCATAGAAGATGACCGCCTGCAGTAAGAACCGTACGCCGAATACAGCCAGCGTCAGCCACCAGCAATAAAATATGATACTGGCCGCCAGCAGCGGATAGAATAGGAATTGTGTGGTGAAATACAGTCCCAGCAGGAATTTGTGTTTCGGTTTATAATAACGTGCCGTGGTATAGTGCCTTGATTTCTGACGAAGCCAGCCACCCCAGGTAGTACGGGGTATAGAGCGCGTCACTGCCTCCGGATCGATCACCACAGCGGTGTTTTCTTTGGTGGCCACTTTATTGATGAACAGATCATCATCCCCGCTCGGAATATGATTGATGGAAGAAAATCCTTTGTGACGGATGAACAATCCTTTTTTATAAGATAGATTCCTGCCTACCCCCATGTAAGGGATACCAGCAAGTGCATATGATAAATACTGCAACGCGGTATGGAAAGTCTCGAAACGGATCAGCTTGTTCAGTAAGCCACGGCGTTTGTGATAAGCGCCATATCCTAATACTACTTCAATGCCATCATCATACGCATCCTGCATTTTCTGGATCCAGGTTTCACTGCCCGGCACACAATCCGCATCCGTGAGCAGGATCACTTCATGTTTCGCTTCGCGGATACCGATGGAGAGGGGATATTTTTTTCCGGAGATCAGTTTTGCTTCCTGAGTAAGGTCGACCACATGCAGGGACTTGAATGTCTTCTTCAACTCCTGCAGGATGTATTTGGAGTCGTCGAGTGAATTGTCATTCACTACCACTACTTCCCAACTGCTGCCGTATTGCTGTACGAGCACGCCGGGCAGATTGCGGGCGATGTTCTCATCCTCATCGCGCGCGCAAATAACGACGGATACCGGGTTATGACGGGATACTGTCTTTTCTTTTTTACGAAAGAAAGCGACACGGCTGTAGAACCAGCTGTAGTAAAATAATTGTAAAGCAGTGACGGTGGCGAAGACGATGAAAATGATCAGTCCCCAGTTCATTGGTGGCATAGCGGCGAAGATAAAACTTGTTGACTTTTTACCCTTAAGGGTTTACCCACAACCTGCGCACCTGCAAACGGGCAATCACGTATCTTGCAGCCCGCAGAATTCTTATGGCCGCACTACAATTCGAACTACAGCATACCGATCCCGGAACCAGCGCCCGGGCGGGAAAGATCACGACCGATCATGGCGTGATCGAGACCCCTATTTTTATGCCCGTGGGTACCGTGGGCAGTGTGAAAGCGGTCACGCAGGCACAGCTGAAAGCGGATGTGCAAGCACAGATCATTCTGGGAAATACTTACCATTTATATCTGCGGCCCGGACTGGAAGTGCTTGAAGCGGCAGGCGGATTGCATCAGTTCATGGGTTGGGACCGCCCCATTTTGACCGACAGTGGCGGATACCAGGTCTTTTCATTAGCAGGCACGCGCAAGATCAAAGAAGAAGGCGTCACGTTTCAGTCGCATATAGATGGTTCCAAACATCTGTTCTCTCCTGAGGCTGTCATGGATATCCAGCGCAGTATCGGCGGTGATATCATCATGGCGTTCGATGAATGTCCGCCAGGTGGCAGTGATTATGCCTATGCGAAAAAAAGTATGGAGCTGACGCATCGCTGGCTCGACCGTTGTGTGGATCGTTTCACCGGAACAAAAGATAAATACGGATACACTCAGAACCTGTTCCCGATCGTACAGGGAGGAACATTCAAAGATCTGCGTAAACAATCCTGTGAATATGTTACATCCAAAGAAGCGCCCGGCAATGCGATCGGTGGTTTAAGTGTGGGCGAACCGGAGCCGGTGATGTATGAGATCTGCGCGTGGAGCTGTGAAAATCTTCCAACTAACAAACCGCGATACCTGATGGGTGTGGGCACCCCCTGGAACATCCTGGAGTGCATCAGTATGGGCGTGGATATGTTCGACTGTGTGATGCCTACCCGCAATGGCAGGAACGCGATGCTGTTCACCACGAATGGTGTGATCAATATCGACAATAAGAAATGGGAGAAGGATTTTTCCGTGCTGGATGAAGGACTGGATAATTCCATCAGCAATTATTACAGTAAGGCCTACCTGCGGCACCTGATGAAATCGAAAGAAATCCTTGGACTCACTATTGCCAGCGTACACAACCTGGCATTTTATCTTTGGCTTGTAAAGCAGGCCCGGCAACAGATCCAGCAGGGTACTTTCGGCAGCTGGAAGGAGGAAATGGTGGTCAGGCTGAAACAAAAGCTCTGATCCCAGCCACGGACCGCTTTCACAAAGCCGCAACAATTTTTAGGCTACTTTTGCCCCGTTCTGCCCCTGGGGCCATGACCGAAATTATGCGCAAAATCGACTGGTACATACTGAAGAAATTCCTGGTCACTTTCTTTTTCTGCATGTTGTTATTCACGGTGATCGCCGTGGCGATCGACACCACGGAAAAGACGGATGATTTCGTGAAGTCGGGGCTCAATACCAACCAGATCATCAACCAGTATTTCCTCGGTTTCGTTCCCTGGATATGGAGTCTGTTATTCCCCCTGTTCGTATTCATCGCAGTGATCTTTTTCACCAGCCGGATGGCGACACGTTCTGAAGTGATCGCGATCCTGGCCAGTGGTACGAGCTATAACCGGTTTCTTCGTCCCTACGTATTCGGCGGGGTCCTCCTGGGAAGCCTGCTCTGGCTGGGTGGCCGTTACTGGATCCCGAAAGCGAATATCATCCGCAGTAATTTCCAGGCCAACTACGTGGACAAGAACGACCCGAGTAAACAGCGCACTGAATCCAACTGCCCGACCTGTTATTACATGCGGATCGATTCCAACACTTTCGTCGGGATCCGCAATTTTGATACGGCACGTAAAGAAGCGGGCGGGTTCTTTCTGGAAAAAGTGAAGGACAATAAGGTCATTTATAACCTCCGTTCGGATATCCTGCGCTGGGATACAGCGAGCAAAAAATGGAAGCTGATCAATGTAACGGAAAGGACGGTTGACAGTATGCATGAAACGCTGCGGAACGTACCTGAGATGCTGTATTCCATGAATCTGGTCCCTTCCGAATTACGAAAGGATGAGTACCTGAAGGACAAGCTGACCACGCCGGAGCTGAATGCCTATCTGCGCAAGGAAGAAATGCGGGGTACGGAAGGACTGAACGCCATGAAAGTGGAGCAGCACCGGCGCACCGCTATTGCTTTTTCTGTTCTTCTTCTTACGATCATTGGTGCGGTCATCGCCAGCCGGCGGATCCGGGGCGGCAGCGGGGTGCATATCGCCCTGGGGATCATGATCGCGGCCCTGTTCATCATGTCGGACCGCTTCTCCACCGTGTTCGCCACCAAGAGCAATTTTTCTCCTTTTTTAGCGGCCTGGATGCCCAATCTGGTCTTTTCTGCAGTGGCCGCATGGCTGTATAAGAGAACCCCCAAGTAAGTTCATTTTCGCAGTCAGGAAAATCCCCGATTCCTGGCCTGTTTTTTTGCTGTAACTGAGGCCATTGCATAACTTTACGCATTATTCATTCATCCCCGACTTAACAGAAAAAAGGGCTTTATGGGAATCATTAAAGACACGTTCAAAGCGAAGGCAGATCAGGTTTCTGCAGAGATCAAGGAATTGCTGAAAGTACATGGTAACAAAGTGATCGGTGAAGTGCAGTTATCCCAGATCTACCAGGGTATGCGCGGGATGACAGGTCTGGTTACCGAAACATCTTTACTCGATGCCCAGGAAGGTATTCGTTTCCGCGGTTATTCCATCCCTGAATTGCGCGAGAAGCTTGCAAAAGCACCGGGCGGATCCGAACCATTACCGGAAGGATTGTTCCACCTGATGCTGGTCGGTAAATTACCTAAGGATGAAGAAGTGAATTATCTCACTTCCGTTTGGCAGCGCCGCAGTCACGTTCCGAATCACGTATTCGCAACCATCGAAGCATTGCCGGTGAGTGCACACCCGATGACACAATTCGTGATCGCGGTAATGGCCCTGCAGACGGAATCACAATTCGCGAAGAAGTACGCGGCCGGAATGAATAAGAAAGATTACTGGGAAGCCGTGTTCGATGACTCCATGGACCTGATCGCACGTCTGCCGCGTGTGGCCGCATATATCTATCGCCGTAAGTACAAGAACGGAGAACATATTCAACCCAATGGTCTGCTCGACTGGGCTGGCAACTATGCGCACATGATGGGTTATGAAGATGAGAGTTTCAAAGAGCTGATGCGTTTATACATGACCATCCACGCCGACCATGAAGGCGGTAACGTTTCCGCGCATACGACGCACCTGGTAGGATCCGCGCTGAGCGATCCTTACCTGAGTTATGCATCCGGTATGAATGGCCTGGCGGGTCCGTTACATGGTCTCGCCAATCAGGAAGTGATCAAGTGGATCTTTGAAATGCAGGCAGAGCTGAATACTGATGCACCTACAAAAGATCAGATCGCTGATTATGTGAAGAAGACCCTGAGTGAAGGTAAAGTGGTGCCGGGATACGGACACGCGGTGCTGAGAAAGACCGACCCCCGTTTTGAAGCACAGATGGCATTCGGTAAGAAACACATGCCGGATGATCCGCTGGTGAAAACGGTCTGGAATATTTACGAAACCGTTCCGCCGATCCTCCAATCGATCGGTAAGATCAAGAATCCCTGGCCGAATGTGGACGCGCACAGTGGCGCACTCCTCGTTCACTACGGCATGGTGGAATACGAATACTACACCGTTCTCTTCGCGGTGAGCCGCGCACTGGGTGTACTGGCCAGCCTTTGCTGGGACAGGGCCCTGGGCCTCGCGCTCGAAAGACCGAAATCCGTTACTACCGACCTGGTGAAGACCTGGCTGGATGGGAAGGACAATATTTGGGGAGAGTGAGGGTAGTCGGTAGTCTTTAGTCGGTAGTCTTTAGTCTCTGCTAAGGGGCAGTATTCGGGATTCATCATTTTTTTCCAATTCAACTGTTGCGGGTTGCGAGCCTGCCCGCCGTAGCGCAGCGAAGGCGGGTTTGAATCTGCCTGCCGAGAGCAACACTATGTGGTTGGTGTTTTTCAAACGAGTCGTGTATGTTTACGCGAAATCCTGTTTTATAAAGTTATGCTGTGAAGGAAATTTGTAAATTGAAAGTCTGCTTTCCTTCATACACTGCATATGCGCTACCTCATCATTTTCTTCATGCTGATATGTCTGGCTGCTTGTCGTTCAAAAAAAGAACCGACCGGGAATGAAATTCATGTAGCAAGAGGTACCGCACCTGTTAAAGAACCTGTATTATCTGACAGTCTACGCACAATTCAGCTAAGAAACAAAGAGATCCATGACAGCATCATCATGCAAAAGGAAATGGAACTGGTGATGCAGTACGCTGAGGCAAATAAGGATAAGGACAGCTACGACAGATGGATCGATACATCGGTAACGCATGACCCGGATCTTCAGGCACATTACCAGTTCGGTCATATTTTTTCTTCCGATAAGAAACACCTTGTTGTAATGCGGAAAAACAATGCATTCTCCGATGCGGAAATGTATCTGGATATCCTGATCCTGGAAAAGGGAAGGCTCATGAAACTTGTAAGTGATAGTTTTAACCTGGGATTTTATAGTGATACATTGCGTGATCTGAACGGGGACGGATTTAAGGATCTGGTTCTCGCCACATACAGCGGTGCCGGCTGTTGTCCTCGGGAAGATGAAACCGGATACATCTACCTGCCTGCCACCGGCCGGTTTTCCGTAGAATCATTCTTTAATCCTGAATACTTTCCTGAAGAAAAACTGGTCTATGAAATGGATTACGGACACCCGGGGGAAGTAGCGTTATCAAAATACCGCTGGTCGGGAACTCAACGGGAATTGGTTGAAACCATCGCACCTACCATGGAGAGTGATCATATTTTTAAGATCAGGAGGCCATACACATTCACACGTATCCTATATCCAACCCAAACAAGACAGGTCATAACAAATGTACCGGCAGATTTCAAAAGGCTGGACGATTATGAGTATTTCATTTCATACCAGGAGTGAAGGAATCCTTTAAAGTTTTACTGTATTAAGTGAATTCAGGTGTGTCGTTGCGCCGCCGCGTCGTCGCGTGAAACACCTGCGCGATCTGCGCTCAGATCTTCGAAATCTGCGGGAAACACTAGAACTCGATCTTCTTCATCCTCGGCACCAGCACATGCATGATCAGCCAGGCGCTCACATAAGCGAGACAGCAGATCACGAACATGATAAAGTATCCTTTGTTGATCTGACCGATCCCTTCATAATAGACGAACATTCTTTTCTGCACGAACAGGGTGAGCATCACGCCTCCCAGGCCACCAAATAAGCCACCAATACCGGTTACAGAAGCGGTAGCACTTTTCGGGAACATATCGGATACCGTAGTGAAGATATTCGCGCTCCAGGCCTGGTGTGCAGCAGCGGCAAGCCCGATGATCATCACAGCCAGCCACATACTGATGCCGCCGACATATTGAGCCGATGCGATGGGCAATACCAGCAGTGCATAGATCAGCATACTTGTTTTGCGGGCTTTAAATACCGGCCAGTTGCGGTTGATCAGTTTCAGCGGTAACCATCCGCCCCAAATACTGCCGATACTGGAAATGATATAAACGATCGCGGTAGGCCACATGATCTCGCGGCTGGTCAGGTGATATTGCTTGCGCAGGAAATCAGGTAGCCAGAACAAATAGAACCACCAGATGGGATCGGTAATGAGTTTACCGATGGCAAATGCCCAGGTTTGACGATAGCCCAGCAATTTGACCCAGGTCAGGCGGGGACCTGCTGCTTCATCCGCTTCCGGTTTTTCGTCCTTATCACTTTCAATGAAATTCAATTCCGCTTCGCCGAGTTTTTTCTGCTTGCGCGGTACTTCATAATACAGGAACCATAGGATGAGCCAAACGAAACCGAATGCGCCGGTAATGATGAAAGCCCATTGCCAGCCCCAATTATCCGCGATCAGCGGCACACTGAGTGGCGCGATGATTGCACCGATGTTCGCACCGGAATTAAAGATGCCTGTGGCCAAGGCCCTTTCTTTTTTCGGGAACCATTCCGCAACCGTTTTGATCGCCGCAGGGAAGTTGCCGGATTCCGTGATACCAAGGAACACACGTGCTGTGGCAAAACCAACTGTTCCTTTTGCCAGTGCATGTCCCACTGCTGCCAGGCTCCAGAGGAAAGTGGCCAGTGCGTATCCGATCTTGGTGCCGAGTTTATCGATCAGCCTTCCGGCGAACAGCATACCGATCGCATAGGAAAGCTTGAATGCCATTTCAATATTGGCGTAATTGCCGGCTTCCTGTTGGGCATCCCAATTGAAAGCGGCTGCCAGATAAGGTTTCAGCAGACTGATCACTGCACGGTCCAGGTAGTTGACCGTTGTGGCGAAGAATAACAATCCGCAGATCGTCCACCTGTACTTTCCCATGGCAGCCTGTGTCATACTTATTTTTTAATACTTTGAATAAGGGCCAGTACTTCGCGTGACTGGTTCTCGATGGTCGCATAATCCTTCGCTTCCATCAGTTTTTTGCTGATCAGTTTGCTTCCCATTCCCACCGCGCAGACACCGGCCTTGAACCAGGCTTCAATGTTCTCTCGTGTGGTATCCACCCCACCGGTGGGCATGAATTTCAGTTTCGGAAAGATATCCTTTACCGAAGAAAGAAAATCAATACCAAGGATATTGCCCGGGAATAATTTGATGAATCCGATCCCTGCATTCTCTGCCGCAATGATCTCTGAAGGGGTCATACAGCCCGGTGCATAAAAAATATCCCGCGCCACGGCCAATGCTGCTACTTCCGGAACAAAACCGGGACTCACCAGAAAGTCGGCTCCAGCTGCGAGATAGTCCTCCGCTTGCTGTTTATTTTTGATCGTACCCACACCGAGGAGTAATCCGGGCATGGATGCATTCCGTAGAGCGACCATGGCTTTGAAATTATGCAGGGCCGCATCGCCACGGTTGGTATATTCCAGGGCTTTGACACCGGCACGGTGAATGGCTTTCAGGACTTCAAGACTTACATTTTCATCCGCGTTGAAATAGAGCGGGAGCATGCCCTGTTCTATGATCGCGTTCTGTATCGTTATCGTGTTTGACATATCAGATCTTTACTTTGATCACTAATTTTTTGATGACACCTTCACCGATCATCGGCGCATGTACATCTTCAGGAAAGAAGATGGCGAACTGCCCGTCGTGCAGGGTGAAGAACATATCGGGCTGGTCGTTGAAGAACAGCACATCTTTCTCAGGGTTGTATTCACCCTTGGGGGATACGCAGGAGGGGCGGGGTTTCCAGCCCATTTCCTCAATACCATGGATGCAGAACTGGATATCGATATGCTGGTCATGGCATTCGAATTTAGCGGTGGATTCCGCCTCGGTCATGCCCTGCTTTTCAGAAACGATCGCTCTCAGATCGGCGCCGGAAATATCATATTTCCCAACGGCCGCTTCAGTCCAGTTCGTTTCCCGGATATGCGCGAAAGCTTTCGCGAAGTAAGGATGCAGGCTTTCGTATTTGTGTGCGTTCTGTATGCTGTCGATGATCATAAAATGAATTTTAGCGTTGTACGCGTCCGCTGCCATCGCCTTTCATCAGTCCTTTCACATCGGAAAGGGTGGCGTGGTTCAGGTCGCCGGGTATGGTATGTTTCAGTGCGGAAGCAGCTACACCGAATTCAGCGGCTTCGGGCATGGACATACCTGTTACAAGTCCGTAAATGAATCCGCTCGCGAAGCTGTCGCCACTGCCCACACGGTCGATGATTCGTACTTCATATTTTTTGGTGTGGTAGAATTCGGTTCCGTCATACACCAGCGCACTCCAGCCGTTATCGCTCGCGCTGTGGCTTTCACGTAAGGAGGACGCGATGTATTTGAAATTGAATTTCTCCTTCATCTGACGGAACACATCCTTGAATCCTTCGAGATTGAGTTCACCTTTGGTAACATCCGTGTTATGTGCCTTGAATCCGAGGGTGGTGTCGGCATCTTCTTCATTGCCGATACAAACGTCAACATACTGGCAGAGTTTGGTCATTACCTCACGGGCTTTCTCTTTTGACCATAATTTTTTACGGTAGTTCAGGTCGATGCTGGTGGTGATGCCTTTGGCGCGAGCGGCTTTCAGCGCGGCTTCTGTGAGGGCGGCAGCCTTATCGCTCAGCGCGGGCGTGATGCCTGTGGTGTGGAACCAGTCGGCCCCTTCCAGGATCTTGTCAAAATCGAATTCATTCATCTCCACCTGCGAGATGGAAGCACCGGCCCGGTCATACACCACTTGTGATGCACGCATGGAGGCGCCTGTTTCCAGGAAGTAAATACCCAATCGGTCGCCACCACGTACGATGAATTGTGTATCCACACCATAACGGCGAAGGTGATTGATGGCGGATTGGCCGATCGGGTTATCAGGAACTTTGGTGACGAAGGTCCCGTTCAGTCCGTAGTTGCAAAGTGCTGCTGCTACGTTGGCTTCGCCGCCACCATAAGTAACGTCGAATGTATCGGCCTGTACGAATCTTTTATAATCAGGGGTGGAGAGACGCAGCATGATCTCGCCGAGGGTTACAACTTTCTTTGACATCTTTTAATATTTGAAGGTTCAGAGTTTGTTCATTATTTCAGTTCGGAGGCGGGAGCAGGGTCCATATCCGTATAATTCATGTTCTCACCGGCCATGCCCCAGATGAATCCGTAGTTGGCAGTTCCGCAACCGGAATGGATGGACCAGGGCGCTGAGATCACTGCTTCATGATTCGCGATCACCAGGTGTCTTGTTTCCGTGGGTTCACCCATGAAATGCATCACGCGGTGTTCCGGTGCCACATCAAAATAGAAATACACTTCCATGCGGCGGGTGTGGGTATGAGCGGGCATCGTGTTCCAGACACTGCCTTCTGCCAGTACGGTCAGCCCCATCACCAGCTGACAGCTTTGAATGCCATCTGCATGGATGTATTTATAGATGGTCCGGTTATTAGCCGTAGCAGCGGATCCTAACTGGGAAGGAGAGGCTTGTTCCTTGCTGTATTTTACAACAGGATATACCGCATGAGCAGGTGCTGATAAAAGATAGAACACAGCCGGTTCATTCGGATCATTGCTCACGAAGCTGACGCTGCTGGTCCCTTTTCCAAGGTAGAGCGCATCCAGTTTGCTGAGTTCATATAAGTTTCCGCCAGCCATGACCGTTCCCTTGCCACCCACATTGATGATCCCCATTTCCCTTCTTTCCAGGAAATGTGTGGCCCGCAATTCAGGATGGTTGGGCAGTTCAATGGATGCTGTTCCCGGAACAACACCACCAACGATCATCCGGTCATAGTGTGAATACACCAGATTGATCTTGCCCGGCTGCATCAGTCCGTCCACCAGAAAATTTTCACGCAATTGTTGCGTACTCATCTGTTTTGTTTCGGCGGGACTGTTCTGAAATCGTATTTGCATAAATTTTTATTAAGCTGTAAGCTATAAGCGTTAAGCTGCAAGGCCATGCTAAGAAATTACTTCTTAGAAAGAACCTCTTACCTATTATCTAATACCTTTTAACTAACTATCGTCCCATCCATCCTCCATCCACCGTCAATATCTCTCCCTGTACATAATCCGAAGCCGCGGAGGCGAGGAATACAACAGGACCTTTGAAATCATCGGCGTTACCCCAGCGGTTGGAAGGGATGCGGTCGAGTATGGACTTGCTGCGGGCCGCATCATTGCGGAGCGCTTCCGTATTATCTGTTGCGATATAGCCCGGGGCGATACCGTTCACATGTAATCCTTTTGATGCCCACTCATTGGCGAGGGCTTTGACCAGACTGGCGATGGCGCCTTTGCTGGCCGCATAACCCGGCACATTGATGCCGCCCTGAAAACTCAGGAGGGAACAAGTGAAGATGATCTTGCCATGGCCCTGGATGAGCATCTGTTTTCCCACTTCACGGGCAAGAATGAATTGTGAATCGAGATTGATGGCCATGACCTTGTCCCAGTATTCATCCGGATGTTCCGCTGCCGGTGCACGCATGATGGTGCCGGCATTGTTCACCAGGATATCGATCTTTTTATTTTCAGCGAACAGTTTTTGTGTGAATGCATACAAACTGTCACGGTCGCCGAAATCCGCCTGATAGGCTTTGAATGTTCTTCCGGTCGCCTGCACTGCTTTTTCAGTATCCGATCCGGGGGCCAGAGAAGCGGAAACCCCGATGATGTCCGCACCGGCTTCCGCCAGTCCAATGGCCATACTTTTGCCAATGCCGCGGCTGCAGCCTGTTACCAGTGCCGTTTTCCCGCTGAGGTCGAATTGCTGAAGGATGCCCATGGTTACTGATTATGCGGTGATCTTCTGTTCGGCCGCTTTCACGACCGGTTGCTGAAAATGAAAATAGTTATTGGCGTTGTGGTAGCAGATATCCTGAATGATCTTACCCACCCATTTTGTATCGTTCGGCAGTTCACCATTCTCGATCTCATCTCCGAACAGATCACAAACGATGCGGCGGAAATACTCATGACGCGGATAAGAAAGAAAACTGCGTGAATCGGTCAGCATACCCACGAAGCGACTAAGGAGTCCCATGTTCGACAGCGCATTGATCTGCCTGGTCATGCCATCCCGCTGATCCAGGAACCACCATGCGGAGCCCCACTGGACCTTTCCAACGAGTGAACCATCATTGAAATTCCCGATCATGGTGGCCATCAGTTCATTGTCGGCCGGATTGAGATTATAGATGATCGTCTTGGCCAGTTTATTATTGCTGTCGAGTTTGTCGAGGAATTTCGCGAGTGCTTTACCCTGAGAGAAATCACCGATGGAATCCCAGCCAGTATCCGGACCCAGGGTTTGCATCATGCGTGTATTGTTGTTGCGCAACGCACCAAGGTGGAATTGCTGTACCCAGCCTTTTTCCCAGTCCCATTCCGCAAAGTGAATGAGCATAGCTGACCTGAATTTCCTTTGTTCGGTATCATTCAGTTCTTTACCGCCGTGGATCTTATTGAAGATCGCGTCGATCTCTGAACCTGTGAAGTCATCGGCATAGATCTCTTCCAGACCGTGGTCAGAAACAGAGCAGCCCATGGAAGCGAAGAAATCATGACGGTTCTGCAACGCGTACAGGAAATCATCGAAAGAGGAAATGGCGATATTGGTCACTGCGGTCAGTTTCGCGATATAGGCATTGAAGTTCGCCACATTGCTCACATTCATCGCCTGGTCGGGCCGGAATGCAGGCAGGATGGGGATCTCAAAGCCGTCATCCCGTAACGACTGATGGTGTTCCAGTGAATCAACGGGATCATCCGTGGTACAAACGGCCTGCACATTCATTCTGCGGAGCAGGTTGCGTACTGAATAATCCGGTTTTTGTAACAGCGCGGAGCAATGCTCATAAATGTCGGTAGCGGTATCAGGACTGAGCAGGTCCTTGATGCCGAAATAACGCTGCAGTTCCAGATGCGTCCAGTGATATAACGGATTGCGCAAAGTATAAGGAACGGTTTCGGCCCATTTCATGAATTTTTCCTTGTCGGAACGGTCGCCGGTACAATAGCTTTCCGGAACTCCATTGGTTCGCATGGCCCTCCATTTATAATGGTCGCCGTACAGCCAGATCTGTGTCAGGTTCTCAAACCTTGTGTCCGCGGCGATCTGAGCGGGCGGGAGGTGACAATGGTAGTCAATGACCGGCATGTCTTTCGCATAATCATGAAAGAGCCGCTGTGCGGTACCGGTTTTCAGCAAAAAGTTCTCGTCAAGAAACTGTTTCATACTTCCTGTTTTATAAAGAGACGCCGCGTTTCCACGGAATGAAATCATCCTGGTTCAGCAATACGGCTTTGGGGATGATCTCCCCGCTGGCCGCTTTGATACAATAGTCCAGGATATCGGCTCCCATTTCTTCAATTGTTTTTTCTCCTTCGATCACGGGTCCCGTGTCGATATCGATGATGTCGCCCATCCTTTTCGTCAGTGCGGCATTGGTGGATACTTTGATGGTTGGGCAAACCGGATTACCGGTCGGAGTACCGAGACCTGTTGTGAACAGGATCAGCGTCGCGCCGGATGCGGCTTTGCCGGTAGTGGCTTCCACGTCATTGCCCGGCGTGCAAACCAGACTGAGCCCGGCCCTGGTGGCGGGTTCCGTATAATCAAGTACATCCACCACAGGTGATGTACCACCTTTCTTTGCGGCACCGGCACTTTTGATCGCATCAGTGATGAGACCATCTTTGATGTTGCCCGGTGATGGGTTCATATGGAAACCAGAACCGACTTTCAATGCCTGCGCATTGTAAGTGGTCATGAGGTGAATGAATTTTTCTGCGATGGGCTGGTTCACGGAACGGTCGACCAATTCCTGTTCCACCCCACAGAGTTCGGGAAATTCAGCGAGCAGGATCTTGCCGCCGAGACCCACTACGAGGTCTGCACAATAACCCACAGCTGGATTGGCAGAGATGCCGCTGAAACCATCACTGCCGCCGCATTTCACGCCGATGCAGAGATGTTCGAGTCCCGCGGGAGCTCTTTTCAGCTGATTGATCTCAGCCAGGCCTTCGAATGTTTTACGGATCGCGTCGCTGATGAGTTGTTCTTCGCTTTGTGATTGCTGCTGTTCAAATATGTACAGCGGCTTATCGAAATTCGGATTATGTGCTTTCAGGTCGTTCAGGAGATCCTGCACCTGCATGTTCTGGCAACCCAGACTCAGTACCGTTACGCCGCCCACATTCGGATGATCGGCATAAGATGCCAGCAGTTTACTGAGGATGCCTGCATCCTGCCGAGTTCCGCCACAACCGCCCTGATGATTCAGGAATTTGATGCCATCCACATTTTTGAAGGGACGGTTAGCAGTGGCTGCCGCGGGTTGCAGATCCACCTTACTGATGTCGCCACCCTGCTGATAGGCTTCCAGCAGGTGTTTCGTGTATTGTTTGTATTTATCGGTCACCGCATATCCCAGTTCATTGTGCATGGCCTCACGGATCACATCGAGATTACGGTTCTCACAAAAAACGGTGGGGATGAAGAGCCAGTAGTTGGCGGTTCCTACGCGACCATCCTTGCGGTGATAACCATTGAATGTCTTTCCTTTCCATTTGCTGACATCCGGTGCCTGCCACTGGTATTGCGCACCACGGTAGGCAAAGGGCTCTGCCGCATGTTTGACATTGCCGGTATTCATCAGGCTTCCCTTCTGAACAGGCACTTGTGCTTTACCGACCAGCACGCCGTACATGATCACATCATCACCGGTTGCGAGATCAGTGGTGAAGAATTTATGCTTCGCGCCAATAGCATCCTGCAAGATGAAGGATTCACCATTGTATGTGAGTGTTTCGCCTTTTTCAAGGTTTTGAAGGGCGACCAGTACATTGTCCTTTGGATGGACTTTTAATATTCTTTGTTTCATCTTTTACAATTATGCCTGCTGACTGAAAGTTTGCTGCCGCAGTCCGTTGAGGACCGCCCGGGGGCCTTCGTTCTGCAGGGTATGTAAATTTAACCGAACTGCTTCCAAAAAGTCGGGGTAGTGCGAAAGGTTTGTTTCCCAGTATGCGGAATGGCTCAGCACCACGCTGGGGATATCTTTTTCTCTCGCTGCCTCCCAAACCGCTGCGAACCAGGGCGCCTGATCATCGCGAACAGTATAATCAATACCGTTCCTTTTCCCGGTAGCTTGACCATTCTGATCATGATTTTTCATGAAAAGGATATAGGCTGCAAAACCCAGCGCCATCAGTTTCGGGACTTCACTATTGTTTTCAAAATGTCTTTCCAGTAAAGGCAGATTCCGCATTTTCATTTTGGAGCTGTACTGCATGGTGATACTGAGCCAGTGGTGTTCCAGGGATGGATTGCGGAAACGGTCGAGTACTTTGGCGGCAAAACCGCAGGCCTCTTCACGGGAAATACCCACGGATAAAAGCGCTGGCGCGATCTCATCCATCATCAGTTTTTCGATGAATGCGCTGAAAGCAGCATCCTGCATGGCTTCTTTGACCGTATCGAATCCGGCAAGGAAGGCGAGACCGCAACTGAAAGTATGTGTGCCGTTGAGTAAACGGAGTTTGAGTTCCCTGAATTTGTTGATATCCGGCGCAATGACCACACCAGCATCCGCTTCAGCGAAACAGAGTTTTGAGCTGACAGAAGCATCGCCTGATTCAATGGCCCAGAGGCGGAAACTTTCCGACATGATCATCAGGTCATCCTGATAGCCCATTGTTTTTTCAGTACTTATTTTTTCTTCTGCCGAAAGAGGACCGGGAACGATACGATCGACCAGTGAATTGCAGAAATGGTTATGTTCCTGCAGCCAGTCGAGGAAAACTTTTTCCAATTTATTATCGCGGGCCATATCCATAACGATGGAACGCAGCAGCGTGCCGTTGGCAGGGATCAGTTCCGTTGGGACGATGACCATGCCGCAGGATGCCGAGCCGTTGAATACTTTGAATCTTTGATACAGGAAGGCCAGCAGTTTGCCGGGGAAGGAGCGGGGGGGCGTGTCACTGATCTTGTCATCGCCCCGGGTGATCCCCACTTCCGTTGTGTTGGAAATGATCACCTGCATATCCGGGTTGCTGGCGCAGTCCAGGATCTTTTGCCATTCATCCTGTGCAGAGAGAACCCGGCTGATAGACGCATTGATGATATTCTCATGAACAGGTTCGCCATTTTCGATCCCTTTCACGATCAGGGTGTACAGTCCATCCTGAGCGGCGAATGCATCCGCGCCGCCGGTATTGGTGGATTTCACGACCACTATGCGGCCATTGAAGATCCCTTTCCGGTTGGCTTTGTCGATGAAGTAATCGGGCAATCCGCGTAACAGTACACCAGTTCCGAATTGCAGTACTTTTTCAGGTAAGGTGAACAGCTTTACATCCGGGATCATAAGACCCGGTTGTGCTTTGATGCTGTTGATATTTTTTTGACTGAGCTGCATATCAGGGTTGGCGGTCAGGGTGCCATTTATTGTTGAATAACCAGTTTACAGTGATATCTTTTGGGGTCAGTCCGGCAGGCAGATTGTTCTGATACCAGCTGAAATCATTTCCCCCTTCTCTTTTGCATCCGTTATAATAAATGCGTTCGCCCCATTTGATGATATTGGTCGTAGCCACGCGGTAGATCGGCTGGTTGGCCATGTTCGCGGCGAAGCGGCAGTTCAATAAATAGAATTGCGCGTCGCGGTGATAGCGGCCCAGTTTGAATCCATCGTAACCCCTGAAGGAGCAATTGACCAGTACGGTCTTTGAATCTTCCACTTTGGATCCGTCATGCCAGATGCAGGCATCACCGCCATGTGCGATGAACGTGCAGTTCTCCGCCCAGGCCCAGCCGCGGGGACAGTAAAAATCAACACCGCCTTCCATGATGCAATCCTTGAAGTACCAGAGACCGTTCTCCACTTCCCAGGGACTGACCGTATCACCACCGAATGCGGTGAAATGACAGTTAGTGGCGATGAGACGGGTCGCATTCAGGGTCCGCAATGCCATCTGGTGGCCGTTCTTCGTGAGTTTCTTCAGGTGTGTAACAGTATCTGAAGCACAGGCGATGGTCGTTTCCTGTTTGAAATCGAACCCATAACTGTTGGTGACAGTGAGGTTCTTCAGCGTGATATCATTCGCCCCTACATTCATAGTGGCTACGCCCCAGTCATCCGTATGACCGCATCGCCATTCATCCCTTGCAATGGAAGCGGTGATGATGGTCGACTCACGATCCTCACCCTGCAAAATAATATTGCTTTTTTCGATGTACAGCTTTTCACGGTACACGCCTTTGCGGATAAAGATCACGCGGGCCGTTGCGGATGAATCCGGCAGACTGTTGATCGCGCCCTGGATGGTCTTGAAATCACCCTTACCACGTCCATCCACAATGATCTTTTTCTGGGCTTGTGAGATCAACGCTGAACAAATGAATAATATGGTGAAGAGTTGCTTCATTTCTTTTTTGCCTGCGCGATGAGCCAGTTGATCAGGTCCGTTGCGGCTTTATAATTCTCGTATTCCAGTGGCAGTTTGCGGCCGTCGAGGTATTCATTATAGAACCAGGGATCACCGACCGCGTACACGGTGCCTTTGCCGATCCTGGAAACCGACATGATCACTTCATTGTTCTCAGTATATAAAGAGGTAGCCGGTTTGTTCAGGTTCTGCGTACAAAGCTGTTTGATGTACACCTTCTTCGCGATTTTGAAGATCGGATGTGCGGCGGGTATGGGCAATGCGCCTTGTTCGAACTGATCATTGATCACGTCATGCCGCATATTCTCGTTCCAGTGGATGCCGAATCGTTCCGCCAGTTCATTGTAATGTCTGAACTCTACATTATTGCTGTCGTTCGCCATCATCACCAGCACACCGCCTTGTTTCACCCAATTGTACAGTGCGTCCACGGCAGCGGGT
This sequence comes from Bacteroidota bacterium, assembly GCA_029555415.1. Taxonomy (GTDB): domain Bacteria; phylum Bacteroidota; class Bacteroidia; order Chitinophagales; family Chitinophagaceae; genus JAKPSI01. The sequence continues at coordinate 25,572 of JAKPSI010000040.1, read as the reverse complement.
TCAATATAATTCGGATGCTTATTCTCTTTCGGCCAGTCAGGGTCGATCAGAAAGAAGATATTTGTCTTTTTCAGGTTGGTGGCTGTGGGAGCGGAGTCCAGCACATTGTACTGCATGCCATTCTTTGTAAGAATACGTGCGAAGGTGGAATAACCGCCATTGTCTTCTTCCCACCATTTATAGTGGAAGACGATCTCCTTGCCGAATGCGTCTGTTTTGACTTCCCGGTTGAACCAGTTGTCCATCGTTACGGTCAGTCCTTTTCCATTGTTCAGTGTTGGCAGCATTTCCATTTCATTCGCCGCCAGCAGGAAGGCGCCCATGCCTTTGGGGTCATTCATGATCACCGGTTCACTCATATAGTAAGTGAAACTGCCGTCGCGGTAAGGATTGCCGCCGAGACCGGATACTTTTACAGTACCGTATAAATTCGTTTGTCCGTTCTCTGTTTTGATGAACTGTTTGAGGAGACCTGCATATCCTTTCTTCGCGGTCAGCAATTTCGATGCGGGCAGGTATCCTTTGCGAACGCCTTTCGCGATCGCATATACGAATTGACTGGAAGCGGATGCTTCCGGATAATTCTTAGGTTCATTACGTTTGTCGGTGATGTCCAGCCAAAGGCCTGTTTTCGGGTCCTGGAATTTTTCCAGCCCATTGACCAGCCGGTTCAGGATGGCGATCAGTGCACTGCGTTGCGGATGGTTGGCCGGGAAATAATCGAGTGCATCCACCAGCGCATCGGCATACCAACCCATGGCGCGTGACCAGAAATGCGGTGAGCATCCGGTCGTTTTGTTCGCCCAGGCCTGTTCTTTGCTTTCATCCCATGCATGGTACAGCAATCCGGTCTTTGGATCGCGTGCATGCTTTTCCATTTGAATGAACTGTTGCGCAATATCATTGAAGGCACTGTCCTCATGAGCTAACCAGGCATATTCCGCATAAAAGGGTTCGCCCATGTACAGGCCATCCAGCCACATCTGATAAGGATAGATCTTCTTGTGCCAGAAGCCACCTTCTGTGGTACGGGGCTGGTTACGTAATTGCTCACGCAGTATTTTGGCAGCGTTCAGGTATTTGTTGTTGAGGGTAACACGGTACAGCAGCAGGAGGAGGCGACCGTTATTGACATTGTCGATATTAAAATCCTCGGCCTTATACGATTTAATGACACTCCCGTCCGCATTCAGATAATAGTCGACCTGTTTCTGGATGTATTTAAAATACTTCGCATCTCCTGTATTCTGCCAGAGACCTTCCATGCCTTTTCCCACCACGCCCATATCATAGGTCCATTTGGCGGGCTTGCCATCCAGTGAAAAAGAATCCGGCCAGGTATGCATGACGGTTGCAGCGATCTTTTCGCTCCAGCGCGTGTCCTGTGCGGACAAGGTCATGCCTGTCAGGCAGGAGAGGATGAGTAGTGTTCTTTTCATATACAAAGTGCGGAGCCGTTACCGGTCATTCCACAATGATTTTCTTTTCATCGGCGCCTAATTCCGCGCTGAATTTCTTTGCGGCGTTTGCACCATTCGTTTTGCCCAAACGGATACCAGCACTTCGGTCGCCGCTGATCCGGTAGATCAGGTTGCTGCTGACAGGTACGGTGATCCCGTTAAAGGTCAATGCATCACTTTGAGCGATATCAATGACCGGGTTGGTAGCAGTTGAGATCAGGTTCACATTGTCGAACCGGATACCACTGGCTTCCTGAATATCCATGCCCAGTCTTGACTGCAGGGTCATGTTGCTGAAACTGATGTCCCGCACATGCATTTCGGGAAGTCCGCGGATGAACACGGCTTTATCCGCTCCGTTACAAACGATATTGTTCACGGTGAATTTGCGGAACTGCGGGGTCGTTTCATCCACCGGTTTCATTTCTACTTTAGGTAATTCCCTTTTTTCTCCGGCCAGTGGAACGGGGTCCTGTGCGGCATAATACATATCGAACAGGATAGCTTCACCCACGATATCCTTCATGGTGATATCGGTAACGAAGATGTTTTCCACGATACCGCCCCGGCCGCGTGTGGTCTTGAAACGAAGACCGATATCAGTTCCGAGGAAACTGCATTGACTGACGAAAATGTTGTTTGCACCGCCGCTCATTTCGCTTCCGATCACAAACCCGCCATGGGCGTGATATACGGTGCAGTTGCGGACGATCATATTCTGTGTGGGCTTGCCACGTTTGCGACCGGCTTCATCACGACCGCTTTTGACACAGATGCCGTCATCACCCACATCGAACACACTGTTCTCGATCAGGACATTGCTGCAGCTCTCTACATCAATACCGTCACCGTTCTGTGCGTACCAGGGATTCTTCACATTCACATTCCGCACCGTGAGATTCTGACACAACAGCGGGTGCAGACACCAGGCGGGTGAATTCTGGAAAGTAACACCCTCCAGTAATATCTTGTTGCAATTATTCAGCACCAGCAGATTCGGACGAAGGAAATCCTTAACGGAATCATAGAAGGATTGTGTTTTGGCAGCGGTGATCTCTCCGGGATTCTTCAGTTGAGATCCTTTGAAGGATTTTTCACTGGGGTACCATGTCTTCTTGTCCTCACTCAATAATCCTCCTGAAGCAATGAGTTTCTTCCACTGCGTTTCGTTGAGTTTATCTTTTTTGACCATGCGCCACGCATCGCCATTGCCGTCCACGATACCTTTACCTGTTACCGCGATATTGACGGCATTGCTAGCGAAAAGCGGAGATTGATTACGCATCTGGGGCATGCCTTCCCAGTTTCCGGCTACTAGCGGGAACTGATCGAAATCCTTACTGAATTGCAGGATCGCATTTTGAGCGAGATAAAGGTTGACGTTACTTTTCAGTTCAACAGGTCCTGTCATCCATAAACCTGCAGGAACTGCTACCACACCACCGCCTTTTTTTGAACAGGCCGTGATCGCGTCATTGATCGATTTTGTATTGAGTGTTTGTCCGTCTGCAACGGCGCCGAAACGGAGAATAGAGATCGTATCCTTGCGGAAATTGGTTTTTTCAACCTTGAAATTCACTTTAGGCTGTGCGGTAAGTGAAGCGCAACAGGTTGCAGTTAATATGAAGCAGATCAAACCTTTCATCCGGCAGGCAATTTTAGATGGGTGTACCCATGGTATCGTGTACAAGTCTACACAGAACCCTCTTGCTAATCAAGCAATTATACTCCTTTTTTTACGCAATCGTTGCCGGTAACGATACCATTTAAAGCGGCATATTCCTGCAAATTGCCGGTGTTCCGGAAAGGACCATTTTTCAGGGGGTGTTTTGGGCCCCAAAGGGTCATTTTTCGATCCGGAACCAGTCGATATCAGCCGATCCTGCATCATTGGTCTTTGCTGTACTGATAGCGAACAACCCGGTTTTTGCACCCACCCATTTTCCGGGTTTGGCGGTAAAGGGGTCGCCTATGCCTGTGAACTGAACCCCATCCAGACTATAACTGAATGTACAGATCGCGCCTTCTTTCACCATTACCCGCAGGTAACACCATGGTTGGGTGATCACCTCATCTTTTGTGACCGTCGAAACGTCCGACCGGTTCGTAGCCGCATGGGTAGAGCGGGAGGAGGCAACATGGATGCCATCCTCCTGATTCACCAATTGTATCGTGGCATAATCGGTCCCGAATATGATCAGCCCGGTTTGTTCGCCTTTCCAATGGGGACGGAAGGAGATCTTTGTTGTGACCGTAAATTCAGGGGCACTGAATTTCTGCAATAAAAGAGAAGGCTGATTATAAAGATTTATTTCTTTTGGAAGTACAGGGACGGTGAATAAACGAAGGGCACTGTCCATGGAGAATGCCCAACCCGTCTGCGGATTGGCCTGCCATTGCCAGGACAGGTTCATCTTGCGACCATTGAATTCGTCTGAAGAAGGCGGGGTGGCAATTGGATAAGTTGCGCCAACATTCGGTTTTTTGTAAGTCATGACCGGTTCTCCTTTTCCATCTCCATTGGTATCCTGCCCGATGACCGGCCAGTCATTCTTCCAGCTCATGGGTTGCAGGTGTACGATGCGACCGTATGCTTCCGCATCCTGAAAGTGAAGGAACCAGTCTTCACCGGTCTTTGTATCCACCCAGGTACCCTGGTGCGGCCCGTTGATCTTCGTACTACCCTGATCCATCACAACTTTTCTTTCATACGGACCGTAAATATTTTTAGAACGGAGTACCAGTTGCCAGCCGGTCGGTACACCACCGGCAGGCGCGAAGATGTAATACCAGCCATTGCGTTTATATAGTTTCGGTCCTTCGATGGTGGGGTCAAATTGATGTCCGTCATAAACCAGGACATCCGCGCTTGTCGTCATGGTGCCTGCTGCATTCATGGTTTGTAACACGATCAGGCTTTTGATGCCCGCACGGCTACCCGCATAGGCGTGTACGAGGTATGCATTACCGTTAGTATCCCAGAAAGGGCAGGGGTCGATGAGTCCTTTACCGGCTTCCACCAGTAACGGTGCGCTCCAGGGCCCTGCAATGTTCTTCGCATGGATCATGAAGATGCCGAGGTCAGGATCGGGATAATAGATCATGAACTCGTTGTTGTGATAGCGGATGGCGGGCGCCCAAACACCATTTCCATGCTGAGCGCTGTCAAATCTTGCTTGCGGCTCAAGTTTAGGTAAGGCATATCCGGTGAGCGTCCAGTTCACGAGGTCCTTTGACTGAAGGATCGGAAGCCCCGGCACATGTCCGAAGCTGGAAGCGGTCATATAATAGGTGTCGCCGACCCTGATCGCATCCGGATCGGAGTAGTCGGCATACAGAACGGGATTCTTGTACATGCCATTGCCCAGATCGGGTACCCAAACTTTGGATACGGCCGGATCCTGTGCCATCAGGTTTGAAACGATACAACTCAGGGAAAGGAGTAGCGTTATTTTTTTCATGTTCAGCTGATTGCCCTGTCCAGATGTACATACCCACCATCAACATGGATCAGCTGACCGGTAGTGTGACTGGAAAGGGGTGATAAAAGGAAGGCCACCATGTTGGCGATCTCGAGCGTGGTCGTCATTCTTTTGCCGAGTGGTATGCGCGCTTCAATGGCAGCGAGTGCTTTTTCAGGATCGGGACGGGTGCGGATCCATTTTTCATATAACGGTGTGAAACATTCCGCCACGATCACGGCGTTGACACGGATATTGAAAGGCAGCAGTTCAACCGCCCATTCGCGGGTGAGCGCGTTGCGGGCACCATTTGCGGCGGCATAGCCGGAAGTGCCGCCTTGTCCGGTCTCGGCGATCTTGGATCCGATGTTGACGATGCTGCCACCTGATTTTTTCAGGTCAGGCAACACATGATGTGCCAGTAAATAATAATGCACCATGTTCTTATGTAAAGAATCCAGGAACGCGGAGTAATTACCTTTTTCCAATCCGACCCCGTCATTGGCGCCGGCATTGTTCACGAGGCCATCGATCCTGCCGAATTTCTCGCGGATGGTGTTCACGGCTTTTTCACACGCGGCGGGATCGGAAAGCTCAGCTGTTACATAAGAACAGAAACCCCCGGATACTTCGATCTTCCGTACCAGTTTGATATTATCTTCTTCATTCCTTCCGATGATCACAGGCAACGCGCCTTCAGCTGCCAGTAAACCGGCGATGCCGGCACCGATTCCTTTGGCGCCACCGGTCACAATGATCACTTTCTGCTGCAGGTCCAGGTTCATAATGATGGATTGAGTTGGTAGAATGCGGATGCGTTCCCTCCGAATATTTTTTCTCTTTCTTCTTCCGTATGTTTTTCGAAATATTTTTCGAGCAGGCTTTTCCATTGCACATACATGCCGGCGAGCAGCATCACAGGCCAGTCGCTGCCGAACATGAGCCGGTCCACACCAAATGCGTTATGCACGATATCAAGATAGGGGTAGATCTCCGCAGGTGTCCAGTTCTTCCAGCTGGCTTCTGTAAGCAGTCCGGATAATTTACAATGTACGTTGGGTAATCCGGCCAGCGCTTCGATGTCTTTCTTCCAATCATTCATCTCATGATCACGGATCCCTGGTTTGGCACAATGGTCCACTACGATCCTGAGATCGGGAAAACGCTGTGCGAAATGGATCGCCTCAGTCAGCTGATGATGATAAATAAGCAGATCATAGGAATAGCCGCGCGTGGCGAGTGAGCCAACGCCCGAGATGAATGCTTCACGCTCCATATATCCGGCTGCTTCATCCTGAATGATATGACGCCAGCCTTTGATGATGGGGTATTGGGAAAAATAATCAAGCCGTGCGGATAGCTCAGGTGAAGAAAGATCCACCCAGCCCACAACGCCTTTAATGAAGGGATTTGTTTTCGCAAGTTCGATCAGGAAATGTGTTTCGAGTTCGGATTGTCCGGCCTGCACAGCAATGGCTGCATCCACTTTATTACGGTGCAATGTTGATATGAGTGTTTCCGGAAGGTAATCCTGCCGCAGCACTTTCATCTCATTCGTGATCCAGCTGTCACGCTGCTTGTCATACTTCCAGAAATGTACATGCGCGTCAACCTGCATAAGCCACACATTTTTGTTTTGAAGAACCCAGTCCGTCGATCCCCAGTTCCATCACATCACCTGGTTTGAGGTAAACAGGAGGGTTGAAACCGAGTCCAACTCCTGCCGGTGTTCCAGTAGAAATGATATCTCCGGGCAGCAAGGTCATGAATTGACTGCAATAAGCGATCAAATGTGGTATGTTAAATATAAGATTCGAAGTATTTCCCTGTTGCATGGACTTCCCGTTCACCTGTAACCAGAGTTTCAGGTCATTCACATCAGCGATCTCATCAGGTGTGACCAGCCAGGGGCCGATCGGTGCGAAGGTGTCGCAGCCCTTGCCTTTATCCCATGTGCCACCGCGCTCCAGCTGGAATTCACGCTCACTGATATCATTGTGCAGGCAATAACCGGCGATATATTTCATTGCGTCCTCTTCTTTCACATAACTGGCGCGTTTCCCGATGACCACAGCGAGTTCCACTTCCCAATCTGTTTTTACGGAGTTGCGGGGAATGGTTACATCATCAAAAGGACCATTCAGCGCCGTGGTTGCTTTCATGAAGATGACGGGTTCCGCCGGTGGAGTGGCATTGGTTTCACGGGCATGATCCGCGTAGTTCAGTCCAATGCAGATGATCTTGGAAGGGCGGTAGACCGGACAACCGATACGGGCTTCCGGATCGATCTCCGGTAGTTCTTCTGTATGCAGGACTTCCTGCAGTTTCTCCATACCACCGGTATCAAAGAAGAAATCATCATAGTCATGGATGAAGGCGGAAACATCATAGTTCTTGCCATCCTTGTGAATGCCGGGTTTTTCGAAGCCGGGTTTGCCGAAGCGGATCAGTTTCATTTTTAATTTTTTTTTATTTCCCGCAGATTCCGCAGAATGATGTAGGATCTGCTGGCTATTGGCCTCTGGCTGCTGGAGCGTTCTAAGCAGTCAGTATCTTACAGCTTTGATCTATTATCAGTTTTCAATTATCATTTCTCCATTATCAATTATCAATTATTCAATTTAATGAATCCGCCATCAATGGGATAATCGCATCCCGTAATAAAGGCTGCTTCATCTGAACAGAGATAAAGGATCAGGTTCGCGATCTCTGCCGGTTCTGCCATGCGGCCGATGGGCTGGGTCTTCGAGAGTTTTTCGAACATCTCTGCTTCCTTGCCCGGATAATTCTTCGCCAGGAAATTATCGACAAAGGGTGTATGCACCCGGGCGGGAGAGATGCAATTGCAGCGGATGCCCTGCTGGATATAATCTTTGGCAACAGATAAGGTCATGCCCAGTACCGCGCCTTTGCTCATACTGTAAGCGAATCGATCCGGTAATCCGGTGTTATTGGCGATCGAAGCCATGTTGAGGATCGTGCCTTGTTTTTTTGCCTGCATATAAGGAATGAACGCGTGCAGGCAATTGTAGATGCCTTTCACATTCACCTGATACACTCTGTCGAAGTCCGCTTCCGTGGTATTGTCGGCGCGACCGATATGGGAAATGCCCGCGCAATTCACCAGGATCACCGCTTCATTGATGGTTTTGGCGAGTGCGATCACTGCGGCCTGCTGCGTAACATCCACCGTATGGGTGCTGCATTTTCCGTTCAGGTCACTGATCTCTCCGGCCACAACTGATAAGGCATCAGCATTCAGGTCGACCAAATGGACGAATGCGCCCTGTTTCGCGAATACATGCGCAACGGCCCTTCCGATCCCGCTTCCGGCACCGGTGACCACTGCTGTTTTGTTTTGATAACTGAACATCTTTTATTTTTTCAGGTCAGAGCGAAAATATTTTTTCGAGCAGTACCCATTTCTCACCGGGCTTCGATCCGGGCAGGGCCTGCTGGTACTTCCACATCAGTTGTTCCCAGCGCTGCACTTCTTCATTATTTGCATCCGCCGCTCCCTTTTTTTCGAAGCTGAAGGTTTCATTCACTTCCATGATCATGAACAGGCGGTTGCTGTACCGGTAAATTTCCATCTTTTCTATGCCCGATTCCCTGATGCTGCTCAGGATACCCGGCCATACAGTCTGGTGATAAGCTTCGTACTCCCCGATCAAAGCGGGGTCATCTATCAGGTCCAGAGCGAGGCAATATCTTTTCATATCAGTGTGCGGCTTGTGTTTCAGCGGTGAATACACTCCTGAACTTCATGGCAAATATCGCGATCACGGCAAAGCAGGCCACCGGTACGATATAAGCCAGCTGGATATTGCCGCCGGTTGCGTCAGAAACACGGCCCATGATCAGCGGGAAGAATGCACCGCCAACGATCGACATGACGATAAAGGAAGAAGCGATCTTGGTTTCTTCGCCCAATCCCGCAATGCCCATGGCGAAGATGGTGGGGAACATGATCGACATGAAGAAGGGGACTCCCATCAGCGCATACACTGCAACTTGTCCTTTCAGACTTACTGCCAGGATCAGCAACAGTAAATTGATCAGTGCGTAGAAGCCCAGCAAACGTGCGGGGCGGATATATTTCATCAGGAATGTGCCGGAGAAACGTCCGATCATGAAGCCGACCATCGCGATCGATCCCCACAAGAAGGCAGCACGCTTTTCAGGGATATCGTCCACATATTTAGCGAAGCGGATGAAAAAACTGCCCACACAAACCTGTGCACCGACATAAAAGAACTGTGTCAGCACCGCCCAGGAGAAACGGTTATGACGGAATATTTTCAGTGAAAAACTGCCGCTGCTTTTTTCATCGCTTTCATGGATCTCCGGAAGTTTAGTGACGAAGAATAAAATAACAAGCACGAAAACGATCGCAGCGATCACTAAATAAGGAATACGTACAGTAGCGGCTTCTGAATCCAGGTAGGCTTTTAATCCCGATGCATCCATGGCAGCCAGTTCCTCCTTCGTTTTTTCGATGCCGGAAAGGATCACCTGTCCGCCAATGATCGGTGCAATGAATGCACCCACGCCGTTGAAGGATTGCGCGAGGTTAAGTCGCTGTGCTGCCGTTTTTTCATCTCCCAGTTTTGTGATATAAGGATTTGCAACCGTTTCCAGGAAGGTGGCCCCCGCAGCGATGATGAATAAGGCGGCCAGGAAATAGTTGTATTCACGGGCTGCCGCTGCAGGAATGAATAATAATGATCCGATGCCATACAGCAGCAGTCCGAATATGATACCTTTTTTATAGCCAAAGCGGTGCATGAACCAGCCGGCCGGGATCGCGATACAGAAGTAGCCCAGATAAACGGCCGTGTCAATGAAAGCGGATTGCGTATCGGTGAGCTGGCAGGCCTTTTTCAGGTGCGGGATCAGGATCGGGTTGATGTTATGGAGAAAGGCCCAGAGGAAGAAAAGACTCGTGACCAGTATGAACGGGAAGAGGAATTTGTTGGTTGATTTCATCAGTGGCAATTTGTTGTAAAACGAGCCTAAAAGATAAGCCCTTTCCGGGGCATTGCCACGGCCGGAAGGCAATATTTACGCTAACGATTGCCTGATGAAATTCCTGAATGGATCAATCTTTTTTTTCAGGATCCCAAGGACCAAGAACCGCGGCAACTGTAATTTTTCCGGCCTCTGTTTCCGTCAGTTGATGACTCCAGGGCACGCGTGTAGCAGGACTGGCGCCGGGCCCGCTGCTATTGAATTCTGAATAGCGCGCAGTGGCTTCATTGGCCGGGTTCTTCCAGTTATTCCAACCTTCAGGGATGATATGTTTGCCGAGTGAACAATTGATATAGGTCACACTGGCGGTCGGACTCCAGGGCCGGCCCAGTGAAACTTTATTGATCGTACTGTCGGCCGTCAATTCACAATTGAAGAATACAAAACCATAAGGGATGATGGAATTCGTGGAAGCCGCGGTAACATGCGAGTTCTTCTTGCTGTGGATACCGCAATCCCGGAACACCGCAGTGGCGGCGCCAAAAATAAAATCGGTCGTTCCTTCAATATAACAATCACGGAAATAATGTTTCACACCGGAACCACTGAGGAATAATACATCCTGGTTGCCGGTCATGCTGCATGCAAAGAAAGACGCGCGGTTGCCTTCCACACGAACAGCAACAGCTTGTCCCGCCGTGAATCCTGCTGTATTCTGAAATCCGATCTTTTCCGCACGGAAGTCATTGCCATAAATGAAGACCGATGCGCAAGTCCAGGTATTCAGCGTATCTCCGTTGGGCAATTTGGTGCCTGCATGATTATCGAATGTGAGAATGGTCTTGTCGGCTCCGTCACCCACCAGCCTGATGAAATTCTTGCGCGCATCCACGGTGATCACTTCTTTGTACACGCCTTTTTTGATATGGATCGTCACTGGTTTTTCGAGCCCGGGTTTCACTGCATCCAGCGCGGCCTGTACGGTACGGTATTGTCCGCTGCCATCCTGCGCAACTGTGATCTTCAGTTGAGCATGCAATTGTGCGCTGAATAATATAGTGAAAAGGAAGAGCGGAATGCGGACTTTCATTTATTTCACTTTGGGATGATAAATATGACTTGCCAGATCAGGGACCTTCTCACGGATCTCTTTCAGCACCAGTTGCGCGATGAGCCGGGCGCCGGTCTCAGAGAAGTGTGTATTGTCATCACGACCATCAGGGTAATTCGGATGCTCACCGGGCTTGAGCTGCATGAATAATAATTTAGAAGGCTCTTTGCCCACTTGCTGGTACAGATCGCGGCTCTTCGTATCCAGATCGATGAAGATCACTTGTTCTTTTTCAGCTACTTCCTTTACATACGCATCATATTCCGCGTGGGTCGGTAAGGCCACACCCGTAGTGTCGAATTTTCGGCGGCTCACGGGCGTGAACAACACCGGGATCCCTTTCTTCTCCCTGGTTTCGCGGATGATACGGGTCAGGTTCATGCGGAATGTATCGGGCGTGGCATAACGTTCTTTCTTCTCTTTGCTTTCATCATTGTGACCGAACTGGATGAAGACATAGTCCCCTTCCTGTACATTATCGATGATGCTTTGCCAGAGCCCTTCACTGATGAAGGTCTTGGTGCTGCGGCCATTCTTCGCTTTATTGACAATTGAAACCGTACTGTCCCAGAAATACACGAAAGGCATGCCCCATCCGGTTTCCGGATAAGCTTTCGTTTCCTTGATCGCCATGGTGGAATCGCCGGCCATGAAGATGGTGATCTTTTTGTTGGCGGGGATGCAGAAGGATAACAGGGCCAACGCTGCCGCGTAAAATATCTTTTTCATGCTTTATTTTTTGGGATGTACGAGGCTCTCCAGGTACATTTCGATATTCGTATAATTCTTATCCAGTGTTTTCAGGATGGCATCACCTGCATTGTTGGGATCCAGTTGATGCTGTTGTTCCCATGTATCCGGCATACCATCCTGATCCGTATCAGCAGGGGCTTTCCCCACAGCCAATGCAGGCCATGCATTGACCGTCAGCTCATAGGGCGTGCCATGCGGAAAGCCGCCCTGTACATCAATGAACCGGCCGGATCCATTCACAACATCTTTAATGATACGCTGGTCTAAAGTATCTCTTTCCGGTAATATGGCACCAACGGATTCCAATACATGTTTGTAGGCTTTTTCGGCAGACTCCATATTTATAGCTACAGAAGGAACTTCCTCTGTAAGTTTCGCAAGGTTCTTATCATTTTCATTTCCTTCATTCATTTCGACCCCGGACCAATTATCATTGATGACTCCTGAATTCCCTACCATGATATTTCCCCAAACATAGAAATTGCCGAAAGGAATGGCCGGTGCTTTTTTGAAAGGATTCACTATACTTCGTCTTTTACTTTCGGGCCCCGGTTTATAATAATTACTAACGATGTTATACCGGCCGCCTTCCCCTGCATATACATTATTGCCGCCCCAGTTGTAGATCACATTGTTTCGGTAGTCGCAATTCTCTTCCGGGCTGTTCCGGATACCGTCAAACCGTGGAGTTCGGCTGTTGCAGTGCGCGAAAAGATTATGGTGGAAAGTGGAGTGACGCCCGCCCCAGATCGCACCATAGCCATGGTGTTCAAAGTCCTTATCGCCCGTTTCAAAATGATAGGAGTAATTCAGTGGTTCACTGATGAGGTTCCATTGCAGTGTGGTACTGTCGCCCGCATAAACAGAAAAAGCTTCATCGGTACTCCAGCTGATGCTGCAATGATCGATGAGGATATACTTCCGGTGCGTGCCGCCCAATGCGTCATCCGCGCCTTTCCCATCCACCATACCGCCATTCTGGTATTTATCACCCATCCGGAACCGGATGAAACGGATGATGATATTGTCACCACCGAATGATACCGGCTGATCGGCGATACAAATACCGCCACCCGGAGCACTCTGCCCGGCGATCGTTACATTACCGGCGATCCGTAAAGGACTTTGCAGATGGATCGTTCCTGTAACGGAGAAAACGATCATGCGCGGGAACTTTGCTGTGACCGCATCTCTGAAACTTCCGGCCCCCGCATCTTCAAGATTACTGACGATGATCACTTTGCCACCCCGCCCGCCTGTTGTGTATTTGCCGAATCCTTCCGCGCCCGGGAATGCGATCGCAGGTTCATCGGAAACCGGAGTTGTGCTGGCCTGCTGCGCACGGCAGGACTGCAGTATCAGGATCATCAGAAAGGCCGTGAATATTTGTTTCATCTTTTATCAGTATGAATGGTGACGGATACCGAAATAGAAGGCTGCCTTTTTCAAAGCAGCCTTCACTAAAACACACATCGAATATGTTAAGATCAGTATCCCGGGTTCTGGGTCAGGTTCGCATTCGCGTCCCTTGCAGGTTGCGGGATCGGTAATAACTCAGACTTGCCAGTGGTGAATCCGGTTGCATACCTGGATAAAGCGGTTGTATTGATAGCTGCACTTACCCAAACCACTTTCGTTGTTCCGGTGGGGGTTGAGCCAGGTGCGGCCTTGTACAATGAGTTGAACCAGAGACCACCCATGTTATTATTGTCAGATGTCGTATTCGTGATATAATACATGGAGGTCGGTAAGTTGTTGTAAGGTGCACTGGATGTGGACATGGCCAGCAAGGCTGCTTTTGTTGCAGCGATCCTGGATGCCAGCAGGTTCCAGCGGATCAGATCGAACTTACGTACGCCTTCACCACCCAGTTCCAGGGAACGTTCTTTGACTACTGCATCGAAGAATTGGGACTTGCTCAGACCTGCAGGAAGATCAACCGTAACATCAGGCGTATTGATCGGTTTGCCATAACCTCGGCGGCGGATCTTGTTCACCGCATCATACGCGGTAGCAGTAGGTCCGTTCAGTTCATTTTCCGCTTCAGCATACATCAGCATCACATCTGCATAACGAAGGATCTGCCATTTCAAACCGAGGTATTGTACCGCGTTCGTGGGGGAGATCACGGGATTGGTCACCCAATCACGGCGGTATTTACCATCACAGATCGCAGTGATCGCCTGACCGGTTTTGATGGAACCATTGGCGGCAACATTATAAGCTGCGCAGGTCACATCGCGACGGGTATCCGTAGAATCGAACAGATAAAAATAAGTAGGGAGTACGTTGATACTTTTGTTACCGAGGTTGTTTACTGTGGGTCCATTGTAATAGCCCAGTTTGGTGTCTTCCGCACCGGTCAGACCGATCGCGCTGGCCTGGAACATCAGTTCACCATCAGGATCCGCAACAGCGTGCGCATTCACCTGATCTTTCCATAAACCTTTGTAACTGGCATTCAGGTTATGTTGTCCGGACGCCATGATATCAGCACATTCATCCTTTGCGATCTGATAGTATGTAAGATAATCGGCACTGCGCTGCATGCTTCCGTTGCTGCGGAGCGAGTAACCACCGCGGTACAGGGCGATACGTGCGCGTAAACCTTTGATCGCACCTTTGGTCAGGCGTTCATCCACCTGATCACCGATACCGGCTACTTCATTTCTCCAGGGAACCAGGTCTTCGGCGATCTTCAGATCTGCGATGATGTGATTATATAAGGTATCACGATCCGTTTTTCTCGGAAAAGGATCGGTGCCTGCCAATTCGTAAGCGGGGCGGAAGTGTGCGGGAAGGTCACCCCAGTTGCGGATAGCTTCCAGATAGTACTGGGCTCGGAGTGCCAGTGCTTCACCGTACATACGCTGAAGTTTCTTCTTGTCCTGATCGGATCCGTTTTTATACATGTCCATCTCAGGAATGTTGGCGATACAGATGTTCGCGTATTCAATTCCCTGGAAGATCTGGTTGAACGGGTTCGTGATCTGCGCGTTACCCGGCGTGGCTGAATAACGTGCGATGTCGCGGCGGTCGTTATCCGCAGCACCGGTTGGTCCCTGCATTTCATCATTGTCAACAGTGTAATACAGGCTCAGACGGATACCGTATCCGGCATCACCAACGAGGCGGCTGTAAACACCTGCCAGCGCTTTCTGCGTACTGGCAACATCTTTGAACACCATGTCCGGGCTCACTTCCGTGATCGGTTGCTGGTCCAGGTATTTCTTGCATCCGCTGCTGACCGTGAGGAGAGCGGCGATCGCGATCATCCCGAGTGTTTGATTGATTTTATAGGTCATGATACCTTGTTTTTTTCGTTAATTAAAATGTGGCGTTTACACCGAAAATGAAACTCTTGCTTTTCGGATAAGCTGAATAATCCAGACCCGGTGTGAGTGGGCTTGTCCGTACACTCACTTCAGGATCATAACCGGTATAGTTAGTGATGATCGCGAAGTTGTTGGCGGTGAAGTAAAGACGCAGTTTCGTCATTTTCAATCCGGAGATCTTGGATAAAGGGAAAGTATATCCGATCGTCAGGTTATTGAAACGGAGGAAAGAACCATCCTCGATCGCCCATGAATGGGGATAGAAAGCGCCGGCGCTCTTCAGCGGAGCCCAGATGTTCGCATATGCGTTCAGTGCTTCCAGCTGGTCAGGCGCGATACCCACCACCTGGTTGGAACCATTCACATATTGCGCGGTCTGACCGGTTGCGGTCACCACCTTCCAGCGGCGCTGCATGATCTTCAGCATATTTGAGTTGTTGCTGTAGCCATTGGTCATTTCGATCTTGTTGGCATTGTAAACGTCGTTGCCGTAAGAGAAGTTAACGAACAGGCTCAGGTCCCAGTTCTTGTATGCGAACTGCTGATTCAGACCACCAGTGAATTTCGGGGTCGGGTTACCAATGATGGTGCGGTCGTTATTCAGATCGATGATACCGTCGCCATTCAGGTCCTTGAAGCGGATGGAACCGGGCTGAACGGGTCCGATGATACCCACATCCGTTACTTTACCTGCTTTCAGGGTATACACACCGGTTGAGGTGTTGTAGTCGAAATCAGAAACTTTATAGAAACCATCTGTGACTAGTCCCCACATGGAGCCAACAGGATCACCGATGCGTTCGATGTAGTCGGTCGGCTGACCGGATACGCCCCAGCTGGCGGCAGGGTAGAAGAATTGCTGATTCTTACCGAGTGCCAGGATCTTGTTCTTGTTGAATGCGATATTGAAGCTGGCATTCCAGTTCAGGCCATTCTGTTTCCGCATGATCACGGAATTCAGCTGGAACTCAAAACCTTTGTTGGATGTTTTACCGACATTCTGCAGCTGTGATGTATAACCGTAAGTGGAAGCGGTCGGTGCATTCAGCAGCAGGTCTTTTGATGTGTTATTGTAATAATCTACACTCAGATCGAAACGGCCATTGAACATGCTCAGGTCCATACCGTAGTTGCGGTTCAGGGTGGACTCCCATTTCAGATCGGGGTTCACCAGACTGTTCGAGAAATAAGCCAGGATCGCCTGATTATTCAGTCCGTAGAAATAGGTACCATCATTGCGGAATGTGGTAAGGAACAGGTAGTCAGCGATACGGTTGTTACCGATCGTACCGTAACCTGCACGGAATTTCAGGTCGTTGATGAAGTTCACTTTCTGCATGAACTTTTCTTTCTTCACCCTCCAGGCGATTGATGCGGCGGGGAAATTACCCCACTGCTTGCCGGGTGCGAACTTGGAAGCACCATCACGGCGGATATCAGCCGAGAACAGGTATTTGTCCATGAATGCATAGTTGATGCGCCCGAAGAAAGAAAGGCTGGTATAGCGTGACTTGCTCAGCTTGGGATAGCCAGTGAAAGGTGCACCCAGTGTGGTCTGTTTGAATGCCTGATCAGGTGTAGTGAAAGAAGGGAAACTTTTGAAAAGGTTGTTATGTGTTTCCGTGCGCAGGTCATAGGTCTCTTCTCCGACCAGTACATCAATATCATGTTTGTTATGGAAATCCTTCACGGACCAGGTCAGCACGTTCGAATTGGTGTAGGTCTTGCGGGTTGTCGTATCCAGTCCCGCGATCGGTTTTTTCGCACCCGTAATGATCGAGTAAGGTGTGATGGTATCGCTGAACTGCAGATCGGTCAGGTGGTTGTAATCGTAGCTGGCGATCGTTTTGAAGGTAAGGTTCTTGAAAAGCGTGATCGTCAGGTTCACATTCGCGTTGAATGACTCTGTATTTTTCTTACGGTATTCAGCATTGGCGAGGGAAATGGGGTTCACGAGATTCAAGCCGTTACCCACGTTCGGGTCAGCCAGGGGATCCGCATCATCTATTTCCATTCCGGTGGAAAGGAAAGGACGGTATTTAACCGCGTTCCGGAGCCTGTTGTAGGAAGAGCCTTTATCGTCAGATACACCGGCACCATAAACGGTTTGGTTCGTATAGCGTGAACCAACGCCCAGTTTCACATTCTTCAGGATCTTGTAATCCGCTTTCAGGTTCAGCTGGTGACGCTTGTAACTGGAATTGATCACGATCGCTTTATCGTCATTATAGGTGTAACCGAAATTATAACTGGCTTTCTTGCTTCCACCGGAGATACCGATATTATGTGTGGAAGTGAATCCGCCGTTGTTGAACACTTCATCCTGCCAATCGATCGGTTGAGCATATTTATAAACACTGAGGGTATCGAAATAGTGCCCGAAATTATTGGTGAAGGTGGTGCTGTCCGTGCTGCTGCCGCGTGAACGTTCGGACTGATACAGTACATAATCATATGGAGAGAGCACATCCAGTTTGCGTGCGAGTACTTTGACGCCGGCAAATCCATTGTAGGTAACGACCGGGCGACCGGGGCGGCCTGCTTTGGTGGTGACCACGATAACGCCGTTGGCACCGCGTGCACCGTAAATAGCTGTTGCGGCGGCATCTTTCAGTACGTCGATGGATTGGATATCCTGCGGCGCAACAGTGGATAAACCATTCTCTACCTGCACACCATCGATGATATACAGCGGAGAGTTATCACCGGTGATGGACATACCACCACGCACCCGGATCCGGATCTGTGCGTCCGGGGAGCCTTCAGATGTTGTGGCTGTAACGCCCGCCAGACGGCCATTCAGCGCTTCTGCAACTGAGTTGATGGGAATGTCTTTCAGGTCTTTCGCACTAACGGAAGACACGGAAGCCAGCAGGTCCTTACGACGGATCGTCTGGTAACCGATCACGACCACATCATTCAATGCTTTTACATCGGTTTGCAGTGTAACGTCCCACTGATTACCACCAGCAGGTGTCAGTTCCGTTTGAACATATCCGGTGTGAGAAAAAACGAGAACAGCATTGGCGTTGTTCAATGTGATCTTGTAATGACCCGTTGCATTGGTCACCACTGCTGTGCGCGTTCCTTTGATACTGATGGTCGCTCCGGCAATAGGTAATTTAGTGTCAGCGGCTGTAACCGTACCACTGATCTCCCTGCTCTGGGCGAAAACTTGCTGTAACGGACCGGTCAATAAGGTCATCATCAGCAGCAGGCAGGCGTTTCTGAGTAGTTGATTCATAATTCTTTTTTTATAAATGCGGAATGTGAATTTTTCCAGGGTAAGGATCATCAGGTTCGTTACCGGCCGGTCAGTACATGACTTTTTTTACCGCCAGGCAGTTGAACATTTGCTATCAGTGTGAATTCGGGATTATTGTTGGATCGAAATCCTGCTAATGAAAAGATACCATTGCAGGGTGCTGCAGAAAAAGGAACGCAGCAACGGGAAACAGCAGCATGGGGTTTCAGCCCCGGAGTTCTTTTCATAAAAGCAAGCAGTTTTTACCCGGACTTCTCACAACGCTGACACTTTTCGCTCCGGATACAGGAACAAGTCTACACAGAACTTTGCTGCCTCCGAAGGGTTCCCTGTGATTTTTTTACGCAATCGTTCCCGGTAACGATGTCATTTTGAAGTGGTTGACTGCAATTTTGCTTCCCATTATTTTCCCGCCGTTCCGTATCCAAAACCCGGGTTTTTGAGGGCCTGATTTTATGCAGCATTCCGCTTCCGGAATTGGTCAGTAAAAGAGGCCTCTCAGCCCCGGTAAAAATGGCTCCGGGTAGTCAGGAATTGGTTAACTTACCGTCTGCCTGTAACATGAAATTTGAAGCACTCACGATAAAGGATATTGCCAAAGCGCTGGGGTTGTCCACTTCCACTGTGTCCAGGGCATTGCGTGACAGCTATGAGATCAGTCCGGAGACCAAAAAACTGGTCCTGGACTACGCCGCTTTGAACAATTATCAGCCCAACCCGATCGCGCTCAGCCTGAAGGAAAGAAGGAGCCGTTCCATCGGGGTCATTGTTTGTGAGATCGCCAACAGCTTCTTTTCCCAGACCATCAACGGTATTGAGAACATCGCCTATAATAACGGATACAATGTGATCATCGCGCAAAGCCGTGAATCATTCGACCGGGAATTGCTGAACCTTCAGTATCTGACTTCCCGTTCGATCGACGGACTGATCATATCCGTTTCCACCGAAACGAAGGATTTCAGTTATCTCAAAGAACTGAATCAGCGCGGAATGCCGATCGTATTTTTCGACAGGATCGTGGATGAGATCGATACTCATAAAGTGATCGTCGATAATTATAAAGGTGTTTACGATGCTACGGTCCATCTGATTAAGAACGGTTACCGGAATATCGCTGCCCTCGCAAATTCAGGCCAGTTGTCCATTACAAGGGAAAGACTTGCCGGGTATAAAGCTGCGCTGGCCGATAACGGACTGGAAGTGCAGGATGACATGATCCGTTATTGCGAACACGGAGGCATGATATTGTCGGAAGTGGAGAACGCAGTGAATGGACTTTTCGGAAAAGGAAATAAAGGGCCTGATGCGATCATTGCCCTGGCTGATAAATTGACCACCGGATGCCTTCGTATCCTGAAAGAGAAGGGGAGGAAAGTCCCCGAAGAAACCGCACTGATCGGATTCAGTAATACCGATCTGACCGAGTTGCTCGATCCCCCGCTCACCATCATCAAACAACCCGCTTTTGAAATGGGTGAAGTTGCGACCAGCCAGTTATTGCAACTCATCGAAAGCAAAAGACCCATTACCCGCTTTGAAACCCGGGTGCTTGAATCCGAATTGCTGATCAGGAAATCCAGTGCGTCGAAACCGAGAAAGGCAAAACCTGTTTCCTGATACTCCCTTTTACCTCTTTTATGGCAATTTTTTTGTTTTGGCACACAGCTGTCTGCCAGCTATATTTGCAGTCCTTTTTGAGCCTGAAAGGTTCATTTTCGGGGAATTAGCTCAGTTGGCTAGAGCGTCCCGACGGAATCGTCGGGAAGGTCACAAGTTCGACTGAAACATTTGATAAGAAGGGGAATTAGCTCAGTTGGCTAGAGCGCTTGCATGGCATGCAAGAGGTCACGAGTTCGACTCTCGTATTCTCCACAAAAGCTTCGCATAATGCGGGGCTTTTTTTATGTCCATGATTAAGACAAGCGCTCATCTTTCATATGCTAACTAAAATAAAAAGGCCCCGTTCAACCGGGGCCTTTTTATCATTTATAACCTGTCATTATTGCTTAACTATCTTGAATGTCTCTGTTTTGTGATTGCTAAGTACAGCTTCCACGATATAGAATCCATTCTTAAAGCTTGCGAAATTCAATTGTCTGCTTGTAATGTTCTGTGAACCCGTGATCTGATCTTTCAGCACAGCAACACCCAGTGAATTATAAACCGTGATCCGGCTGAAACTGAGTCCTGACTGCTGATTGAGCGTCATGTTCAGTGTTGATGTTACAGGGTTCGGATAAGTGCCTACCAGTGTTGCCGGAGCAGGAAGCACCTCAATGGCCAGTGTATCCCTGCCGATCGCACCGCGACTGTCAGTCACTTTCAGCTCGAATAAATAATATCCCTGTTCCAGATACGTGATCTCAGTTTGTAAAGAATCAGGTGATGTGATGGAGTACCTGGACGGGCCTGAAATTTTGGTCCACAGATACGTAGCGGTCACATCCGCATCGATCCTTGTTGTACCTGCAACGATGACATAGTTGACAGGTAAAATATCGGTCTGGTCTGAACCTGCATTCACGCTGGGCGGTGTGGAAGTGGCCTGGCTGACCGTTACGGTCATCGTATCCCTTCCGGTTGCACCTGCATTATCCGTCACTTTCAGTTCGAACTGATAAGTACCGGCTGTCAGGTTACTTACTGTTGTTTGTGCAGCACCCGCATTGGCGATGATATTGCCTGCAGGACCTGTGATCTTCGACCACAGATATCCGGTGATCGTACCATCCGCATCCGTACCGGAACCATTCAGGGTTACGGAGTTGGCCGGTAATGTGATGGATTGATTTGCACCTGCATTTGCAATCGGCGCCTGATTCGGCGGCGGTGCAGCGGCATTTACAGTTACGGTCACGGTATCTCTGCCGGTCGCTCCAGCGTTATCGGTCACCTGCAACTGGAACTGATATGTTCCCTGCAGCAGATTGTTGATAGCTGTTGTTGCGGCAGCCGGAGTAGCGATCGTACAAGTAGGACCTGAAATTTTTGTCCATGCATAAGCACTGATCGTACCATCTGCATCCGTACCTGTACCGTTCAATGTAACGGTATTGGCCGGCAAGGTGATGGATTTATCTGCACCTGCATTCGCAACCGGTGCCTGGTTCGGCGGCGGTGCGGCAGCATTCACAGTTACGGTCACGGTGTCTTTACCGGTCGCACCTGCGTTATCTGTAACCTGCAGTTCGAACTGGTAGGTTCCCTGCAGCAGGTTGTTAATGATGGTAGTGGCTGTGGCCGGTGTTACGATCGTACAAGCGGGGCCGGAGATCTTTGTCCATACATAAGCACTGATCGTACCATCTGCATCCGTACCAGTACCATTCAATGTAACGGTGTTGGTCGGCAATGTGATGGATTTATCTGCACCTGCATTCGCAGTCGGCGCCTGATTCGGCGGCGGTGCGGCAGCATTCACAGTTACGGTCACGGTATCTTTACCGGTTGCGCCTGCGTTATCGGTCACCTGCAACTGGAACTGATAAGTTCCCAGCAGCAGATTATTGATAGCGGTTGTTGCGGCAGCCGGAGTGGCGATCGTACAAGTGGGGCCGGAGATCTTTGTCCATGCGTAAGCACTGATCGTACCATCTGCATCCGTACCAGTACCGTTCAATGTAACGGTGTTGGTCGGCAAGGTGATGGATTTATCTGCACCTGCATTCGCGGTCGGCGCCTGGTTCGGCGGCGGTGCGGCAGCATTTACGGTCACGGTCACGGTATCTTTACCGGTTGCACCTGCGTTATCGGTCACCTGCAATTGGAACTGATAAGTTCCCTGCAGCAGATTATTGATAGCCGTTGTTGCTGAAGCAGGAGTAGCGATCGTACAAGTCGGGCCTGAAATTTTTGTCCATGCGTAAGCACTGATCGTACCATCGGGATCCGTACCGGAACCGATGAGCGAAACAGTATTGGTCGGCAAGGTGATGGATTTATCTGCACCTGCATTAGCAACCGGTGCCTGGTTCGGCGGCGGCGCAGCAGCATTTACTGTTACGATCACGGTGTCTTTACCGGTCGCACCTGCATTATCAGTTACCAGCAATTCGAACTGGTATGTTCCCTGCAGTAAGTTATTGATGATGGTCTGAGATGCAGCCGGAGCTACGATCGTGCAAGTGGGTCCTGAAATTTTGGTCCATGCATAAGCGCTGACCGTACCATCAGGATCACTACCGATACCTGTTAAAGTAACAGTATTGGTAGGTAAGGTGATGTTCTTGTCTGCACCAGCGTTAGCGGTAGGCGGACGGTTGACCGTAACAGTTACGGTGTCTTTACCGGTTGCGCCTGCGTTATCGGTCACTTTCAGTTCAAATTGGTAGATACCGGCGGAGAGGCTGTTCACGACTGTGGAAGCGGAGGCCGCGTTCACGATCGTTCCGGTAGCGGGTCCTGCGATCTTCGTCCATGCATAAGCGCTGATCGTACCGTCAGCATCAGTGCCACTGCCGTTCAGTGTAACACTGCTGGCGGGGACTGTGATCAGGATATCGGTGCCTGCATTGGCGGTCGGAGCCTGGTTGGGCGGCGGTGCAGCTGCATTCACAGTTATGATCACGGTGTCTTTCCCGGTCGCACCGGCATTATCGGTCACCTGCAACTGGAACTGATAAGTTCCCTGCAGCATATTATTAATGGTAGTAGTAGCGGAAGCCGGAGTGACGATCGTACAAGTAGGTCCTGAAATTTTTGTCCATGCGTAAGCACTGATCGTACCATCGGGGTCCGAACCGGAACCTGCGAGGCTGACCGTATTGGTCGGTAATGTGATGGATCTGTCAGTTCCTGCATTGGCGGTCGGCGCCTGGTTCGGCGGCGGTGCGGCAGCATTTACTGTTACGATCACGGTATCTTTTCCTGTAGCGCCACCATTATCCGTTACCAGCAGCTGGAACTGATAAGTTCCCTGCAGCAGGCTATTGATCGCGGTTGTGGCAGCAGCCGGAGTGGCGATCGTACAAGCGGGACCGGAAATTTTGGTCCATGCATACGTACTGATCGTACCATCAGGGTCTGTTCCTGAACCGGTCAGCGTTACTGTATTGGTCGGCAAAGTGATGATCTTGTCTGCACCGGCATTGGCTGTGGGCGCCTGGTTACCGGGGTTCACGGTTACGACCACTGTATCCCTTCCTGTTGCACCTGAGTTGTCGGTCACTTTAAGCTCAAACTGGTAAACACCCTGAACGAGTGAGTTAATTACGGTTTGAGCTGCAGTAGGGGAGACGATCACAGATGAAGCGGGTCCTGAGATCTTGGTCCATGCATAAGCGCTGATCGTACCATCGGGATCGGTACCTGAGCCGGTAAGGGTGACGGTACTGGTCGGCAAAGTGATGGTCTTATTTGCACCTGCATTGGCGGTTGGGGCCTGATTGGGTGAAGCGGAAGTCTGCAGTAAAACAACAGAGCCGTATGCCGGGATGGTAACAGAGCCGGTATAAACGGTTCCGTCAACGGTCATGTAATTCGCTGTGAGCGGCACCACTCTGGGGCTGCCGGTTTCATTGTATTCAAAACGGATCTTGTTGGGATCTGTAAGTGCGATCGGTGATTTGTGTGAATTGGCATCGTAAGGGGAGGCGGCCTGCCATTGAGCAAGCGTGTAATTGTGTCCGCTCGTACAGTCATTCGTGTAGATCGTTGCGTTGTCGGCAACTGGTCTGCACCAGTAGTTGAAATCGATCGTTCCCCATGCATTCAGTGCAAGGCCTCCGCATACTTGTTTCTGGGGGGCAAAGACCGTTGATGAGTTGTCGGAGTTGACACCGATATTATTCTTGATCGTGAGATTGGAAAGTGTTTGTGTTCCGAAGAAATCGATGGCGATACCCATTCCGTTATCGAATACGGTGTTATGGTGGATATTGATGTCGTGGGAGTCGTCCATGTAGATCCCGACGTTGCAATTGGTAATGGAGTTATTATCCATTTCAGTGTAGGCATTTCCGGCATCGCTGTAAATACCCATGGCCTGGTTATTATTAACTCCGCCGTCCGTTCCGGATTCAACACCGATACCACCATTTCTGATGATATTACCTGTAATGCGTTTGCCGGTTCCCTGACCTTCCTGAATGTAGATGGCACCACCATCATCTTTCAGGAAACAGAAATAGTTGATGACGTTATTGCGGATAAGGACATTGGTGGCACCCCCTGAAATGGCTGCGTAACCAACAGTATCGATATGGTTATAACTGATGTCGGCGTTGATACAGGCATTTCCTTCCATCAGGATGCCGGAGTATGTTCCGTCGCCATTGCCACCTTCACCTGGGATGCTTCCGATGTTGGTGAATGTATTGTTCTGGATCACAAGACCGTCATTGTTACCACCATACAGGTGGATACCATCATTGTTGATATTCCTGACGGTGCAGTTCGTAACGGAAAGGCGGGTATTCGTATTACCTCCGGCGATCAGCATCGTACCACCGGAATAACTGAATTTGCAATTCGAGAAAGAGACCCTGTCGATATCTTCTGTCTGAACCAGGTCATCATTCGCGAAATTGATATCGAGGTTACGGAAGCTCAGGTTTGATTTTGCCAGGATGACGATCACCTGACTGATATTACTGACCGTAACGGGAGCAGTGCCGCTGGCGCCGAAGTAGACCTTCAGTTTCTGAGCGGCATTGTCATAGAACCATTCTCCGTATGTAGTGAGTGTAGAGAGTTTATCTGTGATGAAAAAGCCATAATCCTGTTGTGTAGAGGAGTAGCTGATATTGTATGTGATGGTATTGCCTGATTGTGTGAGGATGGGTCCTTTGTCGATGATCGTTCTGTTCTTTCTGATCACGACACTGGCGCCAACCAAACCGGTTTGTCCGCTGAGGCCGGTACTGGTGATACTGGAACCATTGGTGGCATCGATATTCAGCCAGCCGTTGTCGGGATATCTTCCGGGAGCGTATTGTTTATTAGCGATCGCAACAACAGCGGGTTTGGAAGCAAGCGGTGTTTCATAGATGCCTCCGCCCAGGTTGGTCCATGTATTCAGTGTAAGCCCGCCAGTGATGACCGGATTATTCCCGGTCCCGTAAGCTGAAAAAACGATCGGGAGCGCTGCGGTACCCGATTTTGTCGGTGTGATAGAGCCATAAAATGAATCTCCTCTCAGGAAAAGAACTGAATCCCCTGCCTGGAGGGAACTAAAGAAACTATTCAGCTTGGACAGGGTTTTCCACGGAGTGGC
>JAKPSI010000039.1 GCA_029555415.1 Bacteroidota bacterium | reverse complement strand
CGGCGGCAGCACCGGCATTGGTAAAGCATTGATTGAATTATTACTGTCCATGGGCGCCAAAATCGCCACCTGTGCCCGTAACCAGGATAAATTATACGACCTCCAGGTGAGCCATTCCAAGGAACCCCTGCACTGTATCGTGGCTGATGTAAGCAATTACAACGATTGCAAACTTTTCATCGAATCTACGATCAAACAATTTGGTGGTATTGATGTGCTCATCAACAATGCCGGTATCTCTATGCGGTCGCTGCTGAAAGATGCCGAGCCGGAAGTGTTCAGGAAAGTCATGGATATTAATTTCTTCGGAACGGTGTATTGCACCAAACTGGCCCTTCCATCGATCATACAAAGAAAAGGCACCATCGTAGGTGTATCTTCCATCGCAGGCTATCGCGGGCTTCCCGGCAGAAGCGGCTATTCGGCCAGTAAATTTGCTGTGAACGGCTGGCTCGAATCGATCCGCACCGAACTGGTGGAAGATGATGTAAATGTCATGTGGGTATGCCCTGGCTTCACCCGCAGCAATATCCGCAATGCCGCACTCAATGAGAAAGCAAAAGCACAGGGTGAAAGTCCGCTCAATGAAAGCGAACTCATGAGTTCCGAAGAATGTGCCGCACATATCGTAAGAGCCATTGAAAAAAAGAAACGGACCATTGTACTCACATTCAGGGGAAAACAAACCGTATTATTAAACAAGTTCTTTCCTTCCTGGGCAGACAAACTCACCCGGAAGTATTTTTTCAAAGACGGCAAACTGGTCAAGTAAAGAACCGGATTGAAAAAACTGTCAGCTGCACATCTAATAAAGTAACATTAACATGCCAATACTGACCCTTACAAGTGATATAGGAGAGCAGGATTTTTTAACCGGTGCTATCAAAGGGCAGCTTTTACAAAACCAACCCGATTGTACGATCGTAGACATAACGCATTCCCTCTCTCCTTTTAATTATCCGCAGGCGGCCTATGTGAGCCGCAATGCCATGCGTAATTTTTCACCGGGTACTTTTCACCTCATCCTGGTGAATATCTTCGACGAAAAACCAGAACATCTTTTACTGGCCGAACATAACGGACAGTATATTTGTTGTGCCGATAACGGGCTGCTGACAATGATCCTGGAAGAAGTGCCTCAAAAAGTGGTGGGACTGCACCTGGGCAAACTCAACCAGAAGAACACGTTGTTCTGCACCAGTGTCTTTGCCAAAGCCATGAAGGATATCCTGGAAGGAAAAACACTCGAAGAAGTGGGGGATGCCTCCGTTTCCATGACAGTGAAAAACCCGTTGAAACCATTGCTCGGCAATAACTGGATAGAAGGACAGATCATCTTTATTGATAATTTTGAGAACGTGATCGTGAATATCAGCAAGGATGAATTTGAAGAACAACGCAAAGGACGCAGTTTTACGATCGTATTCAAACGCGATGAAGTGATCGATAAGATCAGTGAAACCTATGCCGATGTTCCGGAAGGGGAAAAGCTGGCCCTGTTCAATTCGGCAGGCTATCTCGAGATCGCCATCAATAAGGGAAATGCAGCGGGGTTATTCGGACTGCAGGG
>JAKPSI010000038.1 GCA_029555415.1 Bacteroidota bacterium | reverse complement strand
CATTCTTCAGTACACGTAACTGCACAACCGGATTCTTATAGACCCACTCCCTCCAGATAAAGAAGAAGCATCCGAAAACACTTACAACCGTGAGCCAGATGATCGTATTATCATTGAACCAGTCATCGTCCTGGCCCTTCTCCAGGATGTATTGAAGGGAACCCACGAAAACAGCCAGTAGGGCGATGCCGAGCCAGTCGATATCACGGGTCTTGCTTTTCTCCGCATATTTCGGACTTCTCACGAACTGCAATGTCATCAGCGCTGCGATGATACCCAGGGGGATATTGATATAAAAGATAACAGGCCATGAAAAATGGTCAATGATGAAACCACCCAGGGGCGGGCCGAGCGTAGGCCCAACGATCACACCCATTCCGTAGATGGCTTGTGCCATGCCTCTTTTTTCAGGAGGATAGGATTCCGTGATGATCGTTTGGGAAGTGACCAGGAGGGCGCCACCGCCCAATCCCTGCATGAAACGGAAGATCACCAGCTCCCAGATCCCGTTGGCATTACCGCAGAGGAAGGAAAAGATGGTGAACATGATGATGGAGAACGCGAAATAATTGCGGCGGCCGAATTGTTGCGACAACCAGCTGGTCATGGGCACGATGATCACATTACCGATCGCATAGGCAGTGATCACCCAACCCACTTCAGAAGTGGTGGCGCCGAGGTTACCTTTCATATCCGGTAATGCAACGTTCACGATAGTCGTATCCACGATCTCCAATAACGCGCACATGATCGCCGTGATGGTGATGATCACGCGGCGTGAGCCGTATTCTACCAGTGATTGCTGCTGCAAATTATTCTGCATGTATTGCTCAGTTGATCTCTACTTCTACTTTTACGTTCATACCCGGTCTGAGTCTTTGCACCAGACTATCTGCTTTATCCGAGAACTCCACACGTACGGGTAAGCGCTGTACCACTTTCACGAAGTTGCCGCTAGCGTTATCCGGAGGCAGTAATGCGAAGGTGGAACCGGTGGCAGGGGAGAAGGATCCGACCACACATTTGAATTTATGTTCAGGGAAAATGTCGGCATGTACATTCACGACCTGTCCTTCGGTCATCCGGTCGAGCTGTGTTTCCTTGAAATTGGCCGTTACCCAGATCTTGTCACTGTGCACGATGCTGAACAGCGGCTGACCAGCAGCAAGGAACTGACCGGCTTGCGCGTTCACTTTCGACACCAGTCCGTCCTGCGGCGCAGTGATCACGGTGTAGGAAAGATTCAGTTTCGCGGCTTCCACTTCTACCTGGCGTTGTTTGATGATCGCTTTGGCGGATTCGATCTGCTGCGCGGTCGCATTGCTCTGCGCACTGACCGCATTGGTTTGCTTCGCTGCCTGGTTCTTTTGTTCCTGCAGGATCTTCACCTGATTCTCGGCGGTTTGTTTTGCGGCTTGTGCCTGTTCGAATTGCTGCAGGGTGATGGAATGGTCCTTGTACAGATTGTCAAAACGCTGGAAATCCTGTGTAGCACGCCAGAGCGTGACCTTTGCGGATTCGATCTGCGCGTCGATCGTGCCCACGGAAGCTTGTGCCGTAGCTACATTCGCTTTGGCGGCATTGGTCGTGGCACCGGCCGTGGCCAGGTTACTTTCCGCAGTAGCAAGAGCGGCTTCCGCTTCCTGTAAACGGATCATGAGATCGCGTTCATCGATCAGGAGCAGTGTATCCCCTTTTTTCACATACTGGTTGTCTTTCACCAGTACGTCTTTCACATAGCCGGCTATACGCGGGATGACGGGACTGATGTCCGCACTGATCTGCGCGTCATCGGTCTCTTCATGGTGCTGTGCGTATTTGTATTTGGAGTAGCCGTACCAGCCACCACCGATCACCAGTATCGCGAGGATGATCGGGAAGACCGGATTTCTTTTTTTCTTTGAAGTCGTTGTTTCCATATTCATATCTGTTGAACGGTTTCAGTTTTTTATTTGGTTAATTTTTCAGCTGCACCGGCCGATTTCAGTAAACGGTGCCAGGTCAGCAGCACATCAGCTTTCGACATGGCATCATTCAGTTTCGTTTGCAGCAGCAGGACATCCGCATCAAGCAGGTCCTGTACGGAAGCGAGTGTGTTATCGAATTTGTTCTTAGTGATCCTGTAATTCTCTGTGGCCTGATCTACGGCGAATGCATATACATCCGTTTTCTTGCGGCTGCTCAGCCAGGCGAGGTAGGCCTGATTCACTTCCATTTTGATCTTATCATCCAGCATGCCTTCGGCGAATTTCAACTGATCGGCTTTCGCCTGTGCCTGGCGGATCTTCGCTTTCGTTTTCCATAGGGAAGCGATATTGTAATTCACGCCGATGCCGATATTGACGGCATTGGTGATGGTCACGAATTTGGGGATGTTGGCGGCAATGTAACCACCGGTGAGCGACAAATTCGGATAGTACTCGCCTTTAGCGGAACGGATACCGGTCTCGGCGGCTTTCTTCTTCAGGTCGAGAGCGGCACGGTCATTACGCGCGTTCCTTGCATTCTGCAGGAATTCATCGAGGCTCTTCATTTCAATGGATGTATTGAATACGGTGCTGTCGGGGATCACTTCTGTTTGGTCAGGGAGCCCGAGCAGGAGTACCACTGCGGTATTGGAAAGTGTTTTATTGTTTTCCGCATCCAGTAAAGCGAGTTCAGTGTTGGAAGATTGCAGTTGCGCACGCAGCAGATCGTTACGGGCAATCAGTCCGTTCTGTTCCAGATTAGAAAGGTCTTTCACGCGTTGTTGTGTCTGGGAAAGATTTGCTTGCACCAGAGAAACGACTTGCCTGGTTTTATACAGGTTGATGAAAGCTTCGACGGTTGTCTGGATCACTTCCGCCTTGTCATTTTCTGCATCCAGCCGCGCTGCTTTTTCCAGCAACTGTGCCGCTTCGATACCATAGTTGATGCGGCCTCCTGCGTAGATCGGTAAGGATGCATTGAGGATGCCGTACATCGCCTGTGAAATTTTCGGAGGCGCGCTACTGCCGCCGGAACTGTTCTGTGTCTTGAGATCCACGTTGGCACTGCTGAGGTGTACATAGGATCCGGAAACACTGGCATCCGGAAGTTTCCGTTGTTCCGCCTGTTTGAGCAAAGCATCCGCTTCTTCAATACGGGCTTTTGATAAGCGCATCTGTCCACTGTGCTGCAGGCTCATACTGATCGCTGAATCCAGCGTCAGTTCCTTTTTATCCTGTGCGGATAATGCGATGCCGGCGTAAAGAGCCGGGAGCAGGAGCAGTGTTTTTAGATTTTTAGTCATCCGTTAATAGGGATTTAAAGATGGTTTTCATGTGCTGGCTGATACGTTTCTTCATATACAGATCGAATTCAGCTTCATCCATATCTTGTTTATTGTCCAGCTCACGGTAATAATGCCGGGTGATCAGCAGGTGGTTGGCCGTACCGATGAGGGTACCCATGAGCAGCGGAACGTCGACTGATTTTTTGAATTCGCCGTTCTTCTTTCCTTCCTTGATGATCTGTATCACGTAAGCCTGGTTCTGTTTCTTCATTTGGAGGATCAGTGCGGCGATCTCACCGTTGTGGGTGATCACCTGTTCACGCGCGAGGATGCGGTGGAAGGCGTGGCGTCCTGTAACTTTATCGATATAAAGGTCGATCACCTGATTGATCTTGTCCATGGCGGTCAGATCTTTCCGCTGGATGAGGTTCTCCAGTTTCAGTTTCGATTGCTCGCCGCGGAACGCGAAGAGGGCTTCCAGTAATTTCTCCTTGGAGCCGAAATAGTAGGAAACCATGGCCAGATTCACGCCGGCCTTTTCGCAGATATCGCGCACGGAAGTGCCGTTGAATCCCTGCTCGGCGAACAACTGTTCCGCCGCTTCAATGATATGTATCTGTTTCTCGTTGAAATCCATGAGTGAAAAAAGAAAAAGCGAAATTAAACAAACGTTTAATTAATTGCAAAAAATATTTCCATAGGATCTTTACGCGGAATTTCTGCGCTCATGTTTTTTTGATCCGCTACAAGCTATAAGCTGCAAGCTTCAAGCGGCTTCGGACTGATCCAGGAGGTCAGTTGGGCCATGATATATAAATAAGGATATGTTCAAGAAGCCTGAAATGTTGCGGTGCAGCTAGTGGCTTGCAGCTTATGACTTGAAGCTTCTGATCCATTCTAAGATCAGCTTCACCGCCTTATCCGCCTGTTTCTTCCCGGATGCGGAAAGTTTGTCGCCCAACTCCAGATTTTTGGCGGGGATGGCGCAACAGTAGAAGGAGATGTTCCGGCGGTAGAGTTCATGGGCGAGTCCGTATAACAGGTCGATCGACATATGATGGGATGAGGACTGTGCCGGGGTGGAGGAGGGGATGAAAGGGTAGATCACCGGCTGGGTGTGCTGGACGGAGGCATCGGCGACGATCACTTTGTCGAACCCCAGCAGTTGGGGAACCAGTTCTGACTGCAGTTGCTGGGTGGTCATGATCGTGAGTCCGGGGATTTCCATTTTTCCGATCACTTCACAGCAATAGATACCAGCGCCGTCATCCGTGCGAAGCGGATTCCCGGTACCGAGCAGACAGATATGGATCGGTTCTTTGGCAGCCATACGTATGTAAATTTAATCTTATCGCAGCAGCCTGCCAGCTAAAATAAATATCGAGAAGCATGGCCCTGACAAGGTTTAAGGCATGTTGCCTCATGGATTTTGACATTATATCTCTACTTTAGCGATGGAGTATGCTCAGGCATAATTATCTTAACGGCAAAGTTGTTGAACATGGCAAGGATCTCATTGAAGGATATCGCAAAGGCGGCCGGTGTGTCGGTCACCACGGTATCTTTTGTCATCAACAACAAGGCCCGTGAAAAAAGGATCAGTGAGCAGGTGGTGGAAAAAGTGAACAAACTGATCCGGGAAAAGAACTTCACGCCCAATACCATCGCGCGCGGACTGCGCACCGGAAAAAGTACCTCCCTCGGTCTCATCGTGGAAGATATCGGTAACCACTTCTTCGGGAATGTGGCCAAGACCATTGAGATGACCGCCTACAAGAAAGGCTATAAAGTATTGTACTCCAGTACGGATAACAGCGAAAAGAAAGCCAGGGAACTGCTGGATATGATGAAGAACCAGCAGGTGGATGGTTATATCATCACCCCGACCAAGGGCATGAAATCAGCCATCGCGCAGCTGAAGAAGGAAAAGAAGCCCTTTGTGCTGTTCGACCGTTATTTCCCGGACCTGGAGACCAACTATGTGGTGCTGGATAATTTCAAAGGTGCCTATGATATGACGGAGTTCCTGATCGGCAAGGGTTACAGGAAGATCGCGTTCGTGACCATCCTCAATGGCATGAACCAGATGCAGAACCGGAAACAGGGCTTCAAAAAGGCGATCAGTGATAAAGGCAAAGGCAAAGTGGAAGGCCTGGTGCTGGAATTACCGTATGAGATCACGGCAGAGGGGAATCTGGACAGGCTGAATGAATTCATGGAATCCCATCCGGATGTGGATGCGCTTTTCTTCGCTACGAACTACCTCGGTATCCTGGGTATACAATATACATTACGTAAACAGTTGTCCATCCCGGACGACATCGCGCTGGTCAGTTTTGACGATCACGACCTTTTCAGGTTGCAGAAAATACGCATCACAGTAGTTGCGCAACCGATTGAGAAAATGGCGGCCGAAGCAATAGATATTCTCATGAAACTCATGGCAGGAGAGCCTTCAGTCCTTATACAAAAGACCATCTCGCCAGAAATTCTCATCCGCGACTCCGCATAATTTTTTTTGGAAATATCAACTTTAGTGTTAAAATTGAGTAAAATTTGCTAAAACGATTTAGTATAAATAATAACTAAAACACCAATTTATGAGACGATTGCTTCTATCGGTTTTAAGTGTTTTGTGCATTTCTGCTGCTGCATTTGCACAGACGAGACAGCTCACGGGTAAGGTAACGGGACCCGACAACCAACCCGTTATTTCCGCCACGCTGAAAGTAAAAGGCGGCTCTACAATGGCCACCACGAACGCGGATGGTCTTTTCAGCATCAAAGTTCCCGCAGGTGCTGGTACCCTGCAGATCTCTTCAGTAGGATTTGCTGCCAAAGAAGTTTCTTTCGGCAGTGGCGAATCCAATCTGGCGATCATACTTGACGTAAAAGCTGATAACCTGAGTGAAGTGGTGGTGACCGCCCTCGGTATCAAAAAAGAGAAGAAAGCCCTGGGATACGCGCTTTCAGAAGTAAAAGGAGATGAGCTGACACAAGCCCGCTCCAACAGCTTCGTGAATAACCTCGTTGGTAAAGTAGCAGGTCTGAACGTTTCCTCTACTGCAACCGGCGCCGGTGGTTCTACCCGCGTGATCCTGCGTGGTAACACATCTATCTCTGACAATAACCAACCTCTTTATGTTGTGGATGGTATTCCCATCGATAACAGCAACCGCGGTTCCGCAGGTATGTGGGGTGGTGCTGACCAGGGTGATGGTATCCAGATGATCAACCCTGATGAGATCGAAACTGTATCCGTACTGAAAGGTGGTAATGCCGCTGCCCTGTATGGTGCCCGCGCTTCTGCCGGTGTGATCCTCATTACAACTAAAAAAGGTTCCAAACGTAAAGGTCTGGGTGTAGAAGTGAACAGCAATGCCACTTTTGAATCCGTGATCGATTATTCCGACTATCAATACAGCTACGGTCATGGTAATGGTGGTGTTGCTCCGACCACTCAGGCAGGCGCCAATGGCATCAACCTGAACAGCTGGGGTGCAAAACTCGATGGCCATTCAGTGGTTCAGTGGGATGGCGTTTCCCGCCCCTACGTTGGACATGCAAACAACCTGAAAGATTTCTATAATACAGGTTCCAATCTCAACAACTCTGTTGCGATGTACGGTGGATCCGACAAGATGACTTACAATTTCACTCTGTCTGACCTCAACAACACGAGCGTAGTTCCGAATTCAACACTGCGTCGTAATAACTTCGCGATCAACCTGAATATGACACCGGTAGATAAACTGGCGATCAACCTCAGTGCACGTTATATCCGTGAGCGTTCCAAGAACAGGCCCCGCCTGTCTGACTCTCCCGGTAACGCCAATTTCACGATCGGTATCATGCCGACCAGCTGGGATCAGGCTACTTTCAAAACAAGCAAACTCGACCCCATCACTGGCGGAGAGCAGCAATTCAACGGCAACCCTTATGTTACCAATCCTTACTGGGCTGTTGAAGATTTCAAGAACAATGACTCCCGTGACCGCCTCATCGGCGCGATCGAAGCAAGATATGATATCATGAAAGGTGTGTTCATCCGTGGCCGTGTAGCTACAGACCAATACACACGTTACAGTTTCGGTATCGAACCCCAGTATACGCAGTATACACAAGGTGGTTCCCTGAATCAGGAAACCGATCGTTTCCGTGAATTCAACAGTGAAGTGATCCTGGGTGTTCAGAAAGACCTGACTTCCAAGATCAAACTGGATGCCCTCGTGGGTGGTAACATGATGCAGAACATTGATGAAGTACAGAGCTATGGCGGCGGTAACCTGCTGGTGCCCGGTTTCTACAACATCAATAACCTGCAGAACAAGAATACGAACTACGGTTATGCAGAGAAAAGGATCCATTCAGCATTCGGTTCCGCTGAATTCTCTTATAACAAATACCTGTACCTGACCGTTACCGCACGTAACGACTGGTACTCTACACTGTCTCCTGCCAACTGGTCGATCCTGTATCCCTCCGTTGCAGGTAGCTTCATCCTGTCCGATGCCGTTAAACTTCCGCAGATCTTCAACTATGCGAAAGTGCGCGCTTCATGGGCACAAGTGGGTGGTGACCGCAGTCCTTATGGCCTGAATCTCCCCTACGGTCTGAACAGCAATACCTTCAATGGTCTGGGTGTTGGTTCTATCGGAACCGGTACCATTCCTAACAAGAACCTCGTTCCTTACAAGGTTACTTCTTATGAATTCGGTTTTGAAACCCGCATGATTCATGACCGCCTGGGTGTTGATTTCACCATCTATAACAAGAAAACAACTGATGATATCATCAGCAGCCAGATCTCCGGTACAACCGGTTACAACAGCGTACTCATCAACGTTGGTGAGATCAGCAACAAAGGTGTTGAACTGCTGCTGAATGGCACGCCTTATAAAGCTGGTAAATTCAGCTGGGATGTTTCATTCAATCTCGGTTATAACAAAAGCAACGTGGTCAAGATCTCCGATCAGATCACCGATGCAACTGTTGACAATGCACGTTCCCTTACTGCATCAGTACACCATATCGTAGGTAAGCCCTTTGGTCAGATCATGGCCTTCGATTACAAACGCAACGCTTCCGGTCAACTGCTGCTGAGCGGTGGTAAACCCCAGCGTGGTGACCTGATCGATATGGGCAGTGGTGTTTCTCCGACCGCAATGGGTCTGAACAACGCCTTCCATTATGGCAACTTCAATTTTGAGTTCCTGATCGACGCCAAATTCGGTGGTTATATCTACTCCGGTACGAACGACTTCGGTATGTATCGTGGTAAGACCCAGGAAACCCTGGTGGGCCGTGAAGGTGGTGTGACCGCTGATGGTATCGATGAAGCTACAGGCACGAAGAATACGACAACAGTTCCTGTACAGGATTACTACCAGAGCATCGCGCTGAATCTTTCAGCTCCGTTCGTTTACAAATCTGATTTCATCAAATTACGCCAGATCGTTTTAGGATACAACTTCCCGTCTGCCCTGATCAGTAAAACACCGTTCAAAGGTGCTTCACTGTCACTCGTTGGCCGGAACCTGCTGATCCTGAAAAAATACACACCGAATATTGATCCCGAATCAAATTACAATGCGGGTAATGGCCAGGGCCTTGAATGGTACGGAGTTCCTCCTGTACGTTCCATCGGTCTTAACCTGAACCTCAAATTCTAATTCGAAATTCAATACTCAGTAACACAAAACTCAAGAAAATGAAACTTAAAAATTATATATACGGCGTAATGGTAGCGGCTGTCGCTTTTACCGGCTGCACCAAAAAATTCGAGCAGGTGAATACCAGCCCGACAAGCGTTACCAACCTGTCGAGCGACCTGCTGTTCACCAACTGCGAGATCGGTGTTTCCGGCGGTGAATATGAAGCATGGCGTACCAACCTGATCTATAACAGCCAGTTCATCCAGCATTTCGCTTCCATCAGCTGGGATCAGGGTAACCGCTACAAATTCGATGAAGGGTATAACTCTTCACTTTGGGATTCCTACTATGGTGGTCCCATCAAGAACCTGGTGAACCTTGTTGCCAAAACGAATGGTGTGGCAGCGGATGTGAACTATAACAGCGCCGCGCGCATCCTGAAAGCGTATGCTTTCCTGCGTTTGACCGACTCTTATGGTGATATCCCGTACTCAGAAGCCGGTAACGGTTATCTGACCACCACATTCAATCCGAAATATGATGAGCAAAAGAACATCTATGCGGATCTGGTGAATGAACTGGACGCTGCGGCAAAAGCCTTCGATGCCGGCAAATCATTCAAAGGTGATGTATCCAGCTATAATGGTGATGTAACACTGTGGAAGAAAGCCGCCTACTCCCTCATGCTGCGCATCGGTATGCGTCAGGTGAAAGCGGACCCCGCTACTGCACAGGCTGTTGTGACCAAGGCCGTTGCCGGTGGTTTGATCAGCAATTACAATGAATCATTCCGCATCACGCACCTGCCTTCAAATTATGACAACCCGAACAGTCACGTACTGGGTTATTATAATGGCTCACGTTATGAATTGTCAAGCAATTCATTCAAACTTTCGAAATCTTTCTACGACATGCTGAATGGTAAAGCGGATCCCCGCCTGCCGATCCTGTTCGTAGTAAGGACCGGTCCTTCTTCTTCTGCCACCATCGGTACGGAAGATGCTACCCCCGGTATCCAGAAAGGACTGCCCAATGGTACGGATCCCAATGGATTCTCCGGTATCGCTACCTATTCCCAACTGCGTTCTGACTTCGCGAAAGGTGAAGCTCCGAACCTGCTGGTAACACATTCTGAAACTGCGCTCCTGCTGGCTGAAGCCCGCGAAAGAGGCTGGATCTCTTCCAGCACTTCTGAGCAATATTTCAGGGATGGTGTACTGTCCGCGATCAACCAGTGGAAACTGTACAACCCGACGCCTTCTTTGTTCAATGATGCCGCTAACAGCACGTACGCTAATACCACGCTGGTGTTCCCTGCTGGTTCAACCGCACGTATTCAGGCGATCAACGAACAATATTATATTGCCACCCTGCTCGACGAATATGAAGCACACGCCAACTGGCGTCGTACAGGTTACCCCGCACTGACTGCTGCTACTAACAGCGGTTATTCAAACGGAGCGATCCCCAGGAGGTTCCAATACCCCTCCAGCGAATCATCCCTGAACGGAGAGAACCTGAATGCAGCGATCGCAAGACAGGGAGCCAACAACTGGGTGACCCGTGTATGGTGGGATAAATAGTTTATTGGTTAAGGCTTTATTCTCATAGCAATCGATAAAGCATAAGCAGCAGATTCTTACCTATAAATCCGCCAGTTCCCTGGCAGATGCCTTAGTAAGAAAAGTGTAATCATGAGATGAAAAGGATTAATATTAACGTATTGATCTGCAGGATCAGGTATAATTTTATTATGCCTGATCCTGATCATCCTAATCCTTCAAAAATGGTACGATCCAAGCTT
Organism: Bacteroidota bacterium; assembly: GCA_029555415.1. Classification (GTDB taxonomy): domain Bacteria; phylum Bacteroidota; class Bacteroidia; order Chitinophagales; family Chitinophagaceae; genus JAKPSI01. Next base: position 6,142 of record JAKPSI010000038.1, on the reverse strand, counting down.
TCCAAGGGGCTACTGGTCCTTGCCTGTCTGGTTACAGAATTTGCTGATGCACAGGATAGCCCCTTATTCTCCGCCCTGCCATCTTCCGCTACCGGCATCCATTTCAAGAATACCCTGATCGAAAGCGCAGCGCAGAACATCATCACTTACGAATATTTTTACAACGGCGGTGGAGTTGCAGCAGCCGACTTCAACAACGATGGCCTCAACGACCTCTACTTCACTTCCAACCAGCAGCCCGATAAGATCTATCTCAATAAGGGCAATCTCAAATTTGAGGATATCACAAAGTCTGCGGGCATCAAACCCGGTGCACCCTGGAAAACAGGGGTCAGTATCGCCGATGTCAATGGCGATGGATTCCTGGATATCTACGTCAGCTGTTCCGGTGATGTAGCCTCCGAAAAAAGAGCGAACCTGCTTTATATCAACAACGGCAATCTCACTTTCACCGAACGTGGCAAAGAATACGGCGTTGCCGATGAAGGATACAGCACTCAAGCTGTATTTTTTGATTATGACCGCGATGGAGATCTCGATCTTTTCGTGATCAATCACAACATCAAGAACTTAAGGAATTTTGACGCCTCGTACGTCAAGAAAATGGTGGATCCCGATGCCGGAGACCGCCTCTACGAGAATCAGAACAATCATTTCACCGATGTGACCGTAAAAGCCGGTATCATCTCCAACCCGCTGGGCTATGGCCTCGGCGTTTCCGTAGCCGATATCAATAACGATGGCTGGCCCGACCTCTACGTGACGAACGACTACGTGGAAGAGGATTATCTCTACATCAACAATCATGACGGGACCTTCAAAGAATCACTCCGTTCCGCGGTAGGACATATCTCCAACTTCTCCATGGGACTCGATATCGCGGACATCAATAATGATGGCCTGGATGATATCTTTACCCTCGACATGCTGCCGGAAGACAACAAACGGCAGAAGTTGCTGTACGCCCCCGACAACTACGAACTCTATAATAATACCGTCAATAACGGATTCTATCACCAGCTCATGCGCAACATGCTGCAGCTGAACAATGGTGACGGCACTTTCAGTGAGATCGGTCAACTGGCCGGTGTATCGAATACCGACTGGAGCTGGTCCGCACTGCTGGCCGATTTCAATAACGACGGACAGAAAGACCTTTTTGTGACCAATGGTTACGGCCGCGATATGATCAACCGCGACTTCATGAAATTTTACGCCGATGAAAGACTGAAACACCTGCAGGGAAGGACTGACAGCCGCATGTTCGAAATGCTACGCGGCATTCAGTCCACCCCCCTGCACAATTACATTTTCGAAAGTCAGAAGGACCTGCACTTCAAAGACCGATCATCCGACTGGGGCTTCAGTGAACTCAATTTCTCACACGGCGCAGTTTATGCCGATCTGGATAATGATGGCGACCTCGATCTGGTCGTCAATAAAATGAATGACGAGGCTGGTGTTTACCGCAATAACAGCATGGAACAGCATAAAGGCGGGAACTTCATTCCGGTCGTGCTGATCCAGGAGAACGCGAACCGCTTCGCGCTTGGGGCACGCGTTACCGCTTATGCAGGCAACAAACGTTATATGCTGGAGAATTATCCGGTCCACGGATTCCAGTCTTCCATTCAAGCCCCGCTGCATCTTACATTCAGCGAAGTGCATCTCGACTCGCTCATCGTTCGCTGGCCTGATGGTCATACGGAAACATTTCCGGGCAGTGGTCTGGTGAATGGAAAACCCTTGGTGCTGAATCCTTCAAAAACGAACGTTGCCACTTTTGTTCCGCCTGCTCCCGTAAAACCCATCTTTACAAGATCGAATACGGTGATCGCTTATGAGCACAAAGAAAAAGGGGTGAATGATTTCAAGGTGGAACCGCTGATGCCGGATATGATCTCTTATTCGGGTCCGCGCATCGCGACAGGTGATGTGAATGGCGATCAGCTTGATGATATATATATCTGCGGGACGAAACAAAAACCCGGCGGGCTCTTCCTGCGTCAGAAAGACGGCTCATTCACTTCCGGAGATCAGTCCGCTTTTACTGCAGCTGCAGCTTTCAATGAAACCAACGCTGTATTCTTTGATGCGGACGGGGACGGGGATAAAGACCTTTATGTGGTAGCGGGTGGCTTCTACGATGATTTCGATCCGGCCGCGCTGCAGGACAGACTGTACCTGAACAATAATGGACATTTTTCGCTCGCAGCGGAAAGTCTTCCGAAAGAAAATACTTCAGGCTCCGTAGTGGTGCCGCTGGATGCGGATCAGGACGGCGACTTCGACCTGTTCGTAGGAACACGCATCGTGCCGGGACGCTATCCGGAATCGGCTTCCAGTCTGTTGCTGATCAATAATGGCAAAGGTGTATTTACCGATCAAACAGCGACATTGGCAGGAACTTTATTGAATGCAGGTATGGTCACGGATGCACAATGGCTGGATGTGAACGGAGATAAGAATCCCGAGCTCATCATTGCCGCGCAATGGATGCCACTTCGCGCCTTTTCATTCAATAAAGGGAAATGTACTGAGGTTACCGATCAGATATTCAGTGATCATGAGAAGGGGTTGTGGAACCGCTTACTGGTTGCCGATCTGGATCAGGATGGTGATATGGACATTGTTGCCGGTAACTGGGGCACCAACAGTCAGCTGCATGCTTCTTCCGCAGAACCGCTGACCCTGTATTTTGGTGATTTCGATAATAACGGTTTCGTGGATCCCATTCTTTGCGGATATACACAGGGTAAGTTATGGCCGCTTCCAACGCGTGATGAAATGACGGATCAGATGGTATACCTGCGTCAGTTCTTCCCGACCTATGAAGCATATTCCGAAGCCACGATCGATGACATCCTCAATGAAACCCAGAAAAAAGCAGCTATCGTACTGAAAGCGGACTGCCTGCATACGATATGGTATGAAAATGTGAACGGAAAATATGTAATGCACACATTGCCGGTTCAGGCTGACTTTGCACCGGTATGTGCCATGGCCGCCGGGGATTTTGACGGGGATGGCAAGACCGACCTGCTGCTTGGTGGTAACGTGGAACATACCCGGATCCGCACCGGAAAGATCGATGCGGATTATGGCGTTTTTCTGAAAGGAGATGGCAAAGGCCATTTCAATTATACTGAACAACCCGCTTCCGGTCTTTGTATCAAAGGCTGTGTAAGGGATATCATACAACTGAAAGACGGAGCCGGTAAGCCATTACTGGTGTTCGGACTGAACGACCAGGCTCCGGTATTGATGACGTATTAAGAAGTGACATGAAAAAATTGCTATTGCTTGCAGTGCTCTTCACTGCCATGCCGCGCGCGCAGGCAGGGAAACCGCATTCATTCGGTACACAGGATTATATCCGTGCACTGAAGCAGATCACGGATGTGATGGTGAATGATGTAACCTCACCCGTGGCCGCCAGCAGGTACTATGCTTATCTCAATCTGTCCGCCTGGGAAGTGCAGTCGGCCTGTCAACCCGCAAAATATCCAACGCTTTCCGGCACACTGAATGGATTCAATACCCTTCATTTCATTCCGGCTCCTCCATCAACCGATCCGCATCTGAGTGTGATCATCGCGTTATACAAAGCCGCCCAGAAACTGCTGCCTTCAGGCCATTTGTTCAAGATGAACCTGGATTCGATGCGGAACAAATATGGCAAATCAGGAATGGATGCACAGCCTTACCATATGGCAGAAACACTGGCGGATACGATCGTTGCGCAAGTGATCCGATACGCACGTGCGGATGGTTTCACGAAACTGAATAACCTGCCCCGCTATATCGTCAGGGATGGCCCGGGATACTGGAATCCCACACCACCGGTTTTCATGGCGCCGGTAGAGCCGCACTGGAATACGATCCGTCCTTTCGTGATCGATTCCGCGCAGGAGTATAAAGTACTTCCTCCTGCTCCTTATGATACTGCCGCTACATCACCATTCTATAAAATGATGAAAGAAGTTTATGATATCAGTGAACATCCCAAAAAAGAACAGCTGGATATCGCGGAGTTCTGGGATTGTAATCCTTTTGCCGTTCAACAGATCGGGCACGTGGAATATGGCGTGAAGAAGATCTCTCCGGGCGGACACTGGATCGGCATCACCGGCATCTGCTGTGAAAAGCAAAAATTATCATTCGAAAAAACGGTTGCAGCACACCTGTATGTAAGTATTGCGCTGGCTGACGCTTTCATTGCTTGTTGGGATGAGAAATACCGGAGCAACCGTATTCGTCCTGAAACGGTCATCCAGCGGATGATCCGGCCGGACTGGCATCCTTTATTACAAACACCTCCTTTCCCTGAATATGTTTCCGGACACAGTGTGGCTTCTACTTCCGCATCGGTAGTGCTCTCCGCCTTTTTCGGAGATGGTTTCGCATTCGCGGATAATTCGGAAGTGGAATTCGGATTGCCGGTCAGGACCTTTTCATCATTCAAAGCGGCCGCGGAAGAAGCGTCAGTTTCCCGTTTGTATGGCGGTATCCATTACCGTGATGCGATCGATCAGGGGATCTGGCAGGGCCGGAAAGTTGGAGAGCATGTACAACGAAAACTGGGTACGATCCTCGGGGTCGCCCGTAAATAAAATACATTGAAAAAGACACTGTTCCTTTTTTGCGGATTGTTCACCGGTACTTTGGTACTGGCGCAATCTGCAGCCCGCGTAAAAGTCAAGACGCCATCGCAATATGTGGATCCTTACATCGGTACGGCCGATCATGGTCACGTATTCCTGGGGGCCAATGTGCCTTTTGGGATGGTGCAATTAGGGGTGTCGGATCTGGAGCAGGAGTGGGACTGGTGCAGTGGTTATAATTACCGCAGCAATACCATGGTCGGTTTTTCACATACGCATCTCAGCGGTACCGGTATCGGCGATCTGAATGATATCCTCATGATGCCCGCCTCGGGCGAGCCTTCCCTCAGACCTTCGGGAAAGAACAGTATTCCGGATGGTTATCTTTCATCTTACAGTCATGCCACAGAAATCACCCGCCCCGGTTATTACAGCGTGCTGGTGGATAAATACAATGTGCGTGCGGAACTGACCAGTACAGAACGTGTCGGTTTGCAGCGCTATACTTATCCTGCAGATGAAACCGCACAGGTCCTGTTGAACCTGAATTATGGGATGGGCTGGGACCGTACCGTTATTGCAGGTCTGCATGTGGTGAACGACAGTACCATCGTGGGTTACCGTTACTCCACCGGCTGGGCAAAGGATCAGCGCATATATTTTACTGCCGTATGTTCACAGCCTTTACTGAAAGCAAGGTTCTTCCAGGCCGATACATTATTGGGAACACAACAGGGAGAAGGCACCAAGCTACAGGCGATCCTCAGTTTTGCTGTGAAGAAAGGGAAACCGTTGCTCATTAAAGTGGCTTTATCACCTGTCTCGGAAGTCAATGCCGCAAAGAACATGGCACAGGAATTACCCGGATGGAACTTTGAAGATGTTGTAAAAGCAGCCACTGCAAAATGGGACAAAGAACTGGGCGCGATCCGGATCGAAGCGCCTGAGAAAGTAAAAACGATATTCTACACTTCTCTGTACCATACTTATTTCGGCCCTTCCTTATATAATGATCATGACGGCACCTATCTGGGTACCGATAAGAAAGTATATACACGGCCGGGATTCAATAATTACTCCGTTTTTTCTTTATGGGATACGTACCGCGGACTGCATCCGCTGTTGACACTTGCACAACCCGGACGCGTGAATGACTTTATTCGCTCCTTCCTGGCCATACATCAGCAACAGGGACGATTGCCTGTATGGCATCTCATGGGTAATGAGACCAACACCATGAACGGCAATCACTCCATTCCTGTGATCGTGGATGCATACCGGAAAGGCATCAGGGGTTATGATGCGGAAACGGCTTATCAGGCGCTGAAAGCAACGGCCATGCAAAGCCGCGATGGCATGAATTATTTACAGCAGATCCATTACATACCGGCCGACACCTTGACCGAAACAGTTGCTAATGCGCTGGAATACGCGATCGATGACTGGTGTGTTGCGGCCATGGCAAAGGAACTCGGGCATACAGATGATGCCGCTTATTTCAGTAAACGCGCGCAACTGTACCGTGAATATTTCGATCA
>JAKPSI010000135.1 GCA_029555415.1 Bacteroidota bacterium | reverse complement strand
GCCAGACCCTTCCACCCATCAACAGGCTATAATGCCTTTCATTGAACTACAGTCGGTTGACAGTACCAATAACTATGCCTTTGCCCGGATCCATGCGGGAATGGCACAGGATGGGGAGGTCATTTTTGCCCGTGAACAATGGGCCGGAAAAGGGCAAATGGGTAAGGCCTGGCAGGCTGATAATGATGTCAATATCATGATCAGTATTATCCTGAAACCCGCATCAGTGGCACTTTCCGCGCAACCCGACTTCAATTTTGCGGTAGCCTGCGGAGTGCATGATTTTTTCAGCCGCTATGCCGGGGATGCTACCCGGATCAAATGGCCCAATGATCTGTACTGGCAGGACAGAAAGGCAGGAGGGGTTCTGATTGAGTCGGTAGTCGGTAGTCAGAAGCCAGTACACAGCAGGCAGTCGGCAGCACGCAGTGGGCAAACTGAAAGCAGCGGAATGGTTTGGGAATGGGCGATCGTGGGGATCGGGATCAATATCAATCAGGTGGTGTTCCCTGAGCATTTACCCAATCCGGTTTCACTGAAACAGATCACCGGAAAGACCTTTGATACACTTGAACTGGCAAAAGAACTGGCCACATCGGTCAAAGCATATACGGACAGGGTCATACAAGGCGAAGCGGGGCCTGTTTATGAGCACTACCTCTCCTGTTTATACAAGAAGAATGAAAAAGTGAAATTGAAAAAAGGGACAAGGCTCTTCGAAGCAACTATAAGGTCCGTCAACCCATCCGGACAGCTGGTGGTTCAAACATCCATGGAAGAATGCTTTGACACCGGCACGATCGAATGGGTCAACGGGTGAGATATCAGTTTATTCTTTTTCCCTCCACAATGAGAAAGTACGGGCAACAGTGAATCCCCAGCGGAACTGGCCTTTACCCCATGAAGTGACCGTACGCGGCAACATGCGGTTCTCCAGTATCTCGGTAGCGTTCGTGAAATTCATATGGAACACGTGTCCGGAAGTTTTGAATTCAAAACCGATACCGAGCGGATCATGGAATTCCCAAACCGGATGGAACCCTGAATTGGGATTCTTGAAAAGCGCCTTGGATGCAGCATTATGAAAGGGGTGGAAATAATCCACGATCAGGGAGATCTTATTCGACAACGGAACGCGGAAAGCCGCCCCCAGCGCGGCGATCGAATGCTGATCACCCGGTGTTACGCGGTTACGGTGCACTAAACTGCCACTCACCTGCACACTGACTTCCCCGAATTTACGGGCGATGATGAGCTGATAAGCATTGCTGATCCTGTCGGATCCTTTCTGGAAATAACTTTCCGCAGAATCCTGAAATACCGGGTTGATATTGGGCAGACTTGCGGTCGCGACCGCCATATTCCCGAACAGCAACACCGAAACCGGATGGGAAGGATCATCCTTCCTTTGTTCCATGAGTTTGTACTTCAGACCGAATTCGAATATGCGTGAAACGCGGCTGTATATGTTCTGATAATTCTCAGCACCCTTTGCACGGGCGATGATGGCATCCAGTTTTTTTCCAAGACCGATCTCGAAACCGATCTTGATATCGGCAGCATTATCCAGTCCGAAAAAACTCTTGGAGCCGCCTGATTTACCACCGATATCATAGAAATTATGGATCACGCGGAAATCCATCTTTCCTTTTCCGATCAGTTCGGTCGTATTGGCATTGATCAGTTTTTCTGAATCAAAGATCTTCACAGCGGGCTTGCCGCTGCCAGAAGCGGGTTCCATTCCTTTCAACAGGCTGTTCATGGTCGAATCCTGTGCGGATGACCTTAAAAAAGTAAGCAGGGCGAATAAGGGCAAAATCTTCCTCATATCAGTTCGTTTTTAGAGAATGATAATCGGAAAGGGCTGGCTTGCAGTTGCCTGTACGTTAACCGAGTGCGGCCAGGATCTCACCCGCGTGATCCGCGGAGCGGGGCTTGAGGAAGATCTTACGGATCACTCCTTTTTCATCTACCAGGAAGGTGGTACGCAATACGCCCATGTATTCGCGGCCATAAAGTTTCTTCTTATCCCAGACACCGAAAGCATTCAGGATCTTATGATCCGTATCCGCGATAAGCGGAAAAGGCAATTCATGTTTCGTGATGAATTTACCGTGCTTTTTCTCATCATCCGGGCTTACGCCGATGACCTCCCATCCTGCTTTCCGTAATTGCGAAAAATTATCACGCAGGTTGCAGGCCTGTACCGTACAGGTGGGCGTTCCATCCTGCGGATAGAAATAAAGTATGTACTTCTTTCCCTTGAGATTCGTGGATGAGATCTTCTTTCCTTCAGCGTCCGTGCCACTGAATACCGGCACTTTATCGCCTTCTTTGAGGGTAACCATGATCGTTATTTCTTCTTTTTTACTGTATGATGTGCGACTGGTTTCTTTTTCTTCTGCACATATTTTTTCTTCGGTGGTGGTGTATAGGGATTTCTTCTGAACCAGTAGGTCCTTGTTGTTGCATTGCCCACCGCATCTTCAACGCTCACTTTCAACTCATGCACACCATACGGGCAGCGCTCATCGAATACATATACGAAATAAGCTCCTTTATCATTCGTGAAGCGGATCCATTCGCCATCAAGCGTGGCACGGAAATTCCGGATCACCTGAAAATTATCGGAAGGCAATAAGCTCAGTTGTTTGACAGCACTGAGATCCGCAGTATCATGATCACTGATATCACCCAGCACCGGCGGTATCGTATCGTGAAAAACCTGAAATACACCGAAATCGCCGAACCGGCCCGTCATCCAATCCTGCTGCCACTGCACCTTTTGCACCGTTCTGTCGCCACGCCAGTTGCGCTGCATGACCAGTTTTTCCTTTAACATTTCCGGGATCTGACGATCAGGGCGGATGCGAACCGTCATCTTTTCCTGTAAGGGGATGGACGCTTCGTTCAACTGATGCGCTGCGCTGACCGCATTGGCCTGTGTGGCATTGCTGCGGTAATAGAACACAGGCACCGTATCATACAAAGCAAGGTCCGGTAAATAAAAACGGCAATCGGGTTTATCCAGTTGATTGACCTGATTCGGAATGAACTGAGGCAAAACAGTAACGGACGGGGCGGGCACAACAAGACTATCATCGAACTGCACAGAAAAAGAAAGTGTCGAGTTGCGGTGATAAGTATCCCAAACTGTGATGGAAAAAGGATGCGGTAGTGTATCTGTTAGCTGAAGGATGCCGGTCGCATTGGCCGGATAATAGATCCTGCATTTATTACCGGGTAATGCGGACAAATGTTGCAGATAGGGACCACCATTATAATGTTCGCGGTAATCCATCTGCGCATTCACATACAATGTTTCTTCATAATCGATGCTATCGAGCCGGAAGCCTGACACCAGCTGACTGTCCGCCATCATCTCTGCTCTGAAAATACCGTCGTTACTTCCACCGGGTGACATCCTGTCCACCGCCTGGATCGCAAAGCTGAACTTTTTCAGTCCGGTCCGGATCAATGATCTTCCCGGGATCACATAACCACTATCGGTGTTCTTCAGCCAAAAATACTGAGGCGATTGTTCATAGATACTTTTGGAACGATCGTATAAAGCGAGACGAAGTAATGCTGGTGGCGTATTGTCTTCCACCGCAAAACCGTACAATAAAGGATTGTAACGTTCACTGGTCGCAGTATTGAAGATCTCGAAATGCAGATGCGGACCAGCGGAACCGCCCGTGTTACCACTGTAGGCGATGAGTTGTCCTTTGCTGACCGGGAACTGCCCCTTTGTAAAATCAAGTTCAATGGCCCATGACTCTTTCTGATATTGCTGACCGGTTACGAACTGTTCCAGTGCCGGGAAAAAATCGTTCAGGTGCGCATATAATGTAGAGAGGCCATTCGGATGATTGATGATGATGAAGCGGCCGAAACTGTTCGGCCTGACCCCGATATGCGCGATATATCCCGCCGCTGCTGCATGAACCGGCAGGTTCTCTTTGGCATTGGTGCGGATATCGAGACCCATATGCCAGTGATCGGGACGGAGCTCGCCGAAATTGGCTGCAAGTTTCATGGGAATATCCAGAGGATTACGGAAATAGAATTTAGGATGCGCCGGAGTTTGGGCCCACATCCGGGTAACGGTCAGCAGGGTCAAAATGAAAAAAAGGACAGGTTTTTTCTGTTCACGCAACATGGCTGCAAAGTAACGCTGAAACGGGGACCGGCCTTTTTTCAGGCGTACAAATTTTGTGTTATATGTCTTTTTAATGAATCTGGCTGAAAAGCAGGCCCGGCATCATTTTAAGCCCGCGTGCCGGTTAGTTTCATCAATATTCGTATCTTTTCCGCCTTATGGCAATGAGAAAATCGCTTTGGCTGATACCCATCAGCTTCTTGCTGTATGCCTGTCCTTACGAATCTTCCGTGCCCCTCGAAAAGGGACCCGTGGAACC
>JAKPSI010000116.1 GCA_029555415.1 Bacteroidota bacterium | reverse complement strand
TTTTTTCATAGATCATCATGTTTAGTATATTATATATTCCGAAGCCTGCTACGATCAGAAGCACGATCCCGACCGCATACGATATCAGTGTACGCAGGGCACTGCCCGTTTCGAATTGAGCGTTTGCGGATTGTATATCGAGGGCATCGATCTCATAGAGTGCGGCGTATTCTTTTGCGATCTGAGGGGCTTTGTTCACATCGTGCAGTTTGATCTGGATCTCGGTGATGAAGGTGTTTGACTTCGCCATCAGTTTCTGCACCGTTGCAATGGACGCATAGCTCTGCGATTGATCGACCTGTTGTACACCCGTCTGATAGATCGCCGCCACTTTCATCATGAATATTTCACCACTGGTGGCGGTTACCTGTACCCGGTCGCCTACTTCCGCAGAAAGGGTAGCGGCCAGTTCTTTTCCTAAGATGATACTGTTGGGGACCCTGTCAATATCCAGAGGATCGCCCTCCGTGATATAATCATTGAAATGGAAAAGTGTGCTTTCGCTGTTCAGTTCGATGCCGTTCATGACTCCGGGAATATCAAAGGCCACCTGATCAAAGAACAGGGCCGTGGTCACCCGGGGCGCAACGCCCAGTACACGGCTGTCCTTACCCAATGCCGTAATGATCGCGGCACTGTTATAGATCTCATGCCGGCTGATACCGGATCGGACCGAACTGATGAAATTGTACTGATGCTGATAGCCACTTGCCCTGTTGATGGGTTGCACCCCAACGGGTTTGATCTCATTTTCCAGCCGTATATGTGCGGTCCTGTTCAGCATCAGTCCGTCCAGCAGATCGTTCAGTCCCGCCATGAAACTCAACAACGCAATGAACATGGTGATGCTGAAAGTGACGCCTGCGGCCGCGACCAGCGTCTGCTTCCATCGGGCAAGGGCGAGTGACCGGGCAATGCTGCTGATGAGCCGGATATTCATGATCCGGGTTTATAAAGCTGATCGGAAGTGGTTACCCCGTTCAGGATCTCCGCTTTCTGATAATCCTTCAGGCCAACTGTCACTTTTTTCTTTTTCCCATTCTTTAGCAAAACGGAATCACCGGGCAGCAGGTAACTTCTGGGTATCGTGACCGCATTTTCTTTCTGCAGGATCACGATATTGGCTTCACAGGTCAGGTTCGGATACAACTGACCCGGTTGCTTTTCGAATCTGGCTTTCACGGTAAAAGATTTCGATTTATTGTTCATCAGCGGATCGATGGAGGTTACTCTGGCCCGGAAGGTTTGTCCTTTATAACTATCCATACTCACGATGATCTCCTGGTCCGGTTTGATACGTGTGATGTCATATTCATCCACCTGCAATTCCAGCATGAATTCATTTGCATCACCGATCGTTGCGACGGGTGTCAGTGTATTCACCATTTCTCCTGGTTTCATATTGAGGATATAGACCTTTCCGTCAACATTACTCCGGATGGTATAATCCTTGTTCTTGTCAGAAGCGATGGCCAGATTCGTCTGGGATTGCTGATCCTGAAAGCGGATCTGTTTTTCAAGTTGTGTGTATCGCAGACTGGCCGCCTGATAAGCGGTCTTTGAATTTTGATAGGTCAGCTGCCGTTGCTCCAGTTCATTCTTACTGCCGATGCCTTCTTTCCAGAGTTCCTGCTGGCGTTGCCGGAGCAGATCGTCCGACTTCATTTTCTCCAGGGCCAGACGGGTGTTCACTTCAGCTTCTTTCAGTTTTTCCTGATTGGCGCCAATAGAAGAATAGTCTGCAGACAGTACCGCATTTTCCGTGTTCAGTGAAGCAGCTGTATTAGAGATGATCAGGATCGTTCCTCCTTTTTTGATCAGGTCGCCTTCTTTGACCGGGATCGATGCGATCACGCCACTGACCGTTGAGAAAACATCGTATTGTTCTTTACTTTTTGTGATCCCTGAAGCATACACCGATTCTGTGATGCTTTCCTGAATGGGGTAAATCTTTTCCTTTTTGCTTTTGCAGGAGAAGAAAAAGCTGAGGCAGATAAAGAGCAGGATCTTGTTAACATTCATGTGTTTTCAAACAGCCGGGAGTACGCTGGAAGGAACGGCGTTTTGCGGGTCCCATGACAGCGACCATTCAGAGGCAAATTTCCTGATTTATGGGCCTGTCCTCTTTACATGAATGCGTTAAAGGGTTCTATGATTCACATCCTTTTCATGTTTGCGGATTTTGTAAACTGAGTGACTTGGTCTGGAACAGATAAGTAGGATTTAAGCAACACTTTCAATTTTGAAAACAAAAAAGCCTCAGATCTCTCTGAGGCTTCTTGCGGACCGGACGGGACTCGAACCCGCGACCTCCGCCGTGACAGGGCGGCATTCTAACCAACTGAACTACCGATCCGTTTCCCCTTGATTTAAGGGACGGCAAAGATAGGGGGCCGGGGTATTTTTGCCAAAACTTTTTGAAGAATTTATAGGCTGAAAATCAAGGTTTACCCTTTTAAATCACATTATTATATAATCCTTAATTTAGCCCCTCATTATCAGCCTATGCCTACGGACGCCAACAGACAATTCCTGGATTTTGAAAAGCCCATCAAGGACCTCATTGATGAGATCGCGAACATGAGGCACCGCCAGGAAAAGACCAAACTCGACCTGAGCGACACGATCCAAAAGCTGGAACAGGGGATCCTCGACAAACGCAAGGAGATCACCGAAAACCTCAGCAGCTGGCAGCGCGTACAGCTCAGCCGCCACCCCGACCGCCCCTATACTCTCAAGTATATCGATAAAATGACCGAGAATTTTGTGGAGCTGTACGGCGACCGCAACGTGAAGGACGATAAAGCCATGGTCGGTGGTTTCGCCAGCCTCGGCGGAGAAACGGTCATGATCATCGGACAGCAAAAAGGGATCAATACCAAGACCCGCCAAATGCGCAATTTCGGCATGGCCAATCCGGAAGGATACCGCAAAGCCCTCCGCCTCATGCGCCTCGCCGAAAAATTCAATAAGCCCGTCATCACACTTATTGATACACCCGGTGCCTATCCCGGTCTGGAAGCAGAAGAAAGGGGACAAGGTGAAGCCATCGCCCGTAACATCTACGAAATGGTTCGCCTTAAAGTACCCGTCATCTGCGTCATCATCGGCGAAGGGGCCAGCGGTGGTGCCCTCGGTATCGGTGTGGGTGACAAAGTGTTCATGATGGAGAATACCTGGTACACCGTGATCAGTCCCGAAAGCTGTTCCTCCATTCTCTGGCGCAGTTGGGATAAGAAAGAGGTCGCGGCGGAACAATTACGACTGACCGCCGACCGCATGCTCGGTTTTGGTCTGATCGATGGGATCATTCCCGAACCCGTAGGTGGAGCCCACTGGGATTATAACGAAGCTGCCAACATTCTCAAGAATTACCTGATCCCCGTTATACAGGAACTGAAACAGCAAACACCCGAACAAAGGGTGAACAACCGTATCGAGAAGTTCTGTAAGATGGGATTCTGGGAAGAAGCTTAAGGTTAGTCGGTAGTCGGTAGTCTTTAGCCTGTCTGCCGGCAGGCAGGTCGCTAGCCCGCGGCTTCACTAAAGCGGTAGAAGATATTCATTGAAAGGACTAACGACTACAGACTAAAGACTAACGACTAACATTGCTTGCTGCATAGGATTTTCAAACTTCAATTTTTTTAGCAATGAATCTACGTGAGAAGTTCTCCGGTACCGGTATCGCGATCGTGACTCCATTCAATGCGGATGGTTCCATCGACTGGACCAGCTACAGCAAACTCATCAATTTCTGGATCCACGGACAAGTGGAATATCTGGTCGTACTCGGTACCACCGGCGAAAGTGCCACCGTGCATGGGGATGAGAAACAGCAGGTGTTCACGTTCGTGAAAGAAGAAGTAGCGGGCCGTAAACCCATCGTAGCGGGTATTGGCGGTTATGATACCAAAGAAGTGACCGACGCTTTCCGTTCATTCGATCTTTCAGGATATGACGCGATCCTGTCCGTTAGTCCTTATTATAACAAACCCAATCAGGAAGGGATCTTCCAGCATTATAAAGTACTCGATGCGGCCAGTCCGTTGCCCATCATCATGTACAATGTGCCCGGCCGCACGGGTCAGAACATGACCGCGGAAACGCAATTGCGTATCGCCAAAGAATGTCCAAAGATCTTCGCTACCAAAGAAGCGAGCGGCAACTTCGATCAGATCCACCACATCATCAAGAACAAACCGAAGGACTTCATGGTGATCAGTGGTGATGATGGAATCACCCTTCCCATGATCGCATGCGGCGCTGACGGCGTCATCTCCGTTGTGGCCAATGCCTATCCCCTTGAATTTTCAAATATGGTCCGCCTTGCACTGCAGGGTAATTATAATGACGCGCGCATCCTGCATTACGAATACACCGATATCATCAATTCCTTATTCGCGGAAGGAAGCCCCAGCGGGGTAAAAGCCTACCTGTCTGAAATGGGACTTTGTCAGAACACTTTCCGGCAGCCGGTTTGGCCGGTGAGCGCGAAACAGATGGAGAAGATCAGATCCTTAATGAAAGAAGTGGAGTAGTATTGGATTATTGAGAATGGATAAATGATAATGGAGCGTGTTCTGCGGAGCGCGCTCTTTTTTTTGAAATTTACTTGCAGACAGAATTTGACACATATGTTCCATAAATTTATAGTATGAGAATTGTTCGATCCATTTTTGTGCTGGTGCTCCTGTTCAATTTCGAATTGCATGGACAAAGCCACATCCGTTTCGTTTTAACCGGCAATCAGGTGACCGACAGTCCCAACGGTTATTTCCTTGCCGGTTCTTTCAATGGATGGAATCCGGGCGACAGTGCATATCTGTTTACGAAAGATCAGAACGGCGCATACCGGCTGGACCTGGGTTTGCAGCCCGGTAAGTATGAATTCAAGATCACATGCGGTTCCTGGGACAAGGCCGAGTGCCATATGGATGGACAAAGTATCGCCAACCGATTCCTGGAAGTATCCGGTGATGCAAACATTGAACTGACACCGGAAGCCTGGACCGATCAGTTCAAAAAGCCTGTTAAACATTCAACTGCCGGTAAGCGGGTGATAATTCTGGATACGGCATTCAATATGCCGCAATTGAAAAGACACCGGGCGATCCGGATCTATCTCCCCGCGGATTACGCGGTCTCCAAAAAACGTTATCCTGTATTGTATATGCATGACGGGCAGAATCTGTTCGATGATCTCACTTCCTATGCTGGCGAATGGGGCGTGGATGAATGTCTCGATTCCATGAAGAAGCAATGCATCATCATAGGCATCGATAATGGCGGCACGCACCGTATCAATGAATATTGCGGGTATGATATGAAGGAATACGGAAAAGGAGAGGGTCGTGCTTATGTTGATTTTCTGGTGAAGACTTTAAAGCCATATATCGATAAAAAATTCAGGACCCTGCCCGGGCATGATCATACATTCATTGCCGGCAGTTCGCTGGGCGGACTCATTTCTTTGTATGCCGTGTTACGCTATCCGGCTGTATTCGGTGGCGCCGGCTTGTTCTCCACTTCGCTCTGGATCAATCCGGAGATGTGGGCCTATATCCGGCAGCGTGCACCGCTCGTTCATGCCAAATTATTCTTTTATGCTGGTAAGCAGGAAGATGAGACCATGGTGCCGAATATGCTGAAGGCACTGAAGATCATCATGAAATATTCACATTCCGCAACCCATACCCAGATCCGGGATGAGGGCCGGCATAATGAAGCCAGCTGGCGGCGCGAGTTTCCTGCGTTCTATCAATTCATAATAAAATAAGAGACGTTACAAAGGATAAACCACACCTTCCCTCGCCAGGTCCGTATTAGGGAATACTTCCCTTGCTTCGGCTTCGAATTCTTCCAGCGTATCATACTTGCTGCTGAAATGCCCGATGAGCAAACGTTTGGCGTTGCCCTTCAAGGCCATGGTGGCGGCCTGTTTGGTGGTGGAGTGGAAACGCAGTTCTGCGCGCTCCCTTAAATTATCGAGATAGGTCGTTTCATGATACACCAGATCGGCATCCTGAATATGCGGTAATAAAGACTCATCATATTTGGTATCCGCACAGTAAACATATTTCCTGCCAGGAGTTGCCGGAATAGTTACTTCATCGTTCCTGATGACCGTTCCATCCTTGCGGGTATAATCTTCCCCGTCTTTCAGCCGGTCATAGAATGCGGCAGGTATTTCCATCTCCCGCGCTTTCTCCGGATCCAGTTTGCGGGGTTGTTTCTTCTCCGCAAAGGAAAAGCCGTAACATTCGATGCGGTGGTTGGTGCGGAAGCACGTCACTTTCAGGTTCTCCGTATCCAAAAGGACACCGGCTTCCCTGATCGTATGCAGATGCAATGCAAAAGGCAGCTTCGTATCCGCCACTTTCAATTGCAGTTCGATGATCTCTTTGAGGGGGTGGGGGCCGAAGACATGCAGTTCCTGCTGGTGATTCAATAAACCGAAACTGCTGATGAGTCCGATCAGTCCGAAATAATGGTCGCCATGCAAATGGGAGATGAAAACATGGGAGATCTTACTGCGCCGGATCTTGTAGTTGATCATCTGGATCTGGGTACCCTCGCCGCAATCCACCAGATAATTGTTCCCGTCCAGTGTCACCACCTGACTGGTCGGGTGCCGGTCAAATGCCGGAACGGCTGAATTATTCCCCAGAATGGTTACCGCGAACATGACAAGTGGTGTGTGTGAGTGAATCGGTTCCTGCTTAGACAGGGGTATTAATTGAAATGCTGCTTAAATGCAAAAGTAGGAAGAACTGGCTATTGGCTAATGGCTACTGGCTGCTGGGGAGGACTAAGATGCGTTTTCGTAAAAAAAAGATCATTAGAAAGCACTGCCGACTGGCTGCTGGGAAGTACTTAGATGCTGACGCTTAAAAATTGATTTTTAGAACGGACTACAGACTAACGACTACCGGCTATAGACTACTCCTCGTCTCCGTCCATCAACTCCCGCTCGATCTCCTCCATCTGAACAATATCCCAGGCCTCGCTCTCGGTGGGGGTCACATTCAGGAGTTCCAGTATTTCGTGCTGTTCAAGGAAGTCCTCTACAGCTGGCTTCAAAGCACAGATCACGAATGAAGCGCTTTGTTCATAGAACTGCTGCTGCACCCTTACGAGCGATTCCGCCACCGGTAACTCGACCGCATCCACCTCTTTCATGATCAGGACCACATTCCGGGGGTTGTCGCCGGGCATATTAACGCCATTTTGCAGGTAGGAAAGCAAACATTCGGACAAATCCGCTGTCATAACAGCAGAAAGAAGGGGTTCGGCCACCGTGATGGCATGAAATTTCTCTTTGGTATCGGTTTTGACTATCATAATCCTGACATAAGGGTGTTTGGGGCCGGCCCGGTACTGAAGGCCGAATTCGACCGAAAATGATAAAAACGCTGCCTGTGAACAACTTAAATTATCAACAGCTCGTTTATAAATACGTGAAAACCCGAACCGAATTTATTTGTTAATATTGTATTACAACCAATTATCTGATGGATAACAACTTTTCTGCACAGGTTAAAGAGATCATTTCCTTCAGTCGTGAGGAAGCACTGAGGCTTGGAAATGACTTTATCGGAACCGAACATTTACTGCTCGGTCTCATCCGGGAAGGGGATAATACCGCCGTCCGTATCCTGAAAAGCTTCAATGTCGATCTGTACGAATTACGCAAAGAGATCGAACTCGCTGTAAAGGACAAGACCGGAAAGAATATCGCCAACATCAATAGTCTGCCGCTGACCAAGCAAGCGGAGAAAGTGATCCGTGTTACCGTACTGGAAGCAAAAGCTTTGAAGAGTGCCACCGTGGAAACAGAACACCTGATGCTCTCCATCCTCAAGAACAAGGAGAACATTGCAACTCAAATCTTAAATCAGTTTGACGTGGACTACGATCTTTTCAGGCAGGAACTGGGCATCGTGAAGTCGAACGATCCCCGGGCAGAATTTCCGGACGAGAATGACGACGATTTCGATGAAGAGAAGAAATTCTCACAATCGAAAGGTGCCGCTAAACCCGGCGCTACGAAAAGTAAAACACCGGTGCTCGATAATTTCGGGCGCGATATCACGCGCATGGCGGAAATGGGATCACTCGATCCGATCGTCGGCCGTGAGTCCGAGATCGAACGTGTTTCACAGATCCTCTCGCGTCGTAAAAAGAATAACCCGATCCTCATCGGTGAACCCGGTGTGGGTAAGACCGCTATCGTGGAAGGCCTCGCCCTCCGCATCGTGCAGCGCAAGGTTTCCCGCGTGCTGTTCGATAAACGCGTGATCTCCCTGGATCTCGCCGCACTGGTAGCAGGTACCAAATACCGGGGCCAGTTCGAAGAACGCATGAAAGCGATCATGAACGAACTGGAGAAGAACCGTGATGTGATCCTGTTCATCGATGAACTGCATACGATCGTCGGTGCCGGTGGCGCCAGCGGTTCTCTGGATGCCAGCAACATTTTTAAACCCGCACTCGCCCGTGGCGAACTGCAATGCATCGGTGCATCCACACTGGATGAATACCGTATGCATATTGAAAAGGATGGTGCCCTCGACCGCCGTTTCCAGAAAGTGATCATCGATCCCCCGAGTGTGGATGATACGATCAAGATCCTGAACAATATCAAATCCAAATACGAGGATTACCATAACGTCAGCTATAATGATGAAGCGATCGATGCGTGCGTGAAACTGAGTGACCGTTATGTCACCGACCGACTGCTGCCCGATAAAGCGATCGACGTACTGGACGAAGTAGGTGCCCGTGTGCACCTGAAGAACATCAATGTTCCGGTCACGATCGTTGAACTGGAGAAGAAGATCGAGGATGTGAAGAATGAAAAGAACAAAGTGGTGAAGAGCCAGAAGTTCGAAGAGGCCGCTTCACTTCGTGATACGGAAAAGAGATTGCAGGAAGACCTGGAAAAAGCAAAAGCTGAATGGGAAGAAGAAAGCAAACACAAACGCTATCCCATCGGTGAAGAAGATATCGCGGAAGTAGTGAGCATGATGACCGGCATCCCTGTGAAACGCATGGTGCAGGCCGAAACGGAGAAACTCCGCAAAATGGCTACCGACATGCGCGACATGGTGGTGGGACAGGAAGAAGCCATCTCCAAAGTGGTGAAAGCCATTCAACGTAACCGTGTGGGTCTCAAAGATCCCAAGAAACCGATCGGTACGTTCATCTTCCTCGGACCAACCGGTGTGGGTAAGACGGAGCTCGCGCGTTCACTTGCCCGTTATATGTTCGATTCTGAGGATTCCCTCATTCGTATCGACATGAGTGAATACATGGAAAAATTCACCGTAAGCCGCCTCATCGGCGCGCCTCCGGGATATGTGGGATATGAAGAAGGCGGTCAGCTGACCGAACGCGTTCGCCGCAAACCTTATAGTGTGATCCTGCTCGATGAGATCGAAAAAGCGCACCCGGATATTTATAACATCCTGCTGCAGGTTCTCGACGACGGGCAACTCACGGATGGCCTCGGCCGTAAAGTGGATTTCAAGAATACGCTCATCATCATGACCTCGAATATCGGTGTACGTCAGCTGAAGGATTTCGGTGACGGTGTCGGCTTCGCCACACAGTCACGTACCGATAACGCGGATGAGAACAACAAAGCGGTGATCGAAAAAGCGCTCAAGCGCACTTTCTCTCCCGAGTTCCTCAACCGTATCGATGATGTGATCATCTTCAACAGCCTGAGCAAGGAGAATATCTTCAATATCATCGATATCCTGATGAAGGGTGTGATGAAAAGATTGTCCAACCTCGGCTTCAGTCTCGAACTGAGCGAAGGTGCCAAGACATTCCTGGCAGATAAGGGTTATGACTCACAGTTCGGCGCCCGTCCGCTCCACCGCGCGATCCAGAAATACCTGGAAGATCCGCTGGCGGAAGAGATCCTGAATCTCAACGTCAAGGCCGGTGATCTGCTGCTGGCGGATGTGGACAGTGATCAGACCAAGCTCACATTCACTTTCAAACCGCACGCGGAACAGAAATCAGAAGCCTGATCTTCAGAATAAATAAGTGAAGGAGTGCCCGTTTACGGCACTCCTTTTTTATTTTTGCAGCGTACATGGCAAAGAAGATCATCATCACCATCGACGGCTGGTCCAGCTGCGGGAAAAGCACCCTCGCCAAACAACTGGCAAAGGAACTGGGATATGTTTATGTGGACAGCGGTGCCATGTACCGTGCCATCACTTTGTATTTTCTCCGGAATCATGTGGACTGGACCGATAAAAAGGAAGTACACAACGCACTGGAGAGTATCAATCTTGAATTCGTCTTCAATCCGCAGCGGCAGGCCAGTGAGATCTTTCTCAATGGGGAGAATGTGGAATTCCTGATCCGTGATCTGGTCATAGCTGAAAAAGTAAGCGATGTGGCTGCTATCCGCGAGGTCAGGGCCTTTGCCGTGGCACAACAACAGAAGATGGGGGCGAAGAAAGGCATCGTGATGGATGGCAGGGATATTGGTACGGTCGTATTCCCGAAAGCTGAACTGAAGATCTTCATGAATGCGGATAATGCTGTGCGCGTGGAACGCCGGTTCAGGGAATTGTATGAGAAGAATCCCAACGTCACTATCGAGGAAGTCAAGAATAACCTCGAAATGCGCGATTATATCGATTCACACCGTGAGGTCAGCCCGCTACGTAAAGCTGATGACGCGCTGGAACTGGATAATACGAATCTGACGCATGAGCAACAGTTACATAAAGCTCTGGACTGGGTCAACAGCAGATTGCACAAGGCCTGAATGGTCTCACTTTAAACAATAATGCTATGCAAAACTGATTGAGAATCGTTTTGCAAATTCGTGATCCTCAGTACATTATTATTTTCATTCCCGGACACTCGTTTTTCTTAAAACTATTTTCTAAGTTTATACACTCATTTCACGAGTACCCCGCTCATTTTGAGCACGCTCCAGCATCCGTACAAGAACCACCCTGATATCCCGGAATTCCCCGATCCTTCCTATCAATGCCAGAAAATCCGCTATGGACGATCACC
>JAKPSI010000072.1 GCA_029555415.1 Bacteroidota bacterium | reverse complement strand
GTTACGGGGTCGAATACTTTGTCAGCATAGTCCGTGTTGTAAGCATGTACCGTAACGGTATAGTCGCCCGCAACCAAGTTGTCGAGACGAGCGATGCCATCCGCATCCGGGAAAATTTCACCGGAATTGTAAGTACTGCTGAATACTACCATTGACATTTTGAATTCAAGCGGTAACAGATTGACGCGAATAGAGCCAACCTGGTCGACATCCGTATTTGATTCGGGGCCGAAGGAAGAAACGAACCTTCCGCTGGTGGTTTGTTTAGCGGGGGCGGGCATTTTTTCTTTGGAACAACTTGCTAAAATGACAACGAAGAGGGTCAGAATAACTGCGCTGCGCAGCAGGAGAGAATTTTTCATAAAGGTGGATTTAGTGTTGAAATTGTTTATGGATACTATCCACCATAAAGAACGCAAGAGTTTATCCTTTATGCAACTCTGTGAGGTCATCTCCAGGCCTTCATTTTTTGTATTAATCGAAAACACCTAAGGCCTGTAAGTAAATATTTCTACGGTATTGATCGTGATGGATCCCGATCGGATTCACTTACATGAAAAGTGACAGTTGCGATGTACCGGACTACTACTTTTTTCATATACCACTTTGTGGTATTTCTGAGATCGGATCGGGGAAGCTATCAGATGTAAACGTCTGTTATTCGACATTTTACTTATTAATACTAAGTGATTTTACTTAAATCGTGATATTCCCTGTTAATTTAGGGTTTACCCTTGTTTTTTTTGTAGTCGGAACGGGGAATTATTTATAACTTTTACTGTAATAAACCTTATCAATTTAACTAAGCCAATCTCAACTGTATCCGTATGGACAAAATAACCATCCTTTTGGTAGATGATCATAAGCTTATAAGAGATTCATGGTCATTCATCCTGAACAGTGATCCCCGCTTCCAGGTAATAGGTGAAACAAGTGCCGGTGAAGAGGCTGTAGAAATAGCAAAATCCAAGCGTCCCAGGATCGTACTGATGGACGTGAATATGTCGCCCATGAATGGTTTTGATGCCACCCGTCAGATCCGTAAATATTCCCCGGGTTCGAAAGTGATCGGTATTTCCATGCACACCATGCCTGCTTATGCAAGACGCATGCTTCAGATGGGTGCCATGGGATACGTTACCAAGAATTCTTCCAAAGATGAAATGATCAACGCCATTGTTGAAGTGAACAATGGTAAAAAATATGTTTGCGAAGAGGTAAAGAACATCCTCGCTCAACAGGAACTGGAGGATGAAGGTGGTTCACCGGATATGAATGTGCTTTCGCGCCGAGAGATCGAGATCGTGCAGCTGATCAAAGAAGGATTATCTTCCAAAGAGATCGCCCAGCGTCTTGATATTTCTCTGAAGACCGTGGAAGTGCACCGTTATAACATTCTGAAAAAACTCAGCTTAAAGAACACCGCCGCTCTGGTGAATTTCATTAATGTACACGGACTCTGATCCGTAACGGGTCCTGGTTAGTAGCAAATTTTCATTTCAAATAAACCGGACGAAGCCGGAAAAAAAGTATGAAGAAGCTCTTCACCAGGCAACTATTGATCGCAGGATATGTCTTTGCAACGATCCTGATCTTCTTCTTCGCCACTTATACCTGGTTCAGCCTGCGTTCCGCCAACCATGCCAGTGCACTGGTTGGTAAAAAACTCTTTTCTCTCCGTGTTATTGAGGAAGTACTGGATGATGTTCAGGATATCGAGGCCGGGCAGCGGGGATATCTGATCGCTGGAAACAAGGAATTCCTTGACCCCTATTATAAGGGCATCCGGAAAATTGGTAAGGATACGGCCGATCTGGCCGTATCACCCGATGATTCCCCGAAAAGGGTGGCACAGCTCCGGATACTGCAAGGACTCATCCGCAAAAAAATCGATCATGTTGCCAATAGTATCGCAGTGGCGGATAAATTGGGAAAGTTTCACGGTCAGGAAGAGGTGACGAAAGGAGAAGGAAAACTGATCATGGACAGTATCCGTTCTTATGTCGATCAGATCGAACAGGAGGATCGGATCATTCTTAAAAAGGCTAATCTCAATAGCGAGGCCGCTGCTGCTTCCACACAAAGATTATTCAGTATTCTGACACTTATATTCACCGTGTTCTTCATCATGGTCTGGGTCATCTCCAGGATCAATCGCCGCAAGTTTTTAAAATACCAGGATGAACTTACCTATCTGGGTGCACTCGCTTCCAATGTGAGTGATGCTGTTTTTTCAACTGACAATGATTTCCGGATCCAGACATGGAATGAAGGAGCGGAAAAATTGTATGGATGGTCTGCGGCAGAAGCAAAAGGGAAAATCGTGGAGGATCTGCTGAGGTCAGAATACTCAGAGCCAGGTGAATTGATCATTGAAAAATTCAGGCAGACCGGCTTTTTTAATGAAGAACTGGCTCAGTTTAACAAAAAGGGGGAAAAGATATATGTACTTGTAAGCTCATCCACCCTGATCAATGAAGATGGTGAAATAGTGGGAGCGATAACTGTAAATAAGGATGTGACCAGGAAGAAAAACCTGGAACTGGAACTCCGTCGTTTCAATGAAGAGCTGGAAGAACAGGTGAAGGAGAAGATCGCTGCGATCCAGACCGGTGAGGAAAGGTATCGTTCCATGTTCGGCCAGGCATCTGACGGCATCTTTATTCAGGATATAGTAGGGAATTACCTGGAAGTGAACCCCGCCGGTTGCAGCCTGCTGGGTTATACACGGGAGGAAATGCTGAAAATGAATTCAAAGGAAGTGCTGATGCCCGGTGTGCCGACCATGACAGAAAAATGGGGTAAGGAACTGAAAGAAGGCCGTGTGCTGATCGAAGAGCGTTTACTGCGCTGCCGCGACGGAAGCACACGTATCGTAGAAGGCAGTTATAAACAATTATCGGACGGACGGATCATGGCGATCACCCGTGATATCAGTGAACGCAAGACCATGGAAGCCGCGTTGAAAGTATCCGAGCAAAAGCTCCGTCAGATCATGTCAAGCATAACGGATGAGTTCTATGTGGTGGGCGTGGATTTCCGTTTCACCATGATCAATGAGAAGTCGTCATCCAACCTGAGCCGGTTGTGGGGGAAAGAGATGAAACCCGGAGTCAATCTGCTGCATGTGGTACCCGCCGAGAAGAAAGAAGCCATCCGCAAGAATTTCGAAAGGGTCTTCAAGGGAGAATTGATAGAATATGATGTTTCAGAGATCGTACAGGGTCACGTGATGTGGAAACTCGTTACGATCATGCCGCTTCGTGATGATGAACAAAAGATCACGGGGGCTTTTCTGCTATCAAAGGACATCACAGAAAGGAAAAAAGCCGAAGAAGAGATCGTGCGGACGAATGCCCGGTTTCAGGTCGTTTCAAGGGCCACTAGTGATATCGTTTGGGATTGGGACCTGAGGAATAATACCCTCTGGTGGAATGATAATTTTTATTCCATCCTTGGGATCAAAAAACAAAAAGAGATCGTTCCGGTCGAAGACTGGTTCAGCCGCATCCATCCTGAGGATCTGGAACGGACCCGGAACAAGATCGAAAATGCCGTACAGCATCAGGAAACCTTCTGGAGTGATGAATACCGTTTCCGGAAAGCGGATGGCAGCTATATGCACTTCCTTGACAGGGGATATATCATGCGCGATAAACTGAATCATCCTTACCGGATGATCGGATCCATGACGGATATGACGCCGGTCTATCTGGCGCAAAAAGAACTGAAGGAAAGTGAGATCCGCTTGCGTACCATCATCGACTCAGAACCGGAATGCATCAAACTGCTGGATCGGGAAGGGGTCATCCGTGAGATCAACCCTGCCGGTATCATCATGCTGGGCGCAGAAAAACCGGAACAGGTGCTGGGAACTAAAGTGGAGACATTGGTACATGATGAATTCAAGGATGCATTCTTCGACATGCTCAAAGGTGTTTTCAATGGTGAATCGCGGCGCTTGCTTTTCAAGATCACCAGTCTGCAGGGAGAACACCGGTGGCTTGATGCCAGTTCGGTTCCCTTGCGGGATTCTGAAGGGAATATCCTTTCCTTACTGGAAGTGACAAGGGACGTTACGGAAGTGAAGATCGCGGAGGACCTGCTGCGTCAGAGTGAAGAGAAATACAGAAGTCTGGTGGATCAGGCCGATGATGCTATTGCATTGTATGATGATTCCGGTGAGATCCTGGATGTGAACAATGGCGCTTCGAACATGCTGGGCTACACCAAAGAAGAATTAAGGAAAATGGACCTTTCGCAGATCCTGAGTGAAGAAGACCTGCGTGAGCGTCCGGTACAATATGAATTGCTCAGGAAAGGTCATTCCACGGTCCGTCAGCGGAAGATGATACGGAAGGATGGCAGCCTGGTGATCACGGAAGTACGTGCACAGCAATTGCCGGATGGCCGTTTCCTTTCTATTATCCGTGATCTGACTGAAAGGATCAGTGCACAGCAGGAGATCGAACGGGAAAAGGACCTGTCGGATAATCTGATCGACGGACTCCCGGGCGTATTCTATTTCGTCAACAGGGCAGGAAAGATGCTGCGCTGGAACAAGCAACTCGAGCTGGTAACTGGATTCAGCGAAACAGAGATCCCTTTTATGACACCTCCTGACTTCTTTGAAGGGGACGATAAGCAAAAGATGATCAACGCAGCCAGGAAAGTATTTGAAGAAGGTCAGGGTGATGCGGAAGCGGAATTCGTTTCCAAGGACGGTGCGCACACTGCATATTATTTCAAAGCGATCCGCGTGGAATACAATGGCCAGGATTGTTTGCTTGGGACCGCCATCGATATTTCTGACCGCAAAAAAGCGGAGCGGCTGGTGCTGAAGGAAAGGGACCTTTCAGATAAGATCATCAACAATCTGCCAGGTGTCTTTTATTTATATGATAAGCAAGGACATTTCATGCGCTGGAACAGGAACTTTGAGGTGCTCACGGGTTACTCACCTGATGAGATCCGCAGTATGCACCCGGTGGATTTTTATGATGACGACGAAAAAGAGCGCATCCGTCAACGGATCGATGCGGTCTTTAACCGGAAAGTACCAGGCATAGAAGTGCAGGTACGCGCCAAATCCGGAAAGCATATCCCGATTTACATCAATTCCATGGCTATCGACTATGAAGGACGTCAGTGCCTGATGGGAATGGGTATCGATGTAACCGAAAGGAAGAAAACGGAAGAAGAGCTGCAGGAATCATACCGCGCGGTCCGGACGCTGACTGGTTATCTCCAGAATATCCGGGAACAGGAACGTGCGCATATGGCCCGTGAGATCCATGATGAACTGGGGCAACAACTGACCGTTCTGAAAATGGATGTATCCTGGCTCAATAAAAAGATCAAGAATGATGAGGATCCGGGTGTGAAGGAAAAGATCCAGGACCTGCTGACCATGCTGGATGGAACGGTGAAGACGGTCCGCCGCATCTCTTCAGAACTCAGGCCCAGTCTGCTGGATGACCTGGGACTGGTCGCCGCCATGGAATGGCAGATCGGGGAATTTCAGAAGCGTTCAGGCATCAGGGCAACATTTAATGAACCTATCGGCGACTTTGTGCTGAATGATACGGCCCGGACCAGCTTATTCCGCATCTTCCAGGAATCACTCACCAATGTTGCGCGGCATGCAGGTGCAACGCAGGTGGTTGTGGGGCTGGAGAATACGAACGGAAAGGTCGTGTTGCAGATATCCGATGATGGAAAAGGATTTGAAAGGGATAAGATCACCGGGAAGAAAACACTTGGACTGCTCGGGATGCAGGAAAGAACGCTGATGATGGGCGGAACCTATGATATCATCAGTGTACCCGGAAAAGGAACAACTGTACGAGTGGCAATACCTGTTGATGAACTTTAAATACTTTTGCGATCATGGCTTTATTAAGGATACTTATTGCAGATGACCATGCGATCGTTCGGCGAGGGTTGCGTCAGCTCATTCTTGAAATTTACCCGAACGCAGTGATCGGTGAAGCCGGAGATGCCGAAGCACTGATCGGATCCGTCATCCGGGATGAATGGGAACTGGTGATCTGTGATATCAATATGCCAGGCCGTAGCGGCCTGGATGCACTGGCGCAACTGAAGCAGACCAAACCCGGATTACCGGTGCTCATCATGAGCATGTATCCGGAGGATCAGTATGCGGTACGCGTGCTTAAATCCGGGGCTTCCGGTTATCTGGCCAAGGATACCATTCATGATGATATCGGGAAAGCGGTGGAGCTTGTCTTACAGGGAAAGAAATTCATTACACCTTCTGTTGCGGAAAAGCTGGCAGAGGCGGTGGATGCCCTCAGTGTACAGCATGTCCATCAGTTATTGTCCGACCGTGAATTCGATGTATTCAAGCTTTTGGCAGCCGGGCATACCATTACGGATATCGCTGAACAGTTATCACTGGGTACGACCACCGTTAGTACATACCGGGCCAGGATCATGGAAAAGATGAACATGCGCAGCAACGCAGATCTTACGCGTTATGCTATTGAGATGAAACTCATTTGAATACCGGTTTGCGGTAATTGTAGTTGTAATTCTACATATTTCTACCAGCCTGAACTACAATCGTCCATGTACGTTATAAGTACCTTCACTTACCGTTGCTGCTGAATGGCGGAAGTCCGTTGAAAAACAGCAAGCACATCGTTGAAATGTGCGCTCAGGTAAATACTCATGCTGAAGTTTCTGATAGCCGATGATCATGAGATCGTGCGCCGCGGGGTGAAACAGATCCTTGGGGAAGCTTTTCCTCAGGCCTCTATCGAGGAAGCCATTGATACCTATACACTGATCAGCAAAGCAAAACACTCCGATTGGGATGTGATCGTTTCCGATCTGGCCATGCCTGGCGGAGGCGGATTGACGGCTTTGCGTGAGATCCATCGCGGGAAACCTGAAGTGCCTGTGATCATCCTGAGTATTTATCCGGAAGATCAATATGCCGCTACCGTTCTGAAAGAAGGTGCTGCCGGTTACCTGAACAAAGATGCAGCACCTGATCAGCTGGTGACATTGGTGAAAAGTCTGGTGACCGGTGAGGAAGACTGGAAAGGAGGGGTTATTGTGAATCAAAAACATACACCAGTACATCATACATTGACCGGATTGCCGCATTTGCAGCTGAGTGAAAGGGAGATGATGGTATTGCGGATGATCGGTGCCGGAAAAACGATAACGAAGATCGCGGAAGAGCTGAGCCTGGGGCTGACCACCGTCAGTACCTACCGTTCAAGGATCCTCAGTAAAATGAATCTGAGGTCAAACCGTGATCTGGTGAACTACACAGTTCAGAATCAATTATTGTGATGCAAAGAGGCATGAGGTGTATTTCCATGATCATTAGAAGGGCTGCCACCCCCTAATAACGAACCGAATGAACAGATCCTGGTCTGACATGAAGCAAATCATCAGCACGTATGATCAGCGTGCAGGGGTCTTCTTGTCCCTGATCGATCAGGATGGCTTTATCCGTTGCGCCAATGCGACCATGATGAAGGCGCTTCATCTCCGGGATCCCCGGACTTTCAAAACCAATTTCATTGACCTGCTTCACCCTGTTAATCAGGCTGAATTCAGGAAAGTGATCCGCGATAGCGGTGATCAGGCAGGTGCTGTCAGCGCTGAACTCTATCTCAAGAACGGTTATTATCACCCCATGAAATGGCAGGTGAATCCATTGGTCAATGAAGAAGGCACTTTCCTGTGCCTGGGTCATAAACTGGTCGATGATAAACGTGCCGAGCAATTCAATCAGCTGGGTGAGAAGAACTACCAGCTGATCATGGAAGGTATGAATGCCGGGATCCTCTTTCAGGACAGTAAAGGGGAGCTGATCGCAGCGAATCAGAAAGCAGCCGATCTGTTCGGGGCCACACTTGAAAGATTATATCAGCTAAGGGATATTGGCTTGTTATGGGACAAACAATGGGTCGTTACCAACGAAAAGAATGAGCCCGTGATGTTCCGGCAAACCCCCTTCATGCGGGCCATTGAATCGGGGTCACTTCAACAGCAACTACTCAATATCCGCTTGCATAACGGGGAGGAACGATGGATCTTTTTTTCATCACAACCATTGTCGTCCGAAGCGCACAGCCAGCCTTATGCGGTGGTCACCAATATCACGGACATAACCGAAGAGAAAAAACTGATCAGGCAGCTGAAGGAACGGAAGATGCTGTTCAAGACCTTCATGAACCAGTCACCCAACCTGGCCTGGGTCGTAGATGATCAGGGCCGGCTGGTTTTCGCCAATTCCGCATATCTGGCGTTTTTCGGAATAAAGGAAGAAGAAAGTCTGGGTCAGCGATTGATGGACCTGGTACCGCCGGGTGTGGTGAAAGCGCTGTATCCGCGACATGTGGAGGTGCTGGAGAATAATGAACCGCTGGAGCTGGTACAGAAATTCAAATGGGCGGATGGCAGCGAATTCATTTTTCATATCGACTTGTTCCCGATCGCGACCTTTCCCGGCCGGAAGATGATCGGTGGTCAGGCTGTGAACCTGGCTGACAAATACAATGCGGAACGTTTGCTGAAAGAAGCACGGGAAAGACTGAATCATATCGCGCGCGCGACCACCGATGCCATCTGGGAGTGGGATATGCAGGATGGCAGCATTTTCAGGAATGAAGCATTACAGGAAATGATCGGTGCAGCGCCAGCCCGCTCACAAGGCCTGTCCTGGTGGTTACGGAGGATCCATGCGGATGACAGGAAAAAGGTCAGACGCAAACTGAAAAAAGTGATGGATGATAAACTCCATTCCTGGGAGGATGACTACCGGTTCTTATGTGCGGACGGTTCCTATCGTCATATTCACAGCCGCGGCTTTCTGACCTACGAAAGCGACCTGCCGGTGAAGATGATCGCCAGTTTGCAGGATGTGACCGGGCTCAAGGAGCTGGAGGACCAGTTGCTCAATATCAAATTGCAGCAGCAAAAAGAGATATCAGAGATCATGGTACGTGTCCAGGAAAAGGAACGGACGCGGATCGGACATGAATTGCATGATAATGTGAACCAGATCCTTTCCTCCGCGAAATTGTTCGTGGATATGATCCCGGCGGGAGAAGGGCAGGACCAGTTATTCAAAAAGAAGAGCCTTGATTATATCATGATGGCGATCGAAGAGATCCGCAAGCTTTCACGGGAACTGGTGGTGCCGCAGTTGCAGGGTAAAGGCCTGGCAGACAGTATCAAGGGGCTGGTGGAAGATATCCGCCTCTCCGGGGCCTTACAGATCGAATTCCGTTATGATAAACGGATCGAAGAACTCAGCGGGGGGAAGAAGGTCACTATTTTCCGCATCATCCAGGAACAATGCAAGAATATCCTCAAATACAGTAAAGCCACAGAAGTCACGATCAGCCTGTTCAGCCCCGGCGAATTCGCCGAATTATCGGTAAGCGATAATGGGGTGGGTTTCAACCCCCAGCATACTCCGCAGGGTATCGGCCTTTCTAATATCTATGAGCGGACCCGCTACTACAGCGGCACCGTGTCGATCCGCACCGCACCCGGGGAAGGTTGTTCCCTGGATGTCCGCATTCCCGTTCTCGATTGAACGCTCCCTGTTCAGCTCCCCCCGTTTTTAAGTGAAAATATGTAGCCTGAAAAGTACATACACCTAAGATGATGAGAACATATTTGTAGTTGCGAATAGAAGTTATACTATTACGTTAGTAATTAATTCTACTTCATTGTAGATTTTTTTATCGAATTAGTAGTATCCAATCCTTGTAAAACAGTACCTATGAACAAGAGTACCCCCAACAGCCGGATCAGTATCTTTCTGTCTGTTAATGCGGATTCGCTCGGGAAATACTTCAACGAGAATGACCCCGCACCACTTTATTGCCGCCAGCTCAGCCATGGTTTTCAGGACTATTTAGACTCCGCCGTCGTTACCGCGAAACGTGACACTGTGATCGACTACAAGGTCTTCTGCAGTGATGCCATCAATATGCGTTTTCTGGTCGATCCGCTGGTCAGGTCCATCCGCCGCCATTTCCGCATCAAACAGGAAATGAAGGAAGAGGAATTCCGCAAATTCAAAAAGAAGAATTATATACTGCTCTGCCTCAGTTTCGCCGTGGTGATGTTCTGCCAGGGTGTAGTTCCCCTCATCTTCAATCAGGAGCACCGGATCCATTCCATGCTCAGTAATGCGCTTGACGTATTCAGCTGGGTGATATTATGGAAGCCGATCGACCGGCTCATTTTCTACTGGAATCCTTACCTGAAGGAGATCCTGGTCCTGAACAAAATGAAGAACGCGAACGTAACCGTCATCGAAAATGAACAAGAGCTTATTAATTTCCATATGGAGCATGTTGGCGCTGCTTAGTGCCCGTGCCCAGGGAGAATGGTCGTTCGAGAATTACCATTATCTCGGTCAGCAGACTGAAGCCGGCATCATACCGGTGATGCACTGGGAAACAAAACATAACTGGTATACGGAGGTCCGTTACAATTATGAGGAAAAAGGTACCTGCTCTGTTTTCAGCGGTTACAGCTTCCGCGGTGGAAGAGAATGGGAGTGGCGGGTGACGCCGCTGGGCGGGTTTTCGGCAGGACGGTTCAACGGTTTATCTGCAGGACTGAATGCTGAAATCGCGAAAGGCCGGTTTTATATATCATCCGATAATCAGTACAGTGTGCCGGTTGATAAAAAAGGGAGTGCTTTTGTGTACAGCTGGTCGGAAGTGGGGATCGAAATATTGAAACATGGTTTGCTGGGTGTATCGGTACAGTATTTCAGGGATGCAGAAAGTAAATCTTTCGCGCCGGGGTTACTGGCAGGTATCAGACTGAAGCGGATCACTTTCCCGGCTTATGTGTTCGAGCCTTTCAGCAGCAGCAGGTATTTCGTTGTAGGTGTGAATTATGAACTTAAAAAATAAGAATTTAAACGGGGCAGGGGCCCGGAAACCCTGGAAATGAAACAAACGATAGCCTTTAAGGAGGCGCATTAAAAGTAAAATCCTAATCATGAAAAACCCAATTCTTTTGTTGTTCCTTTTGTGCTCATTATTGAGCCAGGGCCAGGTGAAAATCGGCAACAATGCCTCGACGATCGATCCCAACTCACTGCTGGAGCTGGAGAGTACCGACAAGGGATTTCTCCCTCCCAGGGTAGCGCTGAATAGTTTCAGCTCTGTTTCTCCGCTTACAGGGGTCGTACCTGCTGGTATGCTTGTTTTCAGTTCAGGAGGAAGTCTTTCCAACGGATACTATTTCTGGAATGGCTCCATCTGGAAAAAACTTGCGAACGGAGAAAAGAACCTGGTTTCAAAATCCGCAAACGCGACACTCCTCAAATCCGAAGACCTTGTTATTGCAAGTAATGATATCACGCTTACATTGCCTGCGGTTACAGCATCCGACAATGGTCTGGAGATCACCGTAAAGAATATGGGAAGCCACACTGACCTTATCACCGTTGTCGGGAACGGAGGCGCTACGATCGACGGACAAGTGAATCAGTTGCTGACCAGGTATTGTTCTCAGACTTTCGTGGTGAATGGAACCGATTGGATACTGAAAGAAAAGGCGAAATACTCTGAAAGACTTTTGGATGTGAATGCTGCGAGCAGCTGGACAACGATCTCAGAAGTCATGGACTTCCTTAATTTGCATATGTCCGGGCCAACTGTTGTAAGGCTTGGTGATGAAACGTATGATATAGACGGGACGATTGATATCGACCTTCCGTATGCTATTACCTTTCAAGGTATGTCATATGGTGTTTCAACGATCTCCGCAGCATCTGGACTGCTCGGTAAACCGATGTTCCGGTGTACATCTGAATGTTATTTCAAGATGCTGACCTTTGATGCAACAACACTATCAACTTATGGTACGCACGCGGGTGAAGATGCGATCCGGATCATTGGCAGCGGCACCTATAATGAAGTGAAAGACTGTTCTTTTGACCGGTTTTACAATACTCTTCTTGATTCGACCGATGCCGAGCTCTGGATATTTGAAACAGATATCTCCAATGCAGTAGGTAATGGGATTCTAATCCATAGTAATATTTCAGGGGCGATCGTCAAAGTTGCGGAGACTGATTTTATCAGTTGTGCTCATGGTGTGAATATGAGCAAAGGTAATAATGCCACGATCCAGCTTGCTTCGGGAGGCTATTATAATGCTAATGCTACCGATACGGCGATCGTCTATAATTCGGCGCTATTCACAAGTTTCACCAGTATTTCAATAACCGGGAACTCATGGAACAATACCGGAAAATATATTGAAGGTTTCGATTTTACACGTTCAGATGGCCGGGATGCCAATGCGATCTTGTCGAGTAATGCGGGTATGGGTGATGAAAATCCCAGTTGTAATATCACCGTACTGAATAATGCGACCGCCACAACCACCACCTCAAGTGCTACCTGGTATAAAGCCAGTTGGACGAACACTTCTTCACGTGCCACAAAATGGACCATTTCCAATAACAAGATCACCTATCAGCCGACCAACAGACGGAACGGATGGATCATGATCTCTGGAAATATGTCCAGTAACTCATCTTCCAATACCATTAATCTCGGGATCGTAAAGAACGGCGTTTCGGCTACAAGATATGGTGAAACGACCCTGAAGACCACCACAACGAATATACCGTTCCAGTTCTCAACGATCGTCTATTTATCGAATATCGCTCCTGGTGATTATTTCGAATTATGGATCAATGCCAGCCAGAACAGTACCACGGTAACCGTACAGGATATCACATGGTTGGTCAATACCCAATAATCAACGATCAACAATATCTTAAAATATGAAAACCAGCTTTATGCGCGTTCAAAATTCAGCTTTGGTCATTCTTACGCTCCTGGCCTGCCAGACCCATGCGCAGATCGCTGTGGTGAATAAAGGAGGCTTTCAGATGCATAGTGGTTCAAGTGTGAAGATCACTGGTGCATTGACCAATGATGCCACCGCCGCACTTGTCAATAATGGGACTTTGTATGTGAGCGGAACACTCACGAATAATGAATCAGGCATGTCTGCCGGAACAGGTACGCTTTATCTCGACGGCAGCTCGGCGCAGTCCGTCAATGGGTCCAGTGTTTTCAAAACGTATCATTTCGTCAGTGCCAACAATTCAGGCATCACCCTGAACAATGATCTCAGCGTCAGTGGCGCCCATACTTTCAGTGCCGGACGCATTCAGTCATCCGCCACTCCCAATTACCTGATCTATGAAGCAGGATCTTCCTACTCCGGTGATGGTGACACCAAACATGTGAATGGCTGGGTCAAAAAGATCGGCAGCACCAATTTCAGTTTCCCGGTCGGGAACGGAACCTATGAACGTACCGCAACCATCGCCAGCCTGTCTGCCAGTGCAGAGATCAACTGTCATTATTATTACACAGGGACCCAGAACATTTATAACCTCAATCCGCCGCTCATCGCAGTCGATTCCAACGAATACTGGGCCATCAACCGTGTCAGCGGTGGTAATTTCAAAGTGAACCTGAACTGGAATAACAGTAAGGTCCAGTTCTATAACGTGTTACTCATCGATATCCTTGTGGCTGAGTATAATGCAGGTCTCTGGCGCAGCCTGGGGGGCTCATCCACAGGGAATGTGGCTACCACCGGTACAGTCAGCGGCTCTTCCAATGCACTTACTTCCAGCAGCAACTATACTTTTGGC
>JAKPSI010000100.1 GCA_029555415.1 Bacteroidota bacterium | reverse complement strand
CCAACCGCGAAACCGAATCCATGCTCGACGGCTCGGATGCCGTGGCCGACTGGCCCATCCTCAATGCCCTCGTCAACACCGCCGGCGGCGCCAGCTGGGTCAGCCTCCACCATGGCGGCGGGGTAGGCATGGGGTTTAGTATTCATGCGGGGATGGTGATCGTGGCGGATGGAACTCCTGAAGCGGAAGCGAGATTGAAGAGAGTGTTAAGGAATGATCCGGGGATGGGGGTTATTAGGCATGCTGATGCGGGGTACGATGTTGCGAAAGACACTGCCAGTGCGAATGATCTTGATTTTAAAACCAGGTTGTAGTAGCTGTGTAGTAGATTTCGTCCTCCGCTTTTATATGTATATGCGTTAGCCGTTGTTTTAGTGAAGCGGTGATATAGTTGTTTTTTTAGATATATTTTTTATCTTTAAAACAACCTTATCCCGTGTTGATTTTCCTTTCTTAATCACAGATTTCTTCTTTGTAGTGTTGTCCTGCAGGTAGGGTTGAATTATTTTTTTTGAGAACAATTTTTCGTATTATGTTATTCCGAGTTTAAGTGATGCAACTGGTTATCAGATTATTAGTCTTATGAGTTCTAAATTGTTATTACATCAATCGGAGAGTTGGGCGAAATACTATAGCCAATTCACAAATCATTTGGGAGATAGAGAAAATAACTATTTTTGACTTACAATGAAAGAAACTATTACAATTGAAAATTTCGGAGGAATTAAATTCATCGAATTTGAATTTAAACCAATAAACATATTAATTGGCCCACAGGCTTCTGGTAAAAGTGTTACTGTTAAGCTTTCTTATTTTTTTAAAACCTTTTTTTCAGAAATATTTAGGAGTATTACAAATAATGAAACAAAAAGACAGTTGGACAGTCGGCAAAAGGATAGGTTTTATAATTATTTCCCAAAAGAGTCATGGCCAAAGGGCTCATTTAAAATAAAATACCAATTAAATAATACATCGATTTATGTCACGAAGAGCGGTGACTCGTCATTGCATTTTGATTATTCGGTTGATTTAAAAAAAATCATTAATAAAGGTCGAAGTTTTTATAAAGAAGAAGAGAAAAAATTAAAGTTAGAACCTAGAATGTCTTCTTATAAGCTTTCAAGAAATACGAGAACAAGATTCAACGAATGTCTTAAAAGTGAAATTTCTAGTATTGCAGCATATAATCAATTTTTTGTGCCAGCTGGAAGAAGTTTTTTTGCTAACATTCAGTCTAGCATTTTTTCATTTCTTAGCGAAAATAGATCATTAGATCCTTTCCTGATAGAATTTGGTTCCTTTTATGAAAGTTTTAAACGCTATTCACTGGATGTCAGAAATGAGAAGCTAAAAAAGAATGATGCACTTATATCAGAGATTCTTAATGGTGATTATCTAAGAGAAAAAGAAAAAGACTTTTTAGTGCACCGTGATTCTAGAAAAGTGAATTTATCTAATGCGTCATCAGGCCAACAAGAAACTCTACCATTGGTTCTAGTTTTAAATACAATTGCCAGCATAGGGTTTGCCGAAGGGGGAGCAACATTATACATTGAAGAGCCAGAAGCTCACCTTTTTCCCACGGCCCAAAAGAGAATAGTTCAATTACTTGCTAGAACTTTCAATACAATTGACAGTAATTTTCAAATAATAGTTACAACACATAGTCCTTACATATTATCTTCTTTTAATAATTTAATAGAGGCAGGCAAAATTATTGAAGAGCATCCACAGTCTTCAACCAAAGTGCATAAAATTGTTCAAAAAGAAGAAGTAATAAAGCCCGCTGATTTAATTGCATATTCAGTAAATAAAGGAGAAAAGATGGTTTTAATTGACAAGGAAACCAAGTTGATTTCACAAAATATATTGGACTCCGTATCCGATGAAATTTCTTTGGAATTCGGAAAACTGCTTGATATTGAATTCTAGTTATGAAGAAAGAATGTACAACTCGCACTAAGCAGAAGATAATAACCTTTAGTGAAAAAAGAAGCATCTTAATTTTAAACAATACAAATCAAGTTGAGGCCACATGTGTAGTTGTTGATGGATGTGAAATCACTTCCGGTATACGATGCGATCATTTAATGTTAGCCAAGGAAATTGAACATTTTATTGAACTTAAAGGACAAGATATTATGCATGCTATTGAACAATTAATAACTTCAATAAAAACTTTAAGTTCTAATGCGGCTAAGCAACCTAAAATATCATACGTAATTTGTACAAGAAGTCCTTTAAGTTCAGCTGCCATTCAGAATTTACAAGTTCAATTTAGAAAAAATTACAACTCTCAACTCATCATTAAAAATTCTCCTTGTCGGACATCATTTTAAATACTTCGCCCAACAAAAGGTTTGCCGCAAGGCTGGCAAACGGAATATCAATCGGCTGTTGTACTTCTATCAACTGATATCGGCTTGACCGAATTCTATTTGGCCTTTAGTTGTTAACTTCAATTTCAATTATTCAATCGGCTTCATTTGCTGGGCTGACACAGAATCAATTCCAGTTCTGCGGGAAGCCTCAGGCATTGGTCGCAATTTTTATCTCTCAAAATTTTAAACTTATGAATAGAAATAGCTATCTATTTTTTATTTCGCTAATCGTTTGTTGTGTTTTTTTTCATGTTCGAATACGAGTTCGGTAACAGAGAAGGAGCCAGGCAAATCAGAAGCCGGAAATATGGATGGAATAATAAAGGGGATTTCCGCTGCTAGCTTATATGAACCCTTAAGGCAAAAAGGATTTTCAATTGATAAACAATTAGGCCCGGACGCAATATTTATTGATTGTGACAAGAGTTCTTCAGAGGCAACAGAGCATTTGAGAATTGCTGGCAACGAACCGGAAAAAATTATAGAAATAAGAGCTTCTTATACGAACTATACTTCAGGCAATGCTAATGAACTGGCTAAGCCATTTTTGGGGTTCATTGCAACACTACCATATGAAGGATCCACGCCAGAAAAAGCAAGAGAATGGTTAGATCAAAATATTTCAAAGAATTCAAAGACAACTATTAATGGAGTGGATTTTGAGATAGTTGCAAATTTGAAGAATATTAGAACTTTATTAATCACTCCCAAAAAATAAAGCTGCGACCAACATTTTCTTTTTTTATTCGCAATTCAGCTTCGGTTTAGGTTTACGAATAACGCCGATCATCAAAATAAACAATTAACCTTTGTATCTTTTATAAGAAGCGGCACCGTGTAAACAGAATACAGGATACAATCCAATCGACCCGCTGGACCGTTAGAGGCTATTATAAAATGATGCAACAAACATAAAAGATATTTGAGGAACTATATAATTATCACTTTGTTACCCTGATCGTTTTAACCGCTCTCAACTGCACATAGCAATCCTCCAACGAATAGATCATCCCATTATTTCTGGTAACTTTCTGACCTCACCCCAGCCCTCTCCGAAGGCGAGGGAGCGCATTTTCAGCGATTTGAATTCAGTGGGTTTATCAGCACGAAAACGCTTTAAGTTTGATGCCTACTTAAAAGAGTTGAAAGTTTATGTGAGTGCTTCTTAGAATGCACTAGAAGCTATTAGCTAACAGCTACCTCTTCCGTTTCTCAGTGTTTACTAAGCCCGAAGCGATCAAATCTCCATTGATATATGCATTGATCCAAAAGCTTCCTTCCTGTTTGATCGTGAACTTACGCCAGATGAAGTTCCAGTCCTTTTGTTTACGGACCGTGGCGGAATCTATTTGCACATTCTTGCTGTGGTATTCGCCCTGTTTATCTGTCCAGGCTTCGTTGCGGTAGAGGATGAATTCAACAGGTGTATCGTAGGGGTAATTAGTGAAGACGAGGCTTGCATAAATGTCCACGCTCCAGAGGGTGTCAGTTCGGGTGCCCACTTTTTTTGTACCCACAGGCTTGAGATAATGACTGTCAAAGCTGTTGTTCAGACAGGGCAGGCTGTCGGTGGGTGGGATGTCGCAGTGATAGATGGTGACTGATTGTGCAGAGAGCAGGTAAGAGGTAAGAGTGAAGAGGGAAAAGAAGAGGACACGCATAAATGGTTCTTTGAGGCTAATTTATGGCGTTTGGGGTTTTGGGCAAATACCCGGCAGTACGGATTGATTCAGGTTTTGGGTTTTGAGTTTTGGGTTTTGGGTTGGGGTCGTTGAAAGCCGGGTTAGACTAATAGGTTCGGCGGGCGTAGTTAAACGCTACGACGCGGAGGCGCAGCGACGCAACGATAAAAGTATTGTATTCAAATGTATTCGTTGCGCCGCCGCGTCATTGCGCCGTTGCGTGAACTCAAAATTCATCATTTTCTTTAATTCGCCTGAAACTCCACGTCCGCCATCCCTGCTATATAACTATTGTCCACATTCGTCGGGTATTTGATCGGGCTCTGAGGCGTTCCCACCCATTGGTAGCTTTTCAGAACAATATCTCCGGAAGTGATCGGGTAAGGCAAAGGGCCTGCAACAATCGGACGGATCTCAAACCAGTTGGTGTTGGACCAGATGGAGACCAGATAAGTACCCGTCGTGGTCACATTCACTGGTGTGATCGTTCCGTAGGTCAGCACACCGTTACCCGGTTGTGTGATCGTGGCCTGGGCCAGGGGCGTTTTCGGATTAGCTGCTGTATCCCATAGAGTGACACGGTAGGAACCTGCGGTAGGCATCTTACACGCCAGCCTTGTGATCTTCCCGTTCTTCGTGACCTGAAATACCGTTCCATATTCATAACTGCCGGCACCGGGAGTAGTGATGGTAAAAAAGCCATTGAGAAAAAGGGCGGAAGAAATAGGGGCCGACTGCAGCGGCTGGATCGTTACGATCTCTTTGTCTTTCTTACAGGATACGGCCAGGGAAAGGATACTGCCCGCAAAGAGGCTGAACACAGCGGTCCGGAACGTTAAATTCGTCATTTTCATGTTTAAGGTTTTAGAATTTTTCTTTAGACTGCAAATTGCAAACCAAACATGAGATTTTCTATACCACAAAAGGGGGATTCTTTGAACGAAATTTTGAATTTTGAGTTTTGAATGCTGAATTAGAACTAGAGCTTGAAAAATTCAGAATTTAAAATTAAAAATTCAACGAAGGTCATTTTGGGGAGGGAGTGGGCTAAAGTTTCGATTGGCGTTTATTACCCTTACGCTTCGTTCCCGAGTGTATAGCCCCCCAAAGCCTTAGTTAGGACTCGATATCAGATTGATACAGAGATGATTCCCCGTTTTAATTAATTAATATCAGTGTGAGCCTGACTGATATAATTTAGTAATATCTTTAAGAAAGCCGTATTCCCTCTTTATTTTCTGATTCTGAACGCAGGGTTCTCCTGCAATGTGATACCTGAATGGCTTGATGTAGCTATTTCGATTTAATTAAGTGCGGCAAATTGAATTGTCGTGTGTCTGTGATCCTACCTGTTTACTGCTTTATCTTTTTTGAATATCATTTATAGTTTAATAAGTATATCATGAAATATTCTAACTCACTATTTGCCATCATTTTTACCTTATCTCTTTTAAGTATGCAAAACATGAATGCCCAAACTATTCCGACAGAAGCTCAGGTAAATAAGTTCGTCAATAACAAGCATTTTCTTGTTACTTACCGGGAGGGAGAAGCCCTGTATGGAACCTATTATTTTTTGGAAGTTCATTATTGCCCAACAGGTTCCTACCTGCTTTATGGAAGTACTGTTAAAAAAACTGTTTTGGGAAACGAGCAAAGAAACAATTGGCAGGAAGCCGGAAGCTGGAAAGCCGTTAAGTATAATGGGAGCGTAGGACTTTACTATAAAGTCAATACTGGTGAAGAAAAGTTTTTCCCGCTCTACCTGTTGCCTAACGGTAATCTAACGCTTGGAGAGGGTATTTCAATCGTGTTGCAGGGGAAAGCAATTTGTAACTGGCCATAAATCGTTCTGTTGTTGGCTATTGAAAGACAAGCCCGCAGATCACGCAGATAACGCAGATAGCGCAGAAAAAAAAGCAGATCACGCAGAAGTCTTCGTTAGGAAACATCTGCGAAATCTTCAAATCATCAGCGGGATCAGCGGGAAACCTACGCCGATTGAAACATTAGTGAACTCCCGATCAAGAACACTATTGTATAAATTTTGAATTTTGAATGTTGAATTCCCGGGGTGCCCTTTAATTCAAAATTCAAATCTCAAAATTCAGAATTCAGGTTAAAACCGTTCTTCAACCATTTCATACTCTGGTTCCTTGGGATCATTCCTTTGATAGTAACTCCCGACTGCTCTCCGTAGCTGCTCCGCCAGCACCGCTTTCGGATTATCCTTACTAAAAACGAAATCCGTACGCTCATTCGGATTATAATCCTTCGCGCAAAGAATATCATACACATGGAAGAATCCCCATTTACCGATGCGGATCAGGGGGCGGCGGCGGACGAGGATGCTGCTGAACACCTCACTCTTCTTACGGGTCTTGATGCCGATGCAGACACCGAAGGTGCGGATATCGTCATCGTTGAGATGCTTCACCAGATGCTGTTTCAGCTTGAGGGCTTCGAGACTGTTATCATCCAATTGGAAATTCAGTTCATTGGCCGCGTGGCGCACATTCACATGGTATTTATCCAGTAACGCATTCCATACTTCACGGTGGTTTTCTTTGATGCCTTTGATGATGATCGTCTTCCACGGTGTGGAGCAGAGCGGACCGGATTTTGTTTCGATACAAAGCAGACAAAGTTCTTTCAGGAACTTGATGCTGTATAATTCATCCCTTCTATAAATGCCCAGCCAGGAAAGATCCTGTCCGTAACGGGTCAGTCCTTCGTAATAAGGCAGGTTGAACGGTGGCAGCACCAGCGGACCCGGCGCGGGTTTGGTATGGAAGCTCTCCACGATCTTGGCCAGTGCCATCAATTCTTCACCATTGGCCGTGCCTTCATCATAGAATTTGGAACGGTGCTGCAGGATCGTGTCCTCCAGTTTCAGCGACAGCGCCGCGATCTCATTACCGGGCACCAGCTGATCCCATTCATATATCGTATTGGTCTTGGGGAAACGTACCGACAGATAAAAATAACCCGGCACTTCTGTAGCGGAGATCCAGTTGATATTACCGGTCAGCAGCGGGGTGAGGCTCTGTGAAGCATCGCTGATATTCACTTTCAGTCGCGGTGAGTACTGGAACGAATCCAGGATCGACAGGTACTGTTCCTCTTTCAGCCAGGTATCCTGGATGAAGATCTGCTCGGCCGGCAGGGAGCTCATGATATTCGGATGTTCCATCTCATTCACCTCATAACCCACACCCAACGCTTCCAGTTCTGCGGTGATGGTGGACACGTTCTCCAGAATGACATCGAATAAGAGTTGCTGGCGGAGGCCGAAGCGGACATAGAGGAGGCCCGACTTGCCGCAGGCCATGAGGATGTTGTACAACCGGGCAGGATCGATGATGCCGCCCTTAAAGTTGACTTTAATGGTGTTGGTGTTTTTCATCTTTGCGAGAGATTTTTAATGTTCTTCCCAATTTCGGTTTTTTTGAGACTAACAGTTGTTCAGAGTTATGCACCGGATTTCACGCAGATAGCATAGGTTTTGTCACATAGACATGGAGGGCATGGAGGAATACACACATAGAAATTGCCACATAGCCATGGAGGGCATGGAGGAATACACACATAGTTAATGGTAATACAGACGATTTTCATCCCAAGGAACGAGGCATCTTCAATTATCGGAAAAGATCCCTCGTGCCTCGGGATGACAAGTAATTCTCTCTTTTCAGGCCTCCATGTCCTCTATGGCTATGTGACAAAAAGTAGTATGTCATGCCAGGGAACGAGGCATCTTCAATTATCGGAAAAGATCCCTCGTGCCTCGGGATGACAGGTAATTCTCTCTTTTCAGGCCTCCATGACCTCCATGGCTATGTGACAAACAATGCCCTCTTTTCAGGTCTCTGTGTCCTCCATGTCTATGTGACAAAAACAAAGCATTCCACTGCATATTTTCCTCTATATTTCAGGATAATTTATCCCTCATGCTCAGAACGTTATCACTCCTCATCCTGCTGGCCATTGCCCAGCTCAGTTTTTCCCAACCCAAAAAAGACAGCACCGACTACAACGCCGTCTTCAAACCTGTGAAATGGCGCTCCATCGGGCCGTTCCGGGGTGGAAGATCCAATGGCGCGACGGGCGTCAAAGGCAATCCCATGCTGTATTATATGGGAACCACAGGTGGCGGACTCTGGAAGACCGAAGACATGGGCATTACCTGGAAGAATATCTCCGACGGTTTCTTCAAGACCGGTTCAGTAGGTGCAGTGGCCGTATCCGAGAGCGATGTGAACGTGATCTACGTGGGCATGGGCGAGCACGCCGTACGCGGGGTGATGACCTCCCACGGGGATGGCGTGTATAAATCCACCGACGCGGGCAAGACCTGGAAACGCATGGGCCTCGAGCTCACCCAACACATCGCGCGCATCCAGATCGATCCGCGCAATCCGGATATCGTTTTCGTGGCCGCGCAGGGTGCCCTCTATGGCCGCAGCAAAGAACGCGGCATT
This sequence comes from Bacteroidota bacterium, assembly GCA_029555415.1. Taxonomy (GTDB): domain Bacteria; phylum Bacteroidota; class Bacteroidia; order Chitinophagales; family Chitinophagaceae; genus JAKPSI01. The sequence goes on along the minus strand of JAKPSI010000100.1, from coordinate 18,639 downwards.
TATAAATCAACCGATGGCGGACAAACCTGGAGAAATGTACTGTTCGTGAATGATATGACGGGCTGTAATGAATTATCGATGGACATGAACAATCCCCGCATCATCTATGCGTCCATGTGGGAGCACGGTCGCCGCCCCTGGCAGGTGATCAGCGGTGGCCCCGGCAGCGGATTGTACAAATCCACCGACGGCGGTGAACATTGGGATAAGATCAATGAAGGCTTGCCGAAAGAACTCGGCAAGATGGGCATCTCCGTGAGTCGCGCTAATTCAGACCGCGTATATGCCATCGTGGAAAGTGATACACAAAAGGAGCAGGGTGGTCTGTTCGTATCCAATGATGGTGGTAAATCATGGTCCATGACCAGCAGCGATCACCGCCTGGTACAACGCGCCTGGTATTATATCAAAGTATTCGCCGATCCGAAGAATGAGGATGTGGTGTATGTGATGAGCGCACCGGCATTAAAATCGACAGATGGTGGCAAGACCTGGAGTTTGTTACCCGGTGAGCATGGCGATTACCACGACCTGTGGATCAATCCGGAGAACCCGGCCAATATCGTGATCTCGGATGATGGCGGTTCCTGTATCAGTTTCAATGGCGGGGGCAGCTGGAGCACGCAGAGCAATATGCCGACCGGACAATTCTACCGCATCAATACCGATAATCAGTTCCCGTACCGCATCTATGGCGGTCAGCAGGATAATACTTCCGTCAGCATCGCGAGCCGTGAGATCGGCAGTTATGGCATCAGCACCAGAAGCTGGCGTTCTTCCGCCGGTGGCGAGAGCGCCTTCCTGGCATTCAATCCCGATGATCCGCGTTATGTAGCGGGCGGCAGTTATAACGGAACGATCGAATTCCTGGATACGAAGAACAACGGATCCATCAACGTCATGGCCGCTCCGATCCAGTATTTGGGTCGCGATGCGAAGGACATGAAATACCGCTTCACCTGGAACGCGCCGATCATCTGCTCCAAGCACAACCCGAATGTATTCTATCATGGCGGACAAATGCTGCTGCGCACGGATGATCTGGGTAAGACCTGGACGGAAGCGTCACCGGACCTGACGCGCAACGATAAAGAGAAGCAGGGCAAGATGGGAGTCCCGTACACCAATGAAGCAGTGGGCGCGGAGAATTATGGTACGCTGGCGTATATCGCAGAATCCGGGCTGGCAGCGGGCGAGATCTGGACCGGCAGTGATGATGGGCTGGTGTATCTCACACGTGATGACTGCAAGACATGGACCAATGTGACCCCGGCTGGTTTGGCGGAATGTCAGATCAATGCGATCGAGCTTTCGTCTTTCGATAAAGGAACGGCCTACATTGCTACCACACGTTTCAAATTCAATGATAAAACACCGGGCTTGTACAAGACGACCGATTATGGCAAGACCTGGACGAAGATCGATAACGGCATTCCTGTGGGTGCGTTCACGCGCGTGGTGCGCGAGGACCCCACCAGAAAGGACCTGCTGTATGCGGGTACGGAGACGGGCGTGTACATTTCCTGGAATGGTGGCAAGGACTGGTCGCCCTTCCAGCTGAACCTGCCGGTGACGCCGGTGCAGGACCTGAAAGTGAAGGATGGTAATCTGATCGCGGCTACAAGCGGCCGCGCGTTCTGGGTGCTGGATGATCTGCTGGCGATCCGTCAGTATAAAAAAGGCGACAGCAGCTTCCGTTTCTTCCAGCCCAATGATGCGATGCTGCTGACCGGTGGCAGTGAGCTGGATGAGAGCGATGACAGCTTTGACGGAACGAATCCCTACCGCGGTGTGAATGCCGCGAATGGTATCATTTTATATTATCAGTTACCGGAGCTGAAGAAAGGGGAGAACGTGACCCTGGAGATCCGCGATGAAGCGGGGAATCTGGTGCATACGTATTCCTCGGTTAAGGACAGCACCTACCTTCGTTATGACGGCGGCCCGGGTGCGGAGCCGGTACTGAATGCCAAGAAAGGCCTGAACCGTTTCGTCTGGAATATGCGCCACGCAACGGTTCCCGGCGTTCCGAATGTGTACATCGAGAGCAACTATGCGGGGCATAAAGCGATCCCGGGTACCTATACCTTCAAGCTGATCGCCGGCGGACAAACCCAGGAGACCAAGGCGAAGATCCTCGCCAATCCGAATTACCGTACTACGGAAGCGGGCTATAAAGAATACACGACTGTAATGAGTGATATGGAAGCTAAAGTAACGGACATGCATAACCGCGTTAACGCGCTCAATACCACCCGTAAGAACCTGGAAGCACTGATCGCCGGTTTACCCGCGGATGCGAAATACGACGCGGTGAAGAAAGAAGGTACGGCACTGGCCGCCCGCATGAAAGCATGGGATGAGGAAATGATCCAGCGTAAGGCAAAAGCCTATGATGACGTGGACAACTTCGCGAATATGTTCACGGCGAATTATATGTTCCTGATGAACCAGACGGAGAGTGATATTCCGCAGGTGAATAAACCGTCGCTGGACAGGAAAGCGGAGCTGGATGCGGAGTGGGTGAAGCTGAAAGCGAGAGCCGAGGGTTTCGTGAACGTGGATATTCCGGCTTTGAATAAGAAATTGTGGGAACTCGGCGTCGGAGCGGTTAGATGAAATTTTGAATTTTGAAATTTGAATTGGACCGGCTGAACGTGGAATTTAAAATTCAGAATTTAAAATTCAAAATTCATACAAAGTCGTTTTTGGAAGACAGATCCCTCCTGCGTCGGGATGACAGACATACGATACCGATTGTTGATTCCGGTAAGTTGTCATGCCGAGGCACGAGGCATCTGGTTCATTGTAACAGATCCCTGTTTCGAAGCGATGACAGCATTCAAAATTCAGCATTCAAAACTAAAAATTCATTAAACCACCATTTCAAATGAAATTCTCTAATTCTTTGATCGCAGCTTTTGCACTGCTTTCAATTCAAACATTTGCGCAAGCACCAACCGACAGCAGCAAGGTACCTCAGTCTGAAAAGTTCGTTACGAAGCACAGCATCAAGATCGATAACAAGGTGATCAACTATACAGCCGTGGCCGGTACCCTGATCCTGAAGAATGAGAAAGATGAGCCGATGGCTTCTTTTGGTTATACGGCTTATACCAAGGATGGTGAAACCGATCTCACCAAACGTCCTGTTACATTCTCTTATAACGGCGGACCAGGTTCCTCTTCACTTTGGTTGCACATGGGCGTGATGGGACCCAGGCGTGTAGCGGTGAACGATCCTTCACCGAACGGGCCTGCACCTTATAAACTGGAGGATAATAATTTTTCAATTCTGGATGTTTCCGATATCGTGATGATCGACCCCGTAGGTACGGGCATCAGTCGTGCAGTCGGTAAATTCCAGAATAAGAGTTTCTGGGGTGTGGATGCCGATATCCGTTCCGTCAGTCTCTTCATCCGGAATTATGTGAATGATAATGAAAGATGGAATTCACCCAAATACCTGCTGGGAGAGAGTTATGGCACGTTCCGTTCCGCGGGTGTGGCCGACTTCCTGCAATCCGTATATGGCATTTCCGTGAATGGAGTGGTGTTGGTGTCCAACGTACTCGATATCCGCACGCTTTCATTCAATCCCGGAGATGACCTGCCCTTCGTTGTCAATCTGCCCACCTATGCCGCCACGGCCTGGTATCATGATAAGGTAGCGAACAAGCCCGCCAGTGTGGATGCCTTCCTGAAAGAAGTACGGGCTTTCTCCTTCGGCGACTATGCTTCCGCGTTATTGAAAGGAGATCAGATCACGGATGCGGAAAAACAAAGTGTGCTGAATAAACTCGTGGCGTATACCGGTCTCAGTAAGGATTACTGGCAAAAAGCCAACCTGCGCGTGAATTCACCGCAGTTCATGCAGGAGTTGTTGCGCAACAGCGGACAGACCGCCGGTCGTCTCGATTCCCGTTACACCGGCATCACGATGGACCAGCTGAGTGAATACGCGATGAACGATCCGCAGTCATCCGCCATCAGTCCCGCATTCACCGCCGCCTTCATGCATTATTATACTACCGAGCTGAATGTGAGCAAGGACAAGAACTATCAGATCAGTGCCGGCAATTTCAATGACTTCACGTGGGACTGGAAACATGCGCGGAGTCAGGGTTTGTTCGGAGAAGCCGCTTCACCGACCACGGCACCTGACCTGCTGAACGCGATGACGGAGAATCCGCGTTTGAAGATCCTCGTGCTGAATGGTATTTATGATCTGGCTACGCCGTTCGCCGCTTCTGAATATACTTTCGATCACCTCGGAATCGATCCGAAACTGAAATCGAACATTACCCATAAATATTATGAGGCTGGTCATATGATGTACATCAACAATGCCCAGGCCGCGAAATTCAAAAAAGATGTATCGGAATTCATTACCGGTACATTGAAATGATACTATTCATGAAAGGATCGATCCATGCATTTTCCCTGTTCCTGATCCTGACGGGTTCGTTACCGTTATGCTTGCAGGCGCAACAACCTTTGTCGCCCCTGGAAGCTTCTTTTCAGACGCATCAGCGTATGAAAGCAGATACAAAGTTCAACCTGGACTGGGTCTCACTCGGCCCCACGGTGAATTCCGCCCGGGCGGACATTGTGCAGGGTGATCCGGTACATCCGGGTACGATGTATGTGGGTTTCGGTTCAGGAGGGGTATGGAAAACGACCAATAACGGACTGAACTGGCAATTCATATTTCAGAACCAGTCTGCCGCCGGTGTGGGCGATATGGAACTGGCGCCATCGGATCCTAACGTGATCTATGTCGGTACCGGCGAGAACCTGAAGAAGCCCCGCAACTTCACCTTGCCCGGAACGGGCATGTACCGGTCTTCCGATGCGGGCAAGACCTGGCAGCATATCGGACTGGAAGATTCATGGTCGATCGCTGAGATCGCCATCCATCCCACGAACCCGGATATCGTGCTGGTGGCGGTGCTGGGACATCTCTGGACACCTAATCAACACCGCGGATTATACAGGACGGAGAATGGGGGCAAGTCCTGGGAGCGGGTATTGTATGTGGACGATCATACCGGCGCCAATGATATCGTGATCTGTGCGAAGGATCCGCAGGTGATGTATGCATCGTTATGGGAAGTGTATCCGGGCATCAGTGGCAAGAACAGTGGGGTGTATAAGAGTGAGGATGGAGGCAAGAGCTGGAAAAAAAGTATGAACGGAATACCAACGGGCCCCTTGACCGGCCGTATCGGTGTGGCTGTTTCCGCTACCGATCCGAAAAAAGCGTATGCACTCATCGATAACCTCGCGAACCTCCGTAACGACGCAGCTGAAATGTACAAGACGACAGATGGAGGCAACAGCTGGAAGAAAACACACAGTAAGCCTTTCAAAATATTCCCGGGCATCGGCTGGTATTTCACGCATGTATATGTGAATCCCAACAATGATGAAGAAGTGTATGGGCTCGGTGTTCGGCTTGCGCACAGTACGGATGGCGGCAAAACATTTTCTTATCTCGGCGGACAAGTCACGCATATAACGCCCAGTCAGGCGCAGGGCTTTCATTTGGATCAGTGTGAGGTCTGGATCGATCCGAATAACCCGGATCATCTCATGGCGGGAAATGATGGTGGATTGTATGTGACGTACGATAAAGGCAAAGCCTGGACGCATTACAACAATATCCCTGCGGGAGAATTCTATGATATCACGGTGGATCAGCGAACGCATACGATCTATGGTGGTACACAGGATGATGCGACGGTGTATGGCCCGGCCATGGAGATCAATCCTTCATTTCCGGATCCCTGGAAATACATCTGGATCGATCCTTGGGATGGGGGTGATGGTTGTGTGTCGCAGGTGGATCCGGAGAACAGCAATACTGTCTATTACAGTGCACAGCATGGCAGCATTATCCGGTATGACCGTAAGGCTGATACCGTAAGCCGCATCATGCCCGAATTAGCGAAAGGTTCCAAAGACAGTCTCGTGTTCAATTACATGACCCCTTATTTCATTTCACCCCATGCCGCGCAAACCCTGTATCATGGAGGGAACTTCGTCATGAAGAGTATCAACAGGGGCGATGACTGGACGAAGATCAGTCCGGACCTTTCACGTTCCACCGATCCTGCCAAAAGATCGAACGCCACCGGCGCCATCGCGGAATCCCCGCTGGTAAAGGGTTTGCTGTATGCGGGCACGGATAAAGGTGCCTGTTGGGTTTCTGTGAATGACGGGAATGAGTGGAAAGAAATTTCCGCAGGACTGGCCAATAATTATATCCGCAGTATTTGTCCTTCCCGTTTCAATAAAGCGCGCGTATATGTAGCCATGACCGGTCTCAACTATGACGACCTGCATGCGTACATCTATGTGTCGGATGATCAGGGTGTGTACTGGCGCTCGCTCACGAATGGTTTGCCGGATGAACCGGTAAATGTGATCATGGAAGATCCCACAACAGAAAATATTCTATATGCCGGAACGATCCGCGGCATCTATATTTCAACGGATCGCGGCAACAGCTGGTCTGTTCTCGGGCAACAAATGCCGGGTGCTGCCATTGCTGATCTGGATATGATCGCTTCCACTCATGAATTGCTGGCGGCCACACATGGCCATGGAATTTATAAGATGAATGTTGCAGCGCTTCAGCAAATGGTACGTGAAGGATCTGCGTCGGATGGTAATTATTTTTTCCCGGTGCCTGTCGCCCGCCGTCCCTGGTACAATGCCTGGGGTGGGGAAGTGGACAGAAGAACGGTTGAAAGAACGCCGCTGAGTTTCTGGGTGAGTCGTGCAGACTCGGTCAGTCTTGCAGTTTTGGACACAGCCGGGAGGCAGGTTTGGAAGACGAGTTTACTTGCCAAAGCCGGTTTCAATCAATACCGCTGGGATCTGGTGACTAAAACAGTGACGAGTGATCAGGCTTATTTCGTTCACTATGTTGAATACCTCAAGGCCGGAAAATATACGGTCAGGCTTATTGTTGGTAAAACTATTATGGAGCAAGCGATGGTGGTGGTGGAACGGGAGAGTCCCTATGGGGGGAAGTTTTGAGTTTTGAATTTTGAAATTTGAATTGGAGCAACAGCCCGTTTGATTCAGAATTTAAAATTCAAAATTAATACAGGGTCGTTTAAAGTTTGAAGGTGGCCTAAAGGTTCGGTTGGCGTAGGTTGCGCAAGCGCAAAAAACAAAAGCTTAAACACTTAGTGCACTTAGGCACTTAGCATCACATAGAAAGGGCACAGAGAGCTGATCTCTGTGCCCTTTCTCTCTAAGTGTAGCTATGTGTCTTAAGTGTACTATGTGTTTAAGCTTTCCCTCTGTGCCCTTTAACCCAAAACTCAAAACCCAAAACCTACAATGGGATATTGCCGTGTTTCTTCCTCGGCCGCTTAGCCACCTTATTCTCCAGCATCGCAAAAGCCTTGATCAGCTTCCTTCTCGTTTCCCTCGGTTCGATCACTTCATCAATGAAACCGCGTTCGGCGGCGGTATAGGGATTGGCGAAAAGTTCGGCATAGGCCGCTTCCTTCTCCAGTAATTTGGCTGCGGGATCTTCAGCCGCGGCGATCTCGGTCTTGAAGATGATCTCACTCGCGCCTTTAGCACCCATCACCGCGATCTCTGCACCCGGCCAGGCATAGTTCATATCCGCACCGATGTGTTTGGAGTTCATCACATCATAGGCACCTCCATAGGCTTTGCGGGTGATAACGGTTACGCGTGGTACCGTGGCTTCACTCAGCGCGTACAATAATTTCGCGCCATTGGTGATGATGCCATGCCATTCCTGATCGGTACCCGGCAGGAAACCCGGTACATCCACCAGCACCAACAACGGTATGTTGAAGCAATCACAGAATCGCGTGAAACGTGCGCCCTTCCTGGAACTTTCGATGTCCAGCACACCGGCTAAGCTCGCGGGCTGATTGGCCACGATGCCGATACTGCGGCCGGCGAGGCGTGCGAATCCCACCACGATATTCTCCGCATAATCCTTATGGATCTCGAAGAAGGACTCCGTATCACAAATGCCGGCGATCACATCACGGATATCATAAGGCTGGTTCGCACTTTCGGGTACGATCGTTTCCAGTACTTCCCGGATCTCGTCTCCCAATTCATACGGCAGCTTCGGCAACACATCCTCACAATTCTGTGGCATGTAGCTGAGCAGTTGTTTCACCTTCGCGATGCACTCGGCATCATGAATGGCGGTCAAATGCGTGACGCCGGACTTGGTAGCATGCGTGTACGCGCCACCGAGTTCTTCAAAACTCACTTCTTCGTGGGTAACGGTCTTCACGACATTCGGACCGGTCACGAACATATAACTCGTATTCTCCACCATGATCGTGAAATCGGTCATGGCCGGGGAATACACGGCACCACCGGCACAGGGCCCCATGATGGCGGAGATCTGCGGGATCACACCGGATGATTGTACGTTCCTGTAAAAGATATCAGCATAACCACCGAGGGAACGTACGCCTTCCTGGATGCGGGCACCTCCGGAATCGTTGAGGCCGACCATCGGCGCGCCGGTCTTCATTGCCATATCCATGATGCGGCAGATCTTCTCCGCATGGGTTTCTGACAACGCACCTCCGAATACAGTGAAGTCCTGCGCATACACATACACGAGCCTTCCGTTCACAGTACCGTAACCGGTCACCACACCATCCCCGGGGATGATCTGGCTGTCCATGCCGAAATCTTTGGTACGATGGGTCACGAGTGCGCCGATCTCTTCGAAAGAGCCGGGATCCATGAGCAGACTGATGCGCTCATGCGCGGTGAGTTTCCCTTTCTTATGCTGTTGTTCGATGCGCTTGACGCCGCCACCGAGTTTGCTTTCTTCCAGTTTATCCCTGAGTGTTTCGATCTTCGATTTCATATCGTTGGGTTAAGGTTGAATAATGATCAGTGCGCCAGACGCCGTTTCCAGCTGGTGGAACGGATATCAACGGGTCGCAGGACCTGCCTGTCATCCAGCAGGAATTTCAGCGCGGCCATGGCAGCGAGTGATGCCAGTGCTTTCTGCTGTTCCTTCAGTAATTCGGGTGTATAGAAATTCTTCACGAAATGCGTATCGAAATGTCCGCTGATGAACGCCTCATGTTCGAACACGAATGTGCCGAAGGGAAGGGTAGTGGCCACACCTTCGATCTGGTAATCGCGGATCGCCTGCAGCATTTTCTGCAACGCATCGGTGCGGTTCATACCATGTACGGCCAGTTTGGCGATCATGGGGTCATAATAAATTGGGATCGTCATGCCCTGTTCGTAACCGTCATCCACGCGTACACCTTCACCTTCCGGTTTCACATAACGTTCCAGGGTGCCGACGGAAGGCAGGAAGTTATTGAGCGGATCTTCGGCATACACGCGCAGTTCGATGGCATGTCCGTTGATGCGCAGGTCGTCCTGCGTGTACCGCAGTTTCTCTCCGCGCGCGATGCGGATCTGTTCTTCCACCAGGTCGATTCCCGTGATCATTTCGGTAACGGGGTGCTCCACCTGCAGCCGGGTATTCATTTCGAGGAAATAAAAATTCAGTTTATCGTCCATCAGGAATTCAACGGTACCCGTGCTCGTATAATTGCAGGACTTCGCGACCATCACCGCTGCTTCACCCATGCGTTTGCGGAGTTCGGGGGTGAGGATGGCGGAGGGTGATTCTTCCACCACTTTCTGGTGACGGCGCTGGATGCTGCATTCGCGTTCGAAGAGATGGATGGCGTTGCCGAAATGATCGGCGAGTACCTGGATCTCCACGTGGCGGGGTGAGCTCACATATTTTTCGATGAAGACGGAGCCATCACCGAAGGCGGCTTTCGCCTCACTGATGGCGCGTTCCATTTGTTCGGACAGGTCAGCTTCTTTTTCCACGATGCGCATGCCTTTGCCACCACCACCGGCGGAGGCTTTGATGAGAATGGGATAGCCCACTTTCCCGGCGATCTGTTTGGCGAGTTGCACATCTTCGATGGCTTCATCGATACCGGGCACCATCGGGATATCATAATGCTTCACGCATTCTTTGGCGGCGAGCTTGGAACCCATGATGCGCATGGCATCCGGACCGGGGCCGATGAAGGTGATACCGGCATCCTTCACTTTCTGCGCGAAGTCGGCATTCTCACTCAGGAAACCATAACCGGGATGGATACCATCCACACCGAGTTCTTTACAGAAGGCGATGATCTTGTCACCATCGAGATAGCTTTGAGCGGAGGGGGCAGGACCGAGGCAGACGGCCTCATCGGCATACAGTACGTGGGGTGAGCGGCGGTCGGCTTCCGAATACACGGCCACCGAGCGGATGCCCATTTTGCGGATGGTACGCATGATGCGCAGGGCGATCTCTCCGCGGTTAGCGACTAGGATTTTTTTCATGGCATGCAAATGTTGGTTAACGGGCAGGTTCTTATTCGAGTTCGATCAGGACCTGTCCCTTTTCTACGGCCTCACCGGCCTTTACGTTCACTTTTTTGATCTTCGCATTGGCGTGGATCGTGATACTGTTCTCCATTTTCATGGCGGAAAGGATGAGGAGACGGTCGCCCTCATTGACTTCCTGTCCGGCTACCACCGACACATCCAGGACGAGACCGGGCATAGGAGCCTTGATCTCACTGATATGCTTACCCGAAGATTTGGCATAGCCCATTTTTTCGAGCATCTGATCCAGGGGATCGCTGATCTCGGCATTAAAGGCTTCACCATTGATCTCGAGCAGCACGCGTTTGTTGGCGGCATCGAAACCGGTGATGTGGACCACAACGGGTTTGTTGTTGTGAATGAGATGGTAGGAGGTCGGGGAGAGTCGGATGAAATCGGCCTTTTGTACATCGGCCGCATCCAGTTCGAATTCGAATCCGTTTGCCTTCACTTTCCAGACGTTGGTTGTTCCGGTCATAGGCAGCAATTTTCATTAAAAGTAGTGGATTCGGGCGTCATGGCTGATAACGATGCTCAGTTCCGGGGCTGACCTGGGTCGGTTAAACGGGGGATCTTTTCCACAGTTTCCGGAATGATTTTTTGGCCGTTCTACCGGAATTTCCCTATATTAATCCTGTGAAACGAAGCCGCGGGTAAGCCTTTAAAACGATTGCCATGTCCCAAACTATTCAACTCGATCACTCGATGATCCATCAGTGGATCATGGAAAAACTTCATCCCACTGCCGCTGAGGAAAAACTCAAGGAGCACGGGTTCGATCACGCACACATCACTGAGTATATCAAAGCCTTCAAAAAAGCGCTGAATGCACGCCGTCAGACCCGCGGGTTCATATTTACGGGCATCGGTGCATTCCTGGGTTTTATCGGGTGTATGTTCACGGTGACCAATCCTATTCCGGAGATGTATGATTTCTTTCTGTATGGGGTGGTGTCTGCTGCGATGCTGTTTATCTTCTGGGGGTTGTATATGATCTTTGAGTGACGCGGATTGACACAGATTGGCCCAGATTAATACAGGAAAATAATCACGAATGAACACGAAGGGGTACGAATGCACACGAATAGGTCGTTTGTGGTTGTACAGGGCTTAAAAAATTGTTTTTTATTTTTTTCGACTTGCGTAGTATCTGAACCCAATCCCTTCATCTTCTCAAATCATTGTCCAGACAGTTATAGAAATCACGAATGAACACGAAGGGGGAAACACGGATTAGCGCAGATTAGCACAGATTTTCACAGATAATATAAGAAAGACTTAAAACACGAATGAACACGAAGGGGTACGAATTACCACGAATAGGTCGTTTGTAGTGTTGCTTGCCTCTTTTTTTCGGAGTTTACTTTTGCAGTTACACTGCTGTAGGAAATGTCACCACTTCCCGCTTTATGACTGTCATTCGTGTCCATTCGCAAAGATTCGTGTCCATTCGTGTTATTGAATTTTATTTCTTTATCCTTCCCTATATTCGGCCTGTCAGTATATTAGTCAGTTCGCCCGCTTTAAGACCGCCATTCGTGTCCATTCGTATCCGTTCTGATCCATGATATTCCGCGCCAATCCGTGTTAATCCGCGTAAATCTGTGTCAATCTGTGCTAATCTGTGTTTCTGTGTACACCTTTTAAACCACCACATCATGCCCAAATTCCTCCTCTTTATCTTCATGCTCATTTCTGTTCAGGTCATGGCCCAGCCTGCTGATCTCCAGAAAGCCAAAGACAGTACCCTCAAAGCACTCTACAAAGCCGACTCGCTGAAAGTTGAGAAAGAGTTTGCGGGCAAAATGGAGGAAGCGGCGATGATGGGTAAACTGACCTTCCCGCTACTGAATGCCGGAACCTTCTCGGGTGTATTCCCGGTTACGGATCCATCAGAAAAACCGGATCCCAATATGGATTACAAGATCCTGTTCGAGCTGGTATCCGTTAATGCGGATTCCATCAGCGGAGAGATCAATGAAAGTCTGACCGAGATCTGCCGCGTCATCAATCTGCATGTGGCTTCAGGGATACCGGTCAAGCGCATCATGCCGGTGATCGTTGTTCATGGCCCGGGGCTGGCGGCTTTCACGACCAATGCCTGGTACCAGGAACGCTATAAAAAAGACAATCCCAATATCAAAGTACTCGGGGAACTGGAAAAACTGGGTGCGAAATTCATCGCCTGCGGGCAAGCCATGGCGTTCATGAATTTCAAAAATGCGGATATGCTGCCGCAGGTGCGCATCTCCGTAACGGCCCAGACTGCACTGACTTCATATCAGTTGAAGGGGTATGTTTGGAGGAAGGTGGTGGTTGATAGATGATAGATGATAATGGATAATGGAGAATGGATAATGGATAATGGATAGTGGGGAATGGCTGATCGATATTTTATAAAGCAAAAGCCGGTTGAAAATTCAGCCGGCTTTATTGCTATTAGTTAATAGGTAAAAGATAATGGGTAAAAGTTAGCAGCTCTCAATACTTAATGAACTTTTCTGTTACTCTTCATGCTTTGAATTAATAAATACCAACCGAAAAGAACAAAAAAATCATAAAGCTGTTTTTCCCCAAATGATCCTTAGTATCCTCTTGTAGCTAGCAGCTAAAAGCTATCAGCCAGCTATCAGTAAATAATGATCTTCTCTGTTTCAGTTCCCGCTTTAATGAAATACACACCCGCAGATAAATAACTGGCGTCGATCGTTTGAATACCGGGTGCCATTTGCTTTTGCTGCAGCAAAGCCCCATTCGCACTGTACACGCTTACACTCGCTGCTTCTGATAACTGGAGGCGGATGATGCCGTTGTGAATGCTGGTCGGGAATACCTGCAGTAACTTATCCTTTCCGCCGAACAATACGCTCACCACGGAACTGTACGAGCTCCTGCCATCGATATCGAGCTGGATGATCCGGTAATAATTGAATCCTTTGGCAGGGTTAGTATGGGTATAATCATAGTATTCTTCCTGGTTGCTGTTGCCCGCGGCGGGTTTGACAGCGATGGTGTTCCAGTTGATACCGTCCGTACTGTGCTGGATCCAGAAATCACGTGTGTTCTGTTCGTAGGCGGTCGTCCATTTCAATAATACTGTAGCTTCCCTTTTCTGAGCCGTGAAACTGAGCCAGGTGAGGGGCAGTGTGGCATTGGAGCATTCGAAAGTAACACCACCACTGGAGTTCAGGGAAGCGGGAGCACCTGCGAGAATGAATGTAGTAACATTGGCGGGGTTTCCGATCGAGCCGCCGATATTATGTCCGAGGTACCAGTACTGATCCGTACCGCCACTGCTGTAAAAGGCAATGAAAAAGTGACCGGCCACACTGATGTCGGTGAAGTTCACACCCGGGGTGGGACTGAACAACTGTACTGTTTTTGGAACCGAGAAAGAAGTAATAGCGCCATTCACACCCAGCATAGCGGCCTGACTATCGCCCCAACCATAAACCTGGCCGGTAGCACTGATGGCGCCCATGCAGAAAAGATCACCTTCGGTATCGCCATCGATCTTGACGATGTTGCTGAGATCCGTAGTGCCATCCGTTGTTTTTACGGTTACGAATGTAGCCTGATTGAAAGTGGTCGTGGCATTGTTGATACCCAGACATCCGCTGGTGTTGACACCTGTCGCGTACACTTTCTTATCATCGCAAAGGATGAAGAGGGTACTGGTGGAAGGGGTTTTGTTACCCAGGCAGACCACACCCTTGAGCGTTTTACCCAGCGGGATCTGTGCGCTCATATCGAACGCGTAGTTATAACTGGTAACGGCATTGGTCACACCGGCAACATTGGCGGGGGAGCCCCAGTAATACAGTTTATTGGAAGGGCCCATGGCGAGCACACCTGAGCTGGATAAGGAGATCTTCGTGATGCCACTGAGGAAAGTGGTGCCATCCGATAATGTTACATGGTGCCAGGTGGAAGGACCTGCCACGGCTTTATCGCCCTGCAGATTCGCGACCTTCGTCAGCACATACACATGTCCGGTGCTGGTCAGGATCGCGAATGCGGTCTGGCTGATCTCGGTTTGAATGACATCAGAGATCAATACACCGCCCGGAAGTTTGGATGTTACATCACTGTTGGCGGAGTTTATAGCCGCGCCACCAAAATTGGCCATGCTTGTAATGGCGGTCAGATTAGCTGCCGTTCCGAAAACATAAAGTTTGGTGGATGTTCTGAGTACCAATGCGCTCAATCCTGATGCACCACCACTGCTGGAAGCACGTACCTCCAGCGGTACACCCGCGTAGGATGCGGCAGATACGATCGTGGGTGAAGTGATATTGCCGGTTCCGGTTCCGGTATAGTCGAGCATGCTTTGTCCCCATGCCAGCAATACATTCGTACCCGCGTTATTCCCGATATACAGATTAGAATGCCAGGAACCCGTGAAACGGTTCACGGTGTTAGGTACACAGATGCCGGATGAAAGCGGTAACATATGCGGCCCCGGTGTTTCTTCAAATTCCGGTGATGCTGTAGTGGTATCCCCGGACCTGTAATTTGAAGTACGATCCGTGTTAGTGGGGAACTCATTCAAAAGCGGATTTTCCGGTTGTGCATGGATGTGAGGAATAGCCGTTAGCAAAATGACGGCCATGCTAATCAGTTTTTTAGAATTGCTCATATCAGAGTTTACTTATTTGTTTCTACTTGGAAATCAGCCCAAATATATATTCGGAATATCTAATACTAAGTGGTAACCCTTAAAAAAGTTGCCCACAGATGTGCATAACCCGCACATTTTAAATGGTACAGGCATGGGTTGGGGGCAGGAAAGTAAAATACCCGTAGTAAGGTATGCGGCTCAGGGTGGGGGTGAATATATTTGTGAAAAGAACTTTTATGAAAAATAAGATCCGCCTTTTACTGTTCCGTTCTTTCTTTTTAATCCTGCTGCTCACCGCATTTGCATTCCGGGGCATGGCACAATCCTGTGATCCCATTACCGGCCCACAACTGAAACAATTATTGCAGAACATGGGCCTCACCGCCAAGCCGATCAATGATGCGGGAAAGCCTGATAAATTTGAGATCAGCAATGAATACAATGGATTGAATATTCCGGTGGCTGCTGAAATTTCCGCCAGCACGAATTATATATGGCTGACCGTTAATCTGGGCGCCGCACCTGCTGATTCTGCAACAAAGGGCATTCAGTTATTACGTCAGAATTTCGCCATCCAACCCTGTCAGTTCTATGTAACATCAAAAGGTGCCCTGATGCTGGGCTTTGCGATGGAGAACCGGGGCATGACCTCTGCGGTACTGCGCCGTTCACTGGATATGGTGCTGAAAAGAGTGGCGGATACCAGGAGTTACTGGCAATGATCTTCCGGATCAGCCCATCAGGTCATACTCCCAAACGGTACGGTAGGATCCGTTCCGTTCAATATAATCCAGCAAAGCCCGGTAAAAGGGATCTGCGCCCAGCGTAGCGCTGTCGCCGATCATGAGCAATTGCTCCTTTGCCCGCGTCATGGCCACATTCATCCTCCGGTAATCTTTCAGGAAGCCGATCACGGAATCATCATTGCTGCGCACGAGCGAAACGATGACGATCTCTTTTTCCTGTCCCTGGAAACTGTCGATCGTACTGATCCGTATGCCCGCCGGCAATTGTTGTCTGGCTTTATCCACTTGTCCTGAATAGGGGGAAATGAATGCCAGTCGCGATGGATCGATCCCGTCCGAGCGGATCAGCGCCGCCGTGAGTTGCAGTTCCCCTTCATTCTGCAGACTGAACCCCTCGCCGCCCGGGGTTTCACCGAAACCGGAACCGGCCGTATCGATGAAATGGATGTGCACGCCGCTATCCGCCAAATGACCTGCCGTTTGCAACAAACCTTTATAGAACCATTCGTTGCTGAAACCAGCGATACTGTTCCGCATCCGGTATTGTGTGTTGAGCAGGTACACCCGTTGCTGCGTGCCGATCGCTGCTTCCAGAATGGATCGGTTCAGTCCCTGCTTTGCCGCTTCATCACTGAGCACGGTAGGAGGTAACTGCAGATGATCACCCGCCAGTACGATACGCGGTGCCAGATGAAAGACCGTCCATGCCAGCGGTTCCATGCATTGTCCTGCTTCATCCATCACCAGCACGGCCGCTTTCAATTTGTCGAGTCCCGCGTCATGCAGTCCGATCGGAGTGCCGAGCAAGACTTCCGCTTCTTCCAGTAATTTTTCTTCATTATAAGCCTGCAGTTTCCGGATCTCTTCGCGGATCTGTTTCACTTCTTTGAAAAGGAGGTTGCGTTGTTCGCGTTCGGCCTTTCCGAAATTCCTTTTGTATTTGAGTGCCATCTTGCGGAATTCCTCGGCACGGATCTTCAGCTGGCGGATCTCTTTTTGCTGGCGACTGTTATTGAGTCGTCCTTCCGGTGTATGCGGAAAAACTTCCGGATCCACTTTGGCCGTATTGCCCAAACGCAGGCAGCGGGCGCCTTTGCGGATCAGTTCCCGCGCGATATGATCCACGGCGGTATTGCTCGGCGCGCAGACCAGTATCTTTTCTCCGTTTTGTTTCAATTGCAGAATGGCTTCAACGAGTGTGGTGGTCTTGCCTGTACCCGGCGGACCGTGCACGATCGTGATCTGTTCATCTTCAAGGATGGCTGATACGGCTGCACGCTGGCTTTCATTCAGGGTATCATCTTTCCAGTGGATGTTTTCAGGGCTGACGTTTGACGGGGTTTTGTGTACTGTCCTTTCGCCATGTATCTCATCGAAAAGCGCGGAGAGCGTTTTGTTGGATCCGATCCCCTCCATTGCTTTTTTCATGATGCTGCTGGTACGGGTATCCGGTGCGAGTTTGATGCCGACACCATCGTCTTCGATCCAATCCGGGAAATCAGGCGCGAAGAGCCGGAACTCACCACTTTTATTATCGGATGACAGCAAAATGCCTTTAACGGGTTCTTCTCCTTCTTTGAAACATTCAATGGCGGATCCGTCGCGGAACAGGTTCGATTCAACGGGATAGGGCAGGCGGAACTGGATCTCGGGATAATCCGCATAGCCGAATGAGCGGCGGGTAACGATCAACGGGTGCAGGGCAAGTCCTTCCGCTTTGAGTGAACGCAGGGTATGCTGCTGATCGAGCCGGTAACGATTGGCCTGTTCCTTCTCCTCCAGGTTGATGCAATGCAGCAATGATTCAATTAGCGGGTGCCGTGACATGTTGTGAAAATAGGTCGCGCGGGGTTCATAAAAAAATGAGAGGGCCTGGAAATTGCGTGTGCCTTGTCTTTGATTTTGTAGATTCGCTTTTTACAAAAAGTAACATGAAAGCCGCCTCCGTCAACGAACTGAAACAGGAACTCAAAAGCAGCACCCCCGCGGAACTGCTGGAGATGTGCATGCGCCTGGCCCGTTTCAAGAAAGAGAACAAGGAACTGATGACCTACCTGCTGTTCGAGGCACATGACCCCGAAGCGTTCATCCGTTCGGTGAAAGCTGAGATGGATGAATGTTTTGAAGATGTGAATACTACAGGCGTATACCTGGCGAAGAAGACCTTGCGCAAGATCCTTCGGATCGTCAACAAGCATATCCGCTACAGCGGACTGGCCACAGTGGAGATCGAACTACTCGCGCATTTCTGTGCACAGATGAAAGAACTGGGATTACCTATTGACCGGAACCCGGTACTGCATAATATGTACATGAATCAGCTGAAACGGATACATAAAGCGATGGGGAGTTTACACGAGGATCTGCAGTACGACTACAGCAGGTTAGTCAGTAGTCTGTAGTCTTTAGTCGATAGTCCCTTCTAACGTGCATTATTCGCTGTAGAAGGATGTTACTTCGTTGGGATGGGTGCCGTTATGATTGGTATGTACTGCCTCATCTGCGGTTTGTTTTTTTCTGAAGAATTTATGGAACAGTTTTTCACCGACGGTTCGGATACCATCGGCATGGTTGGCCGCGAAATAGGAGAGTACGAATTGCGCGACAGAACCGACGGCACTTTTGACCGTGAGTTCTTTGGTCCGGAGGATTTTGCCGGAGAACCAGCCGGTTCCCAGGCCGACCAGGGTTTTGAAAATGGTATTCCGGAACAGCGGTAGTGTCCGGGTTTCTTCCAGCACGGTACGCGCCAAATGGGCGGGGCTAAAAGCCTCTTCCATGGCTTCTTTCAGGATATGCCACTCACGGGACTGCTGATCTTCCAGCAGGGCG
>JAKPSI010000073.1 GCA_029555415.1 Bacteroidota bacterium | reverse complement strand
TCCAGCAGGATCTCTTTCATCGCGGAATCATTGACATTCTCCGCATCCAGCACCGAGACGATCTCCCCAATGGGGCGTTTGCCGTTCTTATCCCATTCCAGGATGCGCACCACGACCCGGTCATTATCCTTCGCGGTCAGCAGACTTTGCTGCGGCACGAAAATATCGGGCATGGGTTTATCCATATCAATGACCACGAATCCGAAACCTTTGTTCATTTTCAGATGGCCGATGAATTCGAGTCTTTTTCTTTTGAGGACTTCCTCCACAACGCCCTGCATGCGGCGACCGCCGCCGGGTTTGATCTGGATGCGCACCGTATCGCCGTGCAATGCGGTATTAAAATCGGAAGGACGGATGAGTACATCGCCTTCCATGTTCTCAACGGTCACGAAGCCCATTCCTGAGCGGGTGATGTCAAGCGTTCCTTTGAGCGCTTTGACCGAACTATGCTTGTCGCGTTGTTTGTGTTTCTTCTTTGTGGTGTTCTTTCTTCCCATGTTCTTACACTGGTTTTTTGAAATCAAGGATAAAGCGGATGACCTGTTCATCGAAGCGGGGGCCTTCATTGAAAAGGAAACTGTGTTTGACCGGCAGCACATACAGTGGCAGGTCGGTGATATCATCACTGAATTTCACGAGCCTCACCGCGTCTTTTTCCGTGGTCAGGATCATTTTATTCGTGGTTTCCATTTCGTCGAAACGCTTTCGGATGTCTTTCAGGTCATCAACGGTGAATATGTGGTGGTCGGGGTATTGCATCATGTAATACACCTTACTCTGTTCTTCCAATAGTTTTTTAAGAGGACGCGGATTCGCGATACCGGTCACCAGCAGCACTTCTTTCTTATCACTCAGGCCTGAACTGCGGTTAGCTTTAAGATGATAGGTCTCTCCGTATTCAATAAATGAGAAATAAACGGATTGCCCTTCCTGCGGCCTGATCTCCCTGATGATCTTTTCCTTTTCCGCAACGGACAGATCGGGCGGACATTTGGTAACGATGATGATCTGCGCGCGTTTGTATCCGCTCTTCAGGTCACGCAGGTCTCCGGTCGGCAAATAGAAATCACGGGTGAACAGGTTCGCGTGATCGGTCAGCAGGATATTCAGTCCCGCCGTTACGGAACGGTGCTGGAACGCGTCATCCAGGATGATGGCCTGGGTATCGGGCCGGTCATGCAGTAATTGCGGAACGGCTTCCACTCTTTTCTCTCCTACCGCCACCGGCACATCCGGGAATTTCAGGTGGAACTGCATCGGTTCATCCCCGATCTCCAGTGCGGAAGTATCCGGGTTGGCCAGTGCATATCCACGGGTCTTTCTTTTGTAACCGCGACTGAGCGTTGCCACTTTGAAACGGTCTTTCAGCAAACCGACCAGGTATTCCACCATCGGTGATTTTCCGGTACCTCCGACCGATAAATTACCGACACAGATCAGTGGCAAACCATATGAAGTGCTGGACAGAATCTTTTTCCGGAATAAGAGATCGCGCAGGCTGATCACCCCCCAGTACAGCAGCGCAAAGGGAAAAAGGAGTATCCGGAATGATTTGAGAAAGAAATTAGAAAACATAAGTCTGATGGGGCGTGATACAAAGACTTAAAGGTACGTCAAATTCATGGCAGTCGCCGATGGCCCCCACCGGCTCAAAATGCGAGAAACCGACCTTCAAAGCGTCTTCCCTGCATTGCGCCAGGTAGCGGTCGTAGAAGCCTTTACCGTATCCGGCACGGTTGCCCTGTTCATCGAAAGCCAGCAAAGGAACCAGGATCAGGTCGAAGGCTTCAGGAGATACCGCGTTCCCTCCGGCAGGCTCCCAGATGCCCCATTCATTACAGTCGAAACGGGTATCCTCATTCACTTCCACCGCTTCCATGGTTCCGGTGACCAGATCCGATACGGGGTATGCGAGGATCATGCCCGGATTCTGAAAGGACATGAAGCGGGTAAAGAGATGGGTGTCGGGTTCGTTATTGGATTCAATGGGCCAGAAAGAAAGCACGGCCTGCAGGGGTGGTATACCCGCCTGCTGCAGTTGGATCAGCAGGAGGTCATCCAGCTTGGATCTCTCCTGTGCGGTGAGTTGCGCACGTTTTTCACGAAACAGTTTCCGTGCTTCTTTCTTGAGCATGATGAAAGTTAAGAAAAATGTTCACTCAGACGCCTCTGGTCTCTTTGAAGATCGTGAAGATGGTGGTGCCGTAATTCCTTTCCGTTTTGTAGTAAGGAAATTTCTTGTAATCATTCCGGGGTGTATGTTCCAGCACGAACCAGCCTCCGGGTTTCAGGAGTTCTTTTTCAAAGATCAGTTTCGGCAGATCATCGATGGTGGCCAGCGCATACGGCGGTCCTGCGAAAATGAAATCGTATTTGGATGTGCATTGTAAAATGTATTTGAACACATCCGATTTCACGACTTTGAGATTTTCCACCTTCAGTTCACCCGATGTTCTTTTGATGAACTCATACATCTTCGGGTCCTTCTCCACGATCGTGAGGTCCGGAACGCCGCGAGAAGCGAGTTCATAACTGATGCTGCCGGTACCACCGAACAGATCGAGGGTAACGAGTTCTTCAAAATCGAGATTGTTCTGAATGATATTGAAAAGGCCTTCTTTCGCGATATCCGTTGTGGGCCGCGTGTGGGGCATATTCGCCGGCGGATTGAATCTGCGCCCGCCGAATTCGCCGCCTATGATACGCATGGATACAGGTCGTTTACAGCGGTGAAATAATGCGCGGGATATTCATTCTGCGGCATCTGCCAGGCGGCTTCGCGGAAAGTGATCTGTGCGAAATAGCCGTACAGTTCTTTATAGAGCGATGAATCCTTATCGATGAAACCAGAGATACTGAGCTGGCTTTCTGTCCTGTTCAGACCGAACTCATCACAGGTCCTCAGCAGATAATAGATCACATCTTCCGGGGACTGGTATTGCCAGGTCCGTGACAGGAGCAGTTGATGCTGCCGTAAAACCATCAGGCTGAACGAACCGTTCCGGAAATCAGCCAGTAACATCGGTGTATCACCGGTAGCACCGAGACTTTTCAATCCGGTACTGTACTGATGCAGAAAGACCGCTGTCGGAAAATGATGCTGGATCCATTCGCGCTGAAGCACCGGTACCGCGTAAACGCAATACAGTTGCCATGCAGCTACCTGTTCACTGACCACGTCAGCGAGTGGCTGGGGGCCGTGCAGTTGCAGTAACAATTCACGGGCCTCTTCCATGCGGTAGAATTTAGCCGGAACGAGCATGGCGGCGGAATGATCCCAGGTGACCAGTGTATGATAAAAGGACTGTTGCAGTAAAGGATGATCCTGCAGCCAGGCATTGAGTTCTTCCTCATTCCACTGAGCGGATTGCGCATAGACCAGTTCATGCAGCACATGACCATTACTGTTGCAGACAGCGAAGCAGAGATGCTGTTCACCGCAGCGAATGAGCAGATTCGCCTGGGTGGGCGTTTCCTGTTCACTTTTGATATGGAATAATTCCCGGTAAGCCATTTTGAATTCGTGCAATAATAACCAAAAATTTAAATATCGTAGGTTTGCCGTTCTCATGGAAGCAATGACCCACGATAAGAGCCTGCAAATAAGTATCAGCAACCGCCAGATCCTTCAGATCGCGCTGCCGATCAGTCTGGCCATCCTGGTGCCGCAATTCAATTTCATCACGAATAATATCTTCCTCGGGCATTACAGTCAGGAGGCCCTGGCGACCGCAAGTATTACCGGCGTTTTTTATCTCATTTTCGCGATGATCGGGTTCGGGCTGAACAACGGATTACAAACACTCATCGCACGCCGTGCGGGGGAAAACAGACCGGAAGAGATCGGGCGGTTCTTTTCACAGGGGGTTTTCATTTCACTGGTGATCGCCCTGACAGGCATCTTCATCACTTATTTCATCGCGCCCGTGGTGCTGCGGAATGTACTGCATTCACAGCAGGTTGCGGAAGACGCGATCCGTTTCCTGCGGATCAGGATCTGGGGCCTTCCTTTTTTATATGTGTACCAGATGCGGAATGCTTTACTGGTAGGCACCAACCAGAGTAAATACCTTGTATCGGGGACACTTGCGGAGACGATCGCGAATATCCTTTTTGACTATCTGCTGATCTTCGGTCACTGGGGGTTTCCGGAACTGGGACTGAACGGCGCGGCCATCGCGTCAGTGATCGCGGAGTTCACGGGCATGACCGTGATCTTCTTTGTCATCCATAACAAAGGGATCGCGAAGAAATTCGCGTTGTTCGATCATTTCCGCTGGAGTGCGGAGCATGTTAAACTGATCATGCAGGTGTCCCTGCCCCTGATCTTTCAACTGGCCATTAGTATCATCAGCTGGGAATTCTTTTATATACTCATCGAGCATCATGGACAGCTGGCGCTGGCTGTTTCAAATGTGATGCGTAATATGTTCGGACTGGTGGGATGCTTCACCTGGGCCTTCGCGGCCACCAGTTCATCCATGGTGAGTAATATCATCGGACAGGGAAAATCGAACCGGGTCACGGTACTGATCGGCAGGATCGTCAGGCTGAGTACAGGACTGGCGGTGATCCTGGCCATTCTGGTGAACATCTTCCCGCGTGCAATACTTTCCATCTACGGGCAGGATGACATATTCATTGAAGCCGCGATACCGGTTTTACGGGTCGTTACTTCCGCCATGGTGCTGATGTCATTCTCGGTGGTTTGGATGAATGCGGTAACGGGTACTGGAAACAGCCGTGTGACGTTCATCATCGAACTGATCACGATCGTGCTGTACTGCGTGTATGTGTATCTGGTACTGGAAACATTCAATCTCTCTATTGCTATGGGCTGGATGAGTGAATGGATCTACTGGATCAGCATTTTCAGTCTATCCTTCCTGTATATCCGGAGCGGAAAATGGAAGCATAAAAAGATTTAATTCTATTCTGTGATGACGACCGCAAGTTTGGTACCGGTCGGATCCACCGCCATCCTGCTGATGCCTTTAAGCGCCGAACGATCCCCTTCAACCTGAATTTTGATCCACTTATCCGAGTGTCCCGGATCGGTCATAAAAATATCGGTGCCATCACTCATGAGTAAGGTCCGTTGATCCAACCAGACATACTGGTCTTTCCCTTTCAGCGTTTTGCAAAGTGTTGCGATGCTTTTCGTCCGTGGATCATAGGCCCGGATAAAAGCGGTACTGTCGTCCTGGATCTGTACAAAAGTCATTTGGTCAGAACCCGGTCTTTTGGCCAGACATCTTCCGATATTGGAACCGATGATGCTGTTCTTTTTTGTTTTGATGTCATAATAACGAAGGGTGTTCTTTCCGGAATCTTCCAGAACGAATAACATCACATTCCTTTCATTGTACCAGGCATGGTATCCCACTTTGAGATCATTTACAAGTGATACCGGTTTCCCGTCACCTTCCGGAGTTTGATAATACACGAGGTCCTGCCGGCCATCATCCATCTGCAGGATACAGGACACGTTCTTCTGACCGGGCATGACGGTCGGTGAATATTCCCGGTCATGAGAAAAAGTGACCGATGCGAAACCTTTGGGGTCGCCATAACCATAAACACGGATATCGGTCCTTCCACTGTCATTGGCACAGGCGAATAAGACCTCCCGCTTGGTTCGGCTGAAGGAAGGCTGATTATCGTAGCCCTTGTGATTCGTAAAATTATAGCCGTTCGAAAGAACGATATGCCCTCCATCCTGCTTCAGATCGAATAACATGATATCCGTTGCAGGCTGTGCTATGCTGAGCAGGGCAGAAAATAAAGTGGAGACTGTTAAAAGGAATTTCATCCTTTAATATACGAAAATCCAGACTGGCCGGTCAAAAGGTCCTGGTGTAGCTCACTCCTACTTTACCGGTGAATCCGGTGATCGGTGGAGAGGTCTTTGTGATGGCGATATCCACTTTAGTGATGCCGGGGAAAGCGATATGGATATGTTCCGCCAGTTCCATCACCAGGGTTTCCAGTAAGGCACGTGGCTGTTCCATTTCCTTTTTGAGGAACTGGTATAGCGTGACATAATTGATCGTATCAGAAAGATCGGTGATGGTACCGGAAACAGGTTTGAAATCCACTGAAAGATCCACCATGAAAGCATGACCTGTCTTCCGTTCTTCCGCAAACACGCCATGGAACGCATGCATACGCACATCTTTGATCGCTATGGTCATGGTTCCGTTCATGGATCAATGCAGTCCTTTCGCGCCCAGATAACGTTCCGCATCCAGCGCGGCCATACAACCACTGCCGGCGGCGGTTACGGCCTGGCGGTAATATTTATCCTGTACATCACCCGCGGCAAAAACACCTTCAATATTGGTCTTGGATGTCCCAGGCTGTGTGAGGATATATCCGGCCTCATCCATATCGATCCATCCTTTGAAGATGTCTGAATTGGGCTGGTGACCGATGGCCACAAAGAAACCACTGATGGTGATCTCCTGTGTTTCGTTCGTTTTATTATTCTTAATGCGGACTGCAGTAACATGTTTATCACCCAGGATCTCGTCCGTATCCGTATTCCAGTATACTTTGATATTGGGCGCATTCAGTACGCGCTCCTGCATCACTTTACTGGCACGCATCGCGTCACGGCGGATGAACATATGTACGGTTGTGCAGAGTTTGGAAAGATAGAGCGCTTCTTCTGCAGCAGTATCACCGGCTCCTACGATCGCCACTTCCTTGTTCCGGAAGAAGAAACCATCACAAACAGCACAGGCACTCACACCAAATCCATTCAGGCGCTGTTCGCTCTCGATGCCCAGCCATTTGGCGGAAGCACCGGTAGAAATGATCACAGCATCCGCGGCGATCCATTTCTCTTCATCGATCTCCACTTTATAAGGCTGTTCACTGAAATCTACTTTGGTCGCGATACCATAACGGATATCCGCACCCATTCGTTTGGCCTGGTGTTCAAAATCCACCATCATATCGGGTCCCTGCACACCATCCTTATAACCGGGATAGTTCTCCACTTCGGTCGTGATGGTCAGCTGACCACCGGGCTGAATACCCTGGTATAAAACAGGTTTCAGATTCGCTCTGGAAGCATAAATAGCGGCGGTATAACCGGCGGGTCCGGAACCAATGATCAGGCAGTGTACTTTTTCGGAGATCTCCATTCTGTATGCAAAATTTTAATGGACAAATGTAACGCTAAAAACATTTCGCTGGACTGCGCAGGATCAGGTACCAACGGGCTGTGAACAACTTTAGCGGGGGATGATAATAGTGCGGTACTGGGTGCCATATCCGCCAAAATAACCCAGGCCACCACCGGAAATATTACCGATCACGGTCGTGGGTGAAGAGAAAGGATTGCCGACACTGGCATAGGTGAACTCCATCGTGCGCCAGAAGTCATAGGTGGATTTATCGATATTGGAAAGCTTCATTGTTACGGTATCACCTTTATGAAAGAAACTGTACCCTTCGCTGAGGGACTGGTTCCTGTCCACACCCTGATCCACCTGCACTTCATACGTTGTTCCATCTATCACCTGATCATCGAATACAGAATTGAGCCCGGGCAGGAATGGGCCAC
>JAKPSI010000065.1 GCA_029555415.1 Bacteroidota bacterium | reverse complement strand
AGTAAATTGAGAGGACATGACCTTAGTACGAGAGGACCGGGTCGTACACACCGCTGGTGTATCAGTTGTGCCGCCAGGTGCAATGCTGAGTAGCTACGTGTGGCCAGGATAAACGCTGAAAGCATCTAAGCGTGAAACCTTCCTTAAGATGAGTTTACTTTTAAGGGCCGTCAGAGACTATGACGTTGATAGGCTACAGGTGTAAAAGTGGTAACACTAAAGCCGAGTAGTACTAATTGCCCGTACGCTTTAATTTTTATTTTTTAGATACTCAACTAACATTTTCCAATATGTCACCTTATTAGCTTCTGGCTTGCAGCTTATAGCTCGCAGCTTTTAGCTTGAAGATCTTATGGTGGTTTTGCCGAGGGTGTTCACCTCTTCCCATACCGAACAGAGTAGTTAAGCCCCTCATGGCCGATGGTACTGCACCACAATGCGGGAGAGTAGGTAGCTGCCATATTCTTTGAAAGAACCCTGACTTTATTGTCGGGGTTTTTTTATGCCCATACCTCAAGGAGAGAAATTTTGAATGAAGAACACCTGGTGAGGTTGAGGCAATATCTCTTACCTCTAACCTCTTACCTTTTACCTCATATCTATCTTTCCTTTCAAATCAGTAACTTGGTAATCCCAAGCCACTGATATGAAAAAGATCCTCCTCCTCACACTCATCATCATTTCACTAACCGCTAACGCCCAGAACGGCTGGACCAGCCTCTTCGACGGCAAAACACTCAATGGCTGGAAACGCATGGCCGGCACCGCCGACTACCAGGCCGATCACGGCATGATCTGCGGACGTACCGTCTTCGGATCCCCCAACTCTTTCCTCGTCACCGAAAAAGAATACGGCGACTTCATTCTCGAACTCGAAGTCAGGATCGACGACACCACCGCCAACTCCGGCGTTCAGCTCCGCTCTCATTTCGATCCCACCGCTAATAACGGAAAAGGAAAGGTCTTCGGCTATCAGTATGAACTCGATCCGTCATCCCGCAAATGGACCGCCGGTCTGTATGATGAAGGCCGCCGCGACTGGCTCTATCCGCTCATGCTCAACCCCGCCGCCCAGAACGCTTTTCAACTCCATACCTTCAATAAGATCCGCGTCGAATGTATCGGTAACCAGATCCGCACATTCATCAACGGAACACCCGCTGCCTGCATGGTCGACACCATGGACCATAAAGGTTTCATCGGCCTCCAGGTACACGCCATCTCCAAACCAGAACAAGCAGGAGAAATGGTCTGCTTTAAGAATATCCGTATCAAGACTTCAAATCTCAGCTTCACGAAATTCCCCGCCGATATCTATGTCCTGAATAATATTCCCAATGACCTCACCCCGGATGAAAAGAAGAACGGCTGGAACTTACTGTTCGACGGTAAAACAACGAACGGCTGGGTAGGTGCGTATAAAGACAAATTCCCGGATCATGGTTGGGAAGTGAAAGATGGTATCCTCTCCGTGTTGGGTGCAGAGGGTAAAGAATCGGCCAACGGTGGCGATATCGTGACCACAGAACAATTCAGCCATTTCGATCTTTCCTTTGACTTTCGCTTCACACCCGGTGCCAACAGCGGTGTGAAGTATTTTGTTACGCTGAAAGAGAATAATAACGGTTCCGCGATCGGCCTCGAATACCAGGTGCTCGATGATTCATTACACCCCGATGCCAAACTCGGCCGCAACGGGAACCGCACACTGGCATCATTGTACGACCTCATCCCCGCCAATAAACAATCACGCTTCATTCATCAACCCGGTTTCTGGAATACCGGACGCATCATCGTGTACCCCAATAACCACGTGGAGCATTATCTCAATGGTATCAAAGTACTGGAATATGAACGTGGTTCAAAAGATTACCGCGATCTGGTTGCGATCAGCAAATACGTGATCTGGAAGGATTTTGGGGAAGCAGCACAAGGGCATATCCTGCTGCAGGATCATGGCAATACCGTCAGTTACCGGAGTATCAAGATCAGGAAGCTCTGAAAGGCCCGTCAGACCTTCGGTTTCCAAAATGGTCTTTTAATTTGTCACACCTGCCTGCCGGCAGGCAGGAAGGCATGGAGGACATAGAGGCCTGAACACATATTCTCTAACATGCAGCTTACAGCCGATTGCTTCTGGCTTTCCCTATGTGTGTATTTCTATGTGGCCTATGAGTCTATGTGACAATTCAATCGTATTTCATAACGTTTTTTAATTTGCCACAAAGGTATGGAGGACATAGAGGCCTGAACACATAGTCTCTTACATGCAGCTTACAGCCGATTGCTTCTGGCTTTCCCTATGTGTGTATTTCTATGTGGCCTATGTGTCTATGTGACAAAACAATTAGTTCCCATAGCGTTCTTTTATTTGTCACACATGCCTGCCGGCAGGCAGGTAGGCATGGAGGACATAGAGTCCTGAGCACATAGGGTCTTAATTGCAGCTTACAGCTAATTGCTTCTGGCTTTCACATGTGACTAAACGATCGGTTCCCAGCCCTTCTCATATTCACGCTTCCATAATTTCATGGCATCTGAGTCATTCAGGATATGGCCATGCGTTGGATCACAATGCAAGGTCCGGCCTGTTCGCTGCGCGATATTGGCGAGATGACATAACAACACCGATTTATGTCCTTCCGATATCGGTGAATTGACCGTAGCATTCCCGCGCACGGTTTCAGCGAAATTCTCAAAATGGAAGAAGTCGAGATTGCCATTCGCACTCACCGCATTGGTGCCATCGGATGTGACCGATGATTTGACCTCGCTCACCAGTTTGTTATCCGCGTCGAATACCTTGTAATCGTCATTGCCGTAATTCACCAGCGTTCCTTTGTCGCCGTAAATGATGAAACCGCGACTGGCACCTTCCAGATTGAATTTATTGCAACTCCTCCCTTCCCAGGTGATCAGTTTATCATCCGGGAATTCGAAGGATGCATCCTGCGTATCCGGTGTTTGCCAATCGTCTTTGAATGCATAGCGTCCACCCGAGGAACTCACTTTTACCGGGAAGTCAGCACCCAGCATCCACCGGCACATATCGATCTCATGCGTTCCGTTATTACAGGTTTCCGCCGTACCCCAATGCCAGAACCAATGCCAGTTGTAATGCACCAGGTTGTCCTGGTAATCCCTTCTCGGTGCAGGGCCCTGCCACAGATCGAAATCCAAAGAAGAGGGGACCGGTACCTTTTTACCATAGCCGATGGACTTCCTGTTATTCGCATACCAGGCCTTGCCGAAATAAGCCCTGCCGATCAGTCCTTCCCTGACCTGTTTTACCGCATCCATCAGTTTCGGCATCGAGCGGCGCTGATTGCCCATTTGTATGGAGACCTGCGGATATTTTTTCTGAGCCTCCACCAGCAGTTCTCCTTCATAAGGATTGTGACTGCAGGGTTTTTCGAGATAAACATGCTTGCCATGTGTTACACCCAGTATCGCGGCCGGTGCATGCCAGTGGTCAGGTGCCGCAACCACCAATGCATCAAAATCTTTTTGTTCCACCAGCTTACGGATGTCTTTCACCACAGCCGGCTTACGTGCCGCACTGGCAAAGGGTTTCAGACCATTGGCAATAGCCTTGTCCTCCACATCACACAGATAAGCGATCTCCACATTGGGGAGCTTGGAGAAGCTGTCGGCCAGATAAGCACCCCTGCTGTTCACACCCATGACGGCCAAGACCACTTTATTGGACGGCGCCATTTTTCCGAACACCGGAAAGTTGAGTAAGGTGATACCTGCTGCGGAGAAGGAAGTATCCCTGATGAATTTTCTGCGGTTCATATAATGGAATTTGCTGTTCTTTAAAGTTAAGGAAATGGAACCTGCATCAGACCCTTAGACTGCTTATAATATCAGCCTGATTTCTTGCATTTTGAGGCGCTTTCCACGATCTTTACCGCTATAGCCCTTCATGACCAAACAAGAGAAGATCATACTGATCCTGCTGGCTTCGATCAATTTTACGCATATCCTCGACTTCATGATCATGATGCCGCTGGGGAATTATCTCATGCCGGCGCTGAACATCTCCGCCCGCAAATTCAGTGACCTCATCAGCAGTTATACCTATGCGGCTTTTCTCGCCGGATTCACCGCCGCTTTCTTTGTCGATAAATTCGACCGGAAAAAAGTACTGCTTTTCGGTTATACCGGATTTCTCATTGGGACCATCGCCTGTGGGTTTGCACCTGATTTTACTTTGCTGGTGGCAGCCCGCATCATGGCCGGCTTGTTCGGAGGACTGATCGGCGCGCAGGTCATGTCCATCATCGCCGATCTTTTTGGATACGAGAGAAGGGGGATCGCTACCGGTGCGGTCATGAGCTCATTTGCCGTTGCTTCCATTCTCGGTGTGCCCTTTGCACTCAGTCTTTCCAACCACTATGGCTGGCATGCACCCTTCCTCTTCATTGGTATTCTCGGGATCGTGGTGATCCCGCTGGTGATGAAATATATTCCGGATATGTCCGATCACCTGCACCACCGCAGTGACGATGATCATCCGCTGGAGATGCTGCATAATGTGCTCCGCAATAAAAAACAGATGCTGGCCTTGTTGTTCTCGGTGCTGGTCATGACCGGACACTTCCTGATCATTCCCTTCGTGAATCCTTATCTGGAATTCAACCTGGGCTTCACGAAAAAACAAACGCCGATGGTATTCCTGGTCGGCGGTCTGGCCGCATTACTGGCCGCGATCAGATCG
>JAKPSI010000063.1 GCA_029555415.1 Bacteroidota bacterium | reverse complement strand
AAGTTGCAATCCGGGCTTGCTGGAGTTCACCGTAACATTATCCAGGATCTTTTCGTCGATCGTCAGTTTGATATTGCCGAGGTCTTTGTCGAAGCTGTTGAGCATCGCGCTCATATCGCCGCCGCCGCCCATTTTTACATCAAAGGCTACCGTCTGTTCAAAGGGTTTGTATCCAACACCGGTGATCTTCAGCTTGAATTGCCCGAAAGCCGGAATATTCTCCAGGCTGAATTCGCCATTCGTTTTGGTGAGCATACCCGCGATAACGACTTCCTTTCTTTTACGGGTTACAGTGTCGAATTTGTTCTGGATCAGCTGAACGGAAGCATATTCAACGGCCTTGCCGGATTTTGCCTCGATCAGTTTACCGTAAAAGCGACCGGCCATCTGCTGTCCGCCGCCCCGGTTCATGCCGCCCATGGGGTTCTGGGCTAAAGCGCTGATATTTAATAGGATAAGTGAAAAAATGCAAATAATGAAACGCATGAATCTTAGGTTTTTGTTTTAGACGTGCAAAGGTGCCAGAACTTGCTGAAAATGATACCTGTAAAGGATGAATGGCATTAAGACAACCACGAATGGGAAAAGTTCGCTTTTGGGGTGGCTGAGGACTTATTTCAGCAGGAGGAGGCTTAAAAGGGCGATGAGGCCGGCGATCAGGCCGGTAAAGGCGCCCAGCATATAAAATGAACGAAGGAATCCACCCATTCCGGCGCGAATCTTTGCTTCCAGTTCTTCATCCGTGATCGCGGAAAGTTTATCAGTGATCAGTTTTTCGATATTCAGTTCGGAACGAAGATTACCTGCGAATTGTCCCATGACCCTGGGAAAAAGATTTTCAAGTTCCTGGAGAAAAACGGTCTTCAGTGAATTGATGGTCTTATCTCCGATGAACATACTGATCATCGGCATTTTTTCTGCCAGTTTTACCCGGAGGAATTCATCCACATGTACTTCAATAACAGGCATGACCTTAGCCAGTGTGGCGGGGTCGCTTATCTTTTTCTCGATCATATCCATGGCCTGAAACTCAGCTGCAGCATAGCTTCCAAGCTGTTGAGTTAATGTGTGCCGGTGTTTAGGAATGAGTCCCTGCATGGAAAAGCCCGGGAATTGTTTAGGGGTGCGCGGGTGGAATAAAAAGGTTGCTGCACCGCGGTGGATCAGCCAGCCTGCGGCGGCCGACAAAAAAGGGATCAGAAGCCACCAGTAATTCATATTGTTTTATTAATACCGGGTGCAAAGGAACGCAAACCCGACTGCGGTTCAAAATCTCGTTTTGACACGATGTTGTTTTTCTCTATTTTTGCAGTCCTCAAAACGGTGGCCATAGCTCAGCTGGTTAGAGCATCAGATTGTGGTTCTGAGGGTCGTGGGTTCGAACCCCATTGGTCACCCTTAAAAAAGCTTCCTTCCCGGAAGCTTTTTTCGTTCCGGGAAGGCCCCACCACTCATCAAAAACCCTTGTTAAATCCCCGTAAAGGCAAGAAAAGCAGGGTTTTTGCGTTATTTTTGGATCATGCGTAATGCACTCAAATACCTGTTGAATATGAAAAGACTACCGATCGTGTTGATGATGGCAGTAGCGGGAACATTTATTGCTTTCCAGAGTACCGGAACCGGCCCGAAAACACCCCCTTCCAAATACGAACAGATCCTGAAACTGGTGGGAGACCTGCTTGCACAGGCGCATTTCAGTCCCCAGCAGATCAATGACGCTTTTTCCAAAAAGATCTATAATAAGTTCATGGGCGACCTCGACCCGGAAAAGAACATTTTCCTCCAGTCAGATGTGGATGCCCTTAAAAAATACGAAACCAGGATCGATGAAGAGATCAAAGGCGCACCCGTGGAGTTCTTCCTGACCGCCGGCAAATCCTTCAACGTAAGAATGGAAGAGTCCGCTAAGACCTGCAATGAAATATTGAAACAACCTTTCGATTTCACTGTGGATGAAGAAGTTCAGTTGGATGGTGATAAGCTGAATTATGTCGCGACTCCGGCAGAACTGAAGGATCGCTGGAGAAAGAAACTAAAGTTCATGACCCTCGAACGCTATACGGACCTGCTGGATGCCCGTGAATCCAATAAAGGCAAGGATGGCTTCGTGGTAAAGACCGATGAAGAGCTCGAGAGAGACGCCCGTGAGCGGGTGCAGAAGATCATCGACCGTACGTTCGATCGTTTTCGTTTCAAATTCTCTGATGACGATAAATTCAATCTTTTCGTCAATGCCATCACTACCACGATGGACCCCCACACCGAATTCTTCCCGCCTGTTGATAAACGTTATTTCGATGAACAGATGAGTGGCCGCTTTTTTGGTATCGGCGCTTCGCTGCAATATGACGAAGGCAATATCAAGATCGCCAGTGTACTGACCGGAAGCCCCGCCTGGAAATCAGGTGAGATCCAGGCCGGTGATGTGATCACCAAGGTAGGACAGGGTAAAGAAGAGCCTGTTGAACTGGTCGGTTTCGAAACTACGGACGCGGTGAAACTGATCCGTGGTAAGAAGGGCACGGAAGTTAGACTCTGGATCCGTAAGCAGGATGGCAGTTCAAAAGTGGTGGTACTGGAACGTGATGAGATCGTTCAGGATGAAACTTTCGCCCGCAGCGCCATCGTAAAAGAAGGCAATGCCCGTATCGGCTATATCTATCTTCCTGAATTCTACGCGGATTTCGACCATCCTAACGGCAACCGTAGCTATGTGGATGTAGCGAAGGAAGTAGCTAAACTCAAAGAAGAAAAAGTGGATGGCATCGTGATGGACCTTCGCAATAATGGCGGTGGTTCTTTATATGATGTTGTGCAGATGGCCGGCCTCTTTATCGATGAAGGCCCGATCGTTCAGGTGAAAGACCGCGATAATAATCCCAGTGTGCTGCGTGATAAGGATAAGGCGGTACAGTATACCGGACCGCTTGCCGTTATGGTGAATGAATTCAGTGCATCCGCTTCCGAGATCTTCGCGGCAGCTATACAGGATTATAACCGTGGTGTCATCATCGGCAGCACGACCACTTATGGTAAAGGAACGGTACAACGTAATATCGGCCTGGATCAGGAAACAGGTTTCTCCATGTCCAATTCCGACCTCGGTACCGTGAAGCTGACCTTACAGAAATTCTACCGTATCAATGGCGGTTCCACCCAGCTCAAGGGTGTAAATTCCGATATCGTATTACCCGATAACCTGGAGTACCTGAAAGTGCGTGAAAAAGATGATCCGGACGCACTGCCCTGGGATGAGATCAACAAAGCGACCTACAATAACTGGCAGCCCGGTTATGATCTGAAAATGATCCAGCAGCTGAGCAGTGCCCGCCTGGAAAATGATGTGACCTTCAAACTGATCCGCGAGAACAGCGAGTGGCTGACCAAACAGAACGATAAACTGTACTCTCTGAAACTGGATAAATACAGGACAGAACAGAAAATGGTGCGCACTACGATCCGCCAGCTAGATGAGCTGCTGAAACTGAAGAGTGACCTGGATGTATCCGCACTGCCGAATGAAACGAACCGTTGGGCAGAAGACAAGACCAAACAGGAACGTTTCACACAATGGCTGAAAGGTCTCCGCAAGGACATCTACCTCGATCAGGCCGTGAAAGTAATGGGTGATATGATCAGCCAGCAGAACCTGGTGAAAACGCAGTCAGGAGATGCTCCTAAAAAAGCATTCTGATCTGACATAAAGAAATTAAAAAAGCCCCGACTGTAAACGTCGGGGCTTTTTTAATTTAAGTATACTCAGAGATATCTTTCTTTTATGATCTTCAGGTGGTGCGCCACATGTCCCGCCATGATGAAACCGAAGGCCCTGACATAGTTGGAGGCATCACTCGCGGTACCGGTCGCTTCCAGTTGTTCTTCATCGAAAGAACGGAACAGAATGATATTGGAAGCACGGACCAGACTGAACTCTTCCACCAAATCCTTCCAGTCCCGGTTCTCGGTCTTTGCATTGTCCTGATACTGGTTCTCATCGAATCCGGGAAGCGGTGTAGTGTCTTTTCTTGCGATGCACAATGCACGGTAAGCGAATATGCGTTCCGCATCAACAATATGCTGCAGCAATTCCTTGATGCTCCATTTGCCTGATGCATACCGGTGATCCCATTGAGAAGCGGTCAGGGAATCCAGGAAAGTCCTGAAAGATGCAGCCTGTTCACTGAAGATATGATTCAGATCTTCCCCAATGGCCTGATTGATGTAGTTATGATAGTAAACGGGAACTCTTTTAAGATCTGGACGCATTTTGTTTAGTTAAAAGGTTATAGGAAAAAGGTAACAGGTTATAGGTAACAGGTTATAGTTAAAAGGTCATAGGTAAAAGGTAATATTTTAGTTCAACAAAATTGATTCTTAGTACCGTCTTGTAGCTTGCAGCTTATAGCTCAACTCAATTCCAAAATAAAAAAATCCCCTCCATATTAGAGGGGACTCTGTATAAGCATTGTACCGTTTATCCTTTCTTCTTCGGTTTCACCGTTGAAACAACGGGTTTAGCGGTCTTACGTTCACCTTTCAGTGTGGAAGCGAGTTTCACGGCTTCATAGGCGTTCACAAGTCCGCCGGTTTTGCTGATATCGGAAAGATCAACCATTTCACCTGTTTCAGGATTCTTCACTTTGCCTGCAGGTTTCTGGGCTGATTTCTCGATCACCATTTTCACCTGCTCGGCGCTCAGATTCGGGAAATATTCCAGAATGAAAGCAGCGACACCAGCTACAACGGGTGAAGCCATGCTGGTACCTTGCAGATTCTGATAGGTATTGCCTCCGGGTACGGAAGACCAGATCTTCACACCGGGAGCGAATACATCCACTTCTTTTTTACCATAGTTGGAGAATCCTGCGGTCAGTCCTCCTGCTTTGGGGTCTCCGCTGGCACCTACGGTGATCCAGTTAGAAGCCCGTTTGCCATCGGCCTGGAAAACAGGCATGGGGAAATTGAAGGTCGTATCCACATTCTTGGCATCATTACCGGCAGCATGTACCAGCAATACGCCTTTGCTTTGCGCGTATTTAACTGCTTCATCGATCCATTTCTTTTCCGGAGAGAAGCTTTTTCCAAAACTCATGTTGATCACTTTGGCGCCATTGTCGGCCGCATAACGGATCGCGAGCGCGATATCCTTATCATGCTCATCACCGTCAGGAACGGCACGCAGCATCATGATCTTTACATTATCGGCCACACCATCCATACCCACACCATTGCCACGGGCGGCAGCAATGATCCCGGATACGTGTGTACCGTGCATGGCCGCTTTGTTGCTGGCCATCACATTCGGGTTCCCGTAGAACCGGTCGTTGATATCATCATAGTTGTCTTTCACGATGTCAGCGCGGTAAGGAGTGGGGGCGTGCTCAACCGCATCAGCTTTCTTCACTTCACCGTCAACATACTCTCCGAATCCTTCCAGGAATTCCTGATTGCTGGTTTCCATGGCTTCATTCTGTGCCATCAGGCCATAGATCGCGGTCTTGGCTTTTTTAGCATCTGATTCTGTGGGTGTGAATTCACCCAGTTCTTTACCGGTGTACTTATCCTTTCCCATGGCTTTGCGCAGGATACTGTCATTCTTAACGGTATTCTGATAGGCCTTTTTCAGGAACATCAGTTCCATCGCGCTGGTCTTGCTGTCGCTGCCCGCAACGGATTCCTTCGCACGTTGCCACATTTTATATTCTTCAGCGTCATCTTTTGTAAGTGTCGCTACATTCACATCCTTTCCATCCCATTTGCTTTTCAGTCCGTGATAAACACGTGCGCCTTCATACGAATCGGCTTCCACATTCCTGCCATCGCGGCCACCCAGGAAATTCCATCCGTAATAGTCGTCCACATAACCGTTCTTGTCATCATCAATACCATTGCCCGGGATCTCTTTTGTATTGTGCCATAAAATGGGACGGAGGTCCTCGTGGAGGGTATCAACACCTGAGTCGATCACGGCAACGATAACGGTCTGACTTTTGAGTTTTTTGGATTTGACGAAGTCATAGGCTTTGTCGATACTGATCCCATAAAATCCGCTGTTGCCCTGATCCATCAGGTGCCAGCCATGGGGAACATCTTCTTTCTGGGCAAACAATCCGAAACTGATCACTGTTCCGGCGATCAGGAGGAAGGTACGTTTCATTAAAAGATTCATTGATTACGTGATTTTAACTGAAAAATTCGCATAAGCGGCAAAAATAATCAATACCGTTCATACATTTTAAGGAAATAGAAACCCCGGCTGAAGCGCCGGGGTTGTATCATTTCAGATCGCGTTTCCGCGTATTTTAGTTGCTCAGTTTAAGTTCCACACGGCGGTTTTGCGCCTTTTCTTCCGGCGTTCTGCCCTTGGTCAGTAAGCGGGTCGGACCATATCCGATCGCAGTCAGCCTGGATGCATCGATACCTTTCGAGATCAGGTAGGCTTTTACTTTTTCCGCACGTGCTTTTGAAAGTTTCATATTCGCATTGGCATCACCATCATTGTTGGTATGTCCTTCAATGGTCAGGGTCAGATGCTTGTCCTCATTCAGGATCTTCACCACTTCATCCAGAACAGTAAGTGACTGGGGCTGGAGGTCCGCTACGGCCATTTTGAAGAGGATCTTGCGTGCCGCGTAATTGATCTTTTCAATGACCTCTTTTTTGATCTCCGGACAACCATTCTGCTCTTTCGTTCCGGCTACATCCGGACACTTGTCGTGTTCGTCATCAATTCCGTCATGGTCACGGTCAGGCGTGGGACATCCGTCATACTTCGCAAGTCCGGCCACATCCGGGCATTTATCCTGTTCATCATTCACGCCATCTTTGTCCTTGTCAGGTACCGGACAGCCATTGTATTTGGCCGATCCTGCCACATCCGGACATTTATCGAGCTCATCATTCACACCATCCTTGTCCTTGTCAGGAACCGGGCAGCCATTGTATTTGGCCAGACCCGTAATATCCGGACACTTATCATCCTTATCCGGGGTGCCGTCGCCGTCCTTATCCGGACAACCTTTTGTCAGTGCTGTTCCTGCATCGGTCGGACAGGCGTCTTCCGCGTCAGGGATACCATCATTATCACGGTCTTTTACTTTCTTTTCAACAGGAACGCCTTTACCCAGGAAGAAGGTAAGTGTAGCACCCATCAAAGTATGTTTGAAACTGCCGTCATAGGCGGTGGATCTGTAAAAATCGGTCATGCCCTGCTGATAAGTTCCGGTCAATGAGAAATTCTTGAATTCGAACCCGGCGACCGCATTGGCACCATAGGTGATCACTTCGTATTGTCCGGGTTTTTTACCTACCGGCAGATCGGTGTTCTCGTCTTTCAGGTAATCAACTCCCACAAGATTCAGTTCCTTTCTTTCAAAACCATTGAAGAAGAAAGAGACATAGGGACCACCGCCCAGTATGAACTTCACTTTCTTACCAAGGTTCAGTTTCAGGACCAGGTTCACCGGGATATCGATATAGTTGATGAATTGTTTACGGGTATCGATCAGTGTGGTGTTCAGGATGGAATCGGGCAGGGGCGGCTGTTT
This sequence comes from Bacteroidota bacterium, assembly GCA_029555415.1. GTDB lineage: Bacteria > Bacteroidota > Bacteroidia > Chitinophagales > Chitinophagaceae > JAKPSI01. Next base: position 10,465 of record JAKPSI010000063.1, on the reverse strand, counting down.
GATTATGACGGTCGAATCGACAGAATGGTCATATTTACGTCCTTTCTGGAAGAAATAAACGCCGGGCTGAAGATAGAAATGGGACTTCGCACTGAGCGGGATATCTGCCATGAAACCCAGGTGCACTCCGGTTCTGGGGGAATAGTAGTTCTTGATGGTACTCCAGTCAGGCAGGTTATTTTTTTCAAGTACATCTGACTGATGTCCGCCTGCTGCAAAAGCCATTCTGATCTGGGCGTTGGACAGGCTTGAACATAGCACGAGCAATGCCAGGATCGGGAGTGATTTTTTCATGGAAGGGATGGTTGTTTGGTCTGGATATTGTTATCCCGGTAAAATTCGATAAAATTCCCCGAAATTCATAACTCCTGCCCCTAAATCCTTATAAATCAAACTTGATGCCCTGGGCCAGCGGTAAATTGTCGCTGTAATTGATCGTATTCGTTTGCCGGCGCATATAAGCCTTCCAGGCATCACTGCCGCTTTCACGGCCACCGCCGGTTTCTTTTTCACCGCCGAAAGCACCGCCGATCTCTGCACCACTGGTGCCAATATTCACGTTGGCGATACCACAATCACTGCCGGAAGCGGAAAGGAATGCTTCAGCTTCGCGAAGGTTCAGGGTCATGATCGAAGAAGATAAACCCTGCGGTACACCGTTCTGGATCCGGATCGCTTCATCGATCGTATCATATTTCAGCAGATAAAGTATAGGTGCGAATGTTTCATGCTGCACGATACTGTAATCCGGTTTCGCTTCAGCGATGCACGGTTTTACATAAGATCCGCTTTCATAACCTTTGCCACTGAGTACACCACCTTCCACGATGAAATGCCCGCCTTCGGCTTTGCATTTTTCGATGGAGTTGAGGTACATACTGACCGCGTCCTTATCGATCAGCGGACCCACATGGTTATTCTGATCCAGCGGATCACCGATACTCAGTTGTTTGTAGGCGGCTACCAGCTTTTGTTTCACCTGTTCGTAGATCGAATGATGAATGATCAGTCTGCGGGTAGTGGTGCAGCGCTGTCCTGCAGTTCCCACCGCGCCGAAAAGCGCACCACGCACTGCGATATTGAGATCGGCATGTTCGGAAATGATGATAGCATTGTTACCTCCCAATTCCAGTAACGCACGTCCCAAACGTGCACCCACTGCTGCACCAACGGCCTTGCCCATACGGGTAGAACCGGTAGCGGAGACGAGCGGAATGCGCGGGTCGTTGGACATCCATTCACCCACTTCACGTCCGCCGGTGATCAGGCAGCTCACACCTTCCGGTACATTGTTCTTCGCGAAAACTTCTGAGATGATATGCTGACAGGCGAGACCGCAGAGTGGTGTTTTTTCGGAAGGCTTCCAGATGCATACATCGCCGCAAACCCACGCCAGCATACTATTCCAGCTCCACACGGCAACAGGGAAATTGAATGCGGAGATCACACTGACGATCCCGACCGGATGCCATTGTTCGTACATGCGGTGACCGGGACGTTCACTGTGCATCGTCAATCCGTACAGTTGGCGGGAGAGACCTACTGCGAAATCACAGATATCGATCATCTCCTGTACTTCGCCATATCCTTCCTGTAAACTCTTTCCCATTTCATAGGAAACCAGTTTGCCCAGGGGTTCTTTGTATTGTCTCAATGCTTCACCCACCTGACGAACGATCTCACCTCTTTTAGGTGCGGGCCAGGTACGCCAGATCCTGAAAGCTTCTTCTGCTTTTGCGATCAGTTTTTCATAGGTGACTTTATCGGCTGACTGAACCGTTCCGATGAGCTGGCCGTCAACAGGAGAGTAGGAAGCGATCTTTTCTCCGGAGGTAGTTATCCATTCCGTTCCGGTGCCGGAACCGGCATTATCGGATTTGATATGCAAGGCTTTCAGGAATTCCATATGGCTTTATTTGAAGCGCAAAGTTAAGCAGGATGAAGCACCTCTGTAAACAAAAAATGTATCCGGGTGGGATACATTTGATGATATTATTTTCAAAAATATCAGAATGCTTTTTGAGCCGGAGGATTGATCACAAAAGTGTATTTGGTCCAGAAGCTCTGTTCTTTCATCATTTTCTGGAAGTCGACCTGACTGGCACCACCACCGCCGCCTCGTCCGCCGGGTCCGCCTCGTCCGCCGAAACCACCGCCACCCCCGCGTCCGCCACCGAATCCACCACCGGATCCACCGGTTGGTGATGCCGGCTGTTCCACGCCATTCAGTTTGAAGCCAACCGATATCAGATGCTGGTCAAGTCCCGATGGATCTCCAAAAAGGGTGAGGGGTATCTTATATTCAATATGCCAGACATCTGATGAATCCCATGAAAATGCGATCTGTGCACTGCTTTCACGTTCCAGACCCTGATCGACCGGATCACCTTCGCCAAAACCGAAAAGATGCATGGACATCAGGTGAGTGGCCATCATCATACGCATTCTTTTCATATCAGGACCTTTTCTTTCCCGCGTCTGGCCGGTTGCAGCCGCATCGCCGCGATCTGCGTCATCATTCGTTTCCTGACCGGAACCACGACCACCAAACCCACCGCCACCAAACCCGCCACCACCAGCTGTTTCGCCTTCCGGCTTCACAGGAAACCCAATCCCCCTGCCTTCTTTCTTTTTGCCTTTAAGATCAAAAAATAAATTCATGCCCAGCCGCATCATTTTGATCTGTGTACTTGTATTGGGAATGATCAGTGCGATGTAAAGATCGTTCGCATCATTATCGATCGCATACCGGATGGAGGTTTCTTCATCCGTACTGAATTGTCCGGGAAGCCATTCATTCGCAATACCGTCGTGTACATGCTGTACCGGCAGAGTGTCTGTCTTGCCAGTTATACTTGCAGCAGATGCAAAGGAAGAACTGCATAAAAGGAACAAGCCTACGCCTCTGTGCAGGAGCATACTTTTTCTCATAAAGAAGCTATTTGAGCATTTGACGTTAAAAACCCGGAAACCTTTTGCAAAATGGTCCGGGCCAGATCATTTTTTGGTAAGGTCCTGATACAATGATTGTACGAGACCGTCTGCCAGACCGATCTTGGGGACGAAGATGTCTTCCGCATCTGCCCAGCGCATCACATTGATGTAGATCAGGAGTGCGGGAACGATAACGTCTGCACGGTCTTCGCGTAAGCGATACAGGCTCATGCGCTGCGCGAGGGAAAGATTGCTGAATTCCTTATAGTAGGTGCGCAGTAATTCGAGCGAGAGTGCTTTTCCTTCCTTGCGTTTGGAGAGGGAGAATACCTTGTTGATGTTTCCGCCTGAACCGATAGCAGTCACTTTATGATGCCCTTTCGTACGGCTGCGGATGAATTCCTTCATTTCATCCCAGGAGGCTTCCGTAACCTGGTTCTTCAGCAATCGGATGGTACCGATGTTGAATGATTCCTTGAATACCAGTTTGCCGTCAGAGAAAAATGTGAGTTCGGTGCTGCCACCCCCCACATCGATATAGAGATAGGATTCATCGCGGTTCATGGATTCCGCGACATGATTCTCGTAAATGAAGGAGGCCTCTTCCTGACCGCTGATGACCTCGATCGTGATCCCGGTCTCTTCTTTCACCCGGTCGATGATCACCTGCGCATTGATCGCGTCACGCATGGCCGAGGTGGCGCAGGCACGGATATGTTCCACTTCATAAACATCCAGCAGAAGTTTGTAGGATTTGATCGTTTTGAGGATCTTTTCCGCACGTGAAGCGGAGATCTCGCCTTTTTCAAAAACATCGAAACCGAGACGAAGCGGTACACGGACCAGTGCTACTTTGAGGAATTCCGCATGTCCTTGCGGGTTGGTGATCACATCCGTGATCAGCAATCTTGCCGCGTTACTACCGATGTCAATGGCTGCCAGTCTCACTTGTGGTGGTTATTTTTTTAAGGAGGTACTGGTAGGTCTCCACCTGTGAACGGATCTTTTTGCGACTGCTTCTGACATATTCATTGCTGAGCTGATTGTCCAGCCACCTTGCCTTCACATTATCGTGCAACTGTATATTCAGGATATCGATCAGTTCCTGTTTGATCTGTTCATCCCACACCGGGCAGGTCACTTCCACGCGGTGATCCAGGTTCCGTACCATCCAGTCAGCCGAAGATATATAAACTTTCGGCTTGCCCTTGTTGTTAAATACCCACACTCTGGCATGTTCCAGGTATTCATCCACGATACTGACGGCTGAAACCGGGAATCTGAATTTGGCATTCTGTGTATACATACAGCAAATTCCCCGTATGATCAGTCTCACCTCCACACCGGCTCTTGCAGCCTGATTTAATTTCGCAATAAGGATCTCATCCGAAAGGGAATTCATTTTTAATGTGATCCCGGCATGGTTCTTAGGTTTCCGGGCAAGCCGTATCTCCGTATCGATCAAACGGATCATTTCTTCACGGATATACCAGGGGCTGGGAATGAGTGTGCGGCAATCCCGCAGATATTGTCCATTACGGGGATCTGCGATGAAATGGAATATCCTGTTCACATCAGACATGATCCGTTGATTGGAAGTGAGCAGAAAATGATCGGCATAGACACGGGCTGTCTTTTCATTCAGATTCCCGGTTCCGACAAAACCGAAAAGTATATTCTGATCATTCACCCGTTTCCTGATCACGCAGATCTTGGAGTGGACCTTCATCCGGTGGATCCCGATCAGCACATTGACCCCTTCTTCTTCCAGTCTTTCCTTCCACTCCAGGTTGGCTTCTTCGTCGAAGCGGGCGGTGAGTTCCAGCATCACCGTGACCTGTTTCCCGTTCCTGACCGCATTGATCAGCGCATTGATGATCTTTGACTGGGAGGCCAGTCTGTAGCAGGTGATCTTGATCGAACTTACATCCGGATCTATCGCTGCTTCCCGGAGCAGGTCGATGATCGGGCTGAAATTATGATATGGGACATGCAACATGACATCCCTTTCCATCAGCACATCTGAAACCCTTCTTTTGAGCAAGAGCGGATGATCGATCGATCTTCTTCTTTTACTTTTTTGACGGAATACATTATCAGGGAAATCCATGAAATGCCTGAAGTTGTGGATCCGGCCTCCGGGGATCAGACTTCCTTTCCGGGATAATCCCAGTCTTCTGATGAGATACTCAAGTAAGCCCGGATCCATTTCCCGGTCATAAACAAACCGTACCGGTTTGCCCTTCCTTCTGTTCTTGAGTCCCTTTTCTATCTTCTGAATGAGCGATGTTGAGATGTCATTATCAATGTCGATCTCCGCATCACGGGTCAGTTTGAATATGTAGGAGTTGTACTGATCATATCCGAAGTAAGAGAAAATATCAGGTAAGTTATATCTGATCGCATCTTCCAGTAAAAGGATATAGTGCTCATCGCTTTTCGGTGATGGCAATTGTATGAAGCGCCCCATGATCCTGCTGGGAACTTCTATCAAAGCATATTTTTTCTTGAGTGGTGAATCCTTTTTCCACATGACGACCGCCAGGTAGATGGATTTGTCCCTCAGGTTAGGGAATTCCGGAATGCTCTCGATCATTAACGGAATGACGTTCGAGCTGAGCTCCTCGTCGTAGTACTTTTTTACGAATTCCTGTTGGGTCGGGTTCAGTTCTTTCTCGGTGGTCAGGAATATCTTTTCTGCTTTCAGTTCATCAACGATCCCTTCCCAGATACGGCTGAACTCACTTTGCTGGTTCAGTACTTCAAGCTGGATCATTTCGAGGATCTTATCCGGGTCGGTTTCCAAATGCATATTTGCCTTGCTTCCGAATTCGATCATCCTTTTTAAAGTCGCAACCCTGACCCTGAAGAACTCATCTAGATTATTTGAAAAGATCCCAAGGAACCTGACCCGTTCTCTGAGCGGGACTGAAGGATCCGCTGCTTCCTGCAGAACGCGTTCGTTGAAAGAAAGCCAACTGATATCACGCGGAATTGTTTTTGTACGTTGAGTTGTCATGCAAGCTGCTTGAATTTGGATAGTAAAAATAAATAATGGGGAAGAGCCCGCGTGTTAAGTTTTTCAGCCTGGTCAAATAATGTCTTTACTGTGATTTTGTCTTCTTTTATTATACGCCGGAAGTGCGATAAAACTGAAAAGTCCGCCTATCAGTATCACACCCGTTTGTGCCAGCCAGAGCAGCCAGCCGAATGCGAGTGCCACCCCTTTTGAGAGGCCATATACCTGCATGGTCTTTTCGATCAGCAGGGCATAGGCGCCGATACCGCCGGGCGTAACGATCATGCCCACACTGCCTGCAGAAAGGATGCTGAAGGCTTCCGTTACACCATATTGCTGCGTTTCATGTAATGCTAAGAATCCGATATACCCTCCGCTGAGATAAAGCGACCAGAGGATGAACGTAAGGATGATGAACTGCCAGCGTTCTTTCAGATGCTGAATGGCACTGATCCCCTGCCATACGGAATTTTTGACCCGGATGATGATCGCATACAGATCAGCGATCTTCTTTTTCTTAACGATCATCCAGATGATGAGTGCAACGAGCAGCACCCCGCCAATGATTCCCGCGATCAGATAGGGAGGGGACTTTTTTGCATGCGGATCTCCGGAATGAAAGAAGGTCTGCATGAGTTCATTATAGAGATCGGGCTGAATGACCAGTGTGATACCGAACACAAGCAGGAGCGTAAGGGCATCGATCAGCCTTTCCAGAATGATGGTGCCAATGAGTTTATCAGCCGGTACTTTTTCATAACGGGACAGTACGGTACATTTTAATACTTCACCCAGCCGGGGAACCGCCTGGTTGGCGAGGTAACCGATCAATACAGCAAAGAAGGAATTCAGTAAAGAAGGATTATAACCAAGTGAACGGATCAGGAGCCGCCAGCGCATCGCCCGGATGAAATGACTCAGGACAAGGATAAAAAATACTGGAATGATGAGGAAATATCGGGCGTGCCTAACGGCTGTTCGTATTTCAGACCGGTCAGCCGTGCTGAGGTCTTTGATCGACCACCATACCAGGAATATCCCGAGCCCGAGAAAAAAAACGTACTGTAATATGGTGCGGAATCCTTTTTTCACCTCCCCGAAAATATAACGCAAAGGCTGAACCGCAAAACCTGAGCAAGGATTCCTTTTTTATAATCCTATGAGAATGACAGGGTAAAGGACCCGGCAAGCAGGGGGCAGGAGGCGTCCATGTAGAAGATTTCCTGGTTACATGATGAAGGGATCGTCTTCATTATTGCTGAGGTACAGGTCGGCAGGGCTTTTGATGAAGAAAAGACCGGAGGTTCCGGACTGTAAGTTTGTGCAGGCTACATAAAAAAAAGAGAAGTCCCTGATCTGTTAATTATTGTTTTTCAGGGTTTTCCAAGTGGTTAATTCTTATTTCTTATCAGGCCCCGGCATGTGCCGTTTTAATCCGGAAATCAATGTAAACACGTGATTCAGCATAAAATAGCTACCTTTGCACCCCTTACCAAGGGATGTAATTAAACAAACGGGTCGCCCATGTCAGCCAAGAAAAGAATTCTGTTCATTGCAAATGAAATGTCGCCCTACCTGGAGCTCACTGAGTTTTCTGAAACGGTAAACAAACTGGCCATCAAAGCCAATGATAACGGATACGAAGTCCGTTGTATCATGCCCCGCTTCGGTTCGATCAATGAAAGAAGGCACCGCCTGCATGAAGTGGTTCGCCTTTCCGGTATCAATGTATCGGTTGATAATGATGACATGCCGCTTCAGATCAAGGTCGCTTCCCTGCCCAGTGCAAGGTTGCAGGTTTATTTCCTTGACAACGAGGACCTCTTTAAAAGAAAGACCGTTTTTCATGATGAGCATGATAAATGGTTCGACGATAATGCACTCCGTACGATCTTTTTCTGCAAAGGCGCGCTGGAAACCGTGAAGAAATTCGGCTGGCCTCCCGATATCATTCATTGCAGCGGCTGGATGACCGGCCTGATCCCGGCTTATCTCAAAACCGTTTACAAGAAAGAACCTGTATTCGCGCATTCCAAGACCGTCTTTACGATCGGCCAGAATACTTTCAAGGAAAAACTGGGCAGTGACTTCATCAAAAAAGCACTGATCCATACCAGCCTGAAAGAAAAAGACCTGGAAGGATTCAAAGAAGGAACCAATACCGCCATGTTCCGTGGTGCCGCACAATTCGCTGATGCGATCACTTTCGGCGCTGAAAAGGTGGAGAAAAAACTGCTGGAAGAATTCTCCAAGGTCCGTGGAAAAAAGACCCTTCCCTTCAATGAAGAGTCAGATTTAACAGACTATTTACAACTCTATGGCGACCTTGCAGGCAAGTAAAAATCACTAACCCGACATAATTATATTTGTGAAGCAACGCTACTTTCTTCTTTTGCTGGGAATGACCGTGACCTCCCTGATCGTCATTAGTTCCTGCCGGAAGATCAACGACGCCACTACATTGGGCAAGGACCTTATCCCGGTCGTCGATAATATCACCACTTTTGATACAACACTGGATGTGGAGGCTTATAATGGTCTCTTCGACAATGTTACTGATACACTCAAGCTCTCTCACAGTGAGGAGTATTTCCTGGGTAATATCGATGCGGCACATGCTGACCCTTTCTTTGGAACTACCGATGCCCGCTTGTTCCTGGAAATGAAACCTAATTTTTACAAGTACTTCTTCATTGCCGCCAAGGACAGTATGGATCTGGATTCTACCGTGCTGGTGCTTGACTGGAAACATACTTACGGGGATTCGGATGTGCAGCAACACGTGAACGTGTATGAGGTGGACCAGTCCAATGATTTCCGTTACGATTCCGCTTATCGTATCCGTCAGAATTCATTTACCTATTCCAATCTGCTTGGCAGCAAGACCTTTGCGCCCAGCACCCTGAACGATTCCGTAAAGGCATATCTCGATACAACTGCCAACCAGCTTCGGATCCCGCTCTTTTCCAGTTTCGGGAACAAACTGCTGAAACAGTTCGACTCAACCGGTACCAGCGGGCCTTCATCCGCTTATGTGTCGGATTCCCTTTTCCGGACCAATTTCAAAGGGTTTGCACTGCAATCCACACAGGGTAAAGCCGTGATGGGCTTCAACCTTTCAGGGGCCAATACGAAACTGGCGCTGTACTTCCGCTATACCAAGAATGGTGTACGGGACACAGCCGTTGTATATTTCACATTCACATCCTTATGTGCTTCCGCCAATTACGTGATCCGCAATTATTCCGGAAAACCGATCGAAGCCGCACAGGGTGGCACAAGTCCGGATAACATGGTCTATATTCAGACGCAGCCCGGTTCTTACGCAACACTGAAAATCCCCGGTCTTTCTACGGTCAGTAACCGTCTGGTACATCGTGCCGAACTGATCGCGGAACAGGTATATGACCCATCCGATACGATATTCACGGTACCGACCTATCTGTACCTGGATGCCTATGACCCTTCCGTTTCCAATTTCAGGACCATCCCTTATGATCTTTCATTCGACCAGACCGGATCCGTGAACATCAGTACATTCGGGATGTCACCCCTCAATACACTCGATCCATTCAGCAATAATGTGAAACAGTGGAAGTTCAACATCACCCGTTATGTGCAGCATGTACTGACACGGACCGAGCCGAACTATGATCTGCGTCTTTTTGCGCCGTTCTTTGTAGAGGAGAAGTACAGGGTCCCCGGAACGACAACCGATAATCCAAGCCTTTTCATCATCAATCCGTCCATCGTTATGGGCAGGGTCAGGCTGGCCGGTGGCACTGCCGGTACCCAGCGGATGAGGCTGCACATCATCTATTCCAAATTATAAGCTAACGTTATTCAGATATGTTCAAAAGTCCCCATGTTCATCATGGGGACTTTATTTTTCAGTCCCTTATCTTTGCGCTTCAAAAATCTACTACTCATGCCTTATTTATTCACTTCCGAATCTGTCAGTGAAGGTCACCCCGATAAAGTGGCGGACCAGATCTCCGATGCGCTTATCGATAACTTCCTTGCTTATGACCCCCAGAGTAAAGTTGCCTGCGAAACGCTCGTAACTACAGGACAGGTCGTGCTGGCCGGAGAAGTGAAATCCAAAACATACCTCGATGTACAGGATATAGCCCGTGAAGTGATCCGTGAGATCGGATATACGAAGGCTGAATATATGTTCGAAGCCAACAGCTGTGGTATCTTATCAGCAATCCATGAACAAAGCGCCGATATCAACCGTGGTGTTGACCGTTCCGTGAAGCAACTGAGCTTTGAAGCCAAAGCCAATGCACAGGGTGCCGGTGACCAGGGTATGATGTTCGGTTATGCGACCAAAGAGACCGATAACTACATGCCCCTGCCGCTCGATCTGGCACATAAGATCCTGCAGGAGCTTTCCAAAACACGCCGTGCCGGTAAAGAACTGAAATATCTCCGCCCGGATGCGAAAAGTCAGGTGACGATCGAATACAGTGATGATAATACCCCGATCCGTATCGATACGATCGTTGT
>JAKPSI010000066.1 GCA_029555415.1 Bacteroidota bacterium | reverse complement strand
TGTGGTGGACAAATATGGCATACCCGTCCTCCAGTTCAATGTGAAATGGAGTGAGCATGAGATCAATCAGGCCAAACACATGAAGGAAACGTTCAAAGAGATCATGCACAATATGGGCGCGGTGATCACCTGGGGCGGTGATGACAATGCCAGCAACAATTACGGCCTTTCAAAACCCGGAGAGATCATCCATGAAGCAGGAACGGTGAGGATGGGCAATGATCCGAAGAAGTCAGTATTAAATAAATGGAGTCAGGCTCATGACTGCAAGAATCTGTTCTGTGTGGATGGCGGTCAGTTCGTATCGCAGGCAGACAAGAACATTACCTGGACGATCCTGGCACTGAGTATGCGCGCGAGTGAATACATCATCAGTGAGAAAAAGAAACAAAACCTGTAGTTTGAATTTTGAATTTTAAATTCTGAATTTTAAATTTTTCGTATGGATAGACGCAAATCCCTTAAGCTGATCGCAACCGGAGCTCTCGCGGGAGGAGCCGTGGTAGCAGGTTGTAAGCCGGGCGAAAAAAAGGAAGAAGCCGCCAAAGAACCGGTGTTCAATCTTGACCGGAACCGGGATGAATTGAAATATGAAAAGAGTTTACTGGCTCAGGAAACATTCTTCACACCACATGAGATGGCGACGATCACACTTTTGGCCGACATCATCATCCCGAAAGATGAAGTGAGCGGCAGTGCTTCGGATGCGAAAGTTCCGGACTTCATTGAATTCATCGTGAAAGATATGCCTGAGCACCAGATACCGATGAAAGGCGGACTGAGATGGCTGGACATGCAATGTCTGAAAAAATATGAGCACCCTTTCAAGGACTGCAAGCATGAACAACAGATCGAGCTGGTGGATGCGATCGCTTATCCTGAAAAAGCGAAACCGGATATGTCGCAGGGTGTTCAGTTCTTCAGCCTCATGCGCAATCTGACCGCAACCGGATTTTATACTTCTGAGATCGGCGTAAAAGATATTGGCTATGCGGGTAATGCACCCACACAATGGAATGGCGTACCGGCGGACGTGCTGGCGCAGTATAAATTATCCTATACAGAAAAGGAATTGAAAGAATGCATCAGCTTTGACCCTGCACCCAACCCCTGAGCATTCCGGTAAAAATTTTATTTGTTGTAAAACTGCCATCACCGGCAGTTTTTTCATTTTACAGGCATTTTGTAGCAGTAAGTGTAACCTCACTCATATTAAACTCTACTGAGGTCATACAACTACTATACCGCTAAGTGTTTACTTTCTGATCCGTAGTGCATTCCATTAATGATGAGATTCATCTGAAACAATTTCCTCAGTCACAATCCGTGTAAGTACTGAATATTACTTTTATAAGGATCATTATTAAAATCTTGCCTCAATCCTAAAAAATAAAACGGTATGAAAAACCTTAGACTTACGATCTGTACGATCTTCGCAGGCTCCTCTTTATTCCTTTCTACTGCAGTTCAGGGACAAAATGTCGCGATCAACAGCACTGGCGCTGCCGCTGATGCTTCTGCGATCCTGGATGTTACCAGTGCCAGTAAAGGTGTATTGATCCCAAGGGTCAGTCTGCAATCGCTTTCAGATGCAGTTACCATCACAAGTCCGGCCAACAGTTTGCTCGTATACAATACCAATGCCGCTTTGACCGGCGGTACGGGATTTTATTTCAATTCAGGGACTTCAGGATCGCCCAGCTGGAGTAAATTACTGGTGAACAATTCCGGTTGGAATATCACCGGCAACGCAGGAACCACGCCTGGCACGGATTATCTCGGCACATCGGACTCCACTGACTTGGTCATGAAAACGAACAATACACAGCGAATGAGGATATCAGGCGCCGGTATCACCAAGTTTGGTGATGGAACGAATGACCTGGTCATCGACCCGGATGGGTCCTTCTCCCTGGAAGGAAATGCAACCGCATTCAATGATATCACAGTTCCCCTGTTCAACTCCAGGCTCGGACAAACGAATCAGGCACAATGGGCTCAGGTAAAAACGAACGGATCCGGAAGCCGGGGCGTATATACATTTACATTCCAGGATCAGAGCTCAGCTTCCAATGAAGAAGAAGTTTTTTTCACTGTACAACTGCCACACAACTGGAAAGAAGGAACTGTTCTGTATCCGCACCTGCATTGGTCACCACAAGGAGCATCGACCGGAAACGTGGTATGGGGGCTTGAATACAGCTGGATCAATTATGATGCGACCACACCGCTTGCATTCCCCAATACCACTCTGATAACCGCGACAACGGCCGCGATCGCGTCAGGAGATGTTGACAAACACCTCATCACAGCATTCTCATCACTTACGCCCGGTGTGAACAATAATAAGATAAGCAGTATCCTGATGTGCAGGCTCTATCGGAAATCTGCCGATGCAGCCGATACTTATACGGGTAATGCCGCCGTACTTTCATTCGACTTTCACTATGAGATCGATGGAGTAGGCAGTCATTCTTTATATGTAAAATAGACCGACCCGGTCATCCGTTCACCTGAAACATATCTTATGAACCATATTATAAAGATCCGGATCATTACCCTGATATTACTCGGTCTCTTCCCCTTTCATCTGATCGCACAAGGACTGATATCAGGCACTGGAACGTATATCGTTCCTTCCGGAAACATATACATCAGCATTTCCAATGGCGGCTTCACCAATAACGGGAATTTCAATGCGGCCTCCGGAACCGTTGGATTCAGCGGTACATCATCACTTGCAACTTCAAAGATCAGTGGTACCGGAACGACCTCGTTCTATGACCTGCTCATGAATAAATCAGCTGATGGCCTGAAACTGGAGCGATCCATTGCGGTCAGCCACCTGCTTGATCTTCAGGCAGGCGATAGCCTTTTCCTGAATGGTCATAATATCGATCTGGGAACAACAGGATCCATCAACGGTGAAGTAGAGAGCAGAAGGATCACAGGCCTGACAGGAGGATACATTCAAGTTACGCGTGTTCTCAATATTCCGGTAGCGGCGAATCCGGGAAATATTGGCATAGCCATTACCTCTCTGTCAAATCTGGGTACTACCACCATCAAACGGGGTCACCAGCAGCAAGGCGGCAAGTCAGTTTACCGGTACTTTGATATCACGCCTGCAAATAACAGTACGCTCGCAGCAACATTACTATTCTATTATTTTCAGGCAGAACTGGCTTCCGTCAATGAAGGGAATCTTGCATATTTCCAAAGCACCAACGCCGGATCCACCTGGTCAAATCTTGGCGAAAATGGCATTGATCCTTTCGGAAATTTTGTAACACTTACGGGCGTGAATAATCTCAGCCGGCTCACTTTGTCTGATTTCAGCCAGCCCTTGTATGTCAGCTTGCTTTATTTCAAAGCAAGGGTCATGAGTACCGGTAATCAGCTTTACTGGGCAAGCGCGACCGAATTGAATAATGAATACTATGAAATACAACGTTCATTCAACGGTATAGATTTTACTGGCATCGGACTTGTTGCTACACCGGGTAACTCAGTGGCGGAAAAAAGCTATCAATATCTGGACGGGGATGTTCATCCCGGTATCAGTTTTTACAGACTCCGCATAGCAGATCGTTCAGGTAAATCGCAGTTCTCCGGTATCGCTATGGTCAACAGGAATGAAGATGCAAAAGAACTCATCAAAACCTGGCCCAATCCTGCTTCCGGCATTTTGAACATCAGTGTTCCTGTACAAAAAACAAACAATTACCTGATCAGCATTACTGATCTCGCGGGAAATAATATCATGCTATTCAACAAGTATTTGTCCGCGGGGCAAAATGAATTCAGTGTTGATATCAGTAAATTATCAAAAGGCACCTATCAACTTTCCATTCCGGGTCTTAAAACACCCGCAATCAAGGTCATGAAATTACAGTAGAGGCAAGCAACGGCACTTTTAACACCAGTGCTGCAGTTGTAAAAAGAATGGCCCCGTGTCATTCTTTTTTTTGTAGCTGCCGACTGGCTCCGGTACAAATATTTACGATAGCGGCATAGGTACTTACACTTAAAACCAGCGCCTACAGCGGCTTTTTCACGTTAGAACTCAGTCGATTATATGAGTAATATCACTGAAATGGATGCTACCGTTAGTTAATTTTAGTTCGATGGTCTTCACTAATATTCACTAAAGACCGCCCGTCATGAAGGAACCTGATTCAGTATTAAATACTACAGCACCTGCCAATACTATACCCTCCATTCAGGGAGTGAACGCCAATCCTCTTCACTTGCGTTCTATCCTGGATGCCACACATGATGCCTTCTTTCTGATCGACAGGAATTATAACCTGCTTACTTACAACCGGGCTTTCCTGCAACTGACAAAGAATTATTCCGGAACAGAACCCTGCCCCGGAATCAGCATATTCGAAATACTTCCTCCACATCAAAAAAGTATTCTCAGCGATAATTTTCAGCGGGTATTGAATGGAGAATTCGTGGAAATGGAAAATATGGTGGGCCAGTCACCCAGGTTCTGGATGCATGTTCACCTCTATCCGATCCGGGAGACCCCGGAAAGCGAGATCGAAGGTATCACGGTCTGCCTCAGGGATATCACTTCCCGAAAACTTGCTGAAGAAGAAGCCGCGGATCTGCTGAAAAAATACAGGTCACTGATCGAAAATGGAATTGATGCCAGTTATCAGTTCGATCTTCAGCAATTCAAATTCATTTTTTTCAGCCCTATCATAGAATCGATCTCAGGCTATACCAGCGAAGAGATCATCAGCTGGAACCATGACGAGGCCCTTGCTTTCATACACCCTGAGGATCTGGAGAATTTCAGATCATCCCTCGAAAAAGGGATCAATAACGGTAAGATCAATGCGGAATACAGATGCAGAAGGAAGGACGGCTCCTATATCTGGGTGCTGAACCGGGCAAATGTCATAACGGATGCATCCGGAAATCCGGTCGCTACAGTTGGCAGCATCCGGGACATCAATTCGCAGAAAAAAGCCGAACTGCTCCAGAAAAAAAGCGAAGAGGAATACCGGGCATTGATTGAAAACTCACTGGACGCTTCTTACCACTTCGATTTTCAACGCAACGAATATGTATACTTCAGCCCGGTCATGTCAAGAATATCCGGGTACTCCATTGAAGAGATAAGGAGCTGGAGTCCGGAAGAAAACATTTCACATATTCATCCGGAAGATGCAGGTATGGTGAAGACAGAAATTGAACATGCTGTCAGGACCGGCAGGCTTGCAGTTGAGTACCGGTCCAGAAAAAAAGACGGAACCTATATATGGGTAAGTAATACCGCCAATATCATTCGGGATGATAAGGGCCATCCCCTTCTGGGTATCGGAACGATCCGTGATATATCCCACAAAAAAGAAACTGAAACGGCCCTTTTCCACCAGGAAGAACAATACCGCACACTCGTAGAACATGCTTCAGAAGGTATTATCATTCTCGACACATCAGGCAAACTGATCGAAGCGAACAGCCACATTTATGCGTTAATGGGTTATTCAAAGGATGAATTCGTAAATGAGAACCTGTTGAACCACCTGATCATCGACAACTCTGAACCCGCCCTGAGAATGGGTGAAGTACTGGCCGGATTTACCGTTGTACAGGAAAGGAAAGCCCGCAAAAAAAATGGCGAAATCATACAAGTAGAGCTCAGCAGTAAACTCCTCCCCGATTTCCGTATCCTGGTGATCGTTCGCGATCTCACTGAGCGGAACAAGTCGCGCCTGAAGATGGAAGAAAAGGATACAACTTTCAATCAGCTTTTCCATTTTTCCGGTGAGGGATTCTTCATTGCGGATGACCAGGGACATTTAACAGATGTGAATGAAGCCGGTTGTTCACTATTGGGTTATAAGAAAAAAGAACTGCTGCGGAGGAATTTTCAGGATTTCATTCAGCTCGAACCCGGACAGCATCAACTTGACCTTGAATCACTGACACCCGGGAACAGTATGATCTTTACCCGGAAAGCGCTGAAACGTTCCGGTGAGCTCATGATACTGGAAATACATGCGATCCGGCTTGCTGATAAAAGACTCCTGGGTATCACCCATGACATCACAGAAAAGAGAAATGAGCACAAACGCATCGCTGAGAGTGAGGAACGATTCAGAACGATCTTTGAAAACAGTATTGAAGGTATCATCCTGCTGGAAGATGCCGGGAAGGTCATTGCGGCAAATCCCGCCGCTTGCAGGATGTTTGGTCGTTCTGAAGCTGAGATGAGGACGATCTCAAGGTATGAAATGTTGGCCGATGATCTGCCAGGGATGGAAGCCATGGTCAAACAAAGAAGACTAAATGGGAATGCAACCGGCCAACTGATCTTTACCCGTAAGGATGGAACTACATTCCCTGCGCTGATCAGCACATCCAGTTTTACTGGTCCGGACGGCATCGGTTTGGTAGCCGTGAACGTCCACGACATCACAGAGCTCCAAATGACTGAAAAAGCACTGCTGGAAAGCGAAGCGATGCTCAGGAAGATGTTCGAAGTGGCCAGTATCGGAACAGCTGTGGCCAGTTCAGAAGGAAAATTACTGAAGGTGAATGATGCATATTGCAAAATGCTGGGGTATTCCAAAGAAGAGCTCACCGGCATGTCATTCATCGATATCACGCATCCGGATGACAGGAACCTGAGCAGTACAACTGCGAATAAACTATTCAGCCAGGAAACGAATAATTTCAAACTGGAAAAAAGATATATCCGTAAGGATGGAAGAATGATCTGGGCAGAGATTTCTTCTACCGCACTAAAGATCGAGAATGGCACAGCGGTCGAAGTGATCACACATGTAACTGACATCACTGCCAGAAAGGAAGCACAGGCGGCTCTGGAGATAAGTGAACTTCGTTTCAAAACACTTTTCGATAAATCCAGTTTCGGGATCATCATCATGACCCCGGCCGGAAAAGTGGTCGGCCTCAATGAAGCATATGCCAAATCACACGGCTATACTGTTGGGGAAATGCTGCAGATGAACCTGGCCGATCTTAACGTTCCGGAATCCCGCGAACTCATGGCTTCCAGGGTCAGCAGAACGCTGGCAGGAGAATCCCTCACTTTTGAAGTGGGACATTATCATAAGAACGGACATATTCTCACTTTCGAGATAACACCTTCAGCAGTAGAGATCGGAAAAGAAGTATTTATCCAGGCGTTTATCCGTGATGTGACAGAACTCAGGAAAGCCGCAGAAACTGTAAGGGCAACTGAAAAACGTTACACTACCCTGTTCGAAAAAGCAAGCATTGGCATCTCTTTCATAGGCGAAGACCAGAAACTGATCAATGTCAATGAAGCCTATGCCACCATGCATGGATACACCGTTGAAGAGATACTGAAAATGGATGTTCACGATCTGAATACGACGGAAGCAAGGGCCAATCTGCAGGATATCGGAAAAAGGATATTTGCAGGAGAAACGCTGCAATACGAAACCGAGCACTACCATAAGGATGGACATATCATCCATGTAGAGATCACGACCAGTCTCGTTAAGATCGGCGACCAGCGGTTCATCCAGTCGTTCCTTCGCGACATCACGGAACTGAAAAGAGCGAGATTGGAAGCATTTGAGCAGGGGAACCGTTACAGGTCATTGTTTGAAGAATCAAGTATCGGTATCCTTTTCGTAGGCGAGCAGGGAGAGATCATCAGCCTGAACCAGGCCTGTGCCAATATCCATGGTTACAGTATCGAGGAAATGAAACAGCTCAATGTCCAGCAATTACTGCCCCCGGAAGACCTTGCCCTTTTCCGTAACCGTATTTCAGTACTGATCTCTGGAAAGCCCCTCAATTTCAAAGTACACCATATCCATAAAAGTGGCAGTATCATGACACTGGAAATAACGGGGAGAGTGCATGAATACAATGGAAGGAAGTATGTACAATCCTTCGTCAGGGATATCACGGATATCATGCGTGCTGAAAACGCACTCGTTGAAAGTGAGAGCCGTTACAAATCCATTTTTGACAACGCAAGTATGGGTATCGCCATTATTTCCGGAGAGGGTGTGATCCTGAAGACCAATAAGGCTTTTACCGATATGCATGGATTTGAAGTAGATGAACTGGTCAATTCTTCCATGAGGAAGCTGAATGCAAATGAAACAGAGTCACAGGTCCTCCCGAAACTAGACCATGTTTCAGAACAACAATCCCAAAGGATCATAGTCAAACATATTTCGAAATCAGGTTCCGAACGGCTTTTCGATGTTTCCGTGAACAAGATCCGGTTCGGGAATGAAACACCATATCTGGCGCTTTATCTGGATATCACAGAAAGTAAAGCCAATGAGCGGGCACTGCTCCTGAAAGACAATGCGATCGCGTCTTCCATTAGTGGCATGGGTATGACCGACCTCAACGGTAATATATTCTATGCCAACCATACACTCTGTCAGATGTGGGGTGCAAAGAAACCGGAAGAACTCATTGGCATGAATCTTACGAATGTATTCGAAGGCACGCGTGTATATGAAACGATCCAGGCTCTACAAACCCGCGGCTTTGAACAGGGCGAAGACACCGGTAAAAAACTGGACGGAACCCTCTTCCCTGTTGAGTTCTCCGCCAACGTACTGCTCGATACAGAAGGGAATCCCGTTTGCATGTTCGGTTCGTTTCTGGATATCTCCATACGTAAAAAAGCGGAAGAGCGACTCCGGAAAAAATTCACACAAATATCCGCCCTGGCCGATCTGAGTGAGATCGTGGGCAAATCCCGGAATCTTGATGAGATCTTCAATGTTACCATCGAGACCGTCATGAGAACGATCGCCGCTGATAAAGTTGCGATTTTGCTGAAGGACGAAAATGAAATGCTGAATTACGCCGCCAGTGCAAATATCTCAGATAGTTATAAAAAAGATCCTGATCGGGCACTCCTCCAGGCCTGTCATTGAAAGTGATATGACACCCAAACTCATAGCAGATGTGGAACAGGAGCCGATGCTGAATAAGAATCTGCCCATGATCAGGAAGGAGAAGATCCGTTCTATGGGCTTCTTCCCCCTGGTGCATAAAGGTAAACTGCTGGGTAAGATGATCGTGTATTACACACAGCCGCATCATTTTTCAGTTGGCGAACTTCATCTTGCTGAAACCATCGGAAGGGATGTTGCATTCTCCATCTACGAAAAGAATGAACAGCTCAAACTGGTCTCAGAAAAAGAATTCTCCGACTCTATCATCAACAGCCTGCCTGGCATTTTCTATGTATGGGACAAAGACCTGAAGATCCTTCGGTGGAATATGCATTTTGAAGAAGTAAGCGGGTATCAGCACGATGAGATTTCCGGCATGAACCCCATTTTATTCATTGCAGAGGAAGACCGTGAATTCATCATTGGCAAGATCCGGAACGTCCTTTCATCCGGCTCTGCCCGGGCAGAAGGCAACCTGTTTACCAAAGACAAAAGAAAGATCCCTTATTTCTTTACCGCAGTAAAAGTAACGTTGAATGGACAGACCTGTATCGTTGGTAATGGTATTGATATTTCAGAAAGGAAGAATTCAGAACAGGCACTGATTGAAAGCGAACTCCGCTATCGTTCACTTATCAACCAGGCCAATGACCTGATCATCCTTTCCGATGAACATGCGAATATCATCGAGATCAATGAAGTGGTCAAATCGCTCTTGGGATATAAACGTGATGAGGTGATCGGCAAGAGTTCATTACAATATTATTCGGATGAGGAAGTTGAACAGATCCCGACGCAGATAAAAAAACTCATGTCAGGTGCCTCCATCCTGATCGAAAGGAAATTGAAACATAAGAATGGAAAACTGATCGATGTTGAGTTGAATTCAAAAATGCTGCCCGACAGGAAGATCCTCACCTTTGCCAGGGATATACGTGAAAGGAAGAAAACGGAAGCCGCTTTACTCAACGAAAGGAATCTTTCTGAATCCACCATCAACAACCTGCCAGGTGTGTTCTATCTGTTTGATGAAACGGGCCTGTTGATCCGCTGGAACCGGAATTTCGAACTCATCTCAGGTTACAAAAGCAAGGATCTGAAGAAAATGAGGATCATTGATTTCTACGATGATGAGATGAAAGTTGTCATTGAAAAAGCGATGAAACAGGGTGTAAAAAAGACAATCGGTGGCTTTGAAGCGAATGTCAACCGGAAAGACGGATCCAAGGTCCCCTTCCTGTTCATCTCTAAACCGATCGTATATGAGGGAAAGAATTGTGTGATCGGGATCGGTATGGATGTCAGTAAACAGAAAAAGATCGAGGAAGAACTCATTAAATCATACACCCAGATCCGTCAGCTTACCGAACACCTTCAGATCGTCAGGGAAGAAGAAAGAGCCTATCTCGCCAGGGAAGTACATGATGTACTGGGACAGCAACTGACAGTCCTGAAAATGGATATGGCCTGGCTGAAGACCAAACTGGCGAATAAAGACACCGAATTCAAAGAAAGGATGACCGGCATGGATGATATGATGGATGAGACCATCAAGACCGTTCGCCAGATCTCTTCCGACCTGCGCTCAGGAGTACTGGACAATTTTGGGTTCGCAGCAGCCATTGAATGGCAGAGTATGGAATTCCGCAAAAAGACCGGCATCAATGTGAATTTCTATGATGAAACGGACGGATTGAATATCCCCCAAAAACAGTCCATGGGCCTTTTCAGGATCTTCCAGGAATGCCTGACCAATATCGCCCGTCACGCAAAAGCAACGAAGGTCGATATCTCATTGAAAAGAAATGCCGGCGAGCTGCACCTGCAGATCAGGGATAACGGGAAAGGATTCAATACCAAAAAAGTGATGGAAAAGAAAACGCTCGGCCTCATTGGAATGCAGGAAAGGACTAAGATCATTCATGGGAATATAAGTATCAACAGTAAACCCGGTAACGGAACCACCGTTGAACTGAGCATTCCTGAAAAAGAATTAACTGAACACTAAATATACCACTATGTTAAAGCTGATCATTGCCGACGACCATGCGATTGTAAGACAAAGCCTCATCCGTATCATCCGCGGTGAATACCCGGATAATGAGATCCGCGAAGCAGGGAATGGAGAAGAGCTCCTGACCCTGATCCGTGAATCCATACCCGATCTCGTGGTCTGTGACATCAATATGCCCGGAAAAACCGGCGTAGAAGCGCTGAAAGAGATCAAAGAATTATGGCCCCAATTACCCGTTTTAATGCTGAGCATGTACCCGGAAGATCCTTTCGCACTCAAGGTATTCAGATCCGGAGCCTTCGGATACCTGCGTAAGGACACCGTCCATAATGAACTTTTACCCGCCATTCGTCTGGCCTTACAGGGAAAGAAATTCATCACGCCCACCATCGCGGAGTTGCTGGCCAACAGTGTACTTTCCGATACGCCAAAGCCTCTGCATGAGCTGCTGAGTGACCGGGAATTCGAGATCTTCAAGATGCTCGCCGCGGGTGAACATATTACCGATATCGCCACCCAACTGGGCCTGCACATCACTACGATCAGTACACACCGCGCCAGAATACTCAGAAAAATGGGCATGCAGTCCAACGCGGACCTGGTTCGGTATTCGATCGAACAAAAAGTCATGTAACAGGAATGATCTCATTGAAAAAGTTCAGAAATACTTAAAACATGTCGAAACATAATTATACTACAAGACCTGAAGAAAAAACGACAGGATTTAGGAATTCACAACTACCTGTTTATGAATTAGTTTTGGGTATTTTAGTGTCAGATATACAGCAATTCCACCAATAAAACGTTACTATGAAAAGTTCAGTTCTGCCCACCGAAACCACAATGTCCCTTCTGATCGTTGACGACAATGTCCATTTTGTAAACAGGGTCACAAAGCTGGTTCAGGATATTCCCCATATTGGCCCGATCCACATCGCCAATACCTTTGATGAAGCCAATGAAATGCTTAATAAAGAAAAGCCTGATCTCGTACTGCTGGATATCAGTCTGCAGGGAAAGAATGGCATCGGGATCCTGGAAGGTATCGTTCAATCCGGTAAAGCGTGTAAGGTCATCATGGTCACTAACAATACAGATGAGTATTACCGGCAGAAATGTATCGACCTTGGCGCACTCTATTTCCTGGATAAAACCTATGATTTCGCCCGGATCCCTGAGATCATCAGCCGCCTGAAAAGCGCATGAACAGATGCTTTGATGTAAAGCACTGAATAGAAACGACCCAAATTACTGTGTTATGAAATGGAAATTCGAACAGATCAAGAACATGATCCGTGAATCCGGTGAGATCAGCAACCGCTATCTCACCGTGATCGATGAAAGCGGAGATATCATTTATGCCAACGCGCAAATGGTCCGCCAGCTGCACCTCAAAAATCCCCGCTTTTTCAAAACAAATTTCTCAAGCCTCGTACATCCATACTTCCAGAACGATTTCCTTTCTTCCGTTAAGTCTTCACTGCAGGAAGAAGAAACATACCTGGTCGAGCTTTCGCTGAAGAACAGCCATGATCACCCGATGCGATGGAAATTCCGCCAACTGCCTTCTGAAGAAAAGAAATTCCTGCTTTGTATCGGAGAAGAAGTGCCTGCCCTTAAAAAAGTGGTCATGGCGCAGATCGGCAACGAGGGCTTACTCCCCTCTTTAATGAAACATTCGCCCAATATGGCATGGGTAGTGGATCATGATATGCAACTGGTCTATGCCAATCACGCATTCTGTCACTATTTCGGACTGGATGCATCCGCTATCAATAAAAAGATCGACCAGCTCATCCCCGGTACGCTGGCTGAATCACTGCACCAGCAATATCTGAAGGTCATGGAAACGGATACTTCACTGGAAACCGAACGCAGCGTGAAATGGGCCAATGGCTCCGAGCTGGGCTTCCACATCGACCTGTTCCCCGTAACCGCCGAAGACGGCAGCAAAATGACCGCGGTACAGGCAGTGAACCTCTCCGATCATTTTTCAAGGGAACGCCAGTTGCGTGACCTGAATGACCGCCTGCTCAATCTCAGTTCCATCACTGCCAATGCGGTCTGGGAATGGGACCTGAAGACCGGTAAGATCTTCCGCAATGAAGTATTGCTCGATATGATCGGTTACCCGGTAGAACATATCCGCGGACTCTCCTGGTGGCTGCGCCGCATCCATCCTGAAGACCGCGAACGGGTGGAGAACCGGATCAAAGAAGCCACAGAGAATAATCAGAAGAACTGGGAAGAAGAATACCGCTTCCAATGCGCCGATGGCAGCTATATCCACGTCAGGGATCACCAGATCCTCGTCTATGAGAATGGCGTACCCGTGAAAATGATCGGTTCCCTGGAAGACATCACCCAACTGAAAGAAGCACAGGACAAACTGATCCGTGAAAAAGTGGAACACCAGCTCAACCTTTCAGAAACCGTCATTCAGGTGCAGGAAAAAGAAAGGACACGCATAGGCCGTGAACTGCATGATAACGTGAACCAGATTCTGGGCACGACCAAACTCTTCATGAGCATGGTCCACCCGGTCAGTGATGATGAAAAAGAGATCAAAGACAAGAGTATCGAATATCTGGTGCTGGCCATCGAAGAGATCCGTAAACTCTCCCGCGAGCTGGTCACCCCTGAAATGAAAGAGACCAACCTGGTCGACAGTATCCGTAAACTCATTTCAGAAATAGAATTCACCACAGAGATCCGGATCCATTTCGATCACGATGAAGAAAGCGAAATGCTGAGCCCGGGTAAAAAACTCACCTTATTCAGGATCGTACAGGAACAACTCAAGAACATCATCAAATACAGCCAGACGAAAAAAGTGGATATCACGCTGAAGAGCCCCGACAGTATGATCGAACTGACCGTCCGCGACTACGGCATCGGCTTTGACCCGAAGAAATCGAGAAATGGTATTGGCCTCACCAATATTCACGAAAGAGCTAAATTCTACAATGGTACCGCGGACATCAAATCCGCTCCCGGCAAGGGTTGTACACTCTCCGTGGCCATACCGCTTTACCGCTGATCTGTTAGTAGCACTGAATAAAAAAGAGTTGTCTGAACCAGACAACTCTTTTTATTTGATGCAGGAAACCGGAAAGTCTATGCGAATTCTTCTTTAGCGGTCTTACTGTATTCATCGATCAGTTTCCGCTGCAATTCGAACGGAACCGCTTCATAAGCCAGAAATTCCATTTTGAATTTAGCGCGTCCCTGTGTGATCGAGCGGAGTGCGGAAGAATAACCATCCATCTCCGCCAGCGGCACACGTGCGATCACTTTCTGGAAATGACCTTCACTGTCGATCCCTTCCACGATCGCACGACGGCTCTGCAGATCACCCATCACCGCACCGGTCAGATCATCGGGACACAGTACTTCTACCTTATTGACAGGCTCCAGGATCTGCGGATCCGCCTGCTGAAATGCCTGACGGAATGCCTGCAATCCGGCTATCTTGAAGGAAATATCATTACTGTCAACCGGGTGCATCTTACCATCGTACACGCACACACGAATATCGCGGGCATAGGAACCGGTCAGCGGTCCGTTATGCATTTTCTCCATCACGCCCTTCAGTACGGAAGGCAGGAAACGGGCTTCAATGGCGCCGCCAACGATACAGTTGTAGAACACCAGTTTGCCACCCCAATCCAGATCATGCACGTCCCTTCCCCGAACGGTCATATCCTTTGGTTCAGGCATGCCTTCATACCAGGGTTCGATCTGCATGTATACTTCGCCGAACTGTCCGGAACCACCACTCTGTTTCTTATGCCTGTAACTGGCATCCGCCATTTTACGGATGGTTTCACGGTAAGCGATCTTCGGTTTCACGAATTTCACTTCCAGTTTATGCTGATGCTCGATCTTCCATTTCGCAACAGCCAGATGCATATCACCCTGACAATGGATCAGCGTTTGTTTCAGCTCAGTGGATACTTCCACCAGGAAAGTGGGATCTTCTTCACGGAGCTGATGCAGGGCCACGGATAATTTCTCTTCCTCCCCTTTCTTCAGGGTCTCGATCGCTACCGTCATATTCGAACGCGGGAATTCGATCGGAGGTAATTCATAATTCCTGCCTTTGATATGCAGGGTATTATTCACGTGCGTATTCTTCAGCTTCAGCGTTGCACCGATATCACCTGCCACCAGTTCATTGATCGGTGTTCGTTTATTACCCTCTACCAGGAACAACTGAGTGATCTTCTCTGTTACGCCCGTGGTCTCATTCTCCAGTTCCATACCGGCTTTGATCGTACCGGAATACACTTTGAAATAGGATAACTCACCCACATGCGGTTCAGAGATCGTTTTATAAATGAAAATACACGCGGGGCCGTTCGCATCACAGGAAAGCGCATCACCGCTCTTTGTTTTCTGCGGAGCCATTTCATTCGCACTCGGACAAACATTATCGATGAAGCCCATCAATCGTCCGCTTCCCATATTGCGATCAGCGGAAAGACAGAACAACGGGAACAGGTCGTGGTTGATCATGGCTTTTTTCAGCCCATTCTTCATCTCGTCCTCATCCAGTTCTCCTTTATCGAAATATTTTTCCATCAGACTCTCGTCATTACTGGCGATCGCCTCGATCAGCTCTTTATGCAGTTCTTCCGCGCGGGCCTTTTGATCATCAGGGATCGGCATCTTATCGGGCTTGCCGCCATTATCCTTGAAATGATACATGGTCATCCGCAGTACATCGATGATCTCATGGAACCCGGCTCCCACCTGGTTCGGGTATTGTACCACCACGACATTGCTTCCGAAATGGCTCTTCGCTTCCCGTACCGTACGGTCAAAATCAGCGTTATCATCATCCAGTTTGTTCACGGCCAGGATCATGGGTGTTTTGAAGTGCTCCGTATACTCCCAAATGATATCCGTACCCACTTCCACACCCATAACGGCATTGATGAGCATCACACCGGTATCAGCCACCCGCAAAGCGGAAATGACCTCTCCGTTGAAATCATCATACCCGGGTGTATCCAGGATATTGATCTTATAACCGCGCCAGCGTGTATGGAGCAGCTTGCTGAAAATAGAATTACCACGTTCCTGTTCCAGTTCGTGGTAATCTCCTGTCGTATTGCGCTCGGCAATAGTGCCCCTGCGGGTAATGATGCCAGCTTCATATAGCATGCATTCCGCTAAGGTGGTCTTACCGGAGCCGGCATGGCCCAGCAAGACTATATTTTTTACGTGTGAAGTATCAAATTCAGGCATAGCAAATAGTTTTATGCGTGATGAAATAGTGTCTCAGAATTAATGGGTGTCGACACGACTATTCATCTCTGGCTGGAGAAGGAATAACCTGGAGTTCAGGCACCGTATCCCCTTGGGGAACCGGCTTAACGCGTTCGGTGAAGGAATTCGTTGAATTCGGTGCGAAGGTCTTTGAGGGTCGCCTGCAGACTCTGGTATTCTGCAAAAAGGGTGTCGTGCGACGCTTGTTGTGCTTCAGGCTGTTCGTTCAGTGCAAGCTGACGTTCGTGGGATTTAATAGCCTGTTTAAGATCGTGAATGTTGATGAGCTGAATGTGGAACTGATTGTGAAGATGCTCTACATCCTGCAAAAGTTCCCTGGAAAGATTAGGAGTAGCAGCCTGCCGGAGTTTTACTTCGTCGTTATTGAATTCATCACGTAACTGACGAAGTGTTTCTCTCCAGGAGCTGCACTCAGCGGAGAGCTGTGAGATGTCTACCTGAACCATGGCAATTGAATTTAAAGGTGAACAATAAAAGAGCTAAACTGTTCTGATTTCCCGGGTTCCGGATATATACAATTTAAACTTCTTTAAGTAAATAAACCATAATATTTATCCCCCAAAAATGATTTTTATCAGCCCTGAAAATGATTGAGCATTCTTTGTTTTTGATCAAAATGCCTTATAATCAGTTACCTGTCTACGGTATATAAAAAAGAGCGACGGTAAAGTCGCTCCTCTTAAAAACCTTTCCCCACGCGGGTTCCGGCTCAGCCCTTTCTTTTTCTTACTACCACCCTCCCATTCCTTCCTCTTCCGGGGCCCGGACCTTTATGGATTACGGTTGTCCTTGTTACGCGATAATGATTCACCGGTCCGGCATGCCTTGTATGTACAATTACTGATGTGGAATGGAACGGCATATATACGTTGTGAGCCCGGATCACCCGGTGTGTATGTACCACCACATACCCGCTGCAGAAGCCCTTGTGCCAGGGACGGTAAACCGACCAGCCAAACGGTCGCCAGGGTTTCCACCAGCCCGGATATACACCCCAACGCCAGGGTGAAACCCAGGGACGGTAAGCAGGGCCATATAAGAAACGGACTCCCGGCCAAAGCCATACATTCACGACCAAACCATTTGTTTCCTCACCATACGTTGCCGCCGGCCCGCTGTTTACTGAACTGAATAGCATTGAAGCTTCCTGACCACCTTCTCCTTCCGGTTCTATGATCACCTGTTCACCAAAAATATCTTCATCCCCAACGATCTGGGCTGTGGCCTGTTCATCTCCTGTCTTTTCCAATTCGATCACCGCGATATCCTGACTCTCCTGCTCAGATACCAGCACCTGCAGAACCAGGGCATGTACACCATCACCTGGATGATCCACCACCCGCACATAATCGGTATTTCCATCGCCATTCAGGTCCAGATTGTTGACATGATTCCCCTCTTCATTCAGCATTTTCTCAAACGCTTCCGGGGATTCTGCTTTTTTGAAGAGTTCCAGGGCTCCCTGCAGACTGAACTGATCTCCCGGCAGTCCGGTTGAATCCACACCCGATTCCTGGGCATTCAGAGATAAAGCCCCGAAAAGGCATCCCGCCAGCAGGATCAAACTTATTCTTCTCATAGTAAGTACTTTAGGTTAATGATTTATTGAATGAAGGTTAGAGCGGTCCGGATGCCAAAAGTTTAATCAGGCCTTGCCACTCCCCTGATTTTCGATAACTTGCCCGTCCGATCAACGGGTATTTTTGATTTGATCTCCCCCGCTACCATACAACAGATACAGGGACGGCTCGATATTATCGACGTCGTGGGCAGTTTCGTGAAACTCAAGAAAAGAGGCTCGAATTATCTCGGACTTTGCCCTTTTCATAATGAAAAGACCCCTTCCTTCACCGTTTCTCCCGGAAAAGAGATCTATAAGTGCTTCGGATGCGGCCGCAGCGGCAATACGATCAGCTTCATCATGGAGCATGAGAAGTACAGCTATGTGGAAGCGCTGAAATGGCTGGCCGCACGTTACGGGATCGAAGTGGAAGAAACCTTCCGTACCGATGAACAGAAACAGGTACAGCAGGCGGCGGACAGCCTTTATATCATCAACAGCTTCGCCCAGCAATTCTTTACCCGGATGCTGCTGGAAACGGAAGAAGGCCAGGATATCGGACTTAGTTATCTGAAAGAACGCGGATTCCGGGAAGAGGTCATTAAAAAATTCCAGCTCGGCTATTCTCCAGAACAACGGGATGCATTTACAAGAGAAGCCATCGCGAAACAATACAATCCTGAATTACTTGTAAAAACAGGACTTGTCGCGAACAGGAATGATCAGCTGGTCGACAATTACCGTGGCCGTATCATCTTCCCGATCCATAACCATAGCGGCAAAGTACTGGGCTTCGGGGCAAGGATCCTGAAAACGAACGACAAGGCTCCCAAATACATCAATACACCGGAGAACGAGATCTACGTCAAGAGCCGCTTGCTGTATGGAAGCTATTTCGCCAGACAAGCCATTGATAAGGCGGATGAATGTTTACTGGTAGAAGGATATACCGATGTGGTATCCCTGCATCAGGCAGGCATCGAGAACGTCGTCGCCTCTGGTGGTACATCCCTCACGCCTGACCAGCTCCGGCTCATTCGCAAGTACACGAACAATCTTACCATTATATATGACGGCGATGCCGCGGGTATCAAAGCCGCACTCCGCGGTCTCGATCTGGCCCTGGAAGAAGGCCTGAATGTGAAGCTGGTACTGATCCCTGATAAAGAAGACCCGGACAGCTACGTGAATAAGGTAGGTCCTGCAGCTTTCCTGTCCTTCATCAATGCCAATAAAAAGGATGTGATCCTTTTTCAGCTGGAAGTGGCTTTGAAAGATGCCGGTAATGACTCCACACGCAAAGCTGAAGTGGTGAACCGCATGGCGGAAACGATCTCGCGTATCAACAAGGCGGAGGACTTCACCAAGCAACAGGACTATATCAAGCAATGCGCCGAGATCCTGAAAGTGGATGAGAACGGCCTGCATACACTCGTCAATAAATTCATCCGCGACCGCATCACCGCACAGGAAAGGAAACAACCCTTTGAAGATGCAGCACGGAATGAAGAGAACGCCAGACGCGCCGAAGAGACTGGTTATGATGAGAATACTTTCAATCTGCTTTTCAAGGATGAATTACAGGAACGTGAAGTAGCGCGCATCCTGCTGGAATACGGCGACCGCAACTGGGATGAACACCAGCTGATCGCGGAACATATCTTTGAAGAAATGGTGGATGAAAGTCTGATCGACAATCAGACCGTGCTGCAATTACTGCATCAATACCGGAATGTCATGCACCAGGACAGGTCCGCGGCCAATAAGAACTACTTCATATATCACACTGATACAAAACTCAGCTCACTGGCGGTTTCCCTGCTGAACCTGCCGCATGAGGAAAGCGAACACTGGCGCAGGGAATTCAGTCAGTCCACCGGCTACCAGCAACAACTCTTCCGCCTTTCCTATGAGGATTTCATCAACAAAGTGAAACCGGATAATTCGGAGGACCTGATGAATTATCTCAAGATCGGAGAAGACAAGACGCATGAAGAAGTGACTTCCGCGATCAATTACCTTAAATTAAGGAAGATCAAAAGGCTCCTGATCGAGAATCAGCTGGACATGGAAAAAGAACATTCACCGGAACAATTCCGGATGCTGAGTGAGACCCATCATCACCTGAAAGAAATGGAAATGGCGCTGAGCCAGAAACTGGGAACCGTTGTGATCCGTTGATCAATGCTCCAGCAACAGGTCACTGTAGGATACCTGCATCAGATCCGACTCCCGGATCCCCATCGCATGCATATAATGATCGCACTGTTGCTGTAATGCGGCACGGTCCAGCTCCGGAGCCAGGATATTACCGGCTTCGATCTCCATGAATGCACCCAGTCCTTCCACTTCATCAATATGGAACTTTACATTGCGGATATACCAGATCTCCCGCTTCTTGTTCACGACCACTTTCACACCCATCGATGCGGTCAATGCATCCTTCAGTGCGGCGGGTTCCGTTACTTTCACGAGTTTAAAAAAGGATTGCTTGGGTCCTGCCTGATCGGTCCGCTCATAATAGATCAGGTTATTCTCGATATTGCCTTCTCTTAATTTGAGGCGGCCGTTCGGACTGTTGAAATAGGTATCGGTCTGGTGGTCCGTGCCACGGAATTCAGCCTGCTGACTTTGTAAATAATCCCTCAGGCTTTGTGCATCCGTGTGCCGTGCTTTGATCTCTACATTCAGGAAAGACATAAAAAAAGGTTTGCCGTTTTCGGGCAAACCTAATTAAAAAAATTAAGCAGTTGGTCATCCGGCAACAGCCGTTGCTTCCCTTTTACGGGGAGCCGGTGCGTCGGCATCGCGGAGATCCTCACCTCTGACAAAGCGCATAGCACTCCATACATGATCCAGCTCCACTCTTTCAATACTCTCATAACCTTCACCTGTCAGGCGGTTCCAGCTACAGTCCCGGTTCAGGTCTGTAACGATCTTGGAAGTGGTCTTGGGATAAGCCACCCAGAATTTGGAACTGTCTTTCAAAGAAGGCATCACGTCCTTAAGAATGCCATTCAGCTGATTCTCATTGACGGCGAAAACGAGGGCAAAATCGATCTTCCTGCTTTTTAAAAGCGGAGTCATGTTTTTTGCGAATGAAAGCTTGTTGAACTGTTTCTCGATGGAAGAAGGCAAACCTTGGATCAAAAGATTCTTTTCGTCTGCCAGTTGCAATTTTTCAAACATCGTTTGTGACATACCTGGAAACTATTTAAAAGGTTTCTGCCAGTCGCCCCGGTTCGGAGGAATACATGGCAGCGTTCTCAGCGGGGACTGCAAAGATAGGAAAAATCCTGCGGAACCGAAAGCCCCGGAAAGCGAAAAATCCCGTCCGGACAGGCCATAAACGGGATTTTTCTTATTATGAATCAATTTTTTCTAGTTTCCGACCGGTTTGTAATACTGCAATGCCTCCGGCATGAACTTTTCCAATTGCGCTATTCTGTTTCCCTCACTGGGATGGGTACTCAGAAATTCAGGTGGTGATTGACCTGCTGATGCTTTTTCCATACGTTGCCAGAGCGGGATCGCCTCTCTGGGATTATAGCCAGCCATGGCAGCCCAGAACAAACCGTAATGATCCGCTTCCAGCTCATGTTTCCGGGAAAAAGGCAACAGGATCCCTAACTGACTTCCCGCACCATATGCGCCCATGAACAGGTTCTGGGTGGCCGCAGGTTTATTGGCCAATGCAACGGATAAAGCCACACCACCCAGTTGCTGGGTAAGTCCCTGCGTCATCCTTTCATTTCCGTGATTGAAGATCGCATGGGATACTTCATGGCCCATGACAATGGCCAGTGCCGCTTCATTTTGGGTAATGGGTAACAGTCCCGTATACACGACGATCTTACCACCGGGCATGCACCATGCATTGACTTCTTTACTATCGACCAGATTATATTCCCACTTGTAACCTCCCAACTGGGAGGCGAGGCCTTTCTGCGTATAATATTCAGTCACCGCTTTCCGGATCCTTTCTCCTACTCTTTTTACCATCTCCAGGTCCCTGTTACCGGCAACCGATATGACCTTATTAGTGGAAAGGAATTGCTGATACTGTGTGGAGGCCATCCCCTGCAATTCAGTTTCGGGCAGGAGTTTGAACTGCCTGCGGCCGGTAACGGCATTTTTTGCACAGGAAAAGAATATCAATGCACTCAGAAATCCAAGGGTGATCAGTCTCTTCATTTTTGAAAATTTTAAAGGATAGAACAATAGTCATACCAAAGCGATGACAGGGAGCACTCAAATGCTTACAGGAAGTTAATACATTTTGGATCAGGCTGCGGATCCCGTTCCTCTGCGGCGCTGACGCCTGCGGTCACGGTATTTGAGAATGGGTACTTTACTTTCATTGCCACGGAGCAGGCGGCCGATGTTTTTCTGGTGCGTGAGCAACACCATCAAAGCAACCGCGATGGCAAAGATGCGATACGCGTTATTGTCAACATTGAATACCACCAGGATGAATACCGGGAAGGCGATACTGGCGAAGATGGAACTCAGTGAAACGAATCGTGTGAGGTATAATACAACAAGGAAGACACCAACACAACCCATAGCCGTCCAGGGTGAAATGCCCAGTACAAGTCCGAACAAAGTAGCCACCCCTTTACCACCCCGGAAATCAGCCCAGATCGGGAATATGTGACCGATCACAGCCGCAAGGCCCAGACAGGTCTGTAAATTCTGTAACGGAGCTTCTGTATCAGCATAAGCAGGAAGTAATAAGGCCAGTTTCACGGCGATCACACCTTTGAGCATGTCGATGATCATCACACGGGTACCCCATTTGGGGCCCAGTACGCGATACGTATTGGTGGCGCCGGCATTCCCGCTGCCATAGTCACGGATGTCAATATCAAAGAAATATTGACTGACCCAGACCGACGTCGGGATACTACCAATCAGATAAGCCAGAACGATAAGTAACAGTTCGTTCATAGAAACTTGCAAATGGAAGGGTTTAAGTGCCTTTCCGAAGTCACGAATTTAGATAAAATTTCAAATCTGTTAACAATAAAATAATAACGCAAGCGATTGCGCTTATCGTAATAGCATGATAGACACCCAGTTATCCTTAGTCAATACTCTCACTTCCCGGAATCCCTCCTGAATGGCCTGATCCAGGATGTCTTGCTCATCCGACTTTAGCAAGCCGCTCAGCAACAGGTAGCCTCCGGGCTTCAGTGCAGTGAACAGGCCTTTTAAATGCTGTTCGATCACATGCCGGTTGATATTGGCCAGAATGATATCAAAATCCTTTTCCCCACCCGTGTCCTCTCCCAGTTTCAGGCGAACCCGTTTGCTGCCATTCACCTGGCAATTTTCTTCCGCGTTGCGGGTGCTCCATTCATCATTATCGATGGCCAGTATATCGGCCGCACCCAGTTTTTCCGCCAGGATCGCCAGCACACCGGTTCCGGTACCGAAATCGAATACCTTCTTTCCATCGAATGCAAGGGTCCGCATCTGCTGTACCATCATATAGGTTGTGGCATGATGGCCGGTACCGAAACTCATCTTCGGGGTAATGACGATCTCCATTTGTGCGGGTTGAGGGGCATGGAATGCGGCACGCAGCAACAGGAAATCATCCACCAGGATCGGTTCAAAATTCGATTCCCAAACCTGATTCCAGTTAGTTTCTTCAATGCCGGTCCTGCTGAAACTGAAACCGAATTGCGCCGCCAGTTCTTCCAGGGTCCCTTCGTTATAATCAGCCGTGGGGATGAAAGCCTTCAGTGCTGCAGGTGTTTCTTCGAAGCCGGTGAAGCCTGCCTCACTCAGCAATGCGGTCACTACTTCTGTTGATTCCGCACTGAGTCCTGATATTTCAAATTGCTGGTAGGTTTGCATAAGCGAAAAAAAACCCTGAGGTGATCAGGGTTTGTATTTTAATTATCCTTGGTTCGGTTGTTGACCTTCCCGGGGTTGCTGATCCGGTTTTGGGATCAGGATCTTACGGGAAAGTTTGAATTTTCCGGATTTAGGATCGGTTCCGATCAGTTTCACTTTGAATTTATCTCCTTCGTGAACGATACCATCCAGTGTTTCCAGACGTTTCCAGCTGATCTCGCTGATATGCACCAAGCCTTGTTTGCCAGGCAGGAATTCAACGAATGCGCCGAAAGGCATGATGGATTTGACAGTTGCGTCGTACACATCACCCACCACAGGAACGGCAACGATACCTTTGATCCAACTTTCCGCTTTCTGTACGCCTTCTTTATTGACACCGAATACGCTGATCTCACCCATGTTGTTCTTTTCTTCCAGGTTGATCGTTGTACCGGTTTCACGCTGGATCTCCTGGATCACTTTACCACCAGGCCCGATCACTGCGCCAATGAACTCGCGGTCGATGAACATCTTGATCATCCGCGGAGAATGCGGTTTCACTTCATTGCGAGCTTCAGGAATGCATTTGTACATGGCGTCAAGT
>JAKPSI010000054.1 GCA_029555415.1 Bacteroidota bacterium | reverse complement strand
CTGTACTGTTTTCTTTTTATTTCTTTTGATCCGCTCCGGACGATACCGTCCTGCCTGTTATTTTCCTGAAAAAAGCACGGCTAAGCAAACCAAGGAATATGATGTTCGTTGTGAAATATCTTTTAAATAAACGTTTGGGCTCCTGAAAAAGACGGAACAGCCACTCTAATCCGAACCGCTGCATCCATGACGGAGCCCTTTTCTGCGCACCGATCAGTACCGGAAGTGCGCCACCCACCCCGATCATCAGTGCATTCACTCTTCCTTTCATGGAAGCCATCCACTTCTCCTGTTTGGGGCAACCCAGCACTACGAATACGATACCAGGAGCACTCTGATTGATCCTGTTGATGACCTCCCCTTCCTCCTCCTTATTCAAGGGTCTGAACGGAGGACTGTATACACCTGCCAGTTTCAAACCCGGATATTGTGCGGTAAGATACCCTTTCAGTTTTTCCAGCAGCTCATCTGTACTGCCATAGAAGTATACGGAAACACCGGAGGCTTCTGCGGCTTTCAGCAGGTCAGGAAGCAGGTCCATACCGGCTACCCTTTGCTGCCGGATGCCATACAGGATCCGCAGTGCCCATGATAATGGCACACCATCGGGTGTAATGACGTCCGCGTCACTGACGAGCCTGCCGAAAGCCGGATCCTTATGCCCTTCAACCAGCATATGCACATTCGCTACACAACAATATGCGGATCCATGTCCGGATAATGACAAGAGATGCCCGAGCATTCCGGTATACGAACCGGTGCTGACACTGATGGACAATAATTCCTGTTTTTTAATATTCTCAGACATGAAACAAACTACGATTATGATTCATAAAATAACCTGGTCACTTCTCCGACTTTATTATCCCAGTTCTGACTCTTTGCGAACTGATAAGCTGCGGCCGACATCTCACTCCTTTTCCCGCTATCGAGTACCAGGGAACGGATCGCCGTTGCAAGGTCGTCAGTTGTTTGCGCGGGTGTTTGAACGGGCACTTTGATACCAGCATTATCCGGAACCAGAACGGAAGCACCATGAATATCCAGTGTGATCACCGGCATTGAATAGGCCATTGCTTCCAGTAACTGAACGCCTCCGGATTCCCGGAGACTGGTAAAAATAAAGATATCATGACTTTTGTAATACGCCTTCACCTGTTCGAATGGTATCCAGCCGGTCAGTGTGATCTTATCTTCCAGACCGTTCTGGCGGATGGATTGGATCACCTGATCATGTAATGGCCCATCCCCTACGATCGTCAGTGAATATTGTAATGAAGGATCCACTTTTGAAAAAGCCTCCAGTAATAAAGGGAGCGCTTTTCGTGGCAGGAACCGTCCTGTCCACAGCAGTTTCACCGTTTTTCCCGGCTCCCTTTGAACCGGTGTCTCCGGAAAAAAATTGGCCGGAAGTGTTGCATCAAAGAACATGACAGGATGGGCCGCGCCATTCTTCTTCGCCAGTTCAAAAGTGTCTTTATTGCTGACAAGTACCGCGTATGCCTTACGCAGTGCCATATAACAGTTCTTATTCCACTTGACCAGCATCCTGCTCAGATATCCCCGGATCACTTCGGTCCTCCATTCGTTGCCGAAATATGCACGGAAAGAAGCGAATGCCTGTTGCCCGCCACCGACAGGTCCGAATATCAGTCTGGCCCCTTTGAGTTTCCACAAAAATGTTCCCTGCTGTATGCTTCCGAATGTAACATGGTGCGCGATATCGAAATGGATCCTGCTATGCAGTTCAATCGCTACCTGCGAAGCTTTTCTGCGCCAAAGCATATAATGCAGATAGATCTTTTTGGAGGACGTGTCCAGGAGTCTTTTATCCAGAAAACCCTGAATGGGTACAAAAACGAAGTGGAGATGTTCAAGTCCGCTTTCCTTTTGTGCTTTTTCAATATGCTCCCGGTCTTCCGTATTTGTAATGCACCAGACAGCATACCCTGCTTTAGCGAGGTGTAACGCCCAGTTCCATCCATTGCCGGGTTCGGAACCCCGGATGGGTGAACATGCGTATGCGCTGACGATCACTTTTTTCATATTACTGTTGCTGCTTTGTCAGTTTAATATGTTGCTGCAGTTCTGCCTCATTGTCAAACCGGTCACGCAGTTTGCGTGCGGGGTTCCCACCATAGATCGTGTAAGGCTCCACATCTTTTGTAACGACCGACCCCGCGGCAATGATCGCACCGTCATGAATGGTAACGCCACCCATAATGATCGCGCCATAGCCGATCCACACATCGGATCCGATCTTTGTGATCTGACCTTTTCCTTTCCAGTCATATTGCGGATCGCGGATCTGACTTGCCCTTCGCACAGGAGTTCCGATCTGCTGAAAGTGATGATCGTACCGGCCTACAATGCCGACTTTATTGGCGATGATAACATCATCCCCGATGATACAATCCGTTTCGATCTGTGAATCACGGCCGATATAAAAATTACGGCCAATGACAAGCTGATCCCGTGCCCACAGTCTGACCCGCGCACCTGCATGAAATCCTTCCTTTATGTCGTAGTGCCTCCATTTAATCTTCACCAGATAGAGATCACGCAGCTTCTTGATGAATCGGATCATTGTTTGATTTTTTTCTTTTTGAATTACTGCTTTTTACGGAGCAATTTTGAAAGAATACGCCCGAAAACAAGCATCGCCAGATTCCAGAGTGCTTTGAAAGTGACCATCACCCCGGATATCCTGAAAGAGAAAAGCAAAGGATGGAATGATCTTCCATACAATTTCGAAAGGTCATGCGCTGACAGATGCAGTACATCCTTAAGATTGTCTTTCAGGAAAGGGATACCATGATGACTGGTACTGAATCCAATGAAATTGATACCGGTTCCTTTCATATACTCAGACTGCTCCTTATCCCAATCACTGTTACGTGAATAAAAGTAACTGATCGTAGCAGGTGTTTTCAGGAATGAACGGCTGTCGTAAAACGGTCTCAAATAGCCATCATCCTTCTTCCTGAAGAGGATCGGGTCCTTACTGGGATCGGAGGTCAGCAGAAGTGAATTCACTTCGAACTGCCCATTGAAACTATAGATCCGCTCCGCTCCCAGTAATTGGCCATACAGCACTGAAGCGAATCCGCCGGCGGAGCTGCCCAGCATGACCACTTTGTAACCGGAGGTCTCCTGTTTCAGGAAGGCAAGCAATTTATCCGGATCACTGATGGTTGCATTGATGCCGGTCAGGTACCATTGTTTGATGATATCCCTGATGAAAATAT
>JAKPSI010000050.1 GCA_029555415.1 Bacteroidota bacterium | reverse complement strand
GAAACAGGTGTCCTTGCCTGTATGACATACCGGCCCGCGGGGCCTGGCTTTCACCAGCAATGTATCCTGGTCGCAGTCAACGGCCACCGAAACCAGGTCCAGGAAATGACCGGAGGTTTCACCCTTCACCCAGAGCCGTTGTTTGGAACGGCTGAAGAACGTGACCTGCTTCGTGGCCATGGTGGCCGCGAATGCTTCGGCATTCATGAAACCGAGCATGAGTACCACGCCGCTGGCCGAATCCTGTACGATGGCCGGCACCAGTCCGTCCGCATATTTCCCGAAATCAGGATTCAGTTCCTTGTTCATGGTCTGTAGTTTCGTTGTTATTTTCTTTTGCTTTCAGTTTCATTAATAGTTCCGTCAGCGCTTCCTGCTTTTCCCGGTGTGATTCCATCCGTTTGGCCCGGCGTCTGTTCTCCAGTTGCCAGAACAATGACAGCACCACGAAAAGAGCCAGGATATAAAACATATATTTAAGCGGGTCTTACCGCTATCTTTTCTTTCAGTAAATATCGTTTCAATTCCGGGATGGGGATCTCCCGGAAATGGAAAATGCTCGCAGCCAGCGCCGCATCCGCATTTCCGAGCCTGAACACTTCTGAAAAATGTTCCATCGTACCCGCGCCACCGGAGGCTATGACCGGTACCGGTACCGATTCCGTGATCTTTTTAGTGAGTTCCACTGCAAATCCCTGTTTGGTGCCGTCATGGTCCATCGACGTCAGTAAGATCTCACCCGCGCCACGGTCCGTTACTTCCTTTGCCCATTCAATGGCATTGCGTTCCGTCGGTGTCCGGCCGCCATGTGTGACCACGATCCATTCGTCACCCACATGGCGCGCATCAATGGCGACCACGATACACTGACTGCCGAACTGCTTCGATAATTCATCGATCAGTCCGGGGTTCAGCACCGCCGCGGTGTTCACAGAGATCTTGTCCGCACCATTTTCCAGCAATACGGAAACATCATCGGTGGAATAGATCCCGCCACCAACGGTGAACGGTATGTTGATGTGAGTGGCGATCTCACGCACCAGATGCGCCAGTGTCTTTCTCTTTTCATGACTCGCCGTGATGTCCAGGAACACCAGTTCATCCGCGCCTTCCACACAATAGCGTTGCGCCAGTTCGACCGGGTCGCCCGCATCGCGCAGCTCCAGGAAATTGGTGCCTTTCACGGTGCGGCCATCCTTGATATCGAGACAGGGTATGATACGTTTGGTCAGCATTTAATCCAGGTATTTATTCAGTTCATTCAATCCGATCCGGTTCTCATAGATCGCTTTGCCGATAATGGCGCCACTGCATCCTGCTGCTTTCAATGCGTCCAGGTCTTCCAGGCCACTGATGCCACCACTGGCGGTCAATTGCAATCCGGGCAGATCAGCCAGCAATTGCTGATACAGCGAAAGGGCAGGGCCTTCCAGTTTTCCGTCCTTACTTACATCGGTACAAAAAACATGCACGACTCCTTTGGCAAGATTGGCGCGCAGGAATTCCGAGATACCGCGTTCCGTTGTTTCCTGCCAGCCATGTACCGCAATCATTCCTGCCTTCACATCCGCACCCAGGAAGAATTTTTCCGCGCCGAATTCTTCCAGCCATTCGCTGAATCGTGCTTCCTGTTTTACAGCGATGCTGCCAACGGTCGCCAGTTTCGCGCCGGTGTCCAGTACGCGTTTCACATCTTCGCGCCTGGTGAGTCCACCCCCGAAATCCACATCCAGACCCGTTTTGCTGCAGATCGTATCCAGTACTTTCCAGTTCTGTACCGCCGCTGCTTTCGCGCCATCCAGATCCACAAGGTGTAAACGGCGGATGCCCGCGTCCTGGAATTGCAGGGCCACTTCCAGTGGATTTTCATTATAGATCTTCTTCTGTCCGTAATCGCCCTGAGTCAGGCGAACGCATTTTCCGTCGATGATATCTATGGCGGGTATGATGGTCATATCAGATAGCTAAGAAGTTTTGTAAGATCTTTTCACCGGCGGCAGCGCTTTTTTCCGGATGGAACTGAACTCCGTAAAAATTATCCTGCTGCAATGCAGAACTGTAGGGGAGGGTGTAGTCCGTGGTCGCGATGGTATGGCTGCTCAGATCGGCATAATACCCATGCACGAAATAGCAATAGCTGCCTTCATCCACATTTTTAAATATGGGGGATGATAATTTCTGGATCTGGTTCCATCCGATCTGCGGTACTTTTTCATTCGAAGTGCCGGGTTCAAAATGACGTACCCTTACACCTTTGAATATACTCAGGCAATCCGTATCATTTTCTTCCGAATGATCGCAGAGTAACTGCATCCCCAGAC
Source organism: Bacteroidota bacterium (assembly GCA_029555415.1). Taxonomy (GTDB): domain Bacteria; phylum Bacteroidota; class Bacteroidia; order Chitinophagales; family Chitinophagaceae; genus JAKPSI01. The sequence continues at coordinate 8,481 of JAKPSI010000050.1, read as the reverse complement.
AAATGCCAAGCACCGGCTGTTTGAGGGATATGATCAGTTCATCCAGCTTTCGTTCCCGCAGGTATTGCATGGCGGTGCTGGCTTCACCTACACCCGGGAAGATGACGCGGTCCGCTTTCAGGATCTGTTCCGGTTCATCCGTAACCGTTGCCTGCACGCCGATCCTTTCCAGTGCGAAGAGCACGGAGCGGATATTACCGGCGTTGTATTTGATGATAACGGTCTCCATTATAAGATGCCTTTGGTACTGGGTAACTGCGGATTGTTCACATCACGCTGCAGGGCCATGCGGATCGCACGTGCCCATGCTTTGAAGATGGATTCGATCTTGTGGTGTTCGTTATCGCCTGTTACACTGATATTGAGATTGCATTTCGCGGCATCGGCATACGACTTGAAGAAATGATAGAACATTTCCGTCGGCATATCACCGATCTTCTCACGCATGAATACCGCGTTCCATACCAGCCAGCCGCGTCCGCCGAAGTCGATCGCCACTTGTGCCAGCGAGTCATCCATCGGTAAGGTGAATCCATAGCGACTGATACCGAGCTTGTTGCCCAAAGCCAGTCCCATGGCTTCGCCCAGCGCGATGGCAGTATCTTCAATGGTATGGTGCTCGTCCACCTGAAGATCACCGTCGACGGCAATGTCCAGGTCCATGCCACTGTGCCGGCTCAGCTGGTCCAGCATGTGATCGAAGAAATGCAGGCCTGTTTTGATATTCGCTTTTCCTTTGCCATCCAGGTTGACGCGGATGCGGATCTTCGTTTCATTCGTATTGCGCTCGTGCGTGATCTCACGTTCGCCGAGGCGGAGGAACCCGTAGATGTCCTTCCATTCGGTGGTCGATAAGGCCACGGCCGATTGTAATGAGGCTGCATCCTCATTCACTTCAGCCGCACCCAGTGAGGGATCCGCATTCAGCCAGATCGCTTTGCAACCGATATTCTTCGCCAGTTGTACATCGGTGATGCGGTCGCCGATCACGTATGAATTCGCAATATCGTATTCCGGGTTATTGAGATAAGGGATCACCATGCCGATGCCGGGTTTGCGTGTCGGCAAATTTTCAGCCGCGAAAGATCGGTCGATCAGTACACCACTGAATACGATGCCTTCGTTTCCGAGCTGGGTCATCACGAAATTCTGCACCGGCCAGAAATCATCTTCCGGAAAGGAAGCAGTGCCCAGTCCGTCCTGATTGCTGATCAGCACCAGTTCAAAATCCATTTCCTGTGCGATGCGGCCCAGCCAGGTGAATACACCCGGATAGAATTCCAGTTTGCTGAAGGAATCGATCTGGTAAGTAGGTGGCGCTTCTTTGATCAGCGTGCCGTCGCGGTCGATGAATAATATTTTCTTCATGCTTTGTATTGTTGTAGTGCCTGAATGATTTCCTGATTTTCCGCGGGCGTTCCGATCGTGATGCGGAGGCAATCCTCACATAAGATCACCTTGGAGCGGTCACGCACGATGATCCCCCGTTTACAGAGGTAATCGTAAATATCCACCGCATCCGTCATCTTCACCAGTAAAAAATTGGCATCGGAAGGATGCAATTCAACAGTGAAGGGAAGGGTGGCGAGTTCCTGTGCCAGCCATTCGCGCTGTTGTACTGTGGTTTTGATCCAGTCATTCACCTGGTCCGTATTGTTCAGTGCGCGCAAGACCAGTTCCTGTGTGGCAATGCTGATATTATAAGGATATTTCACCTTGTTCATGTAGCCGATCAGGTTCGAGGAGCTGAAAGCCATGCCCAGCCTGAGTCCTGCGAGACCCCAGGCCTTCGATAATGTTTGCAGCACGACCAGATTGGGGTACTCGGTCAGTTCCGTGATGAAGGTCCGTTGCCTTGAATAATTGATGTATGCTTCATCGATCACCACGATGCCGTTGAAATTATTCAGCAGCAGAACGATGTCCTCACGCAGGATGCTGTTACCGGTCGGGTTATTGGGGGAGCAGATGAAGATCAGTTTAGTATGTTCGTCGATCGCTGCTTCCAGCGTTTCCATCGGCAACTGGTAATTTGGCAGCAGCGGTAATTTCTTCAGCGCCACATTATTCATGTCCGCACAAACCTCATACATACCGTATGTGGGCGGGAATATGATGACATTGTCCTGGACCGGTTCACAGAAAATTCGGAACAGGAGATCGATGGCTTCATCACTGCCATTGCCGAGGAAGATATGTTGGGGCGGAACGCCTTTGATGCGACTGAGTTTTTCCTTGATCGCCATTTGCAGCGGATCAGGATAACGGTTGAGCGGCAGGGGTTCACCTTTCGTATCCATGAAGGATACGGGAGAACCAAGCGCGTTCTCATTCGCGTCAAGGAACACACGGGCTTCACCGCTGAATTCATGACGCGCGGAGGAATAGGGCGCCATGTTCCGGATATTGGGTCTTACTAAATTATCGAGGTCGAATTCCATATCAGTTTTTTAATCGTATTGCTACCGCGTTTTTGTGAGCGTCCAGTCCTTCGGCTGCGGCCATGGTCTGTACCGTATGTCCGATCCAGTTCAGGCCTTCGCGTGTCAGTTGCTGGAAGCTGATCTTTTTTACAAAACTATCCAATGAAACGCCACTGTACATCGCCGCGTAACCATTGGTGGGTAAAGTGTGATTGGTGCCGCTGGCATAATCACCTGCGCTTTCCGGTGAATAATGTCCGATGAATACGGAACCAGCTGATCGCACCTGTTGTGCCAGCATTTCCGCATCGGATGTCTGGAGAATGAGATGTTCCGGCGCATACAGATTCGAAAAAGCGATGGCTTCTTGCGTATCAGTCAAAACGATAGATCGGCTGTTTTGCAGCGCGAGTGCGGTGATCTCCATACGGGGTAATTGCTCCAGTTGCAACGCAAGTTCCTGTTGCACTGCCGCAGCCATGTTCTCATCCGTACTCAGCAGAATGACCTGTGAATCGGGACCATGTTCCGCCTGCGACAACAGATCAGCCGCTACAAAAGCAGGGTTCGCGGTTTGGTCAGCGATCACCAGTACTTCTGAAGGACCGGCGGGCATATCGATCGCCACACCATCTTTTTGAATTTGTTGTTTGGCTTCGGTCACATAGCGGTTACCCGGACCAAAGATCTTCTGCACCGGGGGAATACTTTCGGTGCCATATGCCATGGCAGCAATGGCCTGTGCGCCACCGGTCTTGAAGATGCGGGTACAACCGCATAGATCCGCTGCATATAAAATGGCAGGATGCACGGAGCCGTCCTTGCCCGCAGGTGTGCAAAGGATGATCTCGCTGCAACCGGCGATACGTGCGGGAATGGCCAGCATCAGCACCGTGGAGAAAAGGGGAGCGGAGCCGCCGGGAATATAGAGTCCCACTTTTTCGATCGCAACGGCTTGTCGCCAGCAACGGATGCCAGGCGCGGTTTCTATCACATTCACTTGTTCACGCTGCGCGTTGTGGAATATTTCAATATGTGTGGCGGCCTGGCGGATCGCGGCTTTGAGTTCTTCCGGTACGGATTGTTTCGCAGTTTCGATCTCACGTGGCGATACGGCCAGTTCATCCAGCTGCACGCCATCATAATTCAGCGCCATTTTGTATAAGGATTTGTCGCCTTTGGCGCGCACCTTCTTGAGGATCTTGCTGACGCTGTCTTCCACATCAGCGTTTCCTTGTTGCGGACGCTGTGCCAGCGCGGGCCAGTCGGTCACATGCGGATAGTTGATCTGTTGCATCATGGTCAGAGTATCATTTTTTCGATGGGGATGATGAGGATGCCCTGTGCGCCTGCGTTCTTCAGTTGCTCGATCACGTTCCAGAAATCCGATTCACTGATCACGGAGTGTACGGAACTCCATCCGGGTTCCGCGAGCGGCAGCACGGTCGGGCTTTTCATACCGGGCAGCAGTCCGCAGATCTCTTTCAGTTTTTCATTCGGCGCGTTCAGCAATACGTATTTATTGTTCTTCGCTTTCTTGACAGCACGGATCCGGAACAGCAGGCTGTTGAGGATCGTGGTCTTTTCAGCAGTGAGGTTGTTATTGCTGATCATGACCGCTTCTGACTTCAGGATCGTTTCCATTTCACGGAGTTCATTCGTGAACAGGGTGCTGCCGGAACTGACAAGGTCGCATATCGCATCGGCCAGTCCGATACGGGGAGCGATCTCCACCGAACCGCTGATCTCATGCAAAGATGCGGTCACGCCATTCTCTGCCAGGTATTGTCCGAGGATGACCGGATAACTGGTGGCGATCTTCTTGCCGGCCAGGTCCTTTACAGATTGCATCGTCCCGTTCTTGGGAACGGCGAGGGAGAGGCGGCATTTGCCGAAGCCGAGTGATTCCACTTCGGTAACGGCTTTATTCTTTTCGCGGACGACGTTCTGTCCCACGAAACCAATATCGGCCACGGCATCCTGCACATATTCAGGGATATCGTCGTCGCGGAGGAAAAAGATCTCGACGGGGAAATTGCCGGACACGATCCGGAGCTGATTATTCCCATTGCTGACTTCTACACCGCATTCCTTTAATAATTGCATGGAGCCTTCGTACAGGCGGCCTGATTTCTGAACGGCGATCTTCAAACGGTTCTGCATATTGATACTTTTAAATAAAAAAAGGGCTTACCTGCGTAAGCCCTGAAATATGATTAAACATACGATCATCATGGCCTACCCGGGTAGTGCTGTATGATGATGTGTATGGTTGAATGTGTACATGTCTGGAACAAATGTAATGAATATTCGGGTTCAGCCCCTCTTTCCCGTTGAAATATTAAGCGGGCATAACAGAATCAGCCGGAAATGTTTCGGAAACGGAAATTATAGAATATCGTAATGTGATCAGACGCGGAAACGGCCCGTAGTTTGCTGACCCATGGGACAGCCGGTTTTGCGGGAAGAATAGCACGAACTGGCCAGAATAATGGTGAGGGCAAGGAGGAAGGCGGAAAGTAGCTTGATTTTCATGTCAGTGGATATTTGTTAAGAAACGGATTTTGAACAGGTTTATTATATGTAATAAAGGTAAGAAAAGCCTTTGAATACCGTTCATGAGGCAGGTCATAGGCACCCCTGACAGGGGTCTAAAGGGCTGGTAATCTTTATTCAATGCGTCCTTTTCCGCCAAATTTGATTTTGAAAAGCAAACCAATCAATTACCTTTACCGCCAACTAAAGTGAAATAACTGAGCCGATGCTGCAATTGAAAAAACCGCTTGCCTTCATTGACCTGGAAACTACCGGGATCAATCTGGGTACCGACCGGATCGTGGAGATCGCGATCGTTAAGATCCTGACCGATGGAACCCGCACTGTAAAGAGAAAACTGATCAATCCGGAAATGCCGATCCCCAAAGCATCCAGTGATATCCATGGTATCACGGATGAGATGGTCAAGGATGCGCCGACCTTCAAACAGGTGGGGCATGAGCTGAAACAAATGCTCGATGGTTGTGACCTGGCCGGATACAATTCCAATCGTTTTGACATTCCCCTGCTCATGGAAGAATTCCTGCGTTCGCAGGTGGATTTCGATATGCGCAACCGCAAACTGCTGGATGTGCAGAATATCTTTCATAAAATGGAACCCCGCACACTGAGTGCTGCCTATAAATTCTATTGCCAGAAGAATCTGGATGGTGCGCACAGTGCTGAAGTGGATGCATCCGCCACGGCCGAGATCCTCGAAGCACAGGTGGAACGTTATCCGCAGCTCGGTAATAATATCGACTCCATCCTGAAGACGATCGGAGAAGATGTGATCGTTGATTTCGCACGCCGCTTCGTTATGGAGAATGGTGTGGAGGTTTTCAATTTCGGAAAATTCAAAGGTCGCCCCGTAGCGGATGTGCTGAAAGCGGAACCGCAGTATTATGACTGGATGATGAAGGGCGATTTTCCGCAACATACCAAACAAAAACTCACCGAGATCTATACACGGACGATGCTGAAGAAAGGATGATCCGGTAAAAATTAACAACCCGGCAGGATTTAATTTTAATAAATTTGACCTTACTTCATTAAGGCAACTGATTTGGAAAAGTTAGTCATCATACCGACTTACAATGAGAAGGAGAATATCGCGAAGATCCTTCAGGCTGTATTTGGCCTGAATGAGGGATTTCATATCCTCGTGATCGATGACGGCTCACCCGATGGCACGGCGCAGATCGTGAAAGATATGCAGTCGCAATACCCCGGACAATTATTCATTGAAGAAAGGACCGGCAAACTCGGTCTGGGTACGGCTTATATCCATGGGTTCAAATGGGCCATCGCGCACGATTACCAGTTCATCTTCGAGATCGATGCCGATTTCTCGCATAATCCCGCCGACCTTCCCCGTTTATACAACGCCTGCAAAAATGAAGGCGCTGACCTGGCTGTGGGTTCCCGTTACGTCAAAGGTGGTGGCGTGGTCAACTGGCCGGCCAACCGTATCTTCTTATCCAAAGGCGGGTCACTGTATACACGCATCATTACCTGGATGCCGGTGAAAGACCCGACCGCCGGTTTCGTATGTTATAAAAAAGAAGTACTCGAGACCATGAACCTCGATGCGATCGCATTCGTGGGTTATGCATTCCAGATCGAAATGAAATTCGCGACCTGGAAACTGGGTTTCAGGATCAAAGAAGTGCCCATCATCTTCCAGGACCGTACACTGGGTACCTCCAAAATGAACAAGGGTATCGTTAAAGAAGGTATCCTGGGTGTACTCAAACTCCGCTGGCACAGTTTATTCACCAACTACCGCAAGCGTCTGAAGAATGCGGATGGGTTGAATGAAGTGATGAACTGATCCCCGCTTTTCCTTTCATTTATTTTCTTAGTTTGCAGGATATGAAGAAAGCATTCCTTCAGCTGCACGTGTCCGTCTTCCTGGCCGGGTTCACCGGGATCCTCGGGAAGCTGATCCATTTGCAGGAAGGATGGCTGGTATGGTACCGGCTGCTGATCACATCCCTGACGATGTGGATCCTGTATTCCCTCACGGGTAAGCTGCAGAAGATCGCGGTGAAGGATATGCTGAAACTGGCGGGCATCGGCTTGCTGGCCGCCATTCACTGGGTCACGTTCTATGGTTCCATCAAATATGCGAATGTATCGGTGGCGCTGGTCTGTTTCTCTTCTGTCGGTTTCTTTACCGCACTGGTGGAGCCTTTGTTGCTGAAACGATCCATACGCTGGTCGGAGTTATTACTCGGACTTATGGTGCTGGCGGGCATCTTCATCATCTTCCATTTCGATCCGCGGTACAAGACCGGTATCATCCTCGGTGTGATATGCGCCGTGCTGATGGCCTTCGTGATGATCTTCATCCGGCAGTTCGTGCAGCGGATCAATCCGGAGACTTTGCTGACGTATCAGCTGAGTGGCGGGTTTTTGTCGCTTTCGGCCATCCTGCCCATTTACCTTTATTATGTACCTGCAGATTATGCGATCCCGACCCTGTCCGACTGGGGCTGGTTGCTCATTCTGGCCTGGGGCTGCTCTGTACTTGCTTTCCGGTTATCAGCGACCGCATTGAAAACACTGAGCGCATTCACGGTCAATCTGAGTTTCAATCTCGAACCTGTTTATGGCATCCTGCTCGCCTTCGCGGTATACCAGGAGAATAAATATCTCGGCAAATGGTTCTTCATCGGCTTTGCGCTCATTGCCGCATCCCTGCTGATCCATGTAGTGATGCTGATGCGGGAAGAAAGAAAAATTTTAACGCATGAACCGGGCTGATTACCAGCAAAAGATCATCCAGTATTATAAGGATACCGAGCATGCCTATAAGGATTCATGGGATCTCGGTAAGAGTCTCGCTATCCATTATGGCTACCGTGATGACAAAGCGCGCGATTTCCGTTCTTCATTGCAACGCATGAATGAAGTGATGGCGGAAACCGCGGGCATCACTTCCACGGATCATGTACTGGATGCGGGCTGCGGCGTAGGAGGCAGTTCCATTTTTCTGGCGACAACGATCGGTTGCAACGTGAAAGGGATCACGCTGAGTGACCGGCAGGTTCAGCAAGCCAACACAAATGGCGAGACAAGAGGAGTGAGTTGTAAAGTTTCATTTGAAGTGGCGGATTATTGCCGCACCCCATTCCCCGATGCAAGTTTTGATGTGGTCTGGGCCTGCGAAAGCAGTTGCTATGCGGATGATAAAGCATTGTTCGTAAAAGAAGCTTATCGGTTGCTGAGACCGGGAGGAAGGTTGGTGGTGGCGGATGGCTTCGTGACAAAATTTGAGAATAACGAGAACCCCGTCATCAGTAAATGGCTGAAAGGATGGCAGGTGAATTATCTGGAATCCCCGGAACGGTTCACGGCATTCATGAAAGCAGAAGGGTTTACTGGTATTCAGTACAGAGATATCAGTATACAGACGGCAGCCTCGTCGAAGCGGTTGTACCGTTTTTATTTTCTGGCCATGTGTTATGTTTGGTGGCGGAAGATCTTCATGCGGAAACGCCCGACGGATATGCAACAG
>JAKPSI010000044.1 GCA_029555415.1 Bacteroidota bacterium | reverse complement strand
GGAATTCCAGGATCAGTACCATGATGAAGAGGAACACGGTGGCGATCACCACGGTCATGAAACTGCCGCCGAATGTTTCCTGCTCACGCTGTGCCTCACCCGCCAGTTTGATCTCATATCCGGCAGGCAAGTGCAGTTGTTTCACTTTCTCCATGAATTGTTCGATCACCTGGCCCGACAAGACATTCTTGTCCGTGAACGCCGTTACCACCACGAAACGTTTTTTATCGAGGTGCTTGATCTTGGTCGGTGAGGTCTCGAATTCCAGGTCCGCTACTTGTTTCAATGGCACCGGTGTGCCCAGCACATTGTTGATGTAGATATTATTGAACGTATTGATGGTGGAATAACGGTCCTTCGGGACGGTGACACTGATGGTGAAGTCATCTCCTTCTTCATTGGAGTACTTCCCGGCATCGAGTCCTGCAATGGCCAGCCGCACCACTTTATCGATCTCCGCGGTCTGGATCCCCAGCATACGCGCCTTTTCGGTATTGATGCGAAGTTTGATGTCCGACTTCAGCATGCCCACTTCATTGTTCACGTAAATGGCGCCGGGTATGGATTTCAGTATCTTCTCGGCGGATTCGGCCACGGTACGCAAAGTATCCAGGTTATCTCCGGTCAGGCGGATCGCCACAGGTGCTTCCACCGGGGGGCCCTGTTCAAAGTCCTTCACTTCGATCTTCGCACCGGCAACGGTCGCGAATTTCTCCCGGTAATATTCGATCAGTTTTTTCTTTTCTGAAGGATTGGCATCCGTTCCCAATTGTACGAGGAACTGCGCCACATCCGGCTTTTCATTCTCCGGGATCACATTGTAATAGATCCGCGGATTACCATGGCCGATATTGCTCGTGAAATACTCGATGCGTTTTTCTTTTTTGAGTTCTCCTTCCACAAAACGCGCCATGCTGTCCGTGGCCGCGATATTGCTCTGCAATGGCATCTTCACATTGATCAGGAACATCGGCTTTTCAGAAGCCGGGAATAATTTAAAACCCATGATCTTGAACACCGCCAGCGAACCTCCGAATAATACGAAGGCAACGATCAGCGTCACCACGGGTTTGCGCAAAGCCTTTTCCAGTAACACCGCGTAAGTGCCGTGGATCATGCGTTTCAGGCCGCGCATGAAGATGTTCCCCTCCGTACTGTGCTCCGCATTCAGTACTTTACTGGCCAGGAACGGAACGATGGTGAAGGATACGATCATGGAAGCGATCACGGTGGACATCACCGATACAGGCAGACTGCGGATGAATTCGCCCGGTGCTTCCGGCATGAAAGCCAGTGGCAGAAACGCGATCACGAGTGTGGCGGTACAACCCACCACCGCAAGCCCGATCTGTTTGGTGGCGTTGATCACCGCGGAACCGCGGCTATGTCCTTCACGCAACCAGCGTTCGATATTCTCCACGACCACGATACTGTCATCCACCAGCAAACCCAGGGCAACTACCAGTCCGACGATACTCAGCTGATTCAGTGAATACCCGAACATGTTCAATGCCACGACACCCAACCCGAGCGATAACGGGATCGCCATCATCACCACCGCGGAAGCGCGCCATCCCAATGGCAACAGGGTAAGGAGCACCAGGCCGATCGCGATGAGGAAGTCAAGACTCAATCCGCCGAGGCGGTGACTTACATTATCCGCCTGATCGAATGATTTGACAAGTGTGATATTCGCCGGCAATGTTTTCTGGAATTCGGCGAGTACCGGCATGTACATTTCTTTCGTGTGCGCGATGTTCTCACCGCTTTTCTGCGCGGCGGTCACCAGCACACACCGGTGCCCGTTGATACGCGTGATATAGGACTGTTCTTCATAATTGAAGCCCACGTCAGCCACATCTTTCAGATACACAACATTGCCATTGGCCGCATACACGATCGTGTTCTGAATTTCTTCCAGGCTTTTGTATTTACCACTGGTCTTAACGTTGAAGGTCTTGGAACCCGCGCGGAGGCTGCCCCCCGGGATGTTCGCACCCTCACTTTGAATGGAGCCGATCACATAATTGACAGGGATATGAAGCTGGGCCAGTTTTTCGAGGCGCAGGTCCACCCGGATGATCTGTTCCGGTAAACCCCAGTATGATACTTTTTTCAGACTACTCACTTTCTCGAGCCGGTCCTTCAGGTCTTCCGCGTAACGCTTCATCTGCTCATCAGGTGCGTTCTCGGAAATCAGCGCGGTCTGGATCACACTCACATCGGTGGGTGATACTTTCCGGACTTCCAGACTATACAGGTCCTGCGGCAGCTGCGGCCGGATGGCATTGATCTCGCGGACCAGTTCCTGATATTTGGCCTCCACATCACTCTCATATTTGTATTCCACATCGATCACGGCCACACCGTCATCGATCGTAGTGGTGATGCGTTTGAGGTTCTCCAGTTCACTGACCTTTTTCTCGATGGGTTTGACCACGAGTTCTTCCATGTCCTTGGGACTGGTACCGGGATACACCACGACGATGGGATATTCAGGCGGACTGATCTCGGGATCTTCCGCCCGGGGCATATTCAATAAAGTGGTCACGCTCACCACTACCACCATCAGGAACATGATGAGGGTGAACTGATAATTCTTGACGAAAAATGATATGAGTCGCATGCGGATAAGTTGTGGTTGATTATTGTATCACTTTGATCGCTGAACCATCGGCCAGATAAGGGCTGCCGGCACTGACCACCCATTGGTGACCTTCCAGTCCGGACGCGATGTACACGGTATTATTCGTGATGGAGGAAATGATCACGGGAACACGCTTCACGGTCTTGCGGTCATCACTCACGAACACATAACCGTTCTTGCCATTGGCTTCTAAGAGGGCTTCGTAAGGAACACTGCAGCCGATGGACTTACCGGAAGTATGGATCTGCGCTTTGCCGAAGAGTCCGAGCGCGGGTTGTTCTTTGCCGAAATCAACCTGCAGTTCCAGTCCGAAAGAACCGCTTTGTTCATCAGCAGCGAGTGCTTTCTTGCTGACGATGGCAGAAAAGGTTTTGCCCGGGAAGGCATCGAAAGTAACTGATGCAGCATTACCCGCTTCTGCGGCGGCCCATTCCTTATCAGATACACCCGTGCGGAGGATCCATTTGCTGTTCCCGGCTACGCTGCTCATGAAGAGTATGGGAGTTCCGGGGCCCGCGAGTTCACCCGTATTCGCGATCTTCTTCACAATGAAACCATCGGTGGGCGCTGTGATGTGGGCATATTG
>JAKPSI010000032.1 GCA_029555415.1 Bacteroidota bacterium | reverse complement strand
AATATAAAGTACAACTAACACGAATGAACACGAAGGGGTACGAATGGACACGAATGGGTCGTTTATAGTTTAAAGGGTTTTACTCCTCCGCTGCGCTATACATAGATTATTTCATACAGGTGCTTCCGCGCAGCCCTTATCTTCTGATCAATCCTGTCATTCCGAGCCATGCGAGGAACCCTGCTTAAGAAAATGTTGAATTTTGCATGCTGAATTTTGAAATGGTGCGTATAAGTTTGAGCTCTTTCTGGAATATTGGCCATATTCCTTCAATACTGAGATCAGAGGAAACAAAGCACGCAGCGTGCTTTATATTTTTATGCAAAAGTGTAACGTTTATTGTAATTAACCCGATTTCAAATTAAATATTTTTATATACCTTCCAGTTATAGGCACCATCGCTAAAATTGCAGAATAGAATAAATCACACATTTAAATCCCAAGGAATGTCCGAAAATAGTTTTTCCCTTACCGATCAGGGTAAAGAAGTTGCAGATAAGATCCCTGATCTTTGGTTTGACTGGTATGGCCGGCTCTTGCCAGGCGCCTTATTGATCCTTTTAGGTATCTGGAAATACAACCTTTCAACTGAAAAAGTTACAGAAAACATCTGGCTGATCTTTGCGGCCGGTTACCTGATAGGTCATTTGCTCCAGCCTTTTTCCAGTGGGCTTCTACAGTGGAAGTATGATGACCTCAAAGGAAGCAAAAGTAAAAAACTCTCTAAACTGTACTCTGAACTGGTAGGTTTTTTCTCTTGTTTTCTAGGCTCAGTGATTTTTTTAATCTACAGCATTTGTACAGAATTTGAAATATCAAAACTTAGAGATTTATGGTTCAATAACTGGATGACCCCCGTTTCGATCCTTATACTTTTCGGGGCAACTTATGCAAGGAAAAAAGCTTACAACCGGAAGAAAGAAAGAGATGAAGCAGAAAAAGCCAAAGGACCAAAAGAGAATCAATTGACCGTAAACATAAAATTCCCAGATTCAATTAACGAAGAATTGAAAAAACAAATATTGCAAATCCTGGAAGAAAGCTTTAAAGCCAATCTAAAACCAACTATTCCCTTAAAAAATAATTGAATATCCCGGACAATGCGTCTCACACTGATTTGTTTATTTGTAAGTCTGTGCACTGTTCTCAATGCCCAATCCTTCCGCTTCCAGGATTACTTCCCTCTCAAAGCCGATACGGAGCGGGTGTATGCGGTATCGCGTATGCAATTGCACACTAAACCTCAGCCCTACCCCGATGCACATATCTGGTGCAGATCGGAAAATGTGAAAGGCAGGGATATCTTCTATTTTGATGATAAGCCACGAACCACAGAAAACCGGATCATCGGTTCCAATATATTCCTGGCCGGTGTTTGTTATTATGATGCCGGGATCCTTTACTGGTCGCCTATTTTCTGGAAAGAGGAACTGGACAGTGCCAATCTTTCCTATTTTGAACCGGTATTCCCGGAAATGGTGAAGACCGATACGGTGTACAGGGCGCGTGATGCAGAGAAGAAAATAAGTTACCGGTTCATGGGACTGGAAGATCAGACCAGCCATGGGGTGCTGATCAAAGATTGTCTAAAACTGACGGTGCTTCAGGACTGGAAAACGGCTCACTATGAGGATACGGTGTGGTTGAAGAAAGGGGTTGGTGTGGTGAGGTGGATGAGGAGTACGGGGAGGCTGGAGGAAATAAAATTTTGAATTTTGAGATTTGAATTGTGTTCACGCAACGACGCCACGGCGCTACGGCTTAACGGGTTTACTCGCGGCTCATAACTCATAGCTTGCAGCTGTGCTGTTTCCAGCTGCGCAACGAATTGCTCGTCTCAAACAAAGCTTTCCGCGCAGCCTTATTGACTTGTACAGGCCTGTCATTCCGAGCCGTGCGAGGAACCCTGCTGTTGTTCGACAACTTAGCGTGATCATACGCGTTCACTCCTCAAAAATCCGTAATATTGAACCCACTACCCTTTCCCCTCAAACACAAACACAGTAACAATAACCATGGAAGTACATCATCATGCGCATCATGAAGGCAAGAAGAGCTGGAAAGCCTATTTCTGGGAATTCCTGATGCTGTTCCTGGCCGTGTTCTGCGGGTTTCTGGCCGAGTACCAGCTGGAACATAAGATCGAAAGGGAGAAAGCAGAAAAATATATCCATGATCTGGGTGAGAATCTGAAATACGATACCCTGCGGCTCCATAATAATCTCGGCCGGAATGAGGAAGTTGGAAGGAAGCTGGATACGCTGAGAGCTACGGTGAAAGAGGCCATGGGCGGCCATGTCAACAGCAACCGTTTATACCAGCTCTGGCTGAGTTGCCGGGGATACAATCAGGTCGTATACAACAAAGCCGCCATCACCCAGTTAAAGAACTCAGGCAGTCTGCGCCTGATCAAAGATGATGCGCTGGTCTCTTCGATCATTGACTATTACGACCGGGTCGTCTACTCCGTTGAAGATGCCGAGAAAAAGGTCTCTTACAGCATGGACAAACTGGAAGAAAACTATCACCGCTTCTTTGACTTTTCCTATTTCGATGAAATGATCCGCAAAGAAGTGACGTGGAATCAAACCCTTACCGACAGTACGATCAATGGAAGCCTTTATATCCTGAACATCGATCCGCCGCTCGTATTACTGAATAAAGATCCCAAAGATCTGCAGCAACTGTATAATGTGATCGCGACATTCGAGTTGTTCCTCAAACAATACAATTCCTATCTGCGCTGGTCGAAGGAAACGGCGGAGGGATTGATGAGAAAGATCGAGTGAGTGTAATTTTAAGTTTTGAATTGGGTTCACGCAGCGACGCCGCGGCGCAACGGGTTTACTCGCGGCTCACAGCTCATAGCTTGCAGCTTTTCTGTTTCACGCAACGACGCAGTGACGCCGCGGCGCAACGGGTGTACTCGCGGCTCACGGCTCATCGCTTGCAGCCTTTCTGTTTCACGCAACGACACAGCGACGCCACGGGTGTACTCGCGGTTAACAGCCCGTCCGAACGGATTCATCCGGGCGGACTCAAAAGCCCGCAGCATAATGATAAAAAAAATACCCGCCGAAAAGCGGGTACTCATATCCTGGATCGGCACTGATTAGTGCTTCATATCTTTCTCATCACGGATCTGTTTTTGTGCATCCCGGATGGGGTGTTTACGGCCCATATGACGGAGGTGCGCAGCCTGACGCTTCATACTGCGTTTGTGGCGGCGGACTTCCCGGCGCTCCTCCATGGATGATTTGACACGGAAGTGAGCCATATCATTGTTGGCTTCTTTGTTATCCTCTTTTTTATCTTTCACCGTATTTTGCAAAGTTTTCTGATCCTGTTTCACTTCTCTTGTTTGCGCCATGGTAACACCGCTGATAGCGATACCCACTGCTAAAAGAATTACATGTTTACTCATTGAACTGTGTTTTGTCTTGTAAAGAATATTACAATAGGTAAAGGTCGGGGCTACGGGTGCTGCATTTGTTACATAACTAGGTGTTTGTTTTATAATATACAGGGGGGGGGGGAATTTTGAATTCTAAATTTTGAGTTTTGAATTGGGTTCACGCAACGACGCAGCGACGCCACGGCGGAACGGGTTTTAACCTCGGTAGCACGGTGACACGGTAGTACGGGTGTACTTGCAGCTTTAGGCTTACAGCTCACAGCTTGATATCTTCAAACATCCACCAACTCAAACCGCCTTTCTGCCAACCCGGATGGCAGCTGACCCTGAATTGATGATAGGTTTAGGGCACCACTTTAAACCAAAACCGCTAATATGAAACCTATTCTCGTCTTTCTGCTCCTCATCAGCATTTCAATTCCCTCCCATAGCCAGTTCTTTAAAAAAGAGAAGCCGAGATCGAAAGAAGTCTATCTCAAAAGAGTCAAAACATACAATACGGTCGGTTGGATATTGCTCGGAACAGGGATAACTTTACTGGTCATTGAAGCCAAAAATCATAAGCCCAATGAATTCCTTTCCGGGTTGGATTATTTTCCGGGCATCATGGTCACTGCTTTAAGCGGTGCCTGCTTTATTTCAGCCGGAGCCTACAAACAAAAAGCAAGGCTTGTTAGTACAGGTCTGAAAATGGAATACAACCAGGGTCTGATGCTCACAGACCGGATGCGGCGGGGCTTCCCGGCGGTTGGACTGAAGATCAGGCTATAGCGCAGTGAAACTTTGGATTGTCATTTGGATTGCTTAATTTCTGTAAGAATCGATCTGTCAATTCAAACCAGAACTGATGAAAAAACTCCTGATCGTACTTTTGTTCTGCTCCAGCTTCAGCCCCTCGTCCGGACAATGGACCCGCAAAGACAAGAAACTGACCCCCGAGATCTGTATGGTCAGAGCCCGGAATTATAAAAGGGTCGGCTGGGGTGTGTTGTCGGCCGGGATCATCGTTTTGGGGATCGAAGCCACCAAACATCCGTTCAATGATTTCCTCGCAAAACCGGCCTTCTTTCCCGGTGAGATCCTCAGCCTGATCGGTGGTTGCTGTCTGATCCGATCCGGCTTCTATAAGCGAAAAGCGATCACGATGTCTGCAGGCGTCTTCACAGAACAGCACCAGGGACTGATGCTGACAGACCAGATGCGGCGGGGCTTTCCCGCGATCGGCCTTCGTTTAAGACTATAATTGATTCCATGAAAGCTCCGTATTCTATAGCTCATAATCCTTGCAACAAAAAAAAACGCCGGCACATGACTGCACCGGCGTTACTATTGAATTGCCTTGTTTAACGTATGATGATGGAAGCAGTCTCCTCCCCTGCCCGGATGTTATAAACACCTTTGGGCAGTCTGCTCAGATCCAATGTGCTGACACCAGCCTGCATTTCTTTTTGCATGACACGTGCACCCACACTGTTGAACACTTCCAATGAAACCGATTTATCCAACCGCACATTCAGCACACCATCCGTAACCGGGTTCGGGTACAGGAGCATATGTGAAGTGAGATCATCGAAGTTGAGACGAAGCACCTTGCTGTAACTCTGTCTGCCATCGATATCATGCTGGATCAGCCGGTAGAAATTGGCGCCTGAGGCCGGGTTATCATCTATGAATGAATAGGCCTGCGGCAAACTGCTGAAACCCGCAGCGGTCCTGGTTCCCAGGTTATGCCAGTCGATGCCGTTCACACTGTGCTGTACCGTGAATTTAGAAGTACCCTGTTCTGTGGCCGTACTCCAGTTGATGGCGACACTTGTATTCTGTTTGCGCGCCGTGAAGCTCAGCCAGGTCACGGGCAAGGTGGTGGAACCATCCATGACCGAGAAGGGCGAGAAGGTTCCGGTATACCCCACATAGGACAGGCTGTTCGAACCGGAGAACGTAATGCCTGTTTGTTTGACCCAGGATCCTTCATGGTGGAACAAGGCCGGGATGGACATGGGGCCCGATAATTCTCCATCATTCCAGTAGAACATCAGATCGAGACCCGATCCGCCATTTGGCGTGGCCTTACTGATATCCCAGGTACGCTGTACCCTGAATTTATTTTCGGGCAGTCCACTACTGCCATTGGCATAAACTTCATCCAGCACTTTCACACTGAATACATCATCGCTGCCTGTATTGTTCGTGATGCGCACGGGATTATAAGCCGTACGTCCGACCGGGAACAGGAATGAATTGTTTGTTGCGATCTGTACTTTCAGCTTACCGGTACCGCTCGTTTTCACAAAACTGTTCTGGTTACCACTGATCAGTTGGGATACGGTCAGGTCGTGATCGTTCAGATCCACACTCTTATCCGATCCCGAGAAATCGATACTATTCAGTTCATAGTCCTGATCCAGGATCAGGTCGTTGATTGCTGTGGGACTGATGATAACATCCGCACCGGACGTGGGTTTGGAGGCATCCAGCCAGTTATTGTTCGTAGCCCAGTCGGTATTATCATACCCATACCATTTATACTCGTTGAAGTTGAGGAAGCTGACGACGCCGGCTTCACTGTTCGCATTACCGCAACCACTGTTGCTGACCACCGCGCGGAACCGCGTGTTGGAAGCAGTCAGATAGTTATAAGTATCATTCGTATTGCTGATATCGGTCCAGGTGAGTCCGTCATTGACCGATTGCTGCCATTTTTCAATGGTACCGGTGTATCCGGTAAGGGTCAGCGTTCCAAAGAAAGAACCATAAATATGTTCATCACTGCTTACAGCCCCACCCAATGGCGGCGTGCCGGAATTCACGGTGATCATCCTGGCGATGCTGTATAACGGAGATCCGCAACCGCTGTTTTGCACGAGTGCGCGGAAGTAGAAACTGCCTTCATCCGGCATCACCTGCTGTATATGTGTATTCGTATCCAGAATGGGTACTGCTGCGCTGAAGTCAGCACTGCTTGACATTTCCCAGTACAGCACACTACCGGCATTTCCGAAGAGGGTGAGGTCGGCCGTACCGGACTGGCAAATGACATTGTTCTGTGCCGTTACAGAGCCCGGCAGTGTTTGCGTCACGCCGATCTTCACCGAGGCCGTGTTGAGACTGGAACAGGCGGCGGGACTGTTGGATGAAACGATCGCACGGTAATAAGTGGTGCTGCTGATATCCGTTACGGTAATGCTGGTACTGTTATCGAATATGGGCGTACCGGGTGTCAGGAAGTTATCGGCAGAATATTCCCAGTATTCCACGAATCCGTCAAAATTGGTGAGCGTCAGTGTGGTACTGTTGCTGCCTTCGCATACGTTCACATTACCGCCCGTGATCGTACCGCTGGAAGAGCCGGATACGCTCAATTCACGGGTGAACACCACCTGATCTGAAAGGATATCACCGGGCATACCGCCATATTCGATCAGATAAAAAAGTCCGGATCCATTCGGAAGATCGTTCCAGGTACCGTTACTGCCAAATTCCGCATAGATCTGCAGGTAATCTTCCTGACCCGGGGTGTAGAGGTCCTGGTCGGGATAATCATTCGGTTCACCTTCTGACCAATTATGATAGCGGCCGCTATAGGATTGCACGCCGCCGTCCTCATACGCATTGTGTTCGGAGAACTGCATGCCTTTTTCTGGTCCGGTGACCCAGAAGTATTTTCCTTCCGATGCAAAAGCATCGGGATAAGCGATGGAGTCAAGCGCTGTGTTGATCTCATTGAAATTATCACTGCCGCCAAGCCAGGCGCTGGCCGACATCACTTTCCAGATATAGTTATTCTCAGCTACCGTTGTTACCGTAGCGAGATATCCCTGCCGGCCGTAATAAGAACTGGCCGCGGATGCATTGCGTGCATCACTCCAGGTAAGCGCGTTCTGAACATACTCATAAAAATGTCCATTGAGCGGATTGTAATATTTATTGCCCGCGGTAAAACTGATCTTCCGCTTTTCCGGGAAACAGACACTGGAAGTGGACGTAAAGGTCACTTGACGCAGGAGCGTCTGCCAGTCAGCTGGCATGAGGGCTCCATTGAATACGATCACCCCTGTTCTGCTGTCAAAACCGTTCGTGGTGATGCCATAAGGAAGGATGCCATCAAAGTCAAGTACATCCCCATCGGTATAGGTATCCGAAATGGAAACGGTGAAGCCATTGATGAGACCGTTCGACGACACGACCAGAGCAGAATCCACTATGGTTGGTACATTGGCGATGACGCTTCCTGTCGTATCACTGCCGCTTACCGTAACATGGGATGAAGCGGGTGGTTCAATATATGTGAATGATCCGAAACTGGCGGTACCACCAGGTGTGGTCAGATCCACATTGCCGGTACTGCCATATCCGATCTGAGCCGTGATGAGGCCGGGGTTGACGATGGTATAAGAAGAAACGGGTGTTCCGCCGACCGTAAGTGAAACGATGCAACAGAGATCGGTACCCGTAATGCTGATCGGTGTGCCGGGCAAACCGGAGTTAGGAGTAACATTACTGATCACCGGTGCGTTGGGAACCGTGATGATGAATGGATCGTCCGAATTGACGTAACCACCTTCATTATAAACGCTGATCGGGCCATCGGTCGCCAGTGGCGGGATGGTGGCCTGGATCATACCATCATTCAGCACTGTAAAGGCAGTGGCATCGATACCATTGAACAATACATGGCTGACATGATTGGTGAAATTGGCTCCGGAAATGGTGATATCGGTACAGGGCAGGGCCGTACCGGGCGTGAAAGCGCTGATGGAGGGTGCATTGATGCCGGTGAAGGGCGGAAAATAACTGACGGTCACGCGCGCGAAAGCACCGTTGAGATCAGGTGACCTTGAAATACAGGTAGCACCCCATTCAGCGTTAAATATGAATTCATTGAATCCTCCGACGATATAGTCGGCCGGATTAATGGCATCGGGATGCGCGATGAAGGTCCGGTCATTGCAATCATAAAAGGGCGTGGTGAACATGTCACCTGCATAACTTCCGTTGAGCAGGGTGAAATGTCCCCAATCGATATACTCGATCCCGATATTGGTTTCAATGGTGAGTCCGGTGATGGTGCATCCCGCAGGCAGATCATCATTCCAATGGAATCCGACAAAGAAGTCATCGGACCAGTAATTGGAACCGCATCCGGTAGGATACGGATTGGTGCCCAGCTGGGCGGGATTGTTGATGAGATACGTTCGCTGGATCTGGGCTTTGCCATGATGGGCCTGTAAAATAACGAACAGGGCGAACAGGAAACGGAGGATGATGGTTTTTCGTAACATATGGTTGGTTATTGGATTGAAAAAGACAAGGATCTCCCGGGCGGCTCCGGAACAGTGTTTGCAAACCCTTTCGGGGCGGGCATTTCAGTATTCGGCCGTCAGTCAGAGAAACGTATGTTGTAAGGGATCACCGGGGCATCAGGTATGGCCACAGTGGATGAAAAGTGTATTGGTTTTTGTCATTGGATTGGATTTGTAAGAAAAAGATATGTAGAATAAGTATGACAGGAAAGTAGAAAGAGTACGTAGTTTTTGTAATAGCGGGAAACACTTACGGGTGATGGGGAGAAGGCACTAAAACGACAGTTGAATGCGAATTTTGAGTTTTAAATTTTGAATTGAGGTCGTTTATAAATTGAAGCATTGCTTTGAGGTTCGTTTGGCGCTGGATTGATGAAGGACATACACGAATGGGGTACACAGATTGACACAGATTAACACAGATTGACACAGATTAGCGCAGAAATTTAAAATACAACTAACACGAATGAACACGAAGGGGTACGAATGGACACGAATGGGGCGTTTATAGGTTGAAGGGTTTTACTCCTTCGCTGCGCTTTAAATAGATTGTTTTACACGGGTGCTTCCGCGCAGCCCTTTATCTTCTGATCAATCCTGTCATTCCGAGCCATGCGAGGAACCCGGCTGGGGAAAATATTGAGTTTGAATTGCGTAACACGGATTAACACAGATTTGCGCAGATTAGCGCAGAAAAGGGATCAGACAAGCACGAATGAACGCGAAGGGGTACGAATGGACACGAATTGGGTCGTTTACTCAGTAAGAGCCAAATTACACGCATCGACGCAAAGACGCAGCGGCGCAACGGATATTAACCACTAAAACATAATAAAAGGTATCACAGGTGCACTAGCAGCTAGTAGCTAACAGCTAGCAGCTTGCATTTTTTATTCCACGATCTTATCGATCATGATCAGTTTCCCCGTCGTTGTCATCCCCTCGATCACCACCCGGAATTTTTTGGTCCGGTCGTTATTGTAGAAGCTGAACGGGATCCTGGGGCCGATGGCATTGAAGAAGATGTTCGGGCGCCAGTCGAGCGTAATGCGGTTATCGGGTCTGGAGAAGAGTGCATTGGGGATCTCCTTATATTCAGGGGCATAGAACTCTTTGATGACGGAGAAGCCGGTTGTGCTGAAGATATTGCCCTTGGAAGTGCTGGGCATATCGAGGTCTTTCCGGGTATAGATCGCGATGGCGCCGCCGGGGCCACCACCGGTTGCCATGGTGAATGCGCTGAAGATCTTGACCAGCGCGATCTCTGAGGCAGGCAGGGCTTCCACCACACTGGCATCGGTCTCCACTTCATTCAGGTAAACCGTCATGGCCGGGTTGCCTTGTGAACTGAGCGATACCTGCTGGCGGTAGTACAAACGGTACTTCGTAACATCATAACGCGGATCGGGATTGGGTACGCCCGCGAAAGTATAATCAGGTTCCACTACCTGCAGACCAGGTACACGGGAACGGAGGTATTCGAAAATATTATCCTGTACAACGATATCGTCGGTGTTGATCATATCGATCGTCTTTTCCGCGAATGCCTCTGTAGCAAAGGCCCCTGAAGTATATTTTTCTTCCAGCTTTTGTGTCGGGGTCAGCTTCACACTTTGCACAGTCACCCCTTCCAGCATGATGCCTTCGGCTTTCAGGATGGCGGCATAGTCCATGTCAAGCTGTTTACGCATGAACGGCGTGAGCGGAAGAGAGGTAGCAGGTAAAAGGTTAGAGGTAACAGGTAAAGTGTAGGAAACCTTCATCGAGGAATCGATCTCTACTTCGATATAATTGCTCTTCTTATTCTTTGGTTCGATGATGAAGGCGCGGGCAGCACCATAGAATATCAATGAGTCGGATTTGAAATATCCTTTCTCATCGCTGAATACGGTCTGTGTGTTCATGAGATGTCCACCGCTCGTGAGCAGCAGGATGAGCGGCCTCGACACCAGCGGCTTTCTCGTACCCCGGAGAAAAGCACGGCCGGATAAAGTAATATATGCCGGATCGGTATAAGGCAAAGCACTGGTCACTTTCTGCGCCAGCTCACTCCATTTGAAACGGCGCCATCCATTGGTCATCATCAGCAGGTCCAACGCGGTGGTAACGGAATCCCCTTCATTGCGGAAATACCATCCCGGATCATTGACGGAACCCTTGAGATCACTGGTCAGTAAGAGTGAACTGAAGATACTCTCCTGCCGGTTGGGCAACCGTTCGTAATCCGCATCCGTGATGGCAATGGAAACATTCCCCTGTACCGTATCATCGATCGCGAAGCGGAAACGGTTACGGGCCATACGACTGAAGGCGACCGTATCAGTGAGCAGTTGAGCGGGCTGGATGTATTCTTTATTTTGTACGAATACAAGTCGCTCCGCGAGTGGCAATCCCTTCGCATTGAAAATGGTGATCTGCATGATGCCGGAATGCAGTTTGCGTGTATTGAGTACACCCTGCCATTCAGTTTTTGTTTGTGAGAGATCCTGTCGGAATACCACGCGGTGCTGCATCTGACCCAGCATATATGCGGGTTTCTGGTTCAGGTCATCTCCCGCAGTATGCACTTCAAAATAACTTCCTTCCGGATGCGGGATGATGCTAACGGCTGTGCCTTTATCTGAAGGGACCGGCAAATTATATTTCTGCTGAACTGACTTTTCTGTCTGGTCAGTTTGTTTCTTATGTTCCGGATCGGTATCAGCCATTACATAGAAGGTTTCACCGGCAGTAGGTTCCAGTTCAAAGAAACCCATCCCATCATGAACGACAGAAAGATCAAAAAGTTTCCCGCGTTTCGAGCTGAAGACCGACCCGTGTACGATACCAGGCCATCCGAATTCGTTGGTGGCTTTGAAAGCGATGGTATTACTGACCCCCGTGATGAAGTTCCCGCCTTCCGGGAAAAAATCGATGAACAGTTTAGGGTCCGGAGACCAGGTGGTCGGGTCCGCACCAATGGGTTTCATTTTCCCATAAATGCTGACCTTCTTTTTGAAAACATAGTCTGGCCCATTGTTCAGTAAGGTTGCGGTAAAAGCATTGATGCTGTATTGGTCCGTTGCAAGTGAAGAAGGAATGGGCAGTTGTCCGTTACTGATACCAAGCACGATGGGAAGGCGAACCTTAAAAAGAGATTTACCGGACGCATCATTCAGAGAAACCATCAACACCGAACTGGCGGTATCCGGCAGGTAATCGGAAGCAAGATAGGCCTTGAACCAAATGGTATCTCCGGCGAGATAGTTATCCCGGTCGGTTTGCAGGTATACTTTTTCGATGGGTGCTTTGCTATGCCATTGGGACAGCTGGGCTTCCGGTTGCTGCGCGATCGCAGTGATCGTCAGGAACAGAAGGATGGTTATCAGGAATGATCTTTTCACGACCTGAAATTAATGATAAAAAGGACCAGAATGCCGGAAGCTTTTTGAATGGTTGGTATGCGGGATGAAGGCCTGAATTCAGGTATTATTCCTTCAAATAGAACATATAACCCAGGTACCAGGCTTCCACGAGGTACACCAGTACCAGCCAGAGGATCAGCATCACACTGATGAACCGGTTGATCTTTTCAAAGCGATTGAGAAAATAAAAGTTGAGGAACAAATGAATGACGGCGAGAAAACAGAAAATGAACTCTTCCCAGAACAGGAAGTGTTTGGGAGATATTTTATTCAGCAAATAAGGACTGAAATAAAAGATCGCTGTCAGAACGACCCAGATCAGGATATTCAAACCAATGACCTTTAACAGCGATTTGATCATTTCCGGTTGATTGTTTAATAATGCTTTAGCTCAATGATAAGGGAACGGAAGATACAAATTTTCCGGGTTATTCATAAATAGGCAGAACCATATGCGGATTCAGATAGCTATAAGTTTTGGGTTTTGGAATAACTCTTACTCTATTTTCCAGGCGATAAATAAAAAGGGGATCCTTGTCATCCCGACGCAGGAGGGATCTGTAACCGGAATATAGATGCCTCGTACCTCGGCATGACAGGCATCATCAAAGAAACTATGTGTGTATTGCTATGTGGTCTATGTGTCTTTGTGACAAAAAAAGGATGCTTGTCATCCCGACGCAGGAGGGATCTGTAACCGGGATATAGATGCCTCGTACCTCGGCATGACAGGCATCATCAAAGAAACTATGTGTGTATTGCTTTGTGGCCTATGTGTCTTTGTGACAAAAAAAGGATGCTTGTCATCCCGACGCAGGAGGGATCTGTAACCGGAATATAGATGCCTCGTTCCTCGGCATGACAGGCATCATCAAAGAAACTATGTGTGTATTGCTATGTGGCCTATGTGTCTTTGTGACAAAAAAAGGATGCTTGTCATCCCGATGCAGGAGGGATCTGTAACCGGGATATAGATCCCTCGTGCCCCGGCATGACAAAGACCTTAAAAAATCTATGTGTGTATTCCTATGTGACCTTTGTGTCTATGCTTGCCCGTCCGTAGCAAAGCGAAGGCGGGTGACAAAAAACTAAAAATTCTTGATCCTGACCGGTTGCGGATTCAGTGGCGGTTTCTGGAGTTTCAGGAAATTGATATCATCCACTTTCAGCAGCTGATCGATCGGTTTGGTCTGCAGATCTCCAACAGGCTTGTTCATCAGGTTGATGATGATAGGATCCCAGGTCTTCATTTTCTCCACCTTGGGTTCGATCCATACCACCCAGGTACCGATGCTGTTGCTGGTGTAGGATATCCAGCCATAGCCACCATCACCCCAGTCCGCTCCCCATGAATTCTTGATGAGCCAAGCTCCTTTTGCATCGTCCCATCCGCAGATCGTAACGAAGTGACCGCGTTTCTGATCCGCATTCACATTCGCGGGAAATGTTTCACTGTATACGTTTCCTTGTCCGTCGTAAGCTGAAAACGCTTCACTGTACACCCACATCCGGGAAGCGACGGGTCCGTGTTCGCAGATGGCTTGTTTGATCTCTTCCTTTGTTGGCATACCCGGATTGGTTTCGCTGACAAAGCCCCAACTGATGGCGCCATACATTTTATCGGTGAAATTATTACAGCTCTGATCGGCAGTAACATAAGGAACCTGAGTTTCAGATGTGATACCATGATCCACGATCCAGGCAACGGTCTTGTCGATCCATCCGCCCTGACTGCAATTCATATCACGGTTATAACCATACGCACAGTTGAGCAATTCCTGTTCGGAAGCATCAATGGTCATTTTGTTGACACGCATATAACCCGCTTCAAGAATGCTTACACCCGCAAAGGCCCAGCAGGAGCCGCAATTACCCTGTGCTTTGGCAACGGTCATGTAGTTCTGATTGCGGGCATCATATGTAGCCGCGTTCGCCTTACAGGAAGACGCCGACTGTATTTCCTGAAGTATCTTCTGGATGGCAGGATTGATACCGGCTGCTTTCTGCATGCTCAGGCGGTATTTATCGAGCTGCATTTTGCCATCTTTGGAGATCTTGATGGCTTGTTCTTTGGAGATCTGCGGTTCCAATCCGCCTGCCAGGTTCTTGATACCGATCTC
Organism: Bacteroidota bacterium; assembly: GCA_029555415.1. Taxonomy (GTDB): domain Bacteria; phylum Bacteroidota; class Bacteroidia; order Chitinophagales; family Chitinophagaceae; genus JAKPSI01. The sequence goes on along the minus strand of JAKPSI010000032.1, from coordinate 8,543 downwards.
AAATGCCTTGGTATAAGACATTGAAAAACGGAGGCCTTTGGACTGGGCATCGGTCCGCAGTTGCTGTAATTGTGTGAGCCGTACTGCCGGGGCAGCTTTCTCGCGCACCTGCAGGTCGGGACGCTGGGCAAAAGAAATGAAAGAGCTTAAGATCAAAAACGGGAGCAATAGTTTACACATAGCAATAAGGTTTAGTGTGCAGCGTAAATGTAAAGGGAATTCCGGGTTCGGGATATCCCACTTTTTAGGGAGAAAGGGAGGAAAATTTTGAATTTTGAGTTTTAAATTTTGAATGCCCCTAAAGATCCAGGCAGCCCTAACGGATTCCAGATGCCTGCATTCAAAATTCAGCATTCAAAATTCAACATTTTCCAAAACTCCCCTTTTTGTGGGATACATCCCACCTACAAATAACCGAACTTTAGGATCCCTTCAAACCCATACCATGAACCTTTTCAGATCCCTTCTCCCCTTTTGCCTGTTATTCAGCTTTTACATGAATGCCCAGACACTTAACGGCACCTACCGTTTTGTAAAAGACAGTGACGGCAAATCAGCCCGGTCGGGAGCCGATATCACGATCACCTTCAGTAACGGCACTTTCAAATTCAAAGCGGTGCAACCTGGTGAGACCGTTGAAGACGCGGGCACCTGGAAAGCGACCGGCGTGACCATGACGATCACCTTCAAAGAAATGGCGCAGGGCAAACAAACCGGCACCTGGTCATTGAATAACGGCGCACTCGTATTGCCTTTCAAGATGCTGTCGGATGGCGCTGGTTCCTCCACCTGGCAGGATGTGAATGTGGCCATCGTTCCGCAGGGTACGGTCATGGAAGTGATCAACCGGAACATGGAAGGTGTGAAGAAGATCACGAAGTACACGGACATGCTCGATAAATGGGCCAAAGCGGACGCAAAAAAATACAAAGGCGGATTAGCGGAGTCCTATTATGTTCAGGCTACACTCTATTATTTCAAGAACTGGAGACCTGAAGCACTGTATGGATTTGCCAAAGCTGCTTCACTGGCTCCGACGAATGCCGTTTACCTGAATAATCTGGCCAATATGATCATGGATTATAACAAATGGCCCGATGCCGTGATCCTGTTACGGGAAGTGACCCGCAATTTCCCTAATCTGGCTTCACCTTTCGGTAACCTGGCCATTGCACAGATCAATGTTCAGAACCTGAAAGCGGCAGATTCCGCGATCCGCATCGCACGCGTACTCGATCCGAAGAACGGATTGTATTGTTATACGGACGGGAAGATCAAGGAGAAAAAAGGCGACAAGACCGGCGCGCAGAAAGACTTTGAGGACGCCTGGAACCTGGGTTATGCCGGATCAGGCAGAGAAGGCGGAAAAAGTGCAGCCGCCAAAAATGCGAATGCCAATGCGAACAAGAACAATAAAAATCCAACTCCGGTAAAACCCAATCCGCAAAAAACAAAGGGCGAACAGGAACGGGATAAGATCGCGCAATGGGAAGGCCATTATGAAGCCAATGTGGTCAGTGCCCGCTCCGGTGAAACAGCACAGGAAGCGAATACCACTTTCGGTAAAGACATGGCCAGCACCACCCTGAATCTTAAAACCCTCGCTTGCGCAAAAGAGTTTTCCATGGACATCAGCAAGTCCGGTATGATCAGCGGCAACGGAAAGATCCTGTATGTGTACCAGGGATCGGCAGGTGGTCCCGTGACCGGCCTCTCTCCCGCTGCCATCACAGCGATGAACGGCGGATATGGCGCGAACCTGAAAGATGGTTTTCAGATGCGCGACTGGAGTTTCAATGGAACCGTGGATGCGGATGGCAACGTAGAGATCAATGGTATGCCCACCGAACAGATGGACCTGCTGAATGTTGGCAAATGGCAAAAGATCAAACCCTGGTCCGCATTTCCGCCGGACGCTCCCGGCGCGGCTATGAAAGGTCCCTTCCACATGAAGATCATTAACGATGCGAAACTTGGTCCCGTGATCAAAGTGGACCAGTTCCTGGAATTGGGAGACAAACTGATCCGTAAAGTGCATTACCGTGCTTACATCTTCAGAACAGATGCGGATGTTACACCGGACTGTCAGACACTGGGTGCCGACCCGACACCGCAATGCGCAGCCAGTGAATTCATCAAGACCAAAGTGGCATTCTCCCCGCATGAAAATATCAGTGTGGAACAATCCACCACTTATTCCAAAGGCGCGGATGGTGTGCAGGCACAGCAGGAAATGGCAGTGAATGTGGTGAGTGAACATGAGATCGGGCCGGTCAATGCGAATTTTGAATATCATCAGGACAACAGCTTCGAAATTTCCGTTGGCGTGGGAGTGAGCACGGAACAATTGCTTCATGGTTGTCCGCTCAAATTCAGTGAAAAGCTCGACCTGATCTATGACAGCAAATGCGGCTGGGGCGTGAAAGCTACGGCTGGCGCGGAAGCCGGCGGATTTGGGACCAAGACGGGTGCGAGTGTGGAGGGGGTGATATTTTTCAACAAGGGAATGTGAGAGGAAAATTTTGAATTTTGAATTTTGAGTTTTGAATTAAGGTCGTTTATAGTCAGTAGCTCAAATGTTTCCCGCAGATCGCGCAGATGAAGCGCAGATCACGCAGATATTTCACGCAACGACGCAAAGTCGCAGCGGCGCAACGAAAGTTACCTATTGCAAAAATAGTTTCGGTGTAACAGATCTGCTAGCAGCTAACAGCTAGTAGCCAGCAGCTCTATTTGACCGAAAATCTATATTCGGTCCATGTATGATAAACTTCCCCAGGTTTTAAGATCGTATTCGGAAACTCCGGCCGGTTGGGCGAATCCGGGTAATGCTGGGTTTCGAGTGCCATGCCGCCATGTAACACGTACTTCATCCCTTTCTTCCCTGTTAATGAACCATCCAGAAAATTGCCGGAATAGAATTGAAGTCCTGGCTGGTCGGTGAATATCTGCATGAAACGACCGCTGGTGGGATCATAGAGATCAGCGATCGCGACCGTTTTGCGATCGCTGACCGATACATTCCAGTTGTGGTCATAACCGCCTTTGACATGACCGATGTCACGGCCGATCGGCTTGGCAACACCGAAATCCATATAAGCCAGCATGCTGTTGGGAGCATAATCCACTTCTTCACCCAGATAGGCGGTGACGCCAGTCGGGATCAGAAGACTATCCACTTCAAGATATCCTTCCGTAGCGATACCCAGTACATGATTCAGGATCGTCGAATCCTTCCCTGCTGATAAATTGAAATAGGAATGATTGGTCAGATTGACCGGTGTTGCTTTATCCGTGGTGGCCGTATAATCGATATGCAGTCCGTTTTCCGGCGTAAGCGTATAGACCACTGTTGCGGTCAGGTTACCCGGGTATCCCTCCTCCCCGTCCGCGCTTTTATATTGCAGGGTCAGGGATGTGTCGTTATGCGACAATACCGCCCAGATCACTTTATCAAATCCTTTGATGCCGCCGTGGAGGGTGTTACCGTTATTATTCGCGGCCAACTGGTATTCCTTGCCATCCAGTGTGAATTTCGCATGCGCGATACGGTTAGCGTAGCGGCCAACGAGACAACCGAAATAGGGATTGCCTTTCTGTAGATAGCCGCTGAGGGAATCAAAGCCGAGCACGACATCGCCCAGCACGCCTTGTTTATCGGGGACGAAGAGGTTGGTGATGGTACCACCGTAGTTGAGGATATCCACTTCCATTCCTTTTTTGTTCATCAGGGTGTATTGGAAGATGGAGTCTTTACCGATCAAACCGAAAAGTCTGGTGTTGGGTTCCGGGTTTTGAGTTTTGGGTTGTTTACAGGCAGCGAAGAGTACGATAAATGCGAGGCAAAGTATTTGTTTCATATTCTTTATTTCAATTTATAGAAGTTCACTTAGTAAAAGCTTAAACACTTAGTGTATTTAGGCACTTAGATCCACTTAGAAAGAAAGTTCATAGAGACAAGTACTCAGTGTTCTTTCTTTCTAAGTGTCCCTAATTGCCTTATGTGTCCTAAGTGTTTAAGCTTTCTTCTCTGTGTTCTTTAACCCAAAACTATTAATAGTTCCCCCCGTCTTCATACTTCGACCTGTAATTCACCTTCACCTCCCTCACCTTCGCCGGCAGCCAGATCTGCATCGCATTCGGACCGCGGTTGGCCCAGGTGTAATACGGGATCGCGGTGATCTTCCGGGTCTCCATCACGATACTGTCCCCCCGCGCGGAAGCAGTGGCCGCGGGCACTTCAGCCTGGATGGCTACCACCGGTTCATCCAGCACTTTATAATCCGTGGTGGTGAATTCGGTACCCACCGGAAGGGTCAGGTTCCAAACACCCTCCGGATTATCCGCCCCTTCCACACAATACACAAAAGGTCCGCGTTGCAGGGCGATACGTTCCTGATCCTGCAGAACATCGCCGCTGGCGATCACTTTCATCGGCTCCATCGTGAAATGATATTCGATCACATCGCCTTTCTTCCATTCCCGCTCAATGACCATGTATCCGTTCTTATACGTATGCGGAATATCTTCTTCTGTCAGATGCGAAGTAACCTGATCGGGCACGTCATCCAGATGGCTGTACAGATCGCCCGGAACGATGACTCCTTCGCTCCAGCCCGGGATACGGACATAGAGTTTCGTCTTCACCTTCTTTTCCGGATCCACATGGATCCTGACCTTCCCATCCCAGGGATAATTCGTTTCAATACTGACCGGCACATTCACATTACCCACTTTCATCGTGGTATTGCTGTTCACGAACAGATTGACCCAGATGCCATCATTGCCCTGTCCGTAGATATAACTGCCCACGGATGTGACCAGCCGCGCGATATTGGCCGGACAACAAGCCGTGCCGAACCATTCTCTTCTTTGATGCTGGCCGTTCGATGCGAGTACATTGTCGTAAAAGAAATGATCCCCGCTCAGGCTCAGGCCGTCCAGTGCGCCGTTGTACAGACTCCTTTCCAGTACATCGATGTATTTGCTGTTGCCCGTCAGTTGACACATGCGCTGGTTCCACAGCACCATGCCCACACTGGCGCAGGTCTCGCAATACGCATCCTCATTGGGCAGGTCGTAGTCTTTGGAGAATCCCTCATTGTCACCGGCTGAACCGATGCCACCGGTGAGATACATGTTGCGTTGCACCACATCGTCCCACACCGTTTTCATGGCGTTCAGGTACCCTTCATCGCCGGTGATCGCCGCCACATCGGCCGCGCCGGTATAGAGGTACATGGCACGTACAGCATGACCCGTGATCTCCGTCTGGTCCTTCACCAGCTTCACATCCTGCCAGTAATCCGGCGTGATCCAGTTGGTGCCGTACGGATAATACTGATGTCCGCGCTGCTGCAAGTACCAGTCGGCCAGTTTCAGGTACCGGTCATTCTTCGTGGTCTTGTATAATTTCACCAGCGCCAGTTCGATCTCTTCATGACCGCTGAACCATTTCCGGTTCGCAAGACGGAAGGTGGTATCGATATGGTCCGCGAAACGGATCGCCACATCCAGGAATTTTCTCTTTCCGGTCACATTGTAATAGGCCACCGCCGCTTCAATGAGGTGACCGGCATTGTAATCCTCATGTTTCTCCACATCTTTCCATCGTCCTTCGATCCCTTTCAATGTGAAATAAGTACCGATATACCCATCAGGCAGTTGCGCCGCGGCGATCTTCCCGATCCATTCATCCGCCTTTGCTTCCAAAGCAGCGTCCGGATGCGTTTTTAGGGCATAGGCCATCGCTTCCAGTGCTTTGTAAACATCACTGTCGTCGTAGTAACGTCCCTCGAAAGCCTCTCCTTTCCCGCGTGCCACTTTCTCGAAATTGCGGATGCGCGGCGTTTTCACTTCGGTCTGCTCGATGCAGGCCTTCATGGTCACCGTCGCCACTTTATCGATCTTGGGCCGCCAGAAATTGTCGGTGATGTTGACCTTCGAGAAATTGACGAACTCGAAAGCCCCTTTGGTCTGCGCATTGCCTGTCATGACCGCAATGCTGCAAATCACGATGAGTAATATCTTTTTCATACAGCTGTTTTATCATTTATAAAGCGATCACCTGCCCCTGGATGGCCGCACGGTACAGATGCCCGAGCAGATCGAGCCGCTCCGGTGTTTTCTCATGCAGCAAGGGATTGGTATGATTGAAATGGGTAAAGATGATCTTGGAGCGGTCTTTCATGGACAACGTATCGAAACGCCGCATACTCTCTTCCACGAAGGGATGCGGAACTTCGCGCATATCCCTGCCCGGTAGTTCACCGTTGCGGTAGAAGGTGCCGTCCAGCAATGCTACATCCACTTTCCCCACCATCGCGTTGATGTTCCTGTCCCATTTTTCCCATTTATCGATATCGGGGATATACAGGAGCGAACGGCTCTTGCTGCGGATCACGAAACCGACCGTTTCCGAATACTCATCCCGGTGCGGCACTGTATATGGCTGGATGCTGAGCGAATCATTGAGCATCACGCCCTGCTTATCCTGCAGTGTATTCAGTTTGATGTTCCCCAGATTCACCAGCTGACTCCAGGGCCCATTGTTACGCAGGAATGAATCCATGCGTGGCATGGCCCAGACGGGAATACCGTTGGCGCCCATCACTTCACGACCGAACTGCATGAGTCCCGCATAATGTCCGATATGCGCATGGGTGAGGAATACACCCGCAGGGTTATAAGTTGCATCCGGTCCTAAGAAGGGTTGCAAAAAATGAAGTTGTTCCCTTATATCCGGTGTAGCATCCACCAGCCAGTACTGATGACGCTTACGGTCAACGATAGCGAGACTGGTCACGAATTTCTTTTCCGCTACCCCATCCCAGTAAGGCTTGCAGCAGGCACCGGTGCATCCCATCTGTGGATAGCCTGCATCCTGCGCCACACCCAGTATGACGATGAAGACATCCGGTAGTCCGGTACCCTTTGAAGGCACCCTTGGCTTTCCGCTGAAAAGCGGCAGCAGACCACAACAGGATAATATGATAAGAAATAGGCGCATCAGCGAATGGTGATCCTTTCTGTTTGTTTAATATCAGTTGCGGATGATCCGATGCTGATATCGTAATCACCCGGATAAACCGTCCATTCTTTTTTTACTTCGTCCCAGAACAGGAAAGATGAAGATGGAAGCGAAATGCTCATTTGCTTTGTCATCCCTTTTTTCAATGCCACACGCTGGAATTGTTTCAGCTGCAGATTGGGCTCCGCATCTTTCTTATCATGACGTTTGACATAAACCTGCACCACTTCTTCTCCGTCACGGTCTCCGGTATTGGCCAGTGTGAAATTGCATTTGAAATCGTTCGTACTTGTATTCACCTTAAAATTGGAATAACTGAATTGTGTATAGCTCAGTCCGAACCCGAAAGGATGCTGTACCGGTCCGTCGAAATAACGATAGGTACGGCCTTTCATGGAATAGTCGTTGAAATCAGGCAGTTGCTCATTGCGTTGGTAGAAGGTCACGGGCAAACGTCCGCCGGGACTCGCATTCCCGAAGATCACATCCGCCACCGCGTTACCGCCTTCCTCACCCGGATACCAGGCCAGCAGCACCGCATCAGCGATCTCTTCCACTTCTTTCAGTTCTACTGCAGAACCGGTAGTCACCACCACGATCAGCGGCTTCTTCGTCTTCGCACGTAAGGCACGCAGGTATTTCAGTTGCGCATAAGGAAAACGGATATCTTTCTTATCCCCACCGGCTTCGGATAAAGCGGCATCACCATTCTCTCCTTCCAGCAAAGGAGAAAGCCCGAGTACAGCTACCACTGCGTCCGCGTCGTTGATCATCCAGTACATGGATTGTTTGGAAGTATCCGTGAGTTCGCAACCTTTATCATATCCCAGCGTGGTACCCGCATTGATCTTATTGGTGATCCCTTCCAGGATGGTGGTGAGATTGCCGGAGTTGCCATTGTAATTCGCGAGCAGCACATTGGTGGCATCGGCATTGGGGCCGGTCACGAAAATGTTCTTCAGTGTATTCTGCAAAGGCAGCGTATGGTTCTTATTGCTCAGCAGCACGATGGATTCCTGCGCAGCCTTGTAAGCCAGTTTGCGGTGCGCTTCATTGTCCACCACGGAAGCGGGGATCTTATCATAAGGATTCGATCCTTCGGGGTCGAACCAGCCGAGTTTGAACAGGATACTGAGGTTATTGCGCAGCGCCGCATCGATCTCCGCCGCATTCACCCATTTATTATCCAGTGCCGTCTGCAGGCCTTTCATCGAAGCGCCGCATTCCACATTCACACCGTTCTTAATGGCCAGTGCCGCGGCTTCCGCTTCGGTCTGTACATAATGGTGTCCGCTCACCACATCCGATAAGGCCCAGCAATCCGTGACCACATAACCCTTGAAACCCCATTCCTTTCTTAAGATGGTTTGGAGTAAGAACGGATTATTGCAGCAGGGCAGACTGTCCACCCGGTTGTACGCGCACATCACACCGCCCACTTTCGCTTCGGTGACCAGTGTCTTGAATGCAGGCAGATACGTATTGTACAGATCACTGTTGCTGATCACGGCAT
>JAKPSI010000005.1 GCA_029555415.1 Bacteroidota bacterium | reverse complement strand
GCGGTCTCAAGGGAATGAATGCCGTGGATGTGAAGATCATCCGATAATTGAACCAAAAAACTCCGGAAATTCCGGAGTTTTCTTTTTGGGATATTGTCAGCTGTGTAAACAGTCGTCTTTTTACTGATTTCTTCCGAACTTCGTTTTGGGAGATACTTTTCTGATCACCCGACTGCATGTTCTTCAGCGTAATCTTTTCCTCCTTCATCTCGTTCTCACCCACCATCACCACAAAGGGAATATGATTGCGGTCGGCATAGGAGAGTTGTTTTTTCATCTTTGCTGCCCCCGGATAGAGTTCGCAGCAGATGCCCGTGCGCCGCAATTGCGTGATCATTGGCAGCAGGTAATTTGCCTCCCGCTTACCGAAGTTGACGAAGAGCTGTCGGTGCTGTGTACAAAGCTCTCCGGAAAGAGGTTCAGCCGAGTAAGCACATCGTAGATGCGGTCCGCTCCGAAGGAGATATCTACACCCGACACGCTGATATGTCCAGGCGGGAGAATATCCCGTCCATGATCTGCACCAGCTCCACCTCGTTCAGCAGTGAGTCGGAGGCCACAATATCGGTGTCACACTGGAAGAACTCACGGTAGCGTTCCTTCTGGGGACGGTTGGCCCGCCATACAGGCTGAGTCTGGAAACGTTTGAAGGTGACCATTGCCGATGACATTCCCGACAGCCGTACCGTTATCGTTTTCATTCAACGAAAATGGCTATTACGCCGTTTTGACGAGGCCTGGAATATGCTTCAAGTACGGTTTTCTTGACAATTCCCTGTTTAGAGCAGAAAAGCAGATAATGAGAATTGATGTATTCCTAATCATTCCCGGCACTCGTACGAAAGCCGTAACCGCTGTGAGAGCTTTTCTGAATACATCAAGAAACAATATCAACCAGTAAACACTGAATCTAATCATGTTTTATCATAATCATCGCAGATATAAAGCCGGCAAAAGAAAAGGGAAAACACGAATAGAATTGCTGACAGGGACAAAACAAAAGAACGACTGGCTCGAAATACTGTGGAAAAGGCTGGAAGATCGTCCTGCAGCAGCATAGCCATAGGTGCTGATTTGGAGTAAAATGTTAACCCGAATCCAAAAACACTGCACTTTTGATTCTGGTAAGAGCACGTCAATCACTGGCCCATTTGCTGAAAGAGATGGAAGAGGAGGGTATCATTCAGCTGATGGGACAAAAGGTTACTGTCCTCGACCGGAGCAGTCTTATACGGGAATAACCGGGACTCGCAGATCATAGATCAATATTTCTGCAGCAAGTTCAACAGCTTACGATCCAGTTTATGCCCATGCCAATCTTCATAGTTCACATCCTTTCTCCCTGAATCGAGAATCCCGAAAGTCCCGCGGAAGTTCCATAACCCCCACCCTATACCATGGGTAGTCAATATCTTCAGTTGGTCCTCAAACCATGCGAGGAAAACATCATGAGGTGTCTCATTGTAACATCCGCATTCACCGCAATGTACCCCCACACCTTGCTTCACCAGATCGGTCCAGGGACGATAAAAATCTTCGAGCAC
>JAKPSI010000123.1 GCA_029555415.1 Bacteroidota bacterium | reverse complement strand
ATTATGGAGCTTCCCGAATGCGATCCCCATTTCAATGATCAGCGGAACCACGGCCAGTCGCGTCAGCAAACCCGCAGTAACCAGCACCGCGCAAAAGAACTCGGCGAAGATCACCAGTCCCAGTGTGGTGGCGTGTCCGATATGAAAAGGATCGGTGAAGCGTTGTGACAATTCAGAAAAATGTGTGAGTTTGTTAAACCCGTAAGGGATCATCAGCAGACCGCCACCGAGGCGGAGCATGAGTGCAGCGAAACTGATACCGTTGTCGGTATATCCAATGCGGAAAAGCTTTTTCATGGGGATTGAGTTGATTGTTGATGCAATATTACCAACTATTTTTTTTATGTGTGAAAGAAGGGTTTACGGAAGGAAATGTTAAATCGTCTCCCGCATCTGCACTTATCCACACCTGTTTGGAATGATGTTTGGATGACCCTGAAATAAATTGAATATTCGCATCGTTTATCCCAACATCCGGTTTCTCCGGTCACGGTAAAAGGAACTTTCACATGAAGTATCTCAGCCAGCTCATAATCGCCACCTGTTTTTCTGTTGTTGCATTCGCCCAGCCGACCCGGTTCTACACCGATCCGCAGGCATTGTTCCAGGAAGCCAAGGAATATTTTCAGAAGGACCAGTTCAGCCTGGCCTATCCGCTTTTCAAGGAACTCCGGCGTAATACCCGCGAGACGGACCGCATCAGCGCGCCGGTCACCGCCCAGGAGATCGATTACTATACCATCGTCTGCGCCCTGAAGCAGAATGAAGGCCGCGCGGAAGACGAGGCCAAACAATACATCGACGTGGAAAAGAACGAGGCCCGTGAGCAAATGATGAATTTTCACCTCGCCGAGTATTATTTCCGCAGTCAGCGTTTCGGCGAAGCCGTAGCGCAGTATGAAAATGCCGGTATCGCCAATCTCAGCAACCGCGAGATCGCCGACATGAAATTCCACCAGGCTTACGGTTTCTTCACCATGCAGCGCTTCAATGAAGCCAAACCGCTTTTCCAGAGTATCGCTGCCCTGAAGGATGATCCGAATTATCTGGATGCGAATTACTATTACGGATTCCTCGCGTTCCGCGACCGTCAGTATGGCGACGCGATGCAGAGTTTCAAAGTGGTGGAGGATCAGAAGGACTATGCCACCGTTGTACCTTATTATATCGCGCAGATCTATTATATACAGGGGCAGAAAGATGAAGCCCTGCGTTATGCGGAGGCCCGCATCAAGGGCGGCAAAACACAGTACTACGATCTGGAGATGAAACAAATGATCGGCCACAGCTATTTCGAGAAACAGGATTACGCGAAAGCACTTCCTTTCCTGGAAGATTATGTACGGGGCAGCAAGAAGGTGAGGAGAGAGGATCTGTATGAGCTGTCCTATTGTTATTACCAGGCTAACCAGCTCAGCAAAGCCATCGATGGTTTCAAACAGCTCAGTGGTAAAGATGATTCACTCAGTCAGCACGCCATGTACCTGCTGGGTGACGCTTATCTCAAGACTAATCAGAAATCCAGCGCCCGCAACGCCTTTCTGTTCTGTTCCACGAACAGCAGCAATGCCGCGCAGAAAGAGATCTCAAAATATCAGTACGCCAAACTTTCTTACGAACTCGGTTATCAGGATGAAGCCCTCAACAGCCTCAATTCCTTCCTGACCGATTATCCCAATTCCACCTACAACACGGAAGCAAAGGAATTACTGGTGAGCGTACTCGCCAATACCAATAATTACCGCGACGCACAAACCTTGCTCGAGAGTCTCGCCAAGCCTTCCGACAATGCGAAACGTTTATATCCCCGCATTCTCTACGGCCGCGCCACGGAGATGATCAATGATGGTCAGCTCGCCGACGCGAACGTTCTGCTCGATAAAGCGCTGAAGGATCCCAACAACGGAGCGGTACTGCCCTTCATCAATTTCTGGAAAGGGGAGATCGCTTACCGAGGCAATAAACTGGATGACGCCATTAAATATTACAATGCCTATGTAAGCGGCGGTTCACCAACAGGTGGCGAAGCCAATCCCATCAATGCGCGCTACAACCTCGGCTATTGTTACCTGCGGAAGGAGAATTATCCTACCGCGCAGACCTTCTTTGAGCCGCTGGCCAAAACACCGGCACTGAATACGGACGCGTTCACACAGGATGCGTACATCCGCACGGCGGACTGTTACTTCATGCAGAAGAACTTCAGCAAGGCCAAATCGATGTATGATAATGTGGTCAAATTGTCGTGGCCCGCTGAGGACTACGCTACTTTCCAGAATGCCATGCTGGCCGGTGTCCGCAGTTCTTCCGAGAAGATCTCACTCATGAACACCATGATCCGGAAATTCCCGACCAGCTCACTCGTGACCGATGCCAACATGGAGATCGCGAACGCGTACATGAGCGATGAGAAATTCCGCGAAGCCATTCCATTCCTGGCCAATATCGTGAAGGGTTCCGGCAACAGCAGTCTGAAACCGCAGGCACTCTATAATCTCGGTGTGGCTTATTACAACCTTAATAATAATACGGACGCGCTCAAACAATATCAGACACTGATCGATCAGTATCCCAATTCACCTGAAGCGGATGATGCCATCGATAATGTGCGCCTGATCTATGTGGGCGATGGCAAACCCGACGAATACGCGGATTTCATGCGTAAGGCCGGCAAGCCGCTCAGTGTAAGTTCAGAGGATTCACTGACGTATGCTGCAGCACAGGCGCAACTGGAGAATGACAATACCACCGGCGCACTGAACGGTTATAATAGTTACCTGCAGAAATTCCCGAACGGCACCTACGCGCTGGATGCGCAGTTCAACCGTGCGGAGATCTATAATGCGAAAAAGGACTGGGCCCATGCCCTGGAAGCTTACGGACCTGTTGCGGATGCGGCACCCAACAAATACGCGGAACGCGCGATCCTCACCGCGGCCCGGATCAATTTCTTTGAGTTGAAAGATTACGCGAAAGCGGAAGTATTCTTCGCGCAGCTGAAACAACTGAGCTCCGGACAGGAGAACAAACTGGAAGCTATGCGCGGCCTGCTGCGTTGCCAGTATCAGTTGCAGCAATGGTCCACCGCACTCGATAACGCCAAAGAACTGGCCAATGCGAAAGGCAGCAGCACGGAAGACAAGACCCTGGCCAATATGACCATCGCGAAATCATATGAAGTGAACGGACAGTACGATCTGGCGCTGACGAATTTCAAATCCGTGATCGCCCTCAACAAAGCGGCGCTGGCAGCGGAAGCACGTTATGAGATCGCTAACTGCTGGTTCCAGCTGGGTAAGCTGAGCGATGCGGAGAAAGCGGCTTTTGAAACGATCAATAAATCCGGTTCATACGATTTCTGGGTAGGGAAGTCCTACATCCTGCTCGGCGATATCTATTTCAAGGAGAAAGATTACTTCAACGCGAAGGCTACTTTCCAGAGTATCGTGGAGAATACCGTCAATCCGGAACTCAAGAGTGAGGCGCAGACCAAACTCAACCTCGTGATCGATGAGGAAGGCAAATCCAGTAAAGTGAATAACAACTGATCAACAAGACAACCATGATGAACGCAACAATGAAATATACCGGCTTTGTGATCGCCACCTTCCTGTTCGCTGCTACTACACAGGCGCAGGACACCACCGGCAAGAAACGTTCGGTAGATATCACGTCCAGCTTCAAGCCCGTACTGCGTGAAGCGGCCAAGATCAATTTTACCGCGGCACCTCCGGTAGCAGATACGACGAAACCGCGTTTGAATTATACGATCCCCAACCAGCGTTTACTGTTCGCGTACCAGCCCGGTTCATTGAAACCACTGGCGCTGACCGTTGACTCCGGCGGTAAATGGGACAACAGCAGTTATGTGAAAGCAGGCTTTGGTAGTCTGCGTACTCCGTATATCCAGGCGGGCATTACGCTGGGTGATGGTAAAACGGCTGGACTTAATATCTACGCGCAGCACATCGGTTCCGATGGCAAACGTGAGTTCCAGAAATTCACGGCCACCAAAGCCAGACTGGCCGGGTATTTCAAGACTAATAACATTGAATGGGATGCTTCGCTGGGTATGAAGCAGGACCGTACCTATAAATATGGTTACGAACCCGCGAGCTTATCCTTCCCCGATGATTCCATCAAACTGAATTACCAGACCATCAGTGGTAAACTGGCCTTTCATAATATCAACAAGACCGCTTTCGGACTGACCTATACTCCGGAACTGAAGATCGATGTGTTCAGCGACCGGCTGAAGAACAATGAAAGTAATACCGTACTGAATCTGCCGCTGGAGAAATCCATCAATCAGCAGTTCGCGGTGAACCTGGGTCTGACATTCGATCTGACAAGGTTGAGTCCGGAGAACAAGACCGTGGTGAATAACACCATGTATTATATCTCTCCGTCATTGTTATATAAAACGTCCACCATCAACGCACAACTGGGTATCCGTCCGTCATGGGATAACAAGACCTTCAAGATGTTCCCGAATATCATCGCGGATATCAGTACAGCGGATAAACGTTTCACGTTCCAGGCAGGATGGACCGGATATGTCCGCAAAACGACCTATCAGTACCTCGAATCACAGAATCCCTGGATCTGGGCGCCGAACAGTCTGAAGAATACATGGGTGGAGGAACGTTTCGCGGGTTTCAAAGGCACGGTGAATGAACATTTCACGTATAACGCTAAAGTGGGTTTCAATAAACTGACCAATCAGCCGCTGTTCGTGAATGATACGGTAGCGACCGGTGGTGGCAAAACTTTCCGCGTGCTCAATGAGGAGCGGATCAATGTGATCAACCTGAACGGACAACTGGGTTATACCAATGGTGAGAAATTCTCCTGGCTGGCCGGTGTGAATTTCAGTCAGTTCTCAGGACTGAAAACGAACGATAAAGCCTGGGGCATGATCCCTCTGGAAGTGACCAGCAGCATGCGTTTGCAGGTGATCAAGGACCTGTGGCTGAAAACGGACCTGTATGCATGGCAGGGCCCGCTGCACCGGAATCCCAACGGACAATCCTACAGGGATAAAGGCGCTGTGGACCTGAACGCGGGACTGCAATTCAAGATCACGAAGAACATCGACCTGTGGTCGCAATTCAATAATATTTTCAACAAGGAATACCAGCGCTGGAACCAATACCCGGTTTATGGGTTCAACTTTGTCGCGGGAGTCGTATTTTCGTTCGACCAACACAACTAAAATTGTATTCAGCGCTTCATCAATATCTCATCCGGTTCAAAGAATTATCCTTACCGGGCATCGGAACCATTTCCCTGCAAACAACATCCGCACGCGGTGATTTTGCCGCGCGACTGATCCATGCACCGGTTCAGCAGATCAGCTGGAAGGCGGAAGCAACGGATCATCCTGCACATTTCTATCCCTGGCTGGCGGCATTGATGCAGATCCCGGCGGGTGAAGCGATCAATCAGTTCCATGATTTCTGTTCTCAACTGAAAGAACAGGTGTATGCCGGCGCGAAGATCGATTGGAAAGGAGTGGGTGTGATCACCAAAGGTGCGGGCAGAACGATCCGTTTTGAACCGGCCGTATCAACACCCGTAGAAACAGCGGTCACTGCCGAAAAGATCATCCGTGAAAAAGCCGAACATGATGTAAGGGTGGGTGAGGAGAAGCGTACGGCTGATGAAATGCGCGCGTATCTGAATCCTGAAAAAGCAACCCCTTCACGCTGGTGGATCGCCGCGCTGGTACTGGGTTTGCTGGCGGTCATGTTCACGGGCTGGCATCTGTCAGAGAAAGGCCTGGGCCTTGAAGCGACATCCTGCACACAGCCTGTGGTGCCGATGGAAACAACGGCACCGTAACGATCCTTCCTTTATTTTCTCCCTGTTTGAGGCTTTGCCTTTATTTTTGTGGCCCTCATGAGTCATTCTATACGCTATACACAATGTCCCGTTTGCCATGCAGCGCAGCAGCGTGAGGTTTTTGCGGCAAAGGACTATACCGTTTCCAACGAAAGTTTCATGATCCTGGAATGCCCGCAATGCAGTTTGCGTTACACGCAGGGAATACCGGATGCGGCGCATATCGGACCATATTATCATTCCGAGAATTATATTTCCCACACCAATACTTCCAAAGGACTGGTGAATCGTTTGTACCAGGCGGTGCGGAAAAGAACGATCCGTTCCAAAGTGGCGATGGTGAAACAGGTGACGGGACTGAATAAAGGAACACATCTGGATGTGGGCAGCGGCACCGGCACTTTCGCGAATGCGATGCGGGAAGCGGGCTGGCAAACGACAGGACTGGAGCCCGACCCGGATGCCAGGGCGATGGCGAAGAACCTGTACGGGCTTGAGTTGCGTGAGACGGCCGAATTGTACACCTTGCCGGAAGGTAGTTTTGATGTGATCACATTATGGCACGTGATGGAACATGTGCACGATCTGCATCCCTATGTGCAACGCATGCAGCAATTGCTCAAACCCGGCGGTAAGCTCATTGTTGCCGTTCCGAATTATACTTCAAAAGATGCGGAGATCTATGGCGCTTACTGGGCGGCCTATGATGTACCGCGGCACCTCTATCATTTCTCACCGGCATCCGTACGCGCTTTGGTGCAGCAGCACGGACTGGAAGTGAAAGCATACAAGCCGATGTGGTACGACAGCTTTTACATTTCCATGCTCAGCAATAAATATCAGAAGGGGAGTACCGGACTCATCAGTGCGGTATGGAACGGCTTACGCTCCAACCTGAAAGCATTGTCAGATGTGCAGCGTTGCAGTTCGGTGATCTATATCATTCAAAACGCGAAATGATCTTACTGCGATAATTGCAGTTCATACATCTCCGGCCATAATTTTCCGGTCACGTACATCTTCTTTGTGGTTGCGTCATAAGCGATCCCGTTCGGCACATCCGCTTTCGGATCCTTCAGCTGCACGCGCTTCCAAACCTCCGTCAGGTCCGCTTTTGCAACGATCTGTCCGCTGGCCGGATCTATCTTCAGGATATAAGGTGCCTGCCATTGATTAGCATAGAGGAAACCGTCTATATATTCCAGTTCATTGAGGTTGAAAGCGAGACTACCAGATTCAGTGACACTTTGTGTGCGCTGTAATTTGAAAGTGCCGGGTTCATAGTAATACAGATTGCTGGTGCCATCGGTGGCAATGATGGAATGGCCGTCGTCGGTCATGCCCCAGCCCTGTGCGGCGGAGAAAGTGAATTCCTTCAGCTTTTTGAAATCCTTCAGGGAATACATGAAGCCGACCTTTTCGAGATAGGTGAGCTGGTAGATCGTATCGTTCACGATGGCGATGCCTTCGCCGAAGTATTTCGCGTCCAGGTCAAGGGATTTGACCGCTTTACCTGTTTTGAGGTCCACTTTCAGGAGCCTGGAATGGCCATAGTTTCCTGTGCTTTCATACAACTCACCTTTATAGAACAGAATGCCTTCTGTGAAGGAGCTGGTATCGTGCGGATAGGTATTGATGATGGAATAGCTGATCGCTTTAGGTCCCTCAGGCACCCCTTCCGAAGAACCACCTGTTTTGCCACTTGTGGCCGAGGGGGTGTTATTGCAGGACGCTAAGGCACCCCAAAAAAACAGGATCAGTAGCTTTTTCATGTTCAGGAGGTTGATTATCAGCAAAATTAAGGGGGTTGTGGGATTTTTGACTCTTACAGGGCTGTTAAATCGCCTTTTACAGAGCATTCCCTCATTTTGTTCAGGAGCTTGTAAATTTACTATGCCGGAACTGCAGAAAATACTATCTTTAATCCCTAACCTGATCCCTACGGAATTCGCACAGAATCTATTCCCTGAAACACCTCCCTATTTTCCTTTTATCCTCATTTGATTCCTTTTCCCTTGAACCCTTCATGGCTTCACAAAAAAAGCTATGTGTAACCCGTATAACCTGTAAGAATGAAAGCGAGGTATTTGCTTATAACAATTATGTTGATGATCTCCGGCGCGCTGGGTGCCCAGCAGCGTTGCGATGCTTATCAATATATGCAGCAGCAGATCACCGCTGATCCCTCACTCCGCCTCAGACTTGACGCTATCGAAACTTTCACACGCATTCACAGCAACGTTTCCAATTATACTTCACGCACAGAATCAAAGAACATCATCCGCATTCCTGTCGTGGTGCACGTTTTATATCATACTGCTGCCGAGAATATCTCTGACGCGCAGGTACAACAACAACTGAACATCCTCAATAAATGTTTCCGTCGCCAGAATCCAGATACGGTCAACACACCTTCTTATTTCAGATCAGTAGCGGCCGATGCCGGTTTTGAATTCGTGCTTGCTACTTCCGATCCCCGCAAACGCAGTACCAGCGGCATTATCCGCAAGTACACACCCGTAACGCTGTGGCAGGAGGATGACAAAATGAAGTTCAGCAGCGAGACCGGTGATGATGCCTGGGACAGCAAGAGCTATCTCAATATCTGGGTCTGCAATCTGGACCGTGTGATGGGTTATTCCACTATTCCCGGCGGACCGGCTGACAAAGACGGTCTCGTGATCGGTACAGCGGTATTCGGTGGAAACAATGATTTCACTTCCGGTAAAACGGTAGTGCATGAAGCGGGTCACTGGCTGAACCTGAAACACCTTTGGGGTGACGCGTATTGCGGTGATGATGGTGTAGCGGATACACCGAAACAAAGTGGTTATAATATTTCCTGTCCCACCGGCATCCGCAAAAGCTGCGGTAATGATGCCAATGGCGACATGTACATGAACTATATG
>JAKPSI010000084.1 GCA_029555415.1 Bacteroidota bacterium | reverse complement strand
TCCAGGATCAGTACCATGATGAAGAGGAACACGGTGGCGATCACCACGGTCATGAAACTGCCGCCGAATGTTTCCTGCTCACGCTGTGCCTCACCCGCCAGTTTGATCTCATATCCGGCCGGCAGGTGCAGTTCTTTCACTTTTTCCATGAACTGTTTGATCACCTGACCCGATAATACATTCTTATCTGTGAAGGCCGTCACCACCACGAAACGTTTTTTATCAAGGTGCTTGATCGTTGTGGGCGAAGTCTCGAATTCAAGGTCCGCCACTTGTTTCAGCGGCACGGGTGTCCCCAGTACATTGTTGACGTAAATATTATTGAAAGTATTGATGGTGGAATAGCGATCCTTCGGCACTGTGACACTGATCGTGAAATCATCGCCTTCTTCATTGGAATACTTTCCGGCATCCAGTCCCGCGATCGCCAGCCGCACCACTTTATCGATCTCAGCGGTCTGGATCCCGAGCATGCGCGCCTTCTCCGTATTGATGCGGAGCTTGATATCCGATTTCAGCATGCCCACTTCATTGTTCACGTAAATGGCGCCGGGTATAGATTTCAGGATCTTTTCGGTGGATTCAGCCAGGGTACGCAGGGTATCCAGGTTATCACCCGTTACCCGGATCGCTACAGGCGCTTCCACCGGCGGGCCTTGTTCAAAATCCTTCACCTCGATCTTCGCACCGGCCACATTCGCGAATTTTTCACGATAGTATTCGATCAGCTTTTTCTTTTCTGAAGGATTGGCATCCGTTCCCAGCTGCACCAGGAACTGCGCGAAATCAGGTTTCTCATTCTCGGGGATCACATTGTAATAAATACGCGGATTCCCATGGCCGATATTGCTGGTGTAATATTCAATGCGTTTTTCTTTTTTCAGCTCTCTTTCCACATCATGCGCCATACTGTCTGTAGTCGCGATATTACTCTGCAGCGGCATCTTCACATTGATGAGGAACATTGGTTTCTCAGAAGACGGGAATAATTTGAAGCCCATGATCTTGAACACGGCGAGTGAACCGCCGAAAAGCACGAATGCCACGATCAGCGTCAGCACAGGCTTCCGCAGGGCTCTCTCCAACAACACCGCATACGTGCCATGGATCAGACGTTTCATGCCGCGCATGAAAATATTTCCTTCTGTACTGTGCTCCGCCTTCAGCACTTTGCTGGCAAGGAACGGAACAATAGTGAATGAAACGACCATGGAAGCGATGACGGTCGCCATGACCGATACCGGCAGGCTGCGTATGAATTCACCCGGGCCCTCTGGCATGAATGCCAGGGGTAAAAATGAAATGACCAGCGTAGCGGTACAACCCACTACGGCGAGGCTGATTTGTTTGGTGGCATTGATCACCGCAGAGCCGCGGCTATGCCCTTCCCGCATCCAGCGTTCAATGTTTTCAACGACCACGATACTGTCATCCACCAGCAAGCCCAATGCAACAACGAGACCCACGATACTCAGCTGATTCAAAGAAAAGCCGAACATATTCAAAGCCACCACACCGAGCCCGAGAGACAAGGGTATCGCCATCATCACCACCGCGGAAGCGCGCCAGCCAAGTGGCAACAGGGTGAGCAGTACCAATCCGATGGCAATGAGGAAGTCAATACTCAATCCGCCGAGACGGTGACTTACATTATCCGCCTGGTCGAATGATTTGACGAGTGTGATATTCGCTGGTAATGTCTTCTGAAATTCCTCCAGCACCGGCATATACATTTCTTTGGTATGCGCGCTGTTCTCCCCGCTTTTCTGCGCGGCGGTCACCAGTACACAACGGTGTCCGTTGATGCGTGTGATATAGGACTGTTCTTCATAATTGAAGTCCACATCTGCCACATCTTTCAGATACACCACGCTGCCATTGGCGGCATAGACGATCGTATTCCGGATCTCTTCCAGGCTATTGTATTTACCGCTGGTCTTAACGTTGAAGGTTTTGGTACCCGCACGCAGACTGCCTCCGGGGATATTCGCCCCTTCGCTCTGAATGGAGCCGATCACATAATTGACCGGGATATGCAGCTGGGCGAGCTTTTCGAGGCGCAGGTCCACCCGGATGATCTGTTCCGGTAA
>JAKPSI010000082.1 GCA_029555415.1 Bacteroidota bacterium | reverse complement strand
GAGAACATCTTAAAAAAGATACGCGAGGCGTTGAGTAATTCAACGCCTTTGCCCTTTCCGCAGAGTGAAGGTGCGCAGGCCGTTGTGCCCGCTGCTTCACAGGAGCTGGAAGTGGAATTCGCGGAACAGTTCACCAAACTCCTGGGCAAATTCATCTACTGTATCAACCGGCAGGAACTGGCATTTCAGCTGAACAGCCTGATCCGGAAATCGGATTGGCAGAAAGTATTCTGTGTGGAAACTGAAATGACCACACTGATCGGCTCCCAACTGGGAGAACGCTTACAGACAACGGACCTCGGGAATTGCGATGTATCCATCACGGGCTGTGAATGCCTGGTGGCACGTACCGGTTCCATTGTCATGAGTTCCGCCCAGGCCAGTGGCCGCACGACCAGTGTTTATGCGCCAGTACATATCTGCATCGCGTTCATGAACCAGTTGGTTTATGATGTGAAGGATGGATTGCAGCTGGTGAAAGATAAATATGGCGACAAAGTGCCGTCCCTCATCACTTTTGCCACCGGCCCCAGCCGTACGGCGGATATCGAGAAAACACTTGTCGTGGGTGTTCATGGTCCCAAAGAAGTCTATTTATTCCTGGTGGAGTCATGATGATTTCCCGCCCGATTCGGTAATTTTAGCTCATGCCTGATCCCGGTTTATATAAATTATTCGTGTATGGTTCGCTGCGCAGCGGATTCCATAGTCCTGCCTACGAATACATCAGCCGCTATTTCAGTTTCTGCTCCGAAGCAAAAGTGAAGGGCAAACTGTTCGATATGGGTGACTATCCCGCCGCTGTTCCTACTGAAGAAGAAGCTTACATCATTGGCGAGTTGTATCAGGTGAAGAATGAAAATGAATTTTCCTGGGCCATCGCGCAGCTGGATGATTACGAAGGCGTACATGTTGAACCGGGAGAACCTCAATTGTATTGTCGCGAGATCACTTCGGTCATCTGTCCTTCAGGGACAGAACCTGCCTGGATCTATTGGTTCCGCGGTGATGTTTCGGGCAAGCCGTTCATCGCATCGGGAGATGTACTTCAATACGCTCAACAAAAGAAGTAATCCGTGTCCAGCACCAACAAAAAGATCTACTTCCTTTCCGATTTTCATCTCGGCGCTCCCGATCACGCTTCCAGTCTCATCCGTGAAAAAAAGCTTGTCAGCTTTTTGGAATCGATACGCTATGATGCATCGGAGATCTTTCTCGTCGGGGATATGTTCGACTTCTGGTATGAATACCGCACCGTCGTTCCCAAAGGTTTCACAAGACTGCTGGGTAAACTGGCAGAGTTGTCGGACAGTGGCATCAAACTGCATTTCTTCGTGGGGAATCATGATATGTGGATGCGCGGTTATTTCAAAACAGAACTGAACTGTGAATTGTACTTTGAGCCGGCCGTGTTCGAACGCAATGGACTGAAACTGTATATCGGACATGGTGATGGTCTCGGCCCCGGGGATCACGGATATAAAAGACTGAAGAAATTATTCCGCAATCCGGTTGCCAAATGGCTGTTCGGGATCTTCCCGCCCGCCGCAGGAATGGGACTGGCCAATTATTTCAGCCGCCGCAGCCGTGCGCAGACCGGTACAACTGAAGAAATATTTCTGGGTGAGGATAAAGAATGGCTGGTCATCTACTGCAAAGAATTACTGACCCGTCAGTCCTATGATTATTTTGTTTTCGGTCACAGACACCTGCCTGTCGATTTTAAACTGAAGGATACGGCCAGCGGCCGGGGAGGCAGGTATATCAATCTGGGCGACTGGATCCGCTATTTTACCTACGCTGTGCTCGACGGAACAGAAATGCAGTTACTTTCATACAACGGAATGGAGGAGAAAATCATCCGTAATTAAATGAACAGACTCTTTAGGTTATTTTTCCTTTTGTTACTGCCTGCAGCCTGCAACTCCCTGGCAGCGCAGGCGGATACATCTTTTCAGCTCCTGAAAAAGATCCCCGGGACTTTTGTTGATTTTACAGTGGATGGGATGGACAATGTATATGTACTCACCGACCGCAACCGGCTCGTGAAATACAATGCTGCCGGAGATTCCGTCGCTGCTTACAATGATGTACGTCGCTTCGGGCAGGTCAGCAGCATGGATGCATCCAACCCGTTGCGCATCCTGTTGTATTACCGCGATTACGCGACTATCGTGATCCTCGACCGTTTTCTCAATACCCGGAATATCATCGACCTCCGCAAACAGCAGATCTTTCAGGTCAAAGCCGTGGGGCAGTCCTACGACAATAAGATCTGGATCTATGATGAACAGGAAAGCAAGTTGCGTAAGATAGATGAGGATGGAACCTTGCTGCAGGAAACCGCTGATTTCCGGCTCCTGACCGGCGTGGCGCCTAGTCCTGTCAGGCTCTATGATGAAAATAAATACGTTTATCTCTACGATCCGCAGAATGGCGCGTATGTGTTCGACTATTTCGGGAACCTCAAGAATGTCATCGAGATCCGTAAATGGGACAATTTCAAGGTCAGCGGCAAATACATCTTCGGTTCGGCCGGCAATAAACTGTACCGGTATGATATCAGTACGTTCCGTTATGAGGACTGGGACCTGCCCGAACCGCTACAAACCAGTAGCGCATTCAACTTCACCGCAGCCAGGATCTATGCACTGAAAAAGGAAGGACTGTATATCTACCGCCAGCATTAGCATTGCCGCGGATTCAATAATTTTACTCCCTGAATACTATCCATATGTTCGGTTTTTTGGACGAGATCATCCTGAGCAACCCTGTCAGAAGTTATCTGATCGCCGGTGGTGTGATCCTTTTCATCCTGCTGCTCAAAAAATACATTTCGCGTTATATCGCGGGGCTGCTGTTCCGGCTGGTCCGCCGGATCTGGAAAGATGTAGATAAGCAATCCTTCACCAGTCTGCTGGTACAGCCACTTGGGTTTTTCCTGCTCATCCTCGGTACGATCGTCAGTCTCTACAAACTGAAATTCCCCGCGGCGCTCAATGAAGAGCTCTATGATTACAGCATCAAGCAGATCCTTCATTGCATCGCCACTATCGTACTCGTTTCTTCTTTCATCTGGCTGATGCTGCGTACGATCGATTTCATCGCCACCATCCTGGAAAGGAAAGCGGACCTGACACCTGATCAGACCGATAACCAGCTCATCGTTTTCTTCCGTGATTTTTTCAAGGTCGGCGTGGGCATCGTTGGGGTTATGATGATCCTGAACTATGCTTTCGGTTTGAATGTGGCCAGCCTCATTACCGGGCTGAGTATCGTGGGAGCCGCCATAGCACTGGCTTTACGCGAAAGTCTGGAGAATCTCATCGCTTCTTTCATCATCTTCTTTGATAAGCCTTTTACGACCGGCGATCTGGTCAAAGTACATCAGGTAACCGGAACAGTGGAGAAGATCGGCTTAAGGAGCACAAGGATCCGTACCGATCAGACCACACATGTAACAGTACCGAACAAGCAAATGGTCGACAGTATCATCGATAATCTTTCTATCCGCACCAAAAGAAGGGGAGAACTGCGTCTGGAACCGGAACTGAACACTGCTGCTTCAAAACTGGATCAGCTGATCAGCGATCTCAGGATGATCACCGATCAGCACGAAGACATTGAGCAGGCATCCGTTTTCCTGACAGATGTTTCCTCAAATGCATTCGTGGTACATGTAGAGTATTTTACGACGAATGTGACGATCGCTGAATTCAATACGATCAGGCAGACGCTGACACTGGATCTGATCCGGAAAATGGAAGCATCCAGTATCGCTTTATCCGGTGCGAAGAAAGAAATACTGCTGAGGGAAAAATAAGGATCACTGCAATCCTTTCAGGATCGCACCCAGGTCCAGATCGAATAATCCGAACTTTCCGAACTCCACCACACGGCCTTCTTCTTTGCCATTGCGCAAGACGATGATCGTGGGCACTTTTGTCACGTTCAGCGCTTCTGAAAGATGACTCAGTGTTTTCTTCTCCCGGTCCACACCGATCACAGTGATGTTCGATGAACTGAATCCGGCCGCATCGGCCAGGCTGTACAATTTAGGTACAATGAAATGGGAATCTTCACACCAGGTGCCCATGAACACAAGTAACTGCAATGAGTCCGCGTATTTTTTCAAACCTTCCAGCGCATCCTTGTTGGGACTGTAGCCTTTCTGGTTCTCTGCGAACCAAGTGAAAGAGGTGTCACTCGTCAGGATCTCGCGCGACAGGATACCTTTCAGGGTCTTGCCACCGCTTTTGTCAGGCAGTATCTGGTACTGCGACTGCGCGTTAGCCGTTAATACGAGTCCTACGATGAGGATAAGCAGGGTGTTGATCTTTTTCATGGTAGTTGATTCCGGATGAAAAACGGGTTAATACATGGATGGCTTTGCGAACGGTTTAGTTGCATAGCGGTCCTGAAACATGTTCAGAAAATGAAGGCAGGCGATCGTCAGAGGTTCGCTTTCAGTTCAAGGAGAAAGCCCTTGATCTTTTCCAGCGATTGTATCATTGCGAATTTTTCATCCGCTCCTTTGTTCTTCTTCAGATAGTCGCGCGCACCCTGGATCGTGAACTTGCGGCGGCGCAGCAGGTCATAGATCAGCACCAGGTTCTTGATATCCGCGGGACGGAAAAAGCGGTCGCCTTTCCGGTTCTTGCGGGGCTGAAGGATGTCGAATTCAGTTTCCCAGTAACGGATCAGCGACTGATTCTCACGGAACATCTTCGCTACTTCACCGATCGGATAGTATTGTTTCTGGAATAATTGCTCATCAGCCGGGATCTGCAGCAGATCCGCTTTCATTGCGATCTCTTTCAGCGATTTTCTTCCTCTTTTCTTCAGCACTTTTACAGGCTCTTGTACCTCGACCGGAGCTGATTCCTGTACTGCATAGGTAACAGGTTTCCGCGGCGCGGGAGCTTTCCGGGGTTCCGTTTTTTTCACAGGCCTGACCGGCTCCTGTGTGAAACCGAAATCCAGACTGATCTGAGTTAAAGATTTCGCCATGATTGTAAAGATACACTGCAGGCCAGTCCTGCTGCACACTAAGATGCGGATGTGGAAAAGTCAGGCTCAGTCGAAGCTTTGGTTGGATGCGCCGGCTTTTTTCAGCAACAGATCGAACTGTTCCGGGGAGAGGTCATTGTAGAAAAAGTAGATCGGATCCAGTGTTTGACCGTTCTTGTGGACCTCATAATGACAGTGCGGCCCGGTTGATTTTCCGGTACTGCCCACCCAACCGATCACCTGGCCCCTTTTAACGGTTTCGCCCGCGTGGACCTTTACACGTACCATGTGACCGAACAGGGTTTCGTAACCATACCCATGGCTGATGATGACGTGATTGCCATATCCGTTACCGGTGTTGCCGGCAGTTGTGACCGTGCCATCTGCTGTTGCATAGATCGGGGTGCCTTGTGGTGCTGAAAAGTCAAGCCCGGCATGGAATTTCACGGTTTTATAAACCGGGTCGATCCGGTATCCGTATCCGGATGCCACCCTGTTCAGATCTTTATTACTCACCGGTTGTATAGCCGGCGTATGGGAAAGGAGGAGTTCTTTATTCTTCACCAGGCCATCCAGCTGGTTATAGGAAGTTTGCTGCGCACGCACCCGGTTGCTGATATTGTTCAGGGTATTGACGATACTGTTCACCAGCTGGTTATCCTTCATATTCTCCACTGCCGCGATCTCCTTTTCATTTTCCAGCTGACGGGCCCGGGCACTGTCAGGTATAGGAGTGGCCTCAAAGATGGCGCGGTACACATTATTATCCCGCCTTTCCAGTTCCTGCACCTGGTCATTGACCGTTTTCAGTTCGTCGCGCAGGTCTTCATACTTATCACTGAGGATCTTGTTCTGCTGCTGCAGGATCTTTTCTTTGGGGGAACCGATGAACTGAAATGCCAGATAGGAGATCAAACCCGCCGTTACCAGAGCGGCTGCTACAAAGCCAAAAACCCGCAGCAGTTTGACCCGCAGGGGCGTCTCCAGTTTTTCATAACGGAGCGTATTGGCGTTATAGTAATATTTGATCTTTTTCATACACCTTAACCCGGCCGGAAGCTAAAATTTAGCAGGCCCGGAACAGCACAAAAGCAGGCTGAATCCGTACTTTTGCAGACCCTTGCGGGGATAACAAATATAGGCTCTTCACCCGCAAAAATCAACTCACACAGACCCTCAATTATGATGACCAGCGCAGAAATACGTCAGGCTTTCCTGGATTTTTTCAGGTCCAAAGGACACGAGATCGTGCCCTCTGCCCCCATTGTGGTAAAAGACGACCCGACCCTCATGTTCACAAACGCGGGCATGAACCAGTTCAAGGACTATTTCCTGGGCAATAAAAAACCCCCTTTTCAGCGTGTGGCCGATACCCAGAAATGTCTCCGGGTAAGCGGTAAGCATAATGACCTGGAAGAAGTGGGTGTGGATACCTATCACCATACCATGTTCGAAATGCTGGGCAACTGGAGTTTCGGTGACTATTTCAAAAATGAAGCCATTACCTGGAGCTGGGAACTGCTGACCGAAGTGTACAAGATCCCCAAAGACCGTTTATACGCCACTGTTTTTGAGGGCGACAAAAAAGAGAATATACCCGCATCCACCATCGCGCTTGCCAAATGGAAGGAACTGATGGATGAAGATCATATCGTGTACGGGAATAAGAAAGATAATTTCTGGGAAATGGGAGAGACGGGTCCCTGCGGTCCGTGCAGTGAGATACACGTTGATTGCCGCCCGGATGTAGAAAGGAAGCAGGTCCCCGGCCGCGATCTTGTCAACAAGGACCATCCTCAGGTGATCGAGATCTGGAACAATGTATTCATCCAGTTCAACAGAAAAAAGGACGGAAGCCTGGAACCACTGCCTGCCACACACGTGGATACGGGTATGGGTCTGGAAAGACTGGTGCGTGTACTTCAGCAAAAGACATCGAACTACGATACCGATATCTTCACCGGTACGATCGGTGTGACCGAAACCATTACCGGTAAGAAATATGATTACAGCGACAGCAAACAGGCCGTTGCATTCCGTGTGATCGCTGATCATATCCGCGCGATCTCATTCACGATCGCAGACGGGCAGCTGCCATCCAATACCGGCGCGGGTTATGTGATCCGTCGCATCCTCCGCCGCGCGGTACGTTATTACTATTCTTATCTGGATTATAAGCAGCCACTGCTGGCACAACTGGTACCGGTACTCGCGAAACAATTCGAAACTGTTTTTCCGGAATTGCAGCAGCAGCTCGACTTCGTCGCTAAAGTGGTGAAGGAAGAAGAAGATGCATTCCTGCGTACACTGGATAAAGGACTCAAGCGCATTGATGAAAGCATCAAACAGGCTAATGGTGGTATCATTCCGGGTAAGGATGCATTTGAATTATATGATACGTTCGGTTTCCCGATCGACCTGACAAGACTCATCGCTTCGGAGAATAAACTCAGCATCGATGAAGCAGGCTTTGAAAAGGAAATGAAACAACAGAAGGATCGTAGCCGTGCCGCTACCGCGGTGGATACTGAAGACTGGGTCGTGCTCAGTGAAGGTTCCAATACTTTCGTTGGGTATGATTCACTCGAGGCGAAAGCATCCGTTCGCAAATACCGGAAAGTGAAAGCAAAAGGAAAGGAAGCCTTTCAACTGGTACTGGATACCACTCCTTTTTATGCGGAAAGCGGCGGACAAGTGGGCGACCGGGGATGGCTGGTGAATGGCGATAAAAAGATCGCGATCACCGATACCAAAAAAGAGAACGATCTCATCATACATTTCGCGGATGCGGTGCCTGCTGATCTCAGCGGCACATTCACTGCAACCGTGGATGCAAAGACACGTAAGGAAACCACCCTGCATCATTCCGCAACGCACTTGTTGCATGCGGCACTCCGCAAAGTGCTGGGTACGCATGTGGCGCAGAAAGGTTCCCTGGTGAATGAAGAGCATCTGCGTTTCGACTTCTCTCATTTCGCGAAAGTGACGGATGAAGAGATCGCGCAGGTGGAACAACTCGTGAATGAAAAGATCAGGGAGAATATATCCGTTGTGATCAAGCAACTGCCCAAGGACGAAGCGCTGAAACTGGGTGCCATGGCCCTTTTCGGAGAAAAATACGGCGATGTGGTCCGCGTGGTGGTGATGGACCCCAACTACTCTGTTGAGTTGTGCGGTGGCACGCATGTTGGCAACACCGGTGAACTCGGTTCCTTCCGTATCACCAGTGAGTCAGCAGTTGCGGCAGGCGTTCGCCGTGTGGAAGCGGTTTCAGGATTTGCGGCTGAACAATTCATCAACGAACAGATCGCCTTACTGGGCAGTATCCGGGAATCACTCAAGAATCCGAAAGAGATCCTCAAGGCCATCGGTAATCTGCAGGCTGAGAACAGTGAACTGAAAAAACATGTGGAAGCGATGGAAGCGAGACAACTCGTGGCCATCCGCAATGAACTGCTGCAGAAGGATGAGATCATCAATGGGATCAACTTCATCGGCGAGATCGTGGAAGTACATTCCGCCGATGCCCTCAAGAAATTATGCGCTGACCTGCGCAATCACCTGCGTGATCATGTGGCCGTACTTGCTGTCAACCTCGGCGGTAAGCCATATGTGGCGGTAGGGATATCAGACAGTGTGGTGGCGGCTAAGGGCCTTGATGCAGGTAAGATCATCAAAACACAGGTAGCGCCTTTGATACAAGGCGGTGGCGGCGGACAGAAAACCATTGCAACAGCGGGTGGTCAGGATGCAGGGAATCTTACAGCAGTGATGAAAGCGGTGAAAGACCTGTTGTGATCAGTCTTCACCGGGTTTATGATATTGCTCTGCATCTTTCCGGATACGTTTTGAGTCAGCCAGTATCCTGAGGGATATATAGATGACTACGATGCAAACGATCACGCAGAAGCCGGCAATGATGAAAGTGAACATGGGGTGTGTGTATCCTTCAAATTTCCGCTTTTATTGCTCAGCACCTATACCACTTTCAGGTTAGTAAAAATACTGATGGATTTTCCGATGGATGTGATCATTGAAACAGAAAGACTTTATCTGCGTCTGTTTGAGGATAGTGAAACAGATGCCGCGCTGATCTTCCGGTTGAACAGTGATCCGGAAGTGATCCGCTATACGCATGATCCATTCAGAGATATCTCACACGCAAGGGAAATTCTTCAGCAGGTCATCCTGCCTCAATATACACTGTACCGCCACGGACGCTGGGCGGTTCATCTGAAAACGGACCTTACTTTCATTGGCTGGTGCGGGTTGAAATACCGCCCGGAACTCGATGAAGTCGACCTGGGATACCGCTTTTCCCGCGCCTCCTGGGGTCAGGGATATGCCACCGAGGCAGCTGCAGCGTCGATCCGTTACGGTTTTGGAACCCTTGGCCTGGCAAGGATCACAGGGCATGCGATGCCCGCCAATACGGACTCCTGTAAGGTGATGGAAAAGTGCGGTATGGCCTACCGGGGGCTCGATACAGTGGATGGTGAGTTAGTTCATACCTATGATCTCCTGAATCCGGCTACGCGTTCATAAGCTAAAAAATTCTCTCTATTTAACATTTCCGAAACTTTTCGTATTTCAGAAATTCTGTTATATTTGATCTACGAAACTTAACGTACTTAATAAAAAAGGTAATGCATATGAAACAGACAAAGATCTTCACATTGGCACTGGCCATGGGTTTGGCAGCGCCGCTGGCCATGATGGCACAGCAGGATGAGAAACCTAAGAAAAATGATCCGGTTGTGGTGGAAGGCAAAAAGTTGAAAGATCCCAAAGAGACAGAAACCATCGTCATCACCCGTGTTGGTGATACCAAGGACAAAACACTCATTGAGATCAATGGCGACAAGATCACCGTCAATGGTAAACCTGTTGATGATAAAGACGGTAATATCACCGTGAACAGGATGAAATTCAGGGATGTGGAAGGACTTTCAACAACCGTAGCCGGCAGGGCTTTGAACAGCCAGGCTCGTATGAGAGCACTTTCATATATGGATGAGAACCGCGCCATGCTGGGGGTTTCTACAGAGAAAACTGAAGGTGGAGTGGAAGTGCAGGACGTAACAGAAGAAAGTGCTGCGGAAAAAGCTGGTATTAAAGAAGAAGATGTGATCACGAAGATCGATGATAAAAAGATCGAAGATCCCGATCAGCTCTCCGCTGCCATTAAAGCACATAAACCCGGCGATAAAGTAACAGTTACTTACCTGCGTGATAAGAAAGAACAGAAAGTGACCGCTGAACTGACCAAGTGGAAAGGCGGCGGTACCGTGAATATTTTCGGTCCCGAGGGTAATCTGAATATGGACCTCGGCGACATGAACCTGCGTGAACTTTCCGTTCCGCGTGTTCCAGGTCAGCCTTTCGGTTCATTCTCGCCCGGACAAAGTTTCGGCTGGTCCTGGAATGGCTCTGGTCCCAAACTGGGTTTATCCGTTCAGGATACTGATGACGGAAAAGGTGTGAAAGTGATCGATGTGGATGGTGACAGCA
Source organism: Bacteroidota bacterium (assembly GCA_029555415.1). Lineage (GTDB taxonomy): Bacteria > Bacteroidota > Bacteroidia > Chitinophagales > Chitinophagaceae > JAKPSI01. The sequence goes on along the minus strand of JAKPSI010000082.1, from coordinate 236,440 downwards.
ATGCAGGCAAAGCCGGTGTGGAGGAAGATGACCTGATCACAGAAGTGAATGGCAAAGCAGTGAATGGTGCGGATGAAATGGCTAAGATCGTTAAAGAGAATAAAGACAAGGTTTCTATCCAGCTGAAGATCCAGCGGGATGGTAAAACACAAAATATTGAAGTAAAGATGCCACGGAAACTCAAATCCGCCGACCTCTGATAATTCCTTTTCTCCTGTGATGTGTGTGTAAAGCCTCCGGTCCTCCGATCGGGGGCTTTCTTTATAAGGCTGGTACAAATGGTTTATTTTTGCCCACCTGAAGATGAATACAGCAGATGCATACGAGATCGTAGTCGGGCTTGAAGTCCATGCCCGGCTGCTTACCGCCAGTAAACTGTTCTGTGGCGACAGTGCGGCCTATGGCGCGGAACCCAATACCCATGTGAGTCCCATTACGCTGGCACACCCCGGCACGCTTCCCAAAATGAACAGTCAGGCCATCGAATCGGCCATTAAAATGGGGCTGGCCTGCCACTGCCGCATCGAGCAGGAAAATTATTTCGCGCGTAAGAATTATTTCTATCCTGACCTTCCGAAAGGCTATCAGGTTTCTCAGCATACCACACCCATCTGTGAAGGCGGTCATGTAACGATCCGGACTTCAGCAGGTGAGAAGAATGTACGCCTGAACCGCATTCATCTGGAAGAAGATGCGGGCAAAAGTCTGCACGACATCGACCCCGACAACACCTGCATCGACCTGAACCGCGCAGGGACACCACTCATCGAGATCGTAACTGAACCCGATATAAGAAGTGCGGAAGAAGCCTTCGCTTATGTTACCGAAGTCAGGAAACTGGTACAGTATCTCGGCGTATGTGATGGCAACATGGAAGAAGGCAGCCTGCGTTGTGACGCCAATATCTCTGTTCGCAAAAAAGGCGATCCCAAACTCGGCACCCGTGTTGAAGTTAAGAACCTCAATTCCGTACGCAATATCAAACGTGCTGTTGAATATGAAGCAGCCCGGCTCATTCAAATGTGCGAAGCCGGTGAGACCATCCGTCAGCAAACACGCAGTTTCGATGCGGGTAATGGTACCACTTTCGCGATACGTGATAAAGAGGATGCGGATGATTACCGTTATTTTCCGGAACCGGATCTGACCCCCTTCTCACTGACAGATGATTTCATTCATTCGATCCGGGAAACATTACCGGAATTACCGGCTGCAAAAGCGGAACGCTATATCACGCAATTACAGTTATCCGCTTATGACGCGCAGGTGATCACGGACGAAAAAACATTCGCGGATTATTTTGAAACACTCACCACTCATACCAGCTATTATAAACAAGCGGCCAACTGGATGCTGGGACCGGTAAAGACATGGCTCAATGATCAACAATGCGCGATCACGGAATTTCCGCTGAAACCCGCTGCACTCGCGGCATTGATCACGATCACGGCTGAAAATAAAGTGAGTTTCTCCCAGGCCTCCGGCAAACTCTTTACATTACTGACCGGACAACCGGAAGCCGATCCGTTGCAGTTGGCTGAACAAAACAACCTTTTACAGGAATCAGATGCCGCGGGTATTGAAGCCCTCGTGGATCAGGCACTTGCCAAATTCCCGGATAAGGTTGCCGAATACCGTAAAGGCAAAAAAGGGTTGCTCGCCTTGTTCGTGGGAGAAGTGATGAAATTGTCAAAGGGCAAGGCAGATCCCAAAATGACCAATGAACTGGTCACCAAAAAGCTTAAATCAGAATCATGAATAAATCAAGTATGAGCAAGCTATCTGCAGTGGTACTGCTTTGTGCGCTTGCAGCCGGATGCAAAAACAAAGCGGACGGCGAAAGCTTTGTGGTCAAAGGAAAGATCAAAGATCACAAGGCGCGTATGGTCTATCTGGAAGAAATGCCGGTTACCATGCAAAGCCTTATCGTGGACTCAGCCAAACTGGATAACGCCGGGAACTTCACCCTCAAAACGGATTCCAAAGAAGCAATGGTCTATTACCTGCGTCTTGATCAGAGCCAGTATCCGCTCGCTTCCATTGTGAATGATGCGCCCGAAGTAACGATCGATATCCAGATGAGCAAGGACAACAATCAGTTCGCGGAATCATATAATGTGAAAGGATCCGTTGCCAGTCAGCAGATGAAGGATTTCATGCTGGCAATGAATGAGGATCTCCAGAAGGTCTACCGCCTCAGCATCACATCCGACAGTCTGGCAAAACAAGGCGCATCCGACAGTCTGATCAATTCCATGCTGGCTGACCGTAAAGCCGCGGCCCTGCATACGAAAAAAGTATTCCAGGACGCACAGGCGTTATCAAAGAACCCGGCTCAAAGTCTTTTTGAACTGAGCTATTATCAGTCCATGGCTAACAACCGGGCTTATCAGATGGAGAATATCACGAATGAAGAAGTGAATAGTCTGATCGCGGGACTGGCCGCGAAATTCCCGGATCATCATGGGGTGGTTTCGATCAAGAATCAGCTGGATGCGGAAATGAAAAAGCAGCAGGGCTGGGTAGGTCAAATGGCACCTGATTTTTCCATGCCCGACGTGAATGGTAATCCGGTTAAACTGAGTTCTTTCCGCGGAAAATATGTGCTGGTCGATTTCTGGGCCAGCTGGTGCGGTCCCTGCCGCAATGAAAATCCGAATGTGGTAAAAGCTTTCGCGCGATTCAAGGATAAGAATTTCACCATTCTGGGTGTATCGTTCGACAAACCTGAGGGGAAAGAGAACTGGTTAAAAGCGATCAAGGATGATAACCTGACCTGGACCCATGTATCGGAGCTGCAGTTCTGGAACACCTCCGTTGTTCCTTTATATGGTATCGATGCGATCCCTTTCAATGTGCTGGTAGATCCTGCAGGAAAGGTCATCGCGCAATCTTTACACGGACCGGCACTGGAAGAGAAATTGGCTGAAGTGCTGAAATGATCAAATGTATTTACCTTAAATAAAAAGCCCCCCGACTATATAGCCGGGGGGTCTTTTTTTATGCAAATAAGAAATGAGAGCTTAGTTGTCCCAGAATACTTTCGACTGAAGATTGGCGGGCTTTTGTGCCGGGCAATTCGGGTTCAAGTCGATCTCAGACTGGGGATAGAACAGAGAACGGGGAACTGCAGATACACCAGGGAATGCATTGGCGGGAAGTGTCAATGCAGGGTAACCTGTTCTGCGGTAGTCGGTCCAGGGTTCAACAGAAACACCGAATAAAGCGATATACTTTTCTTCAATGATCTGTTTCAGTTGCTGATCAACTGTACCTGCCAGTGTACCATTGGTTGTGATGTATGCGTCACGGGTTGCGGCAGCAACACCTGTTTCGTCCATAGAAGCGGCGATACCTGCTTTGAACCAGCCATCAGCTGTAGAAGCATAAGCTGTAGGATTACCTGCAGCGGAAGCGCCGTACAGCGCAGCTTCTGCACGAATGAAGCAATATTCAGCAAAAGGCAGCATACGCTGGGGAGCAGCACCTGAGTAAGTGAAAGGAGGAACAGCACCTGCAGTTACCGCGCCACGCAGGAACGTGTGGATACGGCTGTAGTTGGAGTTCGCATTCACCGGGGGCGTTGCAGCAGCAACACCCAGATAAGAACCGGATCCGAAGGGGAAATCAGTGAAGTAGAAAGGACGACGGGGGTCGGCTTTCGCGTTCATCATTCCCACCATCTGCTGGTCAGCATACAGGTAGTTGGCGCGGCTAACTTCGAACTGAGAGATCGGGTTACGCTGGTTGGCCAGGTTAAAGAACGGGGAAGAGAAACCATCAGCATTTGCAGTAAAGAAAGGACCCGCTGCTGTAACCAGTGCATTGAAGTTGGTCAGCCAGGTGGGATCCACTTTTCTTGTGTGCAGCAGCAAACGTAAGCGAAGTGTGTTCGCCAGTTTGATCCAGTTGGTCTTTACAGTTGCGAAAGTACCGGTGTACATGATGGAGTTTGAACCTGGTGTCAGGGCACTGGAACTTGCATTCAGGTCGTTCACAGCGTCAGACAACAGGCCGATCAGTTTGGGGTAGATCGTTGCATCGTCATCATATTTAGGCTGTGTATTCGCAGAAAGCAGTTGTGCTTCAGAATAAGGGACATCACCCCATGTATCAACAACCAGTGAGTATTCATACGCTTTCAGGATCTTGGCGATACCTGTGTAGTATGGACTGGCAGTACCCTGATTGATGATCAGTTGCAGGTCGTTCAGCGTGGAAGCGAAAATGCTGCCCCAAACGTTGTTCTCATCACTACCGGTAACATTGTAACGGTAGTACTCATAGGTCTGGTTCGGCTGTGAAGCGTTACCTGACATCTGTTGCATGATGAGTGTAGTATAACGATACAGATCGGATCCGCCTTCAAATGCCAGGTTCACCTGAGCAGAGGTCAGCAGCTGCGCGATCGGGCTGTTTGAATCGGGGATGGCATCCGGGTTCTTGTTGATGTCCATCATTTTCTTACAGGAACTGATCGCGATCAGACCTGAGAAAACCACGAGTATTTTAAATGATCTGAGTTTCATATCGGAATAGTTTTAAGAATTAAAAGTTGAGGTTTAATGACATGCCGATCGTACGTGTCTGAGGTAAGGCATTAAACTCAAGACCCTGGGCGTTGCTGATACCTAAGGCATTTTGCTCCGGATCCAGGTGCGGATAGTTCGGTGAATGCAGGAACAGGTTGCGGCCGAATACTGCGAGCTCAGCGCGGCTGAATGGAGTCTTGTTCAGGAAGCTGGAAGGCAGTGAATAACCGAAAGATGCTTCACGTACACGGAACCATGTTGTTTCGAATATGAAACCTTCGGCTGCAGCGTATTTACCGCTGTTGCCATAATACTGTTCAGCAGAAACATAAGTGGTGTTAGGCTGACCGTTCGCATAAACCGCGTCGAACAGGTAGGGTTTTTGTAAAACACCTGCTGCATCGTAACGAGCGAATTCAGCTGTTTCTTTTGCTACACCATTACGCTGAAGGTCGGCCAGGTTACGGCTGTACTGCTGACCACCTTTTTTGTACTCAAGCAGGAAGCTGAAGTTGAAACCTTTGTAAGAAATGGTATTGTTCAGACCCATCTGGTATTTCGGGTTGGGGTTACCGATCTTCTGTACACCTGAAGTGACAAGGGGAAGACCATTCGCGCCAACAACGATCTTGTTGCCTTTGTTCGGGTCACGAACGTAAGCATTACCGTAGATCTGGCCATACTCGTCACCCACCACCAGGCGGATGTTCGGAGTAGTGAAACCACCGAGGAAGATATTGGTTACACCTGTTGCCAGCTTGTCAACCATGCTCTTGAACTGAGTATAAGTATAAGTCATGCTCCAGTTCAGGTCCTTTGTGCGGATCGGAGTGATCGTTAAAGAAAGCTCGTTACCCTTGTTGGAAAGGTTACCGGCGTTCTTCACAGCGGAAGTGATACCAGATGCTGCGGATACAGGAACACCGAAGATCAGGTTCTTGGAATCCTGCCAGTAGTGTGTGTATTCAAAGCTGATACGATTCTTGAAGAAAGAACCTTCGATAGCGTATTCTTTGTTCTTTGTGAACTCAGGTCCGAGACCCGCATTACCCGCGGAGTTGCTCAGGGTGAAACCCTGGATACCGTTGAAGGGGAATGCGATCGTTGGACCGAAACCATCCGCTGAACCGGCGCCACCGAAATAAGAGTCAGTAGAGTAGATGAAGTCACCTGCTTTACCCACTTTCGCGATGTTACCGCGGATCTTCAGGTTGTCGATCACATTTGATTTCAGTTTGGGGAACAGTTCAGTCAGGTTAACTGAAGCACCGAAACCAGTATAGAGATAAGAGTTGTTACCGATCTTGAATGTAGATGACCAGTCGTTACGCAGGGTAACGTTCAGGGTCAGGACATTTTTGTAACCACCGGAGAAATCACCATACAGACCCAGTAAACGAGATTTGCTGGAACCGTTGGAAGGTGCGGGAGAGAAGGTAGTGGTATTGCTCAGCTGTTCGAAATCGCGGATGATGATACCCTTACCATCCAGCTGTGCACCTGCACTGTAGATCTGCTGGAACTCGGTACCAACAACAGCGGATGTGCTCCAACCTTTGAAGCGTTTGCTGGCAGTGAAATATCCGTTGGAGTTCAGACTGCGGTAGTTGTTACGTACTTCACGAACACCACCCACCAGGTTGGCAGTTGTGGAAGCACCACCACGTGCGTTGATCTGATCGTAGCTGTGACGGAAAGTGGAATATACGTCGGTACCCACTTTGTAATCAGCCTGCAGCCACTTAGCGAGTTTGAAATTGAAAGAAACGTTACCGATGAAACGGTTGATCTCATCGCGGTAGCGGTTATGTTTGATCGTCCAGTACGGGTTGTCCTCACCCAGCGGATAGAGCTGATCACCAACTGCGTTTTCGAAAGGCAGATTGGTCAGGTCCATACTGCGGGGAGTGAACCAGCCGCGGAACAGCGGGTTACTCAGCTGATTACCCTGCTGTGTTCTGCGGGAAGCGTTATTGGAATAGTTGGCGCTTGCAGAAACGGTCAGGAAATCATTCACTTTAGAACTTGCATTCAGAGAGAAGTTGTGACGGATCAGAACGTTGTTGGGCAGTACACCTTTGTTCTTCAGGTAACCGTAAGAGAAACGGAAAGTGTTCTTGTCGGTACCACCGGAAAACGCGATGTTGTTCTGCCAGTTTGAACCTTGCTGGAAGATATCACGAACGTTGTTGGGATAAGCTTTCAGTTCACCAGTGCCATTGAAAACCATCACACCCGGGCTGCCTGCAGTAGAAGCGCCTGGATTCCACATGTTGGTAATGGTCTGACCCTTGATTTCGGGCCCCCATGATTGCTGCGAAACACCGCTGAATACACCACCGGCTCCTTCAGCATACTGGTTTTGATAATCAGGGAAACGGTTCACCGTTTCGATCTGATAGTTGCTGGAATATTGAATGGAATTCTTCTTCGCTGCTTTACCTTTTTTCGTCGTGATCACGATCACACCATTCGCGGCGCGGGAACCATACAGTACCGCAGCAGAAGGGCCTTTCAGCACGCTCATGCTTTCGATGTCTTCCTGGTTGATGTCGATCGCGCGGTTAGAAACAGAAGGTCCGTTCTGCAGGGGGCTGCCACCACCACTGTTGTCGATGGGAACACCATCCACAACGAAAAGAGGTTGGTTGGAACCCGTGAACGTCGTATAACCACGGATGAGGATGCTGGAACCTGTGAAGGATCCGCCGCTGCCCGTTACACGAACACCCGGAACCTTACCGGCCAGTGCGTTCGTGATATTCGTAGTATGCGCCTGGGTTAATTGTTCAGCACTCACCTGGGTTACGCCGCCCATGACAGTCCTTTTGTCTTTCTTGATACCGAAGGCTGTTACAACAACCTCAGAGATCGTTTTGTCTTCAAGCTTCAGCGTGACACTCACATCGGAAAGGGTTCCGATCGCTTTTTCTACAGTTGTCATGTCCACAGAAGAGAAGACCAGGGCTTTGCCGTTAGCGGGTACCGTGAGGGTATAGGTACCATCGGCCCGGGTAGTTGTACCGGTGGTGGTTCCTTTCACCATGACCGATACATTCTGAAGGGGATTTCCTTTTTCATCCGTCACCTTACCGGAAACGGATCGTTGTGCCATTGCCTGCACAGCAAAGAACACAATACCCCATAAGAGTAAGAACACTTTTCTCATTTGCATGTAGTTTTAATGTATAACAAAAAATATTATAGCCTTATTGAAGGACTTGGATTTCAAGCGAGCATCTAATATACACAATCATTTGAAAATTAGAGGGCGGCAAAAGAAAATGCCCTTCCTTTTCCGTCATTTCAGGAAAGACAAAAAGCCCCTTCGCTTTGCTGCATAAAAGTACTAAAACAAGCTGTTTCAAAAGTGCTCAGACGACCCCTATTTTTTCGATTTTCCACCAATCGAAATAAGGATTGCCGGAAGCAGCACCAGATTGGTGAAAGTAGCCGTCACCAGGGTCAGGGAAGTCAGCCATCCAAGTGCCTGTGTTCCTCCGAACCCACTGAAACAGAATATGATAAAGCCTGCGGTCAGTACCGCGGAAGTATAGATGATGCTAATGCCGGTATGGTGGATCGTTTCGATCACCGCAGCCTGCAGGTTGTTCCCGTGTTCAGGTAAAGCCTGCTTATAATTGACCAGGAACCGAATCGTGACATCGATCGCTATCCCCAATGCCACACTGAAAACCAATACAGTAGAGGGTTTTACCGGAATTCCAACCCATCCCATCACCCCCGCCGTAATGATCAGCGGGATCACATTCGGGATCAGGGAACACAACAGGATCCGGAATGAACGGAACAAGTACAGCATACAAATCGCAATGAGCAGGAAAGCCCAGGCGATACTTTCTTTTAATCCATTGATAATGAATTTACTACCTTCCAAAAAGGTCACACTGGTACCCGTCAGAAGGACCGTATAAGTGTTTTTCGGGAACAGCTCGTCCGCCCTTTTCTGGACACTATCGATGATCCTCGGAAGGCGGTTACTGCCTACATCCGCCATACTGATGCTGATCCGGGCCTGCTGTTTGGTTGAATCAATGAAACTCGATACCAGTCCGGAGATGGAATTCTGCTTTTTGCCGCTATCCGCCTTCATGCTCAGGTACTGGGCCAGTGCAGGCAAGGCGAATTCAGAAGGCATGCTGTAATAATTGCTGTCGCCATCATTGAAAGCCTGATTCACGAATTTCAGACCCTCGGTCAGACAAAGCGGACGGGCAATGTCCGGAATACCGGCCAGGAACTGGCTCAACGAGTCCACCTTGATCAGGTTGTTATAGCGAACGATCCCGCGTTTATGCGCCGTATCCGAAACGATGATCTCCAGCGGCATCACACCTTTGAAGTTCTTTTCAAAGAATCGCAGGTCCGTATAGATCTTGTCGGTCTTCGGCAAGTCATCAACGATATACCCAACGGTTTTGAGTTTGTAAATACCCGTGAATGATACTGCCAGGATCAGCACCGTTACTGCATAGATCAGTTTCCGGTGATTGAGCGACCACCGCTCCAACCTGTCCAGCCAGCGGTTCAGCTGCGGATTTTCCAGGTATTTGGTATGTCTTGATTTCGGCGGTGCCAGGAAACTCAGTACGGTCGGGATGAGTATCAGCGAAATGAAGAACAAGGCAATGATGTTGAGGCCCGCGACCTGCCCGAATTCTTTCAACACCTGACTTTTCGTTAATGCAAATACCGCGAAACCGATCGCGGCCGCCACATTACAGAATAAAGTAACGATACCCATTTTATCGACCATCGCTACCAGACTCTTCTTCTTGTCGCCTGTTTCGTTCCACGACACGTGGAATTTATTGAGGAAGTAAATACAGTTCGGAATACCGATCACGACAACCAGTGGCGGGATCAACGCGATCAGCAGGCTGATGCGGTAGCCCATCCATTCTACTGTACCCAGACTCCAGATCACACCCAGGATCACCACGCCCAATGATAATAATGTGGCGCTGATACTACGGAAGAACAATAACAGGATGATCGCGGAAAGCAGCAGGGACGCGGCCAGGAAGAAACGCATCTCCTTTTCGATCTTTTGAGAAAGCTCCGTTCTGATATGCGGCAATCCGCTCATGTAGATCTCCAGCCCATGCTTTTTACCGAACGCAGCAGCCAGTTCATCGATCTTGTTCACGATGCCGATGCGTGCTTTTGAAGCCATCAGGGTCTTATCGATCCGGACACCCAGCATCCAGGCGTCAGTTTCCGGGTTGTATAAAAGTCCTTTGTAAAAAGGGAGACTGTAAAAAATATCCTTAGCGCTGTCGATCTCAGCCTGTGTCATTTCACGCGCCGGGAAAATGGATTCCGCTTTCAGTTTTTCAGTTGCAGTATCCTTTACCAGCCGCACCGAACCGGGTACGCCAAGAATATCCACCACACCATTGACCTTTTTCAGTTCGCGCTGCAGTTGGGTATATGAATTGAAGATATGCTGATCGAAAAAATGAGCGGTCTGAATGCCGATCACCAGCAGATTTCCATCCTCGCCGAATTTTCTTTTGAATTCCTGATAGTCGCGGTACTTGGGATTATCAATAGGGATCGCTCTTGCGAAATCATAACTCAGCTGAACCTTACTGGCATGGTAACCCATGAGTCCGGTCAGGGCTAAAAGCAGCAGTAAAAGTGCGATACGGTACTGAAGGATGAATCGGCCAAGGCGATGCCACATAGTCAAATGGATTAATGGGGTCCGGTGCAGACCAGTCCCCGGTTTGATGCCGCAAAGAAACATAAAAAATGCCAACCGGGTGAATAGCCTTTACGATACTTTTGAAGGGTGAGAATACTGATCCTCCTCATATTATGGATGTCTGCCGGAACCCTGAACGCTCAGGACCCGCTTCCCGCCATCGGTAACTGGCGCGAACACCTGCCTTATAACAGCGCGATCGGTACCGGTGCCATGAACGGAACGGTTTATTGCGCTACTCCCTACAGTTTGTTCTCCGTGGAAACCTCCAGCGGAAATATTGAAAGGATGAGCCGGGTGACCGGACTCAGCGAGACCGGTATCAGTTGCATCCTGGCCGATGCAGCAACAGGAAAACTCGTTGTAGCATACAGTAACAGTAATATTGATGTGCTCACCAGCGATCATTTATATAACATACCGGATATCAAACGGGACAGCCGTACAGGGGATAAAAATATCTATCGCATCACCGCATCCGGGAATAATTATTATCTCAGTACCGGACTTGGTGTGGTCGTACTGGATGGAACGAAATATGAGATCCGTGATTCCTGGTTCATCGGAAACGGAGGAAATCCTGTGAAGGTGAACGGCTTCACAGCACAAGCGAATTTCTATTATGCCGCGACCGCCGAAGGGCTGAAACGAGCGCCGGTCAATGCTTCCAACCTGGCCGATCATACGAACTGGCAATTGCTCAGCGGAGCGAATGGATTACCCGCAGGTGCCTGCACACAGGTCGTTTCTTTTTCCGGCAAACTGATCGCGCAGCAACAGGATTCACTTTTTGTACTCAACGGCAACAACTGGTCATTGTTCTATGCAGACGGATGGCCATCAACGGATGTGACCCTTTCGGCAACAGCACTCCTGGTATGTGAAAGACAAAATAACGGAGCCGCCAGAGTGATACAACTCAATGCAGATGGAACAACAGCCCGTGTGATACAACAGGCAGGACCGGTTTCATTTCCGCGACAAGCCATCTTGTTTAATAATGAAGTCTGGCTGGCCGATCAGTTCGGGGGATTGTCACGCTTCGGCTCAAGCGGATCGGAACAATTCAAGCCCAATTCACCGGAAGCGACCGCCAGTGGGGAAATGCAGGTGTATGACCATGTATTTTACGCGACCGCCGGGGAAGTGAATACATCCTGGAATTATCTCTACAATGGGAATGGAGTGTACCAATTGAAAGAAGGGAAGTGGACCAATTTTAACCGTTTCAAATTTCCTGCACTGGATTCATTGCTCGATCTCATTACGGTAGCGGTGGATGAAAGAGATGGCACAGTATGGGCCGGTTCATACGGTGGCGGATTACTGCATATCAAAGCCGGTAACCAGTTCGAGATCTTCAAACAGAATTATATCGGCAATGCAGTGGGCGATCCGTTGAGTTACCGGGTAAGCGGACTGGCATTCGACGCGGAGCATCATTTATGGATCGCGAATTATGGTTCACCGCAACCGATCCGTGTCCGCAAAGCGGATGGTATCTGGAAAAGTTTTTCACCACCTTTCTTCAATCCGGAGAACGCGTGGTCGCAATTACTGGTCGATGATCAGCAATACATCTGGGCCGTGGGTCCGAAAGGTAACGGACTCATTTGTTATGATCACGGCGCGTCCATTGATAATACGAATGATGACCACTGGCGCAAATTCAGTGCCGGCGCGGGTAGCGGCAATCTGCCCTCTTCCGACGTGCGGTGTGTGGCAAAGGATAAAAACGGATATATCTGGGTCGGAACAGCCGATGGCGTGGGTGTGATCCAATGCCCCTTCGATATTTTTTCCGCGCAAACCTGTGAGGCGGTTTGGCCGGTAGTGGCACAGGGAAATTTCGCAGGTTACTTATTCAAAGGTGAAACGGTTCAGTCCATTGCGGTGGATGGCGCCGACCGTAAATGGGTCGGAACCCGTAACGGCGCCTGGCTGGTGAGCGCGGATGGAACGAAAGTGATCTATCGTTTTACGGAAGACAACAGTTCTTTACTGGGCAATGATGTAAAGAAGATCACGATCGATGGCAGCACCGGAGAAGTATTCTTCGCCACTTCAAAAGGGATCTGTTCATTCCGCAGTACAGCAACAGAAGGAACACCTCAGCAAAATAATGATGTGATCGTTTTCCCGAATCCGGTACCACCGGGTTATACCGGAACGATCGGCATTCGCGGACTCGTCAATAACGCGATCGTGAAGATCACGGAACTGGATGGCAGACTGGTGTATCAAACGCGGGCATTGGGCGGACAAGCGGTTTGGGACGGACGGAATTACCGCGGACAAAAAATTTCAACTGGCGTGTATCTGGTACTGGTGAGTGATGATGGCCGTACCGAACATACTGCTACCAGGATCGTATTCCTGCAACACTGATATGGCGGATAAATTATTTTCAACGAAGGGGCTGGTGCTGCGTACTACAAAGTACGGAGAGACCAGTGTGGTCGTGAATATCTTCACGGAGCTCTTCGGCGTGCAGGGTTATCTCGTCAATGGGGTGCGCAACAGCACGAAGAAAGGCGGCAGTAAAGCCAATCTGTTCCAGCCCGGCGCCATGCTGGACCTGGTGGTGTATCACAATGAGCTCAAACACCTCAACCGGATCAAGGAATTCAGATGGGGTTATTTGTATAAGACCATTCTTTCTGATGTCAGGAAAAATGCTGTCGCATTATTCATGGTGGAACTATTGACCCGTTGCCTCAAACAACCCGAAGGCAATCCTGATCTTTTTCATTTCATTGAGGACGCCTTCATCCACCTGGATGAAAGTGATGACGCCGTGATGGCGAATTATCCGCTCTTCTTTGCGCTGCATCTGCCGGTTTTTTTCGGATTTCGCATTACCGATAATTATTTGGAAGAAAAACCGGTGTTGGATCTGCAGGAAGGTTCCTTCATCACCAAACAGCCGCTGCATCCGCATTTCCTGGAAGGCAAACCCGCGCAGGTGATCTCACAGGTACTGAAAGTAATGCAGCCGGAAGAACTGGAACAGATCAAACTGAATGCGGAGACAAGGAGGAAGATCCTGTTCACACTCGAAACCTATTATGCATTGCATATCCAGGAATTCGGTGTGATGCGCACCCTGCCTGTATTGAGGGAAATATTAAGCTAAGGGTTGTGAGTATCCCAATGCCGGACCGATCAAAACTATTCCCGGTTTTTTCCCTTTTTCAAAACTGCCCAGATCTTTATCCCAACCCAACGCCTTTGCACCTGAAGCAGTGGCCCAATTCAATACTTTTTCCAATGGCACCTGCGGAAAATGTTCGCGGATGGCCTGGATCTCTTTGGCAATACTGAGTTGCCAGTTACTGCTATAGCTGTCGGTCCCCAATACCAGTTCACATCCGTTGCGCATCAGCATGTCCACCGGCGGAACTTTATTCTCGATGTACAGGTTCGCGTTCACGCATAAACACCAGATCAGTTTCAAACCGTTCGCTTTTGCGTATTGCTGCGCGAACTGCACATCTTCCTCAGGCATAAAAGTGTTATGGATGAGCAGGATCGTTTGTCCGTTGTTGAAATAAGGCAGCACACTGCGGACACTGCTGAGGCCGGTCACCGGGAAAGGCGACTTTTCAATACCGAAGATACTGAACAGCTTCAGGTATTCACCGCCACCGGTCCGGTACAATTCATCTTCCGCCGGATGTTCCTGATTATGGATGGAAATGATCTGTCCCTTTGTGGCCGCATTGATGAATTCGAAAGTTTTCGGACTGATCGTATACGGCGCATGCGGCACCAGTACACTGCGGTGGGGAACCGGATTGTCCTTCGTCTTTGCTTCCAGCTCATCCCGTACATCACTGTAATGCTTGAAATTGTCCGCACTTTTTTCATCCGTGAAGCTCAGCACTTCCACGAAGTTTTGCCAGCGGATGCCGCTCTTACTTTTTACTTCAGCTGTGTCGGCGGTATTGCCGATATCACCTACCGCTACGATGCCGTTATCCGCCATTTCTTTTTCCGCTTCGCGGATGCGTTGCTGAATGATGGCGGGGTCGAAGCCGCGTTTAGTCACTACAGAGCATAAAAATTCGATGAGGCCGGTATGCGGGGGGATCACGTCTTTCAGGTGACTGAGCTCCAGATGGCAATGGCAATTGATGAGCCCCGGGGTCAGGATGCCTTCATGATATTGAACATCCGCTCCGGCTTCCGCCAGTGGAATGATGCCTTCAATGGTCCCATCTTCAAGGGTTACGAGTACATGCTGATCATTGAGTAAACGCTGGCCGTCGAACAATTGAGCGGCCCTGTATTTTTTGAACGCCATACTCAAAATTGAGATTTCAGAACTCAACCGCCAAATCGCTAAATTTGCCGCCCTGAGATCAAGTATATGCTGGACCGTTTAGAAGCCATCAAAGCCCGTTTCAATCAGTTGGGAGTCGCCCTCACCAACCCCGAGATCGTGAGCAATAACAAGAAGTTCGCCGAAACGAGCAAGGAATACCGTAGTCTCGAGAAGATCGTGAACGCGCATACCGAGTATAAGAAGGTCCTTAGCGATATCGAATTCTACCATGAAGCCCTGAACGGTGATGATCCGGAAATGCGCGACCTGGCCAAAGCGGAAGCTCCGGCCATGGAAGAGAAGAAAACGCAGATGGAATCTTATATCCGGCAATTGCTGATCCCCAAAGACCCGCAGGATGAGAAGAACGCGATCCTGGAGATCCGCGCCGGAACCGGTGGTGATGAAGCGAGTTTATTCGCCGGTGATCTGCTGCGTATGTACACACGTTATTGTGAACGCCGTGGATGGAAGACCGCCATCCTCAGTGAAAGTGAAGGCACCGTGGGTGGTTATAAAGAGGTGCAGCTTGAAGTGACCGGTGATGATGTATATGGTACCCTGAAATTCGAAAGTGGTGTACACCGCGTGCAGCGTGTACCCGATACGGAAGGTTCAGGCCGTGTGCATACTTCTGCAGCAACCGTAGCAGTGATGCCTGAAGCGGATGAAGTGGATTTTGAATTGCGCGAAAGTGATGTAAAGATGGAAACCGCGCGCAGCGGGGGCGCTGGCGGACAGAACGTGAACAAGGTGGAAACGAAAGTGATGCTGACGCATATTCCTACAGGTACTGTTGTGATCTGTCAAACCGAAAGATCACAGTTGGGTAACCGTGAGAAAGCGATGCAAATGATGCGTACAAGATTATATGAAGAACAGGTACGCAAACAGGAAGAAGAAATTTCAAGGCACCGGAAAAGTCTGGTCAGCACCGGCGACCGCAGTGCCAAGATCCGCACGTATAATTTTCCACAGGGCCGTGTGACCGATCACCGCATCGGACTCACACTCTATAACCTCGATGATGTCCTCAACGGTAATATCCATGAACTGATCGATGCATTGCAGTTCGCTGAGAATTCCGAGAAGCTCGCAAAACAAAACTGATATTTTTTTAATATGTGTCAAAGTGTTTTGGTACTTTCATCCCAAAACAAAAGAACATGTTAGATCAGCTTTTCAACATCGTAAAGAATTTTGGTCAGGATGCGGTTGTCAATAATCCTGATGTCCCCAATGAACATAATGAGAATGTAATGGCGGATGCTACCAGTACGGTTGCCGGTGGTCTCCGGAATATCGTCGCGGGTGGAGGCTTCCAAAGTATCCTGGATCTTTTCAAAGGTGCCGCTGGTGGTTCGGGCGGTGCATCATCGATCGCATCAAATCCTATTGTTTCGATGATGACCGGACACTTCATTGACAAACTCATCAACAAATACAACCTGAGTCCTTCCGCGGCCAGCAGTGTAGCGGGTAAACTGATACCTCAGACGGTGAACAGTCTGGCGCAGCAAACGGCGGATCCTTCCAATCAGCAGTTCACACTGGATGGACTGATCGGTTCATTGACAGGAGGTGGCGGACAGGGCGGCGGTCTTCAGGATCTGCTGAATTCTTTTACCGGCGGCGGGAGTTCCGGAAGTAAGGGAGCGGCTGGTGGCGGCTTCGATCTTCAAAATATTATCGGCAGTCTTTCCGAAAAGGCACAAAACAGTCTCCAGCCCGGAGGACAAGGTGGCGGAGGCGGCCTGATGGATATGATCAAGGGATTTATATCCTGATGATTATCAGATCATTTCAATAAAAAAAAGGCAGCACCCGGATTTTTTTAAATTTCGGCCTGTTTTTTGTCTTTCACTATATGAATTCATTAACAAACCCTGCCGAAAGAATTCTTTCTGATCAGGGTCTAATTAATAAGAGCAGTTCTTTGTCAGTAGTTTGAGATTGGTTTTTGAAAGGATCCGGTGAGTTTCAGTGAGTTGAATTTTTTTTATGAAATCCGCCCCGGGCGGGCATCGTAGAGTTACAATCCGGAAGTCAGGATTTACTAACAGTCGTAAGAGTGGAATTACTTAATTCGGGAATTAAACTTTCATTAACAGCAATCATCATACTATCGGCAGTAAATTTGCGTTATACTATTATAGAAAGCACTTAGAAATCATTATAAAAGCAGTCAATTTTCTCATAAGCAGTTAGTTTTGGTTGCGACCCCTGTTTCCACAGGGGTCTATTTTTTTATATACCATCTGCTGCTGAGAGACAGGCCTATCAAGGATCCCAGCGTATCAGCCAGAATATCTTTTAATTCAAAAGCCCGGTTCGGGATCCAGAACAGCTGCACAAATTCCATCACAATTCCATAGCCGGCAGATGCTGCCGCGATATACAAAAAAACACGTTTGAGCTTAACGGGATCATTTTCCTTTGTCAGCCATCCCCTGCACCAGGCAGCGGTCATGATCAGGAACATACTGATATGCACCCATTTATCGATGTAGATCTTGTCAAGCCAGCTCTCTTTAGGTAAAGCTGAACCGGGCAGGGTAAGCAGGATGGTTGAAATGATCAGCCAGGCGACAGCCGGTAAAAAAGATGGTCGGAATAATCTCACGCGGAATTTTTGCAAGGTTACAAAAAAGAAGGGAGCCCCGGACGAGGCCCCCTTTAACCAACTATAGGATACAAACCGCCAGCGGCGGCTGGCTCCATATAAGCCAATGATATATACGTTTGGAGGAATGCTTAAGATTTGACGGACTATAATTTTCC
This sequence comes from Bacteroidota bacterium, assembly GCA_029555415.1. Lineage (GTDB taxonomy): Bacteria > Bacteroidota > Bacteroidia > Chitinophagales > Chitinophagaceae > JAKPSI01. The sequence goes on along the minus strand of JAKPSI010000082.1, from coordinate 219,069 downwards.
CATCACATAAACGGCTCCTTCGGGAGTGGGATTCCCGCCTTTCTTTTCCAGTGTAATCGCAAAGGCTTCGGCATGCTGCACATTCTTCGCTTTTACGAGCAGCCGGTTCTGTTTCAGGAAATAGTCATTATCGATCATACCGATATCGATCGGTTTTCCGTCGAGCAATGCCCAGAGCTGATATTGTTTATCGGTCGGGGGCATGGGCATATTATTCACCAGCAGGAAAACATCATGTGATGCCGTATCCCAGTATACAGTGGCGTAAGAAGCGGGTGAAGCATCCATGCCTTTCATCGCGGCCATTTTCATACCGGGGTGCTGCAGGATATGCGCTTCATCAGACATCGCATTCAGTTTGTCCGTTGCAGCGTTGTAGCCCTGCTCCAGATCACGGTTGCTGTTATACAAACGCACATTCCAGTAAATACTTCCTGTGAGCAATATGACCGCTACAGCGGCCGCATATTTCCAACCACGACCGAAACCTGTTCGCGGCAAAGCAATGACCCTTGCGGGTTCCACCGCTTCTTTGATCTTATTTTCAAGTGAAGCCGTGGGCTTGACCGCATGCCGGAACGCTTCTTTTTCAAGCGACAATTCAAAAGCTTCACGTGCAGCCATCAGTTCCGGATACTGTGTGCAGTATTGCTCGAACTCCCTGGATTCATCCGGGGTGGCGAGGCCAAGCACATAGCTTTCCACGATTCCGCTTTGTATGTATTCCTGTACGTTCACTTTTTTAGTTCATCAGGGTCCTTAATTGTTGTAATGCCGAACGGATACGGGTCTTGACCGTACCGAGCGGGATCTGTCTGAGCTGCGCGATCTCTTCCTGGGTATAGCCCTGGAAGTAAGCCAGATCGAGCAATATCCTGTATTCTTCTTTCAGTTTGGTCAGCATTTTCCTGAGCCCCACATCCTGTACCATGGCAGTGCTGAAACCTGCTTCTGCCAATTCACCGCTTTCCGGTATGGCCAGGTTCTTTTGCTGGTCCCGGTGCGCTTTGGAGCGAATTTCGTCAATAGCCGCGTTTCTTGCAATATTCAGCATCCAGGTAAAAAGTCTTCCTTTTGCCGGATCATAGGATTCGATCCGCTTCCAGATATTGACGAATACCAGCTGCAGTACGTCTTCAGCTGTTTCCGGACTGGTCACGATACTGCTCACGATGCCATTCAGTGCCGCGGCATAGTGTTCATACAGGTAGCCGAACGCTTGCTGATCGCGCGCGCGCAGTAAGGTCACCAGCTCCTGTTCGCTGTATATGGGTTTGGGGTCCAAGTAGTTGGTTAATAATACCGGATCTGTTCCGGATATATCTACGCAGAAATGAGGAAAACGGATTAAGCTACAACCGCTTCATATCCGGCTGCATCCAGAAGGGCTGCAACATCTGCCGGGTCATTTACGGTCATTTTGATCATCCAGCCTGAACCATAAGGGTCAGTATTCACTGTCTCAGGCGCATTCGCCAGATCCGGGTTGAGTTCCGTAATGGTACCACTGACCGGAAGAAAAAGGTCAGATACTGTTTTTACCGCCTCAACCGTTCCGAAAACCGCACCGGCTTCCAGTGCTTTACCGATGGTTTCCACTTCCACGTACACGATATCGCCCAGCTCACGTTGCGCGAATTCAGTGATACCTACTGTAGCAACATTGCCTTCAAGTGAGATCCATTCGTGGTCTTTGGTGTAGCGGAGGTTAGCGGGGAAATTCATAACTGATTATTTGTGCTGCAAACCTAAGGGAAATTGGTCAAAATATGATGCAGTAGCTTTCCGGTTTCACCGGCAAAAAGTCGCCGTTCATGGATGCTTTTGCACCTCCTGTCGGTATTGCTTTTACAAATGCATGACACGGATATATCTTTGACCGCCTTATCAAAAAAGAGGAAAAAGATATGAAAAGAGTATTTGCTATCGTGTTCAGTGTTTTATTGTTCGGGGCCGCGCAGGCACAAACTGTGATGGGTTCCGTAAAAGATCAGCAGGGGAAGGGAGTGGATAAATCCACGGTTTCTCTGCTCAGTGCCAAAGATTCAGCTGTTGTAAAACTGGGCGTGACCGCTGAGAACGGTCGTTTTTCCGTTCCCGTTGGAAAAACAGGGCGTTTTCTGGTACGCATCTCCCACGTTGGATATGTGCCTGTATATTCCGCCCCCTTCGAGCTCTCCGGTTCCGGAGATGTCAGTCTCCCGGAAATGCTTTTCACTAAAAGTACCGGTGACCTGAAAGGGGTGACGGTTACTTCCCAAAAACCGATCGTGGAAGTGAAAGCGGATAAAATGGTGCTGAATGTAGAAGGAACGATCAATTCCACCGGCAATGATGCCCTGGAGCTGTTGCGTAAATCACCCGGTGTACTGGTCGATAAGGATGATAACCTGAGTCTGGCCGGCAAGAATGGTGTGGCGGTGTATATCGATGGTAAACCTTCTCCGCTATCAGGTTCCGATCTTTCCGCATATTTGAAAAGTCTGCAGTCGGCCCAGATCGAGTCGATCGAGATCATTACCGACCCTTCCGCCAAATATGACGCGGCAGGTAATGCCGGTATCATCAACATCAAACTGAAGAAGAACAAGAGTTTCGGTACCAACGGTTCCGTGAACGCGGGATATAATATCGGGACGTACGCCAGGTATAACGCGGGCCTTTCTCTTAACCACCGCAACAAGAATGTGAATACGTTCGCCAATTATAATTACAATAATGGCCTGAATGATATCAACTTCAAGCTGCGCCGGGAACAACTGGATACTTTATTCGACCAGGGCTCCAATATGAAGATGAAGAACGTGTCGCATGGTTTCAAAGCCGGACTCGATTATTTCATTGATAAGAAAAGTACGTTCGGTGTGATGATCAACGGTACGCTGTCCGATCAGAACATGAACAACCTGGCCAAAACACCTATTTCTTATATCCCGACCGGTATTGTGAACCGCTTACTGGTGGCAGATAACAAGACGGATGCCAGCCGGAATAACATGAACTACAACGCCAACTACCGTTATGCGGATACAGCAGGACGTGAGCTGAATGTGGATGCCGACTATGGTGTGTTCCGGATCAAGAACGATCAGTTACAGCCGAACTATTATTATAACGCGGCAGGGACCACGAAACTGTCAGAGTATATCTACAGGTTCATTTCACCGACCGATATCGATATCTATTCCATTAAAGCGGATTATTCGCAGAATGTGAAAAAAGGTAAACTCGGTGTTGGTTTCAAGAATTCACTCGTCAATACCGGCAATCATTTTGGCCGTTACAATGTGATCGGTGGTGTGAAACAACTGGATGTAACCCGCAGTAATCAGTTTGATTACCGCGAGAACATCAACGCGGTGTACCTGACCTATAACCGTTCCATGAAGAAAGGTGTATCCATGCAGGTAGGTGCGCGTGTGGAGAATACCAATGTGCATGGTGATTCCTATCCGCTGAACTTCGATGGTTCGGTGGACAAATCATCCCGTCAGCGTTTCAAGAAAAATTACACGGACCTGTTCCCCAGCGCGTCCCTGAATTTCTCCAAGAATCCGATGAAACAGTGGAGCCTGGCGTACAGCCGTCGCATCGACCGTCCGGCCTACCAGGACCTGAATCCTTTTGAATTCAAACTGGATGAATACACGTATCAGAAAGGGAACATCAACCTGCGCCCGCAGTACACCAACAGTTTCTCACTGACCAATGTGTACAAATACAAACTGACGACCAAACTGAATTATAGTCATGTAACGGATATGTTCACGCAACTGGTGGATACCGCAGAGAAATCAAAGAGCTTCATCTCCAAACAGAACCTGGCTACGCAGAACATCACCAGCCTGAACATCAGCTATCCGTTCATGTACAAGACCTATATGGCCTTCGTCAATTTCAACACCTACTATTCAAGGTATAAAGCCGACTTCGGTGGTGGCAGTCGTGTCATCAATCTGGATGTTTTCGCTTATACCGTTTATATGCAGCACACCCTGAAGATGGGTAAGAAAAAACCGGTGACCGCTGAAGTAAGTGGTTTCTATGCATCACCCAGTGTATGGCAGGGAACTTTCAAGAGTAAAGCGATCTGGAGTATGGACGCGGGACTTTCAAAGAATGTGCTGAAGAATAAAGGCACCGTAAAAATGTCCGTTGCGGATATTTTCTGGACACAGAAATTCAAAGGTGAAGCGAATTTCGCGGGACAAAAATCCATCGCCAGTGGTGGCATGGACAGTCGTCAGTTCCGTATCAACTTCTCTTACCGTTTCGGCAGCAACCAGGTGAAAGCCGCACGCAATCGTAACTCAGGACTTGAGGATGAGAAGAACCGTACACAAAGCAGTGGCGGACTCGGTGGCGGACAGAATTGATGAATGATATCTTACATAAAAATGGGCTCCTGTTCAAGGAGCCCATTTTTATTTCAGTTTGTGATTGCGCCGTACCAGTTTCGCTTCGATGATGCGGACATCTTCCAGCGGCCGGTCACGGTCCGGTCCTTTACTGGTCGCTACTGCGGCGATCTTATCGATCACTTCCATGCCTTTTACGACATGGCCGAAGATGGTATAGTTCTGATCAAGGTGCGGTGTACCGCCGATCGTTTTATATACTTCACGCTGGTAATCGGGTAATCTTCTTTTTAAACGACGTGTTTCAACGGAGTCCAGTCCGGGTTCCGTAAAAACCTTGCCCTGCACAATGTAGAACTGGCTGCCACTGCTTGCTTTCGTGGGATTGACATCATCACCTTCCCTTGCCGCCGCGATCACACCTTTTACATGAAAGAGGCTGCTGCGGAATTCGGCCGGGATCGTATAACGGGGTCCGCCATTGCCCAGTGCTTGTCCGGGTTTGGCGTATTTGCTCTCCGGGTCACCACCCTGGATCATAAAACGATTGATCACGCGGTGGAACAGCAGGCTGTCAAAATATTTCGCTTTGACGAGTCGGATAAAATTATCGCGGTGCAGCGGAGTGGAATCGGAAAGCCGCACCACCATGTCACCAAAATTGGTGTGCAGGAGGATATCCTTTTTCCGGTCCTTTTTTTTAACGGTAACGTCCTGTTGTGCCACAGCGGTGAATGCTGTGAGCAGCAACAGCAGGGAGAATAGTTTTCTCATATCAGTTAATTGGTGTTGATCAGAATCCGGTCTTGCTGAAATACAGCAGAATATGGTCTTTCAGGAAATTTTCCTGTTCAATGGCATTCAGTTCAGGCATGGGTTTGAGTTGCCTGAAATGCGGCCAGCCTTCGTCATCAGTGCCTTCCAGTATATAGTAACCGCTTTCTGAAAGCAGCGAACACACGGCCACATGCATGAGGTCCTGTTTTTGTTCCTTGGTGAATTTATCCTTCAGTTGTCCGAATTCCTGGATGCCGATCAGGAACAGGATCGCTTCCATATCGGGCTTCTTGCCAAAACGTTCGACCAGTTTGGCTTCCAGGTTCCACCACCGTTGCTGCAGGTCATCTTGTACAAACATGCGGTAAAGATAAAAAGCGGCCGGGAGCGGTCGTCTTATTTCTTTTCCACCCAAACAGCGGTGCCGTAGGCGAGGACTTCGGTCACACCGCCCATGACCTCATTGGCATCATAACGCATATTGATGATCGCGTTGGCGCCCATACCTGCCGCATGTTCCAGCATAAGCTGGTAGGCTTCGTAGCGTGTTTTTTCACATAATTCACGGTAGATGGAGATCTGGCCGCCAAAAAGGGTCTGGAATCCCCCGGCGATATTGCCGAACAGGCTGCGGGAGCGGACGGTGATACCGCGGACGATCCCGAGATTTTTGGTGATGGTATAGCCTTCCAGGCTGATACTGGTAGTGACCATGCTTGCTTCGATCATATAGAATTGTTTTGACGAATGTAATCCAATTCCCGCTTTGCCTTTGTGCCGCCCGTAAGTTACCTTTGCCGCAAAATCGAATATATGCTGCAGTTACAGACGATCAGGCAGAACGCGGACCAGGTGAAAGAAAGGCTGGGGGTCAAGAATTTCAGAGACATCGGACTGGTGGATGAGATCCTCCAGCTGGATGATCAGCGCAAGAAACTGCAGCTGGAATCGGATAATATCCTGTCCGGTATCAATACCGCATCCAAACAGATCGGGCAGCTGATGGCTAAAGGCCAGAAAGATGACGCGGAGAAAATGAAACAGGATGTAACTGTGCTGAAATCTTCCCTGCAGCCTGTTGCAGATCAACTGGCGGAAACGGAAACACAACTCAATGCCAAACTGGTATTACTCCCGAACCTGCCTTCTGTGCAGGTGCCCGAAGGCAAAACCCCCGCGGATAATGTGGTGGTGCGGGAAGGTGGTACGATCCCTCAGTTGCCGGCCGGTTCCGTACCGCACTGGGACCTGATCAAAAAATATGATATCATCGATTTCGAGACCGGTGCAAAGATCACCGGCAGTGGATTTCCTTTGTACAAAGGGAAAGGGGCCAGGCTGCAACGCGCACTGATCCAGTATTTCCTGGATTTCAATGTGGCTGCAGGTTATACAGAATACCTGCCTCCTTTCATGGTGAATGAAGCCACCGCATATGGTACGGGTCAGTTACCGGATAAAGAAGGGCAGATGTATTATATGCCTGCGGATAATTTTTACATGATCCCGACCGCGGAAGTGCCGGTGACCAATATTTACCGGGATGAGATCCTGAAAGAAGCCGAGTTGCCGATCCGCATGACCGCTTATTCTCCCTGCTTCCGCCGCGAGGCCGGTAGTTTCGGCAAGGATGTGCGTGGGTTGAACCGCGTACATCAGTTCGATAAGATCGAGCTGGTACAATTGGTGGATCCCGCCAAGAGTTATGATGCTTTGGAAGAAATGGTGCTGCATGTGGAGCGCCTGCTCAATAGTCTGAACCTGCCTTACCGCATCCTCCGTCTTTGCGGCGGGGATATGAGTTTCGCATCTGCGCTCACTTATGATTTTGAGGTTTTCAGCGCTGCCCAGGAAAAATGGCTGGAAGTGAGTTCTGTTTCCAATTTCGAAGCATTCCAGACCAACCGGATGAAGATCCGTTACAAGGACGCGAATGGAAAAATGCAGCTGGTCCATTCGCTGAATGGTAGTTCCCTGGCGTTACCCCGGATCGTTGCCTGCATTCTTGAGAATTTCCAGACAGCGGAAGGTGTAAAGCTTCCGGCGGCCCTGCATTCTTATGTTGGTATGGAAATCATCAACTAATGCTTACATTAGTTGCTCAAAAACCAAAAGAAACAAACATGAAATCAACGTTAAGCCTGATCCTGCTCGCAACAGTGATCCTTGTGTCCTGCAGTAAGAAAATTTCACCGGCACAGCAAACAGCTGCTGCTCCTCCTGCTCAAGCTACTCAGGTTGCACCACCTCCGCCCCCGGTTGAACCTGCCACCCGTTCCATTGATGTGAAAGCTGATCAGGGAAAGATCGTTTACCAGGCAAAATGCGGTAAATGCCATGGCCTGAAGAACCCTGGCGATTTTACGGTGGATCAGTGGGATGGTATCCTCAGAAAAATGGCGCCCAACGCGCGTCTTACATCTGAAGAAACGGAGCAGGTTACTGCATATGTACGTTCACTCGCGAAGAAATAAGTAACAAGTCAAATAAAAAACCCCGGCCGTAAGCGCCGGGGTTTTTTTGTGCTGATCCATTATTATCAACGCATAGTTGCGCGGGGGCCACCAACTGCGTAAGTAGCCTGCATGCGTGATTTTTGTCCGAGTGTGAACATGTACATACACGCGTCATCCGTGTAGTCCATGTAGTTCATGGTCATTTCAACCGGTGTGCCGGCGCAAGTACTCAGGTGACCTGCTGAAGGGCAACCAAAGTTCGCCGCATTATGTTGCGGAGTATCACCCACCTGATCGTTGCCGCAAGTGGCATCGCCCCAAATATGACGGAGATTGAAATAGTGGCCTACTTCATGTGTAGCGGTCCTGCCTTTGTTGAAAGGTGCTGCAGCGGTACCAACGCGACCGAAGCCGGTGTTCAGGATCACCACACCATCAGTGGCAGCAGGTCCGCCGGGGAACTGCGCATAACCCAGTACACCACCGCTCAGGGTACAAACCCAGATATTGAGGGTAGTAGTGGGGCTGGTCGGCGCAATACCTTGTGTGCTTTTCTTCATCGCATCATTGGTGGTCCAGCTTGTTTTAGTGGTCTGGCGGCGAACCACATTCTGTAAAACGAATTTGATACCGGTGTTTCCGGATTTTACGCTGTTGTAAGTGCTGGTGGAATTATAATCTGCGTTCGTGGCTGCATAATCCTCATTTAATACATCGATCTGGGATTGGATCTGTGCCAGGGAAACGTTCTCGGCAGCAGTGCGCCAGAGTACGTTCACGACCACCGGTACTTCCATGGTTCCGTCAGGAAGTAATTTGGCGGATTGCGGGTTGGATTCGAAGCGGCGGGTGAAGGCTTCGATCTCATCCATTCTTTGTTGCAGGGAAGGGTCATCTTTCAGTTGCTGCTGGAGTACTTCATAGGAAGCACACTGGCGCTGGGTGGGTCGGGATGTGGTTTCGGCCAGTACATCATTTTTAACTGAGCCTTTGTTACAGCTGAGTGTAAAAAGCAGGCCGATGGCAAGCAAAGCGATTGTTCTGCGCATAGAGGTTGGTTTGGTTATGGTATGATTGACCCTTGAATTTATTTTTAATTTTTCAGAATCAGGAATCCCGGGCATCTTTTTTTTATCGGCATTTTTGAAAATGCTGCATGGCTGGAAGTAATTGTAAAGAGATTAGGATAAAAAATCGTTAAAGGGTTGAAGTTCATTGGACGGGAAATAATTGCAGACCAAATTTGCAGACACGGATTAACGCAGATTTACACAGATGTGCACAGATAAATACAGAGCGGATCTTCACTGCGTGAGCGATTTATTAACCTAACCAACACAACACATATGAAAAAGCTGAACACGATCTTACTGACCGGGATCCTTTTTGTTACGGTCACAACACAAGCCCAGGTGAAACAGGGGGCCATCATGCTGGGTGGCGATTTCGGTATATCTTCAGAGAAACGGGACAATAATTCCGCTTTCAGCAGCAAGCAGACCGGATTTAGCATTACTCCTGTTTTCGGATATGCAGTGAAAGACAACCTGGTTATCGGCGGGGATCTTTATTATTCTGAAGGGAAATATGATGGCACTCCGCCTGCGTATGATAATAAGAACAGTTACCGGGGTGCAGGCTTCTTTGTCAGGCATTACAGGGCGCTGGGGCATTCCGGCTTTTCATTATTCGTACAAGGCAGGATCGGATATCAACATTACCGGTTCACGCAGACCGGTACGACGCTGGTCGATGACCTGAAAAGGAATGAATTGCGTACGACCGTGAACCCTGGTTTAACTTATACGATCAATAAAAGATGGCAGTTTGAAACCGGTTTGAGCAATCTGCTTGTCCTGTCTGCTTATTCCCAAAAGCAAACGATCAGTGCCGGCAGCCCCTCAAATTACACTGCAAAAGGGATGAATCTGATCGGCAGTATCAATCCTGCGACAAATTTATATGTTGGATTACGTTTCCTTTTGAATAAATGAATGATGTCATAAGTATTTCAAATGACGGCTCCCGGCCGTCATTTTTTTTGTAATGACGCCAGACGTTTGTTCATGATGTAAAACCAGGCGGGCGGAAATAAGGAAAGGATCATCATGCCCGGATAGCCAGTTGGCATCTGCGGTGCGTCTTCATGATGCCGCAGCACCTGGTATTTACGACTGGCAAGGTAGTGGTGATCGGAATGGCGGCTCAGTTCGAAGAGCATCAGGCGGCCGATGACGTGATCACTGTTCCAGCTGTGTTCCGGCATCGCGCGTTCATATTTACCGGGTTCGGTCTGTTTGCGTTGTAATCCGTAATGCTCAATATAATTCACGGTCTCCAGCATCAGGATACCGATCACTGCGGCGTTCAGGAAACAAAGCCCCGTGAACCATCCGAAATAAAGGAAGATCCCCGTCGTGAACGCGATCTGGATCAGGTGGAACTGCAGCATTTCATTATGAATGGAAAATGCGGCATGACCTCTTTTGCGGGCATCATTGGAGGCGATACGCCAAGCGCTCAGGTAGCTGTAAAAAATGGTCCGGAAATAAAACAGGTAGATCATTTCTCCAAAACGTGCACTGTTGGGATCTTCCCGCGTGGCCACGCGTTTGTGATGCCCTTTGTTATGCTCAATAAAAAAGTGCATGTATAATGAAGTAAGCAGGAGTGATTTGGCCAGGAACTGTTCAAAGCGGTTGGCACGATGGCCGAGTTCATGACCCACATTGATCCCGAATACACCGCATAACAAACCCATCACCCAGATCCGCCCCACCAGATCGATATATGATAATCCGGGTTCGGTGACCGAACGCAGGAACAGGAAAAGTGAAGCAAATTGAAAAAATACGACCGCATACAATAAAAGGTCATAGGTTCTGTTCTGTTTAGCGAGCTCTTCCTCTGCAGCGGTCATATTGCTGGCGTCAGAACGGATGAAAAGCTCCACCAGCGGGATCAGCACCCAGGCGGCGAACAGAGGAAGCCAGATGACCCAACCGTGTTCCCGGAAGGAAAAGACCGCTCCCAGAAAGAACAAAAAGGGCATTGTGAATTTCAGTGCTTTGAACCGCATATCATAGTTATACACCAAATGTATAAAATGTAAACAGTTTTTATCGCAGAACCCGTCCAATAGCCGGGTCCTGTTAAACCAAACGGTACTACAAGAGTCTGATCTTAAACAATTTTGAGGTATGTCTGCAAACAATGCCCTTAAGAACCAGCACCTGATGTGGCGCGCCGGTTTCGGACCGGCGGTAGAGCAATTGGATGATCTTTCAAAATTCTCTCCCAAACAGGTTTTTAAAGCGCTGGTCAAAGCTTCAGAGAACAAACCCGCCTATATCAATGTTGCGGACAATTATCTGCAGGGCCTCTATATGGGCCTCGATGAAGCGGGTAAAGTAAACAGAAAGGAGCTTTCGCCGGATGAAAAGAAAAAGGCGCAGCAAAAAAGCAGAGAGAGCATCAAGAACCTGAATCTGTACTGGATGCATGAAATGGTGAACAGCGCGGCGCAGCTGAGGGAAAAGATGGCTTTCTTCTGGCATGGCCATTTCGCTTGCCGTAACCTGAATGTTTTTTATCAGCAGGACCTGCTGGATATTCTGCGCCGCAACTCGTTGGGCAATTTCGGGCAGATGCTGAAAGAAGTGTCGCGCAGCGCGGCGATGCTCAACTTCCTCAATAATCAGCAGAACAAACGCGACCATCCCAATGAGAACTTTGCTCGGGAAGTGATGGAGCTCTTCACGCTCGGTCGCGGTAATTATACCGAACACGATGTGAAAGAAGCGGCAAGGGCATTCACCGGCTGGTCGGCCAATGCCAAAGGTGAATTCATGTTCCGCCGCATGCAGCATGATTACGGTGATAAGACCGTACTCGGAAAAACCGGCGCGTTTGACGGCGAAGAAGTGCTCGACATCCTGCTGGCGCAAAAACAGACCGCCCGCTTTCTTACCCAAAAGATCTATAGATTCTTCGTGAATGATCAGCCGGATGCGGATCATGTGAACTGGCTGGCAGAGCGGTTCTACAATAATAAATATGATATCGGTAAACTGCTGGAAGATATTTTCACCAGTGACTGGTTTTATGAGGAGAAGAATATCGGTGTGCAGATCAAGTCGCCAGTTCAGTTGCTGACCGGTATCCGCCGCGCGGTGCCCATGACTTTTGAGAATGATGAAGTGTTGCTGGTGGCACAGCGTGTATTGGGACAAGTGCTTTTTTATCCGCCCAATGTGGCGGGCTGGCCCGGCGGCCGTACCTGGATCGACAGTTCGTCACTCATGATGCGCATGCGTATTCCGCAGATGTTCGCTGATAATGACGAATTCAATGTGAAACCCAAGGATGATGATGACCAGATGATGGGAAGAAAGAATAACCCTGAAGCGGCCAATAACAAAATGCCGGGAATGGGTGGTAAACTGAATAAATCGATCCGCGTCAATATCGACTGGACGCTTTTCGTGAAATTTTTCGAATCGACCGAAAGGGAAAAACTGGCTGAAGGCATCGCGAAAACACTGTTGCAAACGAAGCTGGGTATTCCTCTTGATGTGATCCGACAGTATTCCGATGAAAGCGGCAGGGAGAATTTTATTAAAACGGCAACACTGCAGGTGATGAGTACGCCCGAGTATCAATTATGCTAACGGAGCTGCAAGCTTCAAGCTACAAGCTGCAAGAAAGAACACTCTTGAAGCTTAGAGCTTGCAGCTTATAGCTTGTCCATAAATAACAGAATGATGATAATAAAAAGAAAGCAATTTATACAAGTGGGTTCCCTCGCCACCGCCTCCCTCATGCTTCCCAAATTCATGAAAGCATTTGAGCGGCCGGCTATGGTGCCGGCGGGTAATAAAGTGGTAGTGGTGCTGCAGCTCAGCGGCGGGAATGACGGCTTGAATACTGTGATCCCGGTCGGCAATGACCTGTATTATAAAGCCCGTCCCAAACTGGGGATCGAAAAAGCGAAGGCGTTATTGCTGAATGATGAGGTGGGCCTGCATCCTGCACTCACCGGATTCAAAGAGATGTATGATGATGGCAGTCTGGGTATACTCAACAGTGTGGGCTATCCCAACCCCGACCGTTCGCATTTCCGGAGTATGGATATCTGGCAAACGGGGAGTCAGAGTTCGGAGTATATCACTTCCGGATGGGTGGGACGCTATCTGGACGCGCAGTGCAACGGATGTGATAAACCCACACAAGCTATCGAGATCGATGATATCCTGAGCCTGGCCATGAAAGGCGAACAGAGTAAAGGGATCGCGATGAAAGATCCGCAAAGACTTTTCGGTACTTCGAATGAAAAATTCTTCCGTGATGTACTGAAGAATCATACGGATGAACCTGGAGCACAACCAGTCGATTATCTCTACAAGACCATGGCGGAAACGCTTTCGTCGGCGGATTATATCTTCAAACAAAGTCGCCTACATCCTACCCGTGCGGAATATCCGAAATCAGAACTGGGTAACGGCCTGAAAACGATCGCTTCCCTTATCTATTCAGAGATCAATACCAAAGTATATTATATCTCACTTGGCAGTTTCGATACCCACTTCAATCAGGATACCCAGCAGCAGCGGCTTTTCACTGAACTGAATGACGCGGTGAAAGCTTTTGTGAAGGATCTGAAAGAGAACAACCGTTTTGAAGATGTGATGTTGTTCACCTTCTCTGAATTTGGTCGCCGCGTGGAGCAGAATGCAAGCGGCGGTACCGATCACGGCACGGCGAACAATATGTTCCTGCTGAGTGGTGGTCTGAAACAAAAAGGAATGATCAATGCGTTGCCGGATCTTTCACAGCTGGATGAAGGCGACCTGAAATACCAGGTTGATTTCAAGAATGTATATGCCACCATCCTGAAGAAATGGCTGAATGCGGATGACAAGGCGATCCTTGGAAAAAATTTCGACTACATGAATTTCATTTGATATACAGATGGTCCGTACACTAAAACAGAAGGCCCCGGTTGTCCGGGGCCTTCGCATGTACTATGGTGTCTTTACAATTCTGTCTTTCGTTTGCTCATCGCTATCCGGTACAACGTGAATGCCATCAGTGCGAAGAAAGCCACTCCAAGGTATTTATATCCTTCCGTGCCGAGCATGTTGCCGGCCGAAAGACTTTCCTGTGCATCCAGTTTGCCCAGATTGGAGTTAACGCTGGGTATGGATGAAAGAATGGCAACGACAACACCCGCTAGCGCGCCACCTGCCACCAGTCCGGTCGCGAAAAGATTTCCTTTGCCGAGGTCCTCTTCTTCCGCTGACATTTGAATATTCTTTTTCTTTTGTCTCCACTCGACCAACCCACGTACCGCACCGCCAATGAAGATGGGGAATGTAGTAGATAACGGCAGGTAGATCCCAATGGCGAAACTCAATGCTTTAATGCCGCACAGTTCCATCACAATGGCAATGAATACACCCACGAGTACGAATTGCCAGTCGAGGTTGAATGACAGGATACCTTTGATCAGTGTAGCCATCAGCGTGCCTTGGGGAGCGGGATACAGGTCGGTGCCGATCGCATGTTGTATGCCTTGTGCGGCCATCGCAGCAGTGGGGGTATCCAGGATCTTGACTGTTGCACCGATCGCGATGGAGGATACGATCGCACCCACGAATAATGCGATCTGCTGATAACGCGGGGTAGCGCCCACGATATAACCGGTCTTGAGGTCCTGTGATGTGGCGCCTGCGTTCGCGGCAGCAATACAGATCATGCCACCTACCACCAATGCCATGGGTTCATAGAAATGCCCGGTCCATTTCACCGCGATAAAGATCAGACAAGTGCCCATCAGCGTGGCGATGGTCATACCGGAAATGGGGTTATTGGATGAACCGATAAGGCCCACAATGCGGGATGAAACGGTTACGAAGAATGCGCCGAAGATGATCACCAGCAGGCCCAGCAATAATTTGCTGCCGATATTACTTCCGGGAATCAGTGTACTGGGCAGCATCGCGATCACCAGTAACAGGACAAGTGAACCGATCCCCACAACTTTGATGGAAAGATCGCGTTCCGTACGCGGTACTTCAACCGCAGCAGCACCACTGTCTTTTTTCAGGGAACCGATACTTCCTCTGAAAGATGAGATAATGGTAGGGATGGTCTTGATCAGTGTGATGAAACCACCTGCGGCAACCGCACCTGCGCCGATCTGGCGGATATAGGCACGGTATATAGCCGATGACCAGTCACCAAAATTATGTGTCACGGGATCCCATGAACCTGCATTGCCGGGTCCGGGTTTTGCGAGGTCCGTGATATAGCCCAGCTTGTGCAACTGCGCCGCGATAACATCAGGGCTGATGAGGGATGATAATAACGGGATCAGTACGAACCAACTCAGGATACCACCGGCAACGAGTACACCTGCGATCCTGGGTCCGATGATATAACCCACACCCATGTATTCCGGAGTGATCTCACCGCTCAGTTTTGCGGAAGGGAATATCTTGTTAGCCTGTTTGGTTGCGAAAGCAGGTACTTCTGCGATGACATGGAATATTTTCTGAAGCACTGCATAACCGAATGCGAAGAGTACGCCCCAGATGGCGGTCATGGCCAGTTCGCCTCCTTTCACGCCCGCTTTCAGCACGGAAGCACAAGCGGTTCCTTCAGGATAGGGAAGGATACCATGTTCTTTAACGATGAGTGATCGCCGCAACGGGATCATCATCAGCGTTCCGAGGATACCACCGAAGATAGCCAGGGTGAGGATCGTGAAATAGTTGAAGTAACTGGCACTGCCGGGTTCGCTGAGGAAGAGAAAACCGGGTAATGTGAAAACGACACCCGCTGCGATACTTTCACCGGCCGAACCTGTGGTTTGAATGATGTTATTCTCCAGGATCGTCGTACGCAGGAATAATTTTCCAAGTAGGATCGACATTACCGCGATCGGAATGGATGCGGAAACGGTCAGACCCGCTTTCAAAGCCAGGTAAACAGTGGATGCGCCGAAGATGACACCGAAGATGGCTCCGGTCAGGATGGACTTGATCGTGAATTCGGCCATTTTCGTCTCCGCTGGGACGAAAGGCTTGAACGCGGGTTGTTCCTGCATAGCAAGTTGTTTTGTTTCAGGGAAGATATGAAAAATAAAAAAGGGGCTGAACTTTCATTCAACCCCTTTTCTGAATGTAAGCATCACTTTTTAAGCGCTGCCTGTTTTATCTTTTACGATCTGATTCAGCGACTTCAGTCGTGAGTAGATCAGGATACCACCAATGAATGCGGCAACGACAAGGATCATGAAGAACATCTTTTTGTCAGTGAAGTCGTCCCAGAAACTCGTCATCACACCTGCGATCTTCCCACCAATGGATGTTGCGAGGAACCAGCCTCCCATCATCAGCGCGGTCAAACGTGCCGGTGCAAGTTTTGATACAAGCGATAAGCCGATCGGGCTCAGGAAGATTTCACTGATCGTGAAAACAAAGTAAGTGCCCCAAAGCCAGATGGGGGAAGCCTTGTGTGTGTATATAGAGGGAACCGACAGGATCGCAAAAACCATTACCAGTGCAGAAAGGCCTGATATAAATAATGCCATACCGAATTTAGATGCTGTGGTAGGCTCCTTTCCTTTTTTCCGGAGAAAACTGAAAAATGGAACAAAAAACAATGTAAGTAATACGATAAAAAGCGGGTTGATCGACTGGAACAATTCCGTATTGGCGAGTTTCACATCCTTTCCGCCTGGCCACTGGTCCTTAGGCACGTTATTGTAATACGGGTCAGGCCCCATTACAAGCACGTTCTTTGAACTTGTATCCACCCGGTTTCCGGCTGAAGTGATTCCATACAGTGTTTTACTTGTATCGGCCTTTTCTTTTCCTTGAGTGATCTTTACAATACTGTCAAGTTTCAGGATCTTGCTGTCATCTGAAACATTGACCAAATACTGATCCACTTTATTCACTAGTCTGGGGGTATCGCTAACTTTTTCCATCATTCCCAGTCCACCTGCGATCTTTTGTGTGACAGCGGATGTGGTCCGGTCTGTATGCTTTTGTGCCCATAGTGTGAGTCCGGTAGAATTCTGATTATAGATCGTCCAGAATACGATAGCAATTGCAAAAATGAATAACAAAGCGCCGATCCCTTTCTTATCCTGTCCTTTTGCTTTTATCCATATTGAAACATAGAAGGCAATAATTGGTAAGCAGGCAAAAATGAATGCATCATTTGCTTTGCTGCCCATGATATTGGATCCAAAGAGCTGCGTTGGAACAAACCAGCCGATTATTGCTGCGATCAGTGCAGGAAGAAATACATAGCCGAGGATATTTGAAAGTGGCATGTCTTCAGCCTGTTGCGGTTTTTTAATATCACCTTCCCTGACATCTTTCAGGGATGAAGCCAGAATAATCATACCAATAATAAGCCCTACACCTGCTGCGCCAAAAGCGTAGCCCCATCCATATGCATTGCGGAGGTAAGCCGCAACGAAATTGCAGACGAAGGCGCCTATATTGATACCCATGTAAAAGATATTATAAGCATTATCCTTCAGGGGTTTCAGGTCAGCACGATTATAAATATTTCCCAGGAGGGTACTGATATTGGGTTTGAAAAACCCATTGCCTACTATGATCAGGGAAAGTGAAATGAACATGGCGGTATCACCAGGAAGGGAAAGTCCAAGATATCCGGCCGCCATCAGGCTGCCACCGAGAAAGATTGACTTGATATAACCTAAATAACGGTCTGCGATCAACCCCCCTATGAAAGGGGTCAGGTAAACCAATGCAATAAAACTACCTACTATATCCGCTCCAACCCGCCCGGAAAAGCCTTTACCCCCTGTAGTAGTGTCGGTCATGTATATAAAAAGGATACCTACCATGAGGTAGTAGGCGAACCTTTCCCACATTTCTGTGAAGAAGAGAACATATAGTGCTTTGGGGTGCTTGCCCGCATTTGCAGGTTGCATGGCAGTAGTTTGAGTATCACTCATACAAACGTTTTTGGTTTACAAATCAGAGGGTTATCCTTATAAACAACCAAAATACATAAATTTAACCACTCAAAGATTTTTCCGGGTATCTTTAACGGGAGTACCCGATATTCGCAAATCATTAAAATCCAGCGACTCAACCAACATGCGAATTTTATTATTAGGATCCGGCGGCCGTGAACATGCCATGGCCTGGAAGCTCAACCAGAGCGTTTGGACCAACCCTCTTTATATCGCGCCCGGTAACCCCGGCACCGCGCAATGCGGTATCAATGTTCCACTCGATATCAATGATTTTGAAGCGGTAGGCAAATTCTGTATTTCCGAAAGGATCGAAATGGTCGTCGTCGGACCCGAAGAGCCACTGGTGAACGGGATCTATGATTATTTCAAAGCGAATGAAGACCTGCAAAAGATCTTCTTCATCGGCCCTTCCAAAGAAGGCGCACAGCTCGAAGGCAGCAAAGCCTTCGCAAAAGCTTTCATGCTCCGGCATAATATCCCCACGGCAAAGTACAAGGAATTTACGGTCGATAATTATGAGGAAGGGGTACGCTATCTGCAGAATCATGAATTACCGATCGTACTGAAAGCCGACGGACTCGCCGCAGGTAAAGGTGTTGCCATTTGTGCCAATCATGTGGAGGCCATCGCCGAACTGGAATGGATGATCCAGGAAGCCAAATTCGGTGAAGCCAGTAAGAAAGTAGTGGTGGAAGAATTCCTCGAAGGCATTGAACTCAGCGTGTTCGCCATCACGGATGGCAAGAATTATAAGATCCTCCCCGAAGCAAAGGATTACAAACGTATCGGTGAAGGTGATAAAGGCCTCAACACCGGTGGGATGGGCGCTGTCAGCCCGGTCCCCATCGCTACCTCCGCTTTCATGCAGAAAGTGGAAGAGCGTATCATCAAGCCCACCATCGATGGTATATATAAGGAAGGGATCGCGTACACCGGTTTCGTTTTCTTTGGACTCATAGATGTGAAAGGAGATCCCTACGTTATTGAATACAACTGCCGCATGGGCGATCCGGAAACGGAAGTGGTGATGACCCGTCTCGAAACGGACCTCGTCGGTATTTGTGTGGCTGCCACCCAACAGGAGCTCGATCAGGTGGAGATCCGCGTCGATCCCCGCAAAGCCGCTACCATCATGGCTGTCAGCCGGGGCTATCCGCTCGCGTTCGAAAAAGGATTCCCCATCACAGGTCATGATGGCAAATTCGGAAAGCAATCCCTCGTCTTCCACGCCGGTACCAAAGAAGAGAATGGTAAAGTGGTGACCAATGGCGGACGGGTACTCTGCGTGACGTCACTGGACGATGACCTGACCGAAGCGGTGAATATTTCGCTCGATGTACTATCGAATATCGAATTCGAAGGCATGTACTACCGCACCGATATCGGGTTTGAATTCAGGTAAGACCCTGTTCCGATAAACCAACGTATGCATTACCACGACTACCTGCAGCTGGATAAGATCCTCAATGCGCAGTCGCCCGAAAGCGAACGCCTGCATATGCCCGCACATGATGAAATGCTCTTCATCGTCATTCACCAGGCATACGAACTCTGGTTCAAACAACTGCACTACGAAACCGATTCTATCGTTGACATCCTGCGCCAGCCAGCGCTGAATGATAATTCACCCGAACTGCAAACGGTCGTCCACCGCATCAACCGCATGGTCACCATCCTGCGTGTACTCGTGAACCAGGTCGATATCATGGAAACGATGACGCCGATGGATTTTCTCGATTTCCGTGATATGCTGCGTCCCGCTTCCGGTTTCCAGAGCTGGCAATTCAAAGAACTGGAAGCGAAACTCGGATTGAAATACGATCAGCGCCACGGAAAAGAATACTATACCGCGCAACTGAAGACCGAACATGTGGAGAAGATCAAAGCCGCTGAAGGTTCATCCTCATTGCTGCAATTGCTGAATGGCTGGCTGGAACGCATGCCTTTTTTCAATGAAGCGGAGAACTGGAAGGATTTCGCGTTGCATGCGGCAATAACGGACAAGCATCCGTTCTGGACAGAATACCAGTATCAGTACACACAGAGTCTGGCCGATGCGGAAAAAAGTAACAGCCAGGGTTTCGATCATATCTTTTTCAATGATCAGCCTGAAGAAAGAACGCTCAGTGCCAAAGCTACCCGCGCTGCATTGTTCATCATGCTCTATCGCGGCTATCCAATGCTGCAACTGCCTTTCCGGCTGCTGAATGCTTTGCTGGAAGTGGATGAACAACTGAGCTCCTGGCGTTACCGCCACATGAATATGGTGCATCGTATGATCGGCACCAGGATCGGTACCGGTGGCAGTACAGGAAAGGATTACCTGCGTACGGCGGCCGACAAACATTATATCTTTCGCGAGATCGCGCAGCTCAACAGCTATCTCATAGAAAGAAGAAAGCTGCCGGTTTTGCCGGCAGCCGTCGAAAAAAGATTGGGATTCACTGCTTAAAAGAAACGGTCTTCCTTTTCGATCTTCCGGTAATCTGAACTGAAGAACTGATCCACTTTTTTATTGAATTCATCCTTATATACTACAGGCGTACTGTGTCCGGAACCGGGCAGGATCCATAAATAGGATTGCGGGATGTTCTTAGCAATGAGCATCGTGTGTTCCACTTTGATCACATCATGGTCGCCTCCGATGACGAGCGTCGGACAACTGATCTTCTGCAGATCACTCAGCGGGATATGCGGTTGTTCCACCAGCAGGCGTAATAATTTATAACCCCTGTTCTCCATGATATTCCGCTTGGGATTATTTTTCAGTTTCGTGTAGTCGGGCGTGACCATGTCCCAGATCTCTTGCGGTACGGCCGTTGTATCCGGAACCAGATTGGCGCCGGTGACCGCTAGCTTTTTCACTTTTTCCGGGTGGCGGATCGCCAGTAACAGCCCTTCAATACCACCGTCGCTCCAGCCTACAACATAAGCGGGGCCTGTTTTTAATGAATCGAGCAGCGCGCTGTAATCATCAGCCATCATTTCATAGGTAAGGGAGTCGCTATTATCGTATGACTTGCCCTGGTTTCGGCTGTCGGCCACGATCACTTTATATTGCTGACTGAAATAACCGATCTGGTACAGGAAGCTGCGGATGGATCCTCCGTTCCCGTGTATGAAAAGCAGGGGTTGTCCTTCGCCATAAACTTCACAATACATTTTAATGCCGCGGATGTTGAAATATTTTCCTGCGGTCTTATTGTTTCCGTAAGGGTATGTTTTGAAGTCGACTTCGTCCTTTGCACCTTGTTCGCGGATCTGTTTCATGTCCTGCGATTTTGCAGAAAATGAAAGGGTGGTCAGTAGCAGTAAAGCGGACAGTATTCTTCTCATGGCAATAAAGTTTTAACCAAAATACCGGATTTCGGTAAACTATACTGTTAAAAGAAAGGTCAGAAAGTATAACGAATACCGAGGCCACCCCAGCTGCCGGCAAACCCGCGGTTGGTCCCGAATTCAAAAGAAGGTTGCCAGTCCACCGACATATTGATCGGCGCCCCCTTGAATTTATAGTCCAGTCCCAGTACCCCATCCACACCGGCAAATGATCCGCCGCCGTACCGGGTATTGTAAAATCCGACGTGCACGCCGGGTCCGATATACCATTTAAGGCCCTCCGCCCCGGAAATGGGCCCGTGGATCTCGTACAATCCGGTGATCCGGGACCCTTGATTCCAGAAATAACCGATCCCTTCCAGGGCCACGGTGGGAGAAACGAAGTGTTTCAGGGTGATGCCGCCGCCATTCCAGATCTTGACGCCGAGCGCTGTTTTGTAACTGTTTCCTGTATTCATCTGAGCATAAGCAGATTGAATGAGCAGTATAAGCGTGCAGCACGCGATGAACTTTCGCATATCATTGGGTTTTGTGTATAAAGCCAAGCATTGCGATTACTGTGCCAAAATGAACGGAGCAAAATTGAACTTTGGATCAATCTTTCGTGAAGAAAGAAAAATAAATGAATACGATCACTGCAACAATGGCGGGAACAAAGAATGCGGAAGCTGCTCCGGTGTACGTCCATAACAATCCACCAGTGATACTGGCCATGAGTGTGGCGATACTTTCTGCGGAAGTATAAAATCCGATCGCAGTAGCAGTGTGTTCTTTGCTGGCGATATTACTGATCCATGCTTTGCTGATGCCTTCCGTTAATCCTGAGAAGATCCCATAGAGGAAGAATAAAACAAAAATGAAGAGCAGAGAAGGGTGGGATGCGAAGCCGCCATATACGATGGCAAACAAAAGTAACCCTGTTGTGAAAACTTTCTTTGTTCCGAAACGATCAGCCAGTACACCGAGCGGATATGCACTTAATGCGAAGATGAGATTGTAAAAAACATAAGCGGCGATCGTGATCGATCCGCTGTGCAGTGTGATACTTCCCAGGTGAATGACCTGATCACCGATCGCATGCTGTGCCTGCAGTAGCAGGAACATATCTGAACTGTTGAATAATGCGAAAGCCAGCAAACCCGCTGCCAGCCTGCGGTAGCGTGGATCTGCTTTTTTGTAATATCCCAGATAGGAAAAGAAACCGCTTTTGCGAACCTTTGTGATCTCCTTCTTTTTTTCATGCAGTAAAAAGATCAGCGCGATACTGATGAGGCCGGGAATGAATGCGTAATAGAATAACGTTTTGTATTCGCCAGGATGAGAATACAGGAACACTAAAGCAAGTATCGGTCCGATCGTTGCACCCGCAGTATCCATGCCACGGTGAAATCCGAATACACGTGCTTTGGTCGTTGGAGTGGCTTCATCCGATAACAAAGCATCACGCGCTGCCGTGCGGACGCCTTTACCCAAACGGTCAAGCGTACGCGTAAATATGATCCATACCGGCAATGAAAAGACCACCATCAATGGTTTCGCGATGGCGCTCAATGTATAACCGAAGCGAACGAAAGGCAGTCTTTCGCCTTTTTCATCACTGCGTTTTCCGAAATAGCCTTTCGTTAAACCGGCAATGAAATTCGCTACACCTTCCATCAAACCGATCCATACGACCGGTAAACCGATGCTGCTGAGATAAACGGGAATAACAGGGTATAATAATTCGCTCGCCACATCAGCGAATAAACTCACTAATGAAAGAATGACGACCGTTCGCGTGATGATGCGCATGTCAACAAGGTAAATTAAATTTTATCCATGGCACGTTAGTTGCCATCATTCATCCTGATCCGGTCAACGACCGGATCGTTGATTCAGATAGTACGAAATTTCGGGGAGGAAAGCAATGGGGCAGGCATGGTTTAACAGGCAATTGGCGGAAGGCCGATCTTTAAAAAAATGTTGCAGGACAAGGGTTTCCGCTTTGTTAATTCAAATTATTTCCTCCAACTTTGCACACATTAAATCCGGTATAACTTAATGGGACTTTTTAACTGGTTTACACAAGAAATAGCCATCGACCTGGGTACTGCCAATACCCTCATCATACATAACGACGAAGTCGTCGTGAACGAACCGAGTATTGTCGCCCTCAACCGCAACAACCCCAAGGAAGTCCTTGCGGTCGGTAAGAAGGCCCTCATGATGCACGAGAAAACGCATGAGAGCATCCGGACCGTTCGCCCGCTGAAAGACGGTGTGATCGCCGACTTCAACGCGGCCGAGCTCATGATCCGTGAGCTGATCAAGCTCGTTTACCCCAAAAAACCCCTTTTCCCGCCCAGCTGGCGCATGATGATCTGCATCCCCTCCAGCATCACCGAGGTGGAGAAAAGAGCGGTGCGCGACAGTGCCGAACAGGCCGGCGCCAAAGAAGTTTATCTCATTCATGAACCCATGGCAGCCGCTCTGGGTATCGGTATCGACGTGGAAGAGCCCGTCGGTAATATGATCATCGACATCGGTGGTGGTACTACCGGTATCACTGTGATCGCCCTGGCAGGTATCGTCTGCGACCAGTCCATCCGTATCGCCGGTGATGAATTCACCGCTGATATCATGGAAGCCCTCCGCCGCTACCACAGCCTGCTGATCGGTGAGCGTACCGCTGAACAGATCAAGATCAATGTCGGCGCCGCCATGAAGGACCTCGATAATCCCCCGGATGACATCCCGGTGAACGGCCGTGACCTGGTAACAGGTATCCCCAAACAGATCCAGGTCAGCTACCAGGAGATCGCTGAAGCCCTCGATAAAAGCATTTTCAAGATCGAAGAAGCCATCCTCAAAGCCCTGGAGCAAACACCTCCCGAGCTGGCTTCCGATATCTACCGCCGCGGCCTCTACCTGACAGGTGGTGGTGCCCTGCTGCGCGGCCTCGACAAAAGGCTGAGCCAGAAGATCAAGCTGCCGGTACATATCGCCGACGATCCGCTGAAAAGTGTGGTAAGGGGAACCGGTATTGCGCTGAAGAACTACAGCCGCTATCCGTTCGTCATGAGATAATTTTTTCCAATCCGCAGCGTCCCGCGGCTATTCCGGGCGGGCAAAGAGACAGAAACATCATACGTGAGAAATATTTTTCTCTTCATCAGGCGCTACTTCACCTTCTTCGCGTTCCTTGTCCTGCAGGGAGTGTCGCTCTGGTTCCTGTTCAGCTATAACCGCTTTCACCGCGCTAAATTCCTCGGCATTGCCAATGAATTTACGGGTCGTGTCAATACCCAATTCAATAAGGTGGAAGATTACCTCTACCTCAAGGAAGAGAACCGGCACCTTCACGCTATGAATGATTCCCTCCTGAATGCCCGCATCCAGGATTTCATGCTGCGCGATACGAGCCTGAAATATGTAAAGGACTCGCTGCCCTTTGATACGCTCGGACATTTCCGCCGTTATTTCTTCCGTCCCGCAACCGTCGTTTATAATTCCGTCAACTCCCAGAAGAACTTCATCCAGCTCAACCGGGGTTCCGATCAGGGGATAAAAGATAATATGGGCGTGCTGAGCTCTGATGGTTATGCGGTGGGAGTGGTAGTAGCCGTGAGCGCTAATTTCTGCCAGGTCATGAGTCTGCTCAACGTGAAAAGCACGATCAGCGCCACTTTGAAGAAGACGGGCGAATTCGGATTGCTGGAATGGGATGGAAAGGACCCGCGTTATATCTATATGCGCCGCGTGCCGAAAACTTCGGATGTACTCAAAGGAGATACCGTCATGACCAGTCCATATTCCTTCAGTATTCCTCCGGGTTATATCGTGGGTACCATCGCTGACGTGAAAGTGGATAATGCCACCGGATTGTATGACCTTAAAGTGAAGACCTCCGTTAATTTTTACCGCTTGCAGCAAGTGCACATCGTGGAGAACCTGCAATATGACGAGCAGGCGAAATTATTCGAGGATACCCGCATCAAAACTGAAGAAACCAAAAAAGTACCGCGTTGAGTGACCTGTTCCGCAATATCATCCGTTTCGCACTGTTCATCCTGATACAGGTGTATGTGCTGGATAAGGTTCCGGCACTGCATCGCTTCATCGTACCATATCTGTATTTCCTGTTCCTGCTCTGGTTGCCATTCTCCATCTCACGGGTGGCATTGCTTTTCGTAGGTTTCGCGCTGGGTTTGACCCTGGACTATTTCACCATGACGCCCGGTCTGCATGCCGCCGCCTGTTTGCTGCTGGCCTATCTCCGTCCTTTCGTCATCAATATCCTGGCCCCGAAAGACACAGCGGGTTTCAACTACCGCGAACCTTCCCCGAAGGCCATGGGCTGGACGCCTTATTCGGTCTATGTACTGATCCTTACCGCCGCGCACCATACTTATATGGTATTCCTCGAATGGCTCGATACCGGTCGCTTCCTCGATTTCATCATCAAGGTCATCGCTACTACCGGTATCAGTATGCTGCTCATCTTTACCGTTGAATTGCTGGTACCGCGGAAACTGAAGTTCAGGACCAATACCGCGTAAGAGAAAACCTGCTGTTGTGTGAAATAGATTTGGAAACCGCTTGCCGGAAATCGTATTTTGTAAAAGTATTTATTTGACCCACCTTTTTTTAAATCCCCGTTTGCGCTACTGACCTATGCCTGTGTTCAATCAGTCACGAAGCCGTATCATACGCCTGATCTTTCTGGCGACCTTCATCGTTATCACCGGGCAGCTTTTCTACCTGCAGGTCATTTCGAAAAAGTACAAACAACTGGCCGACGATAATGCCATCCTGAAGAAAGTGGTGTATCCGCCGCGGGGGATCATCTTTGACCGCAAACACAGGCCCATCCTCAATAATACGCTGACCTATGATCTGATGGTCACCCCCAACCAGGCCAAAGGGATCGATACATTACTGTTCTGCCAGCTGATGGATATCGACACAGCGGAATACCGGAAACGCATCGTCACCGCTATCATTAAGAACAAAGCCTTCCGGCCTTCCGTTTTTGAATCCTCACTTTCACCGCAGAAATTCGCGCGCATTCAGGAGAACCTCTGGCGTTTCAGCAATGGATTCTATATCCAGGAACGCCCGATCCGTTTATATACTTATAATGCCGCGGCTAATATCCTCGGTTATATCTCCGAGGTGGATACCAATTACCTCAAGAAGCATAAAGACGATGGTTACCAGTCGGGTGACTATGCCGGCTGGACCGGTCTGGAATGGAGTTATGAGAAATCACTCATGGGCCAGCGCGGCGTGCAGTTCCTGATCAAGGATAATTTCAACCGTATCCAGGGTCCTTATGAAAAAGGTGCTTTCGATATCAAACCCGTTGCGGGCAGCAACCTGCATTTGAGTCTGGACATCGAACTGCAGGAAGAAGGCGAAAAGCTGATGTCGAACAAAGTAGGTTCCATTGTGGCCATCGATCCCAAAACAGGAGGTGTACTGGCCATGGTGAGCAGCCCCACCTACAACCCGAATTATCTCACGGGTTCTGAACGTACCCGTCACATCCGTGAACTGATGTATAATGATCCCCGCTTACCACTGCTGAACCGCGGGATCAATGCCACTTATTCACCGGGTTCTACATTCAAAACTTTGCAGGCGCTGGTTGGCCTGCACGAAGGTATCATTACACCCACCACGCAATTCAGCTGCCCCGGTGCTTTCTATGGTTGCGGAAGCGGGCATCCGATGGGCTGTCTGGACCCCGGCACCTTTTCATTGCAGATGGCCATCACCAAATCATGCAATACTTATTTCGCGAATGTCATGATGCGCGTGATCAACAATCCGAAATTCCCCGATTCCGACAGCAGTCTGCGTAACTGGGACCGTTATATGTATGCGTTCGGCCTCGGACATAAATTAGGGATCGACCTGCCCACGGAACAGAAGGGACATATTCCCACGCCTGTTGAATTCGATAAACTGTACGGACAGGATCGCTGGAATTTCTGCAACTTCCGATCGGTCAGTATCGGTCAGGGTGAGGTGAATGTAACGCCGCTGCAGGTGGCGAATGAAATGGCCTATATCGCCAATAAAGGATGGTATTATACGCCGCATATGGTGGACTCCATTGAAGGTGGTGATAAACTGGGCGTACTGGAAAAATTCAAAACAAAGATCCGTCCGATCGATATCCCTGACAGTGTTTTCGAATATGTACACAATGGTATGCAGGGTGTGGTGGATGCAGGTACTGGTATGGGTGCGCGGATCGACGGGATCAGCATCTGTGGTAAGACCGGAACCGTAGAGAACTACTATAAAGGAACGATCAAACTCAATAACCACTCCTTCTTCTGCGCTTTCGCGCCGCGTGAAAATCCGAAGATCGCGATCATGTGCGTGGTAGAGAACTCCGGTCGTTTCGGGGGCACTTATGCCGCGCCGATCGTGAGCCTCATGATCGAGAAATACCTGCGTGATACCATCGCTGCCAGCCGCAAGCCCATGGAAGAAAGGATGGCAGGACTGAACCTGATCCCGGCCATGATGCTGCAGAAAATGAAAACCAGAGATTCATTGCAGCAGATCCGCCGCGACTCCATCGAACAGGTGCGGAAAGCCATGACCGATACCCTGCAATCTGAAATGATCCCGGATGATGATCAGCCAACCGGAACGAAAAAGAATATGCCTCCGAACCCGGCTGATAAAAAACCGGCCAAACCTGATATGATCAAACCGGACACCAATAAAAAAAGGAATCCGCTGAACCGGATCACCAGACCCTGACATGAATCAGCGTAACCCCGCCATATCAAAAGGAATCGACACGAGCCTGATCTGGATCTTCCTGCTGCTCGTGGGCATCGGTCTGACCGCCATCTTTGCCGCAACCTATAAGGAAGGGGACCCTGTTGTGCAATCATTCCTCCGGTTCAAGACCGATTACAGCAAACAGTTCTATTTTTTCCTGATCGCCTGTGTATTGGGATTGTTCATACTGCTCACAGACAGTAAATTCTTTTCGGCAACGGCCAACATCTGGTATGTGTTCGGCATCTTCATCCTGTTGCTGGTATTCCCGTTCCACTCACGTGTGAAAGGAACCGAATCCATCATCCGCATGGGTGGCTTCCAGTTCCAGCCCGCGGAATTCTGTAAAGTGTTCGTCTCGCTGGCGCTGGCCAAGTATCTGTCCCGTCCTGAAACGGATTTCACGAAGACCCGCTCTCAGATCATCGCGGCGGGGATCGCGTTATTGCCTGCGGCGATCACCATCCTGCAGAATGAGACCGGACTCGCGCTCGTATACTTCGCATTCTTTCTGGTGATGTACCGCGAAGGGCTGCCTTCCATCATCCTGGTACTTGGATTCGCGATGGCCGCACTGGTCGTAGCCACGATCGTTGTGGACCCGAACACACTGGCACTGGTGTTGACAGCCCTGGCGGTCGGGGCGATCTATTTACTGAGGCGACTGATCAAACGCAACCGTCGCATCCTCACCAATATCATTCTGCTCTGGGTCATCTGTGTGGGTATTCAGCGTTTCGCGGTACCCTTCGCATTTCAGCATGTGTTGCAGAAACACCAGGTGGAAAGGATCTTCGATCTGTTCGGTAAGGATAATCCCTACCGGTCCGCGGATGAGATCGCCGATGTGCAAACAACAAAGAAGAACGAGAGCCAGAGTAGTTACAATGTGAAACAATCCAAGATCGCGATCGGCAGCGGACGCATTTTGGGTAAAGGATTGCTGAAAGGGACACAGACCCGTTATGATTTCGTTCCTGAGCAACGCACCGATTTCATCTTTTGTACCGTGGGCGAAGGGTTCGGCTTCGTCGGTAGTTTCATCCTGCTGGCTTTATATCTTTTGCTGTTATTCAGGATCGTTACGATCGCGGAACGGCAGCGCAGTACATTCAGCAGATGTTACGCGTATGGCGTGGCTGCGGTATACTTCTTCCATATCGCCATCAATATCGCCATGACGGTGGGACTTGCCCCTGTGATCGGTATACCGTTACCATTCGTCAGTTATGGAGGCACATCCTTGCTGACGTTCTCCATCCTGCTTTTCATTCTGGTCAGACTGGATGCGGACCGTCAGATGGTACTCCGTTAACAGGCTCTTGTTATTCCGAAAATCCGCTGCAAATTGCGGCCATACTATGCAGATCATTCCCCTTTCTGAAGGCAGTTATACGATCGACCAGAGCAAGCAGTTCGTTCCGTTCCATCCGGATGAGCATGACCTGCAGGCAAGACCTGTGGGCAGTTTGCTGGTGGAGATCCAGCCATTCGTGGTGATCACTTCTTATGATATCCTGTTGCTGGACACTGGTCTCGGATTCACGGATAAAGAAGGAAGGATGCAGTTGCATGCCAATCTTGCGGCCGCGGGGATCAATCCGGCTGATATCACCAAAGTACTGTTATCACATTTGCATAAGGATCATTCCGGAGGTGTTTGCATGCCCGGTCACTCTGACGAACTGAGTTTCCCGGCGGCCACTTATTATGTGCAGGAACGGGAGTTGTTGTTCGGATTGGAGAAGGGGAAGCCTTCTTATACAACGGAGGATTTCGCGGTGTTGCAACACAATGACCGGGTTCAGCTTTTACACGATGATAAAGGCCTGATCGATGGATATATCGGATACGAGCTCACGGGCGCACATTCACCCTTTCATCAGGTATTCACGATCAAAGAGAACGGGGAGACCATTTTCTTTGGCGGTGATGATGCCCCACAGTTGCAGCAGATGAAGCACCGCTTCGTAGCCAAGTATGATTATGACGGGAGGAAGGCGATGGAGTTGAGGAAGGAGTGGTGGGAGCAGGGACATGCGGAACGGTGGTCATTCCTTTTTTATCATGATGTTTCGCATGGGGTATATAAGTTGTGATATGCGAATGAACGCGAAGGGGTACGAATGGACACGAATGGATTCCCTATATGGCTAGTGTCTTCTTGCTTCGAACAGGTTAATGTCAGTTTATAGGTTTCCTTATTTGGTCACACGAATGAACACGAAGGGGTACGAATGAACACGAATGGCTTCACTATGTTCGAAATTCCCATTTTCAAGGCTACCCTGATGTCAACCACATACAATCCGTTTATAATTCAGTCTGTCTTCGCCAAAGTTTATCAGAAGTCCCAGCTTAATCTTTGAGGCTTTAAGATAATTATACGTCTGTCCGAAATGCTGATATTGTATTTGTGTTGTTGATTTGATCTCAAGAAGTATTCTTTCATATGCAATAAAATCGGCGATGAACATATGGGGTAGTAGTCTTTCTTCGTAATGAATAGCAAAGCCCGCCTCCCTTTTATATTTTATTCCGGCCCGGAGCAGTTCTAATTCAAGAGCGTCTTTATATACAACTTCCCGGAAACCACTTCCAAGTACACTGTGGATCTTCATACAAATGCCTATGATCCTGAAACTTTCTTCTTTAAAGAGGATTTGAGTGTTTGAGCTTATCACCTATCAAAAATGCGGAAGGTGATCTTAAAATGAAATGTAAAAAAACGATCCCGGGGAAGAAAAAAACGTGAGAGACCTGATGTAAAAAGGAGTGTTGCAGCAGGCAGGGAATGTTACCTGATTTCGGGGTCTATTCGTGTTCATTCGTACCCCTTCGTGTTCATTCGTGTAAGATATAATCCGTGAAAATCCGCGTTACCTGAACCGTCTTCCTCCGCCACCATTCTCCCTCCTGTTCTCCCTGTTCTCCTTGATAGCAGCCAGCACCTCTTTCCTGAAATTGTCCTCGATCACGAATACCTTGTTCGCACGCTGCTCATCCAGTACCTGGCGGAACTCGGTGCGGTAACGTAAACGCAGCTCTACGATCTTTTGCTGCATAACCAGTTTATCATCCTTGAACTGACGGTGTGTGATCGCGAATTCACGGAAGTAGCGCATGAAAACAGGACTGAAACGTTCAGCTTCCTTGCGGCTCAGACCCAGACGGTCTTGTACGTACTCGCGCATCCTTTCACCGATCTTGCTGGCTTCAGGACCCTGGGGTTCGTCCTGCTGTGCAAGGGCGGCAAAACCCGGGAGCACGAAAAATAATATGAGTAACCACTTTTTCATTTCAATTAATTTGTCATCATCACATCTTCAATATCTTCTGATTGTTGCTGAAAGTCATTTAATTCATCATCTGAAATATCCTTCAGCAGTTCCTTTACTTCATTCTTTTTAGAGGTGTTGATCTGTGCTGTTTCTTTACCGGTAACACCTGTACTGAGCAGTTCGAACACATTCTCCTGTTGCTGCTCATCCATTTTCTTCAGTTCTTTGGTCGTCTTAGCTATGACCTGATCGGCTGTTGCAGGTTTAGTCCTGTTGAAATAAAGCATGCCTGCAAGCAGTATGATACCGGTTACCACCGCTGCCGCCGCGTAGCGGAACCAGCTGCTCTTTGTGAAAGATACCACAACCGCTTCCTTTTTCACCTGAGGAATAGCAGGTGCCTGGTCGAAATAACCGGCAGGGACCGAGAAGGGGTTCTGTTTTTTCAGACCACTCAGTAAGGGAGAAAGGCCAGCCAGTTCTTCAGCGGGTGAAGCTTCAGCACGGACCATTGCCAGCAGGGCGCCTTCCAGGTGTTCAAAATAGCCGGCAGGAACCGTATAGGGCATGGTCTTCGGCAAACCGGTCATTCCGGGTGCCAGAATGGACAACTCCTCAGTAACTGAACCGGCTTCTAAAGCCTTGATCCTGACCAGCATAGCTTCCGCGAATCCCTCAAAATACCCGCCGGGTACCTGGTAGGGATGAGCGATCGCCTGGCTGCCCAGGGAGCTGTTGAGCTCATTCAGTTCCTGTAATATGTTGTTGTTCTGTACCATTTCTACATATAATCAGAAGGATAATGCCATTCAAAGTTTAATGATTCAGCATAAAATCCTCTATTTTCTTGACCGCATGGTGGTAGCTCGCTTTCAGGGCTCCTTCGCTGGTCTCCAATACCCGGCTCATTTCCTCGTAAGGCATCTCATCATAATACCGGAGGTTGAACACAATCTTTTGTTTTTCAGGTAGTTGTTGGATAGCCAATTGTAATTTCCACTCGATCTTGTTCGCGTCGAAATGCTGGTCGGCTTTGATCTTATTCTCCAGTCCGCTCTCCACATCACTGAGGCTGACGGACGACCTTTTTTTCTGTTGTTCCAGGTAGGTCAGGCATTCATTGGTGGCGATGCGGTACAACCAGGTGTACAGCTGACTGTCTTCCCTGAAATTCTCCAGTCCGTTCCAGACCCGGATGAATACGTTCTGTAAAACGTCATTGGCGTCCTCATGTTCTACCACCATCCTGCGTACGTGCCAGTACAGCTTCTCCTGGTATTTCCGGATCAGCTGCGTATAGGCTCTCTCTTTCGTAACGGGGTCACGAAACTGAACCAGCAATTCAGTATCACTTGTAATGGTCAGGGACATTTGGTCAGGGTTTCGCTCATTTAGAATACAGGATCGGTTGAATGTTTAACGGGACACCTTAAAAATAAAAAAGCAGGTCCGTTATTGAAAGAACCTGCTCGTTTATTTTGAATATATTTTTATCAGCCTTTTTTCCGGGCCATCGCTTTTTCAGCGGCAGCAACGATATCCGGAACATCCAGACCATATTTCTTGAGCAATTGAGCGGGCGTTCCGCTTTCACCGAATGTATCCTGTGTACCGACATATTCAATAGGAACGGGATGATGTTTGGCCGCGCATTGTGCGATCGCATCACCGAGTCCGCCGATCACATTGTGTTCTTCAGCGGTCACAACGCAACCGGTTTTACGGATAGAAGCGATGACAGCGGCTTCATCCAGCGGTTTGATGGTGTGGATGTTGATCACTTCCACACTGATACCTTTCTCCTGTAATATAGCGCCGGCCTGGATCGCGTTCCATACCAGGTGTCCGCATGCGAAGATGCTGACGTCCGTACCTTCTGAGAAAATCTGTGCCTTGCCGATCACGAAATCGGATTCTTTGGTAAAGATGGGCCAGGAGGGGCGTCCGAAACGCAGATATACCGGGCCTTCAAATTCAGCGATGGCGATCGTTGCAGCTTTGGTTTGCGCGTAATCACAGGGAACGATCACGGTCATACCGGGCAGCATTTTCATCAGACCGATATCTTCCAGGATCTGGTGCGTGGCACCGTCTTCACCCAATGTAAGCCCTGCGTGAGATGCACAGATCTTCACGTTCTTTCCGCTATAGGCTACGGATTGACGGATCTGGTCATACACACGACCGGTTGAGAAGTTGGCAAAAGTCGTTGTGAAAGGGACCTTTCCACCGATGGTCAATCCTGCAGCCACACCGATCATATTTGCTTCGGCGATACCACACTGAATGAAACGCTCAGGGAATTCTTTCATGAACTGGTTCAGCTTGAGTGAACCGGCCAGATCGGCGGTCAGTGCCACTACATTGTTGTTCTTGCGGGCCGCTTCAACGATCCCGTCTCCAAAACCACTGCGGGTGTCTTTACTGCCGGTCGACTGAATATCTTTTAACATTGGAATGAATTAGGTTGGGCAAAAGTAAGCCCCGAAGGGCAATTGTCAATTGGTAAAAAACAGGGAAAATACTTACTTCCTGAAGACTAATTCAGGGATGGAGGCTGGCTGCCAAAAACCGTTACATCGTGTTTCAGGCGCTGTTCCCATTTCCAGGCGGTCAGCATCATGTCTTCCAGGCTGAATTTCGGTACCCAGCCCAGTCTGTCCTTTGCCATGTCGCAATTGGCATAAATGGCCACCACATCACCCGGGCGGCGGGGGCCTTTTTCGTAGTTGAGTTTGACACCGCTCACTTTTTCAAAAGCTTCGATCGCTTCCAGAACGGTTACACCATCTCCGGTGCCGAGGTTGAAGACCTCAACTTTGGACTGACTCTTGCCTTCTTCCAGGAATTTGATGGAAAGTGTGTGTGCGTGAGCGAGGTCGCAGATATGGATATAATCACGAACACAGGAACCATCGCGGGTGGGATAGTCCGTGCCATGTACATGCATTTTGGGTATACGGCCGATCGCGGTTTGTGTGATGGCCGGAACAAGGTTCTGCGGTTTGCCCAGCGGCATTTCTCCGATGATCGCGGAAGGGTGGCTGCCGGCAGGATTGAAATAACGGAGCAGGATACACTTGGTATCGGCTGTGCGTGCGAATTCGTTGATGATCTGTTCTCCCATTTGTTTTGTGAAGCCATAAGCAGATTCAGCGGGCTTCATGGGTGTTTGCTCTGTAACCGGTATCTGGTCAGGACTTCCGTAGACCGTGCAGGAAGAGGAGAATACGAAATAAGGTATTTTGAATTCCTGAACACATTTCAGGACGTTGACCAGGGATTCAAGGTTATTCTGAAAATAAAGCAGGGGATTTTCGACGGATTCACCCACTGCTTTATAGGCCGCGAAGTGGATGATGCCACTGATGTCATCATTCTCCTGGAACACAGCATAGGTGTCGTCGAAATTGCACAGGTCGATCTTGTAATTCTTGATCTTTTTGCCTGTGATCATTTCAACGCCATCAAGGATCGCTGCATTGGAACGGGAATTATTATCGGCTGAGATGACCTCATAACCGTTTTCGATCAGGTCGACCAATGTATGTGATCCAATGAAGCCACAGCCGCCTGTTACAAGAATTTTACTCATATAAAAAAAATCCAGACAAAGGTCTGGATTTTTTATCGGGAATGCAAATAGGCAGCTTAATGGAAAAGCCTTACGAGGTAATAAACGCCGGCTGCCAACAGGCCGCTGACGGGGATCGTAAGGATCCATGCCCATATAAGATTGAAGGTAACGCCCCAGCGTACCGCGGAAAGTCTTTTTGTTGCACCTACACCCATGATCGCACCGGTGATGGTGTGTGTGGTACTGACCGGGATCTTCAGTGATTCGGTGAGGAACAGGGTGATCGCACCTGCGGTTTCAGCGGCAACACCCTCGAAAGGGGTCACTTTGGTGATGCGGGTACCCATGGTCTTCACGATCTTCCAGCCACCACTCATGGTTCCGATGGCGATGGCAGAATAACAAGCCAGCGGGATCCACCATTCCATATGGTCGAGACTGTAACGTGCAGGGTTACTCGCGATCAGTGACACCATGATGATACCCATGACCTTTTGCGCGTCATTGCCACCGTGGCCGATACTGAAGGCAGCGGAAGAAACCAATTGGAGTCTTTTGAACCAGGAATTCGCGCGATGCGCGTTCAGGCTGCTCAGGTACATGGAGAATATGGCCATGATCGAAACGATCAGTGCCAGCAGGATCCATTTGAAATTCTTGGAGAAGAAGATCACCTTCATCGCATAACTGTCATAATGCGATTTCAGTTTGTCGGGGTTCGTTTCCAGGTTTGCATACAGGAACCATGCGACCAATGCAAGTATGAGCAACGAGAATAACTTTGGCCAGGGCCCCTTCCGGAATGAATTGATGAACCAGAGCGAGATGATCAGTGCCATGACCAGTCCCGCGACAGGAGCGATCAGGATGAAACTTGCTGTTTTCAGGATGTTGGGGTCAGAAGCCATGTTGATGGCACCGAATCCGCCTGCGTGTGCGATCGCCGCTCCTGCAAATCCTCCGATCAGTGTATGCGATGAGGAAGAGGGGATGCCGGACCACCAGGTAAAAAGGTTCCAGCCGATGGCGGCAACCAGTCCGGAGAAGATCACATCCAGTGTGATCCATTCCGTTTTCACCGTTTTAGCGATGGTGTTGGCCACGCCATGATCCTTGAAAATGAAATAGGCGGCGAAATTGAACACAGCTGCCCAGATCACAGCCTGGAACGGTGTCAGCACTTTCGTGGACACCACCGTGGCGATGGAGTTGGCGGCATCATGAAACCCGTTGATATAATCGAAGATCAGCGCCAGAGCGATGATCACTATCAGAAAAGTGGTCATAAGTGTTGTATTGGCGTAAGGATCAGGCGTATTTAATGATGATGGACTCGATCACGTTGCTGGCATCCTCACATTTGTCGGTCACCGTTTCCATTACCTGGTAGATCTCTCTTTTCTTGATCACTTCCTTGGCATCGGGTTCAGTGGCGAAGAGGCGTTCAATGCTCATGTCGAATACGTCATCAGCCTGATTTTCGATACTGTTGATCTTCACAAGCGCTTCCGTGATCGCGCGCATATTCTTCATGTCACGCAGTTCACCAACGGCGATACGCACCTGCAGCGCACCTTGTTCGATCAGTTCAGCGAATTTCTGCAGACCCATATCATTAGGGTTAACGCGGTAGAAGTTGATCTTCTTCGCGGCTGCATATATATAGTCTGCGATATCATCCAGTGATGTGGCGAGATAGTGGATGTCCTCACGGTCGAAAGGAGTGATGAAGTTCCTGCCCAGTTCCGTGAACACGCTGTGCGTCAGTTCATCATTGGCGTGCTCAAGGTCTTCTACCTGATTGATCAGGGCGGCCCTTTTATCAAAATCGGGTTCAGCGATGATGTCTTTCATCAGCTTGCCCATTTTAGCTACGTTGTCAGCTACCTTTTCGAACAGTTCATAAAAGACCCTGTTCTTCGGCATAAAAATTTTCAGCAGTGAGTTCATTATTGTTTGTTTTTTCTGGTTGCGAAATTACCTGCATGAGCAAGATACAACCCTTCCGGAAGGAGAATTAATGATTTGGTAACATAGAAATAAGAATCCCGTGATTTTGGCTTAACAAAGATTTTATATTGCACCCGATTTTTAAAAACGACTTACAATGAGAAAAAGCTTGATCCTGGTCAATGCACTTGTATTCACTCTGTTCTTTTTTTCTAATATACAAACCGCTCAGGCACAACGTTACCTGACCGATATTGACTCCTCTTTCTTCATTAAGGATACGGTCAGACCCGTGATCAAACGTTTTGAGAACATCAATATATCCGGTTACATGCAGCCGCAATTCCAGGTAGCGCAGTCCGATGGGGCCCCTTCCTACGAAGGAGGTAACTTTTCCCAGTTCTCCCGCAGCCGGTTCATGTTGCGCAGGGCGCGACTGAAAGTGGACTATCTCATGCGTACCCCCGGCAAATACCCGAAAGTGCAGTTCACGTTCCAATTGGATGCCACTGAAAGAGGTGTGATCGTCCGCGATATGTTCCTTCGATTATTTGAAACAAAGAAGAATCTGCTTTCCATGACCACCGGTTTCTTCGCACGTCCCTTTGGTTTCGAAGTCAATCTTGGTTCCTCTTACCGCGAAACGCCTGAACGTGCACGCATGTCGCAGATCCTGATGCCCGGTGAACGTGACCTTGGTGCGATGTTCAGTTTCGAGCCGCAGGATAAAAAACATAAATACGCGCATCTGAAATTTGATGCGGGTTTCTTTAACGGGCAAGGCGCTTCCGGAACTACGGATTTCGATAGTCATAAGGATTTCATCAGCCGTTTTACCATTAAGCCATTCAAAATGGGCAGAACAGAATTCGGAGGTGGTCTGTCTCTATTACTGGGCGGATGGAAAAATGCTACAAAATATGTTTACAAGACCGGAAAATTGCCGGGGGGAGATGCAGTGTTTGTAGTTGATTCTTCTCTTTCGAATCTCGGGAAATCCAGCCCACGACACTATTACGGGGCGGATATGCAATACAAGATCAAACATGGTCATGGTGAAACTGAAATAAGGGCAGAATACTGGTTCGGTACCCAGCCTGGAACATCAGCTTCCACTGCGAATCCCGGTAGTCTTCCTGCCAGTAATGGGGTTTTTCTTCCAACCTATATCCGCCATTTCAACGGCGCTTTTTTTTATTTCCTTCAAAATATCTTCAATTCAAGGAATCAGCTGATCCTGAAATACGACTGGTATGATCCGAATACGGGAGTTTCCGGCT
This sequence comes from Bacteroidota bacterium, assembly GCA_029555415.1. GTDB lineage: Bacteria > Bacteroidota > Bacteroidia > Chitinophagales > Chitinophagaceae > JAKPSI01. The sequence goes on along the minus strand of JAKPSI010000082.1, from coordinate 181,238 downwards.
CAGGGATCGGGAAACCGGGTACGAATCTGAATGCCACTGATATCAGGTATGCTACCCTGGGGGTAGGGTATGCCTATTCTTTCAATCCACAGACCAAACTCATATTATATTATGATCAGGTCAGGAATGAAGTCACCCAACTTACGGGACTTCGGTCAGATCTGAACGATAACACGCTGACCTGCAGGCTTCAGTTCAGGTTCTGAGCCTGCTTAACATTGCGGTAACATTGGGTTAATAATCGCTTAACGCGTGCGTAACACACGGGTAACCTATCCGGGCGTCCTTTGCCGCAAATTACAGAACATGTTAAGCAGGTTTAGAATTATGTTGGTGGTGGCGCTTGTGAGTATTGGGACTTCCGTTTTTGCTCAAACGATCAGACTCTCCGGCAAAGTACTGAGTGAGAAGAATGAGCCGCTTGCTGGTGTTTCCGTAAAGATCGTTGGTACACCCGGTGGTACATCTACAAATATTGAAGGTCGTTTTACACTTAATCTTACAGCAGGTAAAAAATATGAGCTTGAATTCTCGGCGATAGGTTATGAGTCCAAAAGCCTAACCGATGTTGAAGTTGGCAATGGTCAGTCCAATGATCTGAGCATTGTTCTGAATATCAAATCCAAGACAGGTGAGAATGTGGTCCTGACCACTCGTTCTTCTGCGCGGAAGGAAACAGCGGCCTCCATCATTTCATTTCAAAAGAACACCAATACTGTTGCATCCGTGATCTCTGCAGAGAGTATCCGCAGGTCACCTGACAAGAATACCGGTGAAGTGCTGAAACGCACACCCGGTGCAAGTTTGCAGGAAGGAAAGTTCATCATCATCCGTGGTCTTGCAGATCGTTACAATCAGGCCATGCTGAACGGTATCCTGCTTACCAGTACAGAGCCTGATCGTAAGACGTTCTCATTCGATCTGATCCCCGCATCCATGATCGATAATATCATCATCAACAAAGCTTTCGTTCCTGAATATCCCGGAGAATGGGCAGGTGGACTGATCCAGGTGAACACAAAGGATATCCCCAATAAGAACTTCTTTAATGTACAGGTGGGCACCGGTTTCAATTCACAGACCATCGGTCAGGACTTTTATAAAGACAAGGTCGGTGGTAAAACGGATTGGCTCGGTTTTGATGATGGCACCCGTGCATTACCTGCTTCATATACCCGTAAAGCAGAATTTGACATTCTTACTCCGGAGCAGAAGACCGCCATTGGTAAGCAATTGCGGAATTCATGGGCGCCAGTTCAGGTATCGGCACCCACGAATGTTGGTGTTCAGGTGAATGGTGGTTTCACGACAAAATTCCTCGGTAAGAATGTAGGGGGTACACTGGGCATCAGTTACAGTAAAACAAACCGCATTCTGGAGCTTGTGAACCGTTCCAATTCACTTTCAGGAAATGTGTTCAGTGTGAACTATGACTATAATGACAAACGTTTCCTGCAGGATGTTTCTGTGGGTGTACTTGGCAGCTTCACCGTGCAGCTCAATGCACTCAATAAAATTTCGGTCAAGTCGATCCTGAATGTGAACTCACCGAATGCGGTCACAAAACGTACAGGTACTGACTTTAACCGCGGAGATGATATCCGTGCCACAGAACTTTCATTCAAGCAAAATACTTTCTTTACGGTTCAGGTGAATGGTGAACACAGCATTACAAAGCCTATCAAGCTGAAATGGTATGGCTCATTCAATATCCTTGACGGATACATCCCTGACCAGCGCCGTATCGCATACGCAACTGAAGCGGGCACACAAAACCCGTATCGCCTGCTCATTTCCAATACACTTTCACAACAAAGCGGCAGCCGGATCTATCAGAACCTGAGCGACTATATTTATACAGCCGGCGGTGACCTTACCTATACATTCAACTGGTTAAAACAGAAACAAACGCTGAAGGGTGGTTATATGCTGCAAGTGAAGGACCGTTTGTATGATGCTCAGTTATTCGCCAATTATCTTCCGATCGATAATCCGGTACTGAGGCTGTTGCCTGCCGATCAGGTTTTTGCACCGGAGAATTTCGGTAACGGATCCGGTAATAAACTGGCTTTCGATGCGATCAAAGGAAAAACATTCAGATATCTTGCCAATACCATCCTCAATGGCGCGTTCATCCAGATGGATAACCAGTTCACAAGGAATTTAAGGGTAGTTTGGGGTCTGAGGGTTGAGAATTATGATCAGCTGGTGGGCAGTGTAAAGAAATGGGATCCCCGTCATACACACTCAGTTGCAACAGACATTCTGCCTGGCCTGAATGCGACCCTTAAACTGGATAACAAAACGAATATCCGTTTATCAGGTTCACAGACCGTTATCCGTCCTGAGTTACGCGAACTCTCATTCCTGAACATCTACGATTTTGAATTGAATGCATCTGTTCAGGGTAACCCGAATCTTAAAAGGACCAATGTTAGGAATTTCGACCTCCGCTATGAATTTTATCCCAAAGCCGGTGAAGTGTTAACTGCGGGTGTTTTCTATAAGTTCTTTAAAAACCCGATAGAACAGTTATTCAATGAAGGTTCCGGTGGTGCGAGTACATTCAGTTACCAGAATCCCCAGGAGGCTTCTGCTTTCGGTGCGGAAGTTGAACTTCGCAAAAAACTGGACTTTGCTGAGCATTTGAAAAATTTCACATTCCAGGCGAACGCTTCTTATATCAAGAGTAATGTAAAGGATCAGGGATTCAGTATCGACAGGCCTATGCAAGGGCAGTCACCCTATGTTGTGAACATGGGTATCTTATATGATCTTGAAAAATCCGGACTTAGCGCTACGGTCCTTTTTAACCGTATCGGTGAACGTATCTATCTGGTTGGTGACCTTACTTCAGGTGCAGGTTCTCCTGACATTTATGAAGCACCCCGTACACTGTTGGATTTCCAAATGAGCAAAAAGCTGATCAAGAACAAAGCGGAGATCAGATTGAATATATCGGATATCCTCAACTCCACTCAGTACTTCTATCAGAACAGCGATGGGAATAAAAAACTTCAGAAAGGAGTTGATGCATATCGATTCACGCGTCAGGCAGGAACAAATTTCAACATCACATTTAACTACTCATTATAATCAGCGCATTAAAATTTAAAAATAGAGAAATGAAAAAGTACTTTTTTTATCTGTTAGCCATCTCAGCGGTTGCTTTTAGCGGTTGCCGGAAAATTGAAATGGATGGTGAAATACAGGTCATTGTTGTGAATGGTGGTGGTTCTTCGACTACTGGCCAGACCATTACCCTGCAGGGCCGAATCAATGCAGACACGATCCTTCGTAAGCAGAACACCTACATCCTGAAAGGGCTGGTGTACATGGTAGGTAATCATACCATGACCGTTGAAGCCGGCACTACAGTGAAAGGCTCATTCAGCGGTTCTGATGTGGCCGCTCTGGTGATCACCCGAGGCTCCAAACTGGTAGCTGTTGGTACACCTTCAGAGCCCATCATTTTCACTTCTGCGGCACCTAATCCGCAGTCAGGTGACTGGGGTGGTATCGTACTTTGCGGTAAAGCTCCGATCAACACCAGCTTTAACGGAACAACCGGTCTGTATCAGGTTGAAGGTGGTATCGATAATGCGAATGGCGACGGTCTCGCGGGTTCAGGCGATGCTGTAGCACCTACCGCTGATGTCAACGATAATTCCGGCACTTTACAATATGTACGTATCGAATTTGCAGGTTATGCCTTTCAGCCTGATAAAGAGATCAACAGTCTTACCATGGCAGGTGTAGGCGCAGGAACAACGATCGATCACGTGGAAGTGACCTATGCGAAAGATGACGCTTACGAATGGTTCGGCGGTACAGTGAACTGTAAATACCTGATCGCTTATAAAACCCAGGATGACGATTTTGATACCGATAACGGTTTCAGCGGTAAAGTACAGTTCGGTCTGATCATGCGCGATTCACTGATCGCAGACATCTCAACTTCCGAGGCATTTGAAAGTGATAATAATGCAAGTGGTACGACCGTTACCCCGAAAACTACAGCTGTTTTCAGTAACATCACTGCAATCGGACCCCGTGCAACCCTGAATAATGCAGGCAGCAGCCTGTTCCGTGCAGGTGCGCAGATCCGTCGTAACTCCGGTATCTCTATTTACAACTCAATCATCATGGGATGGCCCCTGGGTATCTATATCGATGCAACAACAGGATCTTCTACCGCACTGAATATTGAAGACAGTACCCTTCGCCTGCGTAACGTTACGCTGGCAGGTAATACGGTGAACCTGAACTTCGCAGGTACAGCTGGCGCAACCATCACTTCTGCAGCCACACTCACAAGCTGGTTCACCAATGCTTTCTATAATAATGACGTTCTGGTGAATTGCTCAGATGTGAAATTGATCCAGCCTTTCAATTACGCAACACCTGATCCCACGCCGTTCGCAGGTGCGAATGGTAATCAGAAAGTGCTTACCGGTGGTGGTTTCACTGATCCTAAATTCACTGGCGACACTTTCTTCGATAAGACCGTCACTTTCCGTGGAGCAATTGCACCTGCTGGTTCAGATGCTTCCTGGTGGAAAGGATGGACCAAGTTCAACTATCAATAAGCATTAAACCTGAATATTTAATTAAGCCTTACACCTGTAAGGCTTTTTTTTGTCCATTACTCAAGCCTGCATCTTAAGGCATTCAAACTGTATATTCCAGATTGAATTGAATAGGGCCCTGTGTAACAACTGATGCGGTATTTTCAAAAGTGTTATAAAGGATTAACCGGAGCGATAATATTTTAGTAACGTGCCGTTAGCCTTGAAGTAACCCTGCTTGCAGAACTTCATAATTGTTCATAAGCGCTTTATTTTCCTTTGGGTTAGCAAGCGTATAGCAATCGTCAGTGTATCCACCCTGTAAGTCAGAAGGCAGGGTGGATTTTTTTTGCCGGAGCTGCCTGGTGCATTGGAAATTTTTCAGGTGACATTTATGGCGTACCGGTAAAAAAGAAAAGGCCCGAAAGGACCTTTTCTTTTAAATAGGAAATCTTTATGCCCGGGAACTCAACCCCTTACGGGTTGTTGCATCATTTTGAAAGTTATTCTTCAATGTCATCAAGACCGACCAGTGCGATCAGTTCCTGTAAGCTGTCGATGATATGATCAGGCGCTGCTGCAGCAAGTTGTTCACGTGTTTGGGCACCCGTTGTGATCCCCACGGTAACGCCGCAACCTGCGTTCTTGCCTTCTTCAATGTCAATCGCAGAATCACCGATCTTCAGGACTTCCGAAGGGTCTGTAATTTCTGTCTTTTCCATAGCCAGCAGGATCATATCCGGCTCAGGCCGGGCATGCAATACATCGGATGCAGTGACGAGTTCGTCAAAATCCTCTCCGATCACCCAGCCCAGCTTTTTGATCAGTTTTTCTGCAGTCGCCCGGTTATAACCGGTGTTCAGCACTACATAGATCCCGTTTTCCAGTAAGGTTTGAAATACTTCCTCAGCGCCTTTGATCGGTATAACATCCAGTTCATCATAAGCTGTATCCAATTCTGTCAGAAAAAACCGGAACATACTTTCTATTGCTTCAGGCGTTTGTCCGGGTGCATGGATCGCCACGATATCAGTGATCGCTGCTTTTTTTTCTTTTCCTGCACCATCAGCCAGTACCTGTTCCAGTGTAACCGGAATACCTGCCTGATTGATCGCTTTCTGAAGGGTTTTGTACACTACATTCTGTTCGTCAACAACCGTTCCGGCCATATCGAACACGACAAGATTGATCATCATTTTATTATATTTTTTTGTCATTCTTGGAAATTTTGATTCACGGTTGAAGGGGAACAGTGATCCCGTATTCTCCAAGCGTAGTACGGATCGCCAGTAGCAGCCGGTGGATATCTGTGGACCGGATCTGACCAATGTTCCCGATCCTGAAACAATCGACCTGACTCAGTTTGCCGGGATAGATCACAAAGCCTTTATCACTTAGAGAATTGTAGAAATTCCGGAATGAAAAATCCGGGTGCGTTGGATAATGGAAACAAGTAATGATATAACCCCTGTTTCCGGGCTCGATATATTCTTTGAATCCCATCTGCAGCATCCCTTCGGATAAAAGCTCGTAGTTCTCTTTGTAACGCAACATCCGGCCTGCTACACCGCCTTCCTGATCCAGTTCATCCATAGCCCTGGCAAATGCCAGTAAAACATGTGTTGGAGGAGTAAATCGGAACTGACCATCTGATTCCAATCCTTTCCATTGGGCAAAAAGGTCCAGCGTGAGCGTACGGGCCTGGTTTTCGCAAGTCTTAATTGTCTCTGTGCGTGCAAGAACGAATGAAAACCCGGGAACTCCTTCAATACACTTATTGGAGGATGAGATGAGAAAGTCGATATGTGATGCCTCCATATCCACGGGGTAGGCACCAAAACTGCTCATGGCATCAACTATATATGTTTTCCTGTATTCAGAACATATTTCACCGATCGCTTCAATAGGATTGATGATACCCGTCGTGGTTTCACAATGTATGATGGCAACATGTGTGATCGTTGGGTCCTGTTCCAGCATCTGACGTACTAATATAGGATCTGGTATCTGGTTCTCCGGAAATACCATCCTGGTTTGAAGGATCTTGTGAATGGAGGCAATCTTTGATATACGCTCACCGTATACCCCATTGATGAGAATGAGCAGGTGACCGTTAGCGGGTATTGCGGAAGAAATGACCGCCTCTATCCCAAAGGTGCCTGAACCCTGTATGATGATGCTGGTATATCCTGCCGCGGCTGAAACATTTGCCATCGATAACAATCTGGCGCGTATCGATGTAACTTTTTCAATGAAAGCATTATCCCGTGAGCCCAGATCTTGCAGCATCGCGGATTTTACGGTTCCGGAAGTTGTTAGCGGTCCCGGCGTGAATAATAATTTATCGACCCTGTTGCCCATTTTTATAAATTTTGAACAATGATAGAGAAGTTATCGGGCCGGTGAATTCAGGAGGATAGAATTAATCTATATGTAATATTGAAATGACAGCCTGACTGGCGAATCATTGATCCGGTATTTCTTCAAATACGCATGATGGAGTTTGTTCATGACGATCCAATAATAAAATCTAGAAACTCATACTCAGATCTTCTATTGCTCTGGGTTCCATCCGGGGCAGTGTTTCTGCGATACTGAAGAGCCTGTTCATGCATTGCGGAATACTGTTACTGTAATCTATTCGTATAGCTTTCCCGTTATTCATCCAGTCATCGAATTTGTCGCGAAAGCCTGCGCCAATACTGTCCGTACACATTACACCCATCCTCTCAAGGGCTGCGGCATTGCATTGCTGTTCGTACTGACCTTTGATGGGAATGGCCATCAGCTTCTTGCCCATATGCAGGGCCTCTGCCGGTGTTTCAAAACCGCCTCCGGTGATGATCCCATAGCAATTCCTGAAACTTTCGTCGAAACGGGTCTTGTTGACGGGCAATAATAACAGGTTCCCTCTTTTTTCAGGCTGGCCGATCTCTCTGCAAAAGATCTCGAACTGCATATCAGGTATGGAACCGAATACGGATACGAGTTCCGGAATACAATAGGAGGGCAGATATACCGTAACATGCCCTTTGTTCTGTGGCTCAGCTTCGAGTATTTCCTTTTTGATGACGGGTTTGAAAATAAAATCATCATACTGATCGAAGTGGAGGCCTATATAATGATCGGCATGGGCGAAGTGACGCAATAATTGTTCACCGATCAGGTTCTTTTTTTGGGGTCTGGGGACCTTTCCGGACTGAAAACTTGCCTGGTGCCCGAAGTTGACACTGGGGATCTTTTTTCTTTTACAGGCGGCTGCAGTGATGAAATCGAAATCGTTGATGACCAGATCGTATTTCTCCACTGGCAGGTCATTGATGTCCCGTTGAATACGCCTGAAAGAGAAGTTCCTGATCATTTTGGAATAACTCAGTCCTCCTTTGCAGCTGTAATAAAGGCTGATACCCTTGCTGCGGTACTTAACAGGCGCATCCAGGTTCAACTGACTGTTGTCTCCGCTCAGGAATAAGTCAACTGTTCCTTTTTTTTCCAGCCAGGGCAATAGTTCCATGGCACGACTGATATGTCCATTACCTGTTGCTTGCACTGCATAAAAGATCTTCATAATTATTGAATTTAGGTTCCTGTTTGAACAAGGAGTGAGCTGATGAAGAGGCTTACTTCTTCCGTGACGACATTCAGTTCCGGTAAATGCCTGGTGACCGTTTGGAGCGGTTCATCCCGGAATTGTGACTCATCATATTTATAGATACTCCATTTCTTATCCGCGTATTCCAGTGCGGTCAGATTTTCGATCCAGTCGCCGCTGTTGAGATATTGTACTTTCCCGTTCTTCGTTTCAATGGTCTTTTGTTGGGGCTGATGAATATGGCCACAGATGACGGTGTCATATTTCTTTTCGATGGCCAGTTCAGCTGCAGTTTGCTCAAAATCGCCGATCCACTTCACGGCTTTTTTGACACTGTTCTTTACTTTTTTGGAAAGACTGACCGGATTGCTGCCTGTTTTTTTGAGGAACCAGTTGATGGACCGGTTCAGTAAAATGAGCCAGTCGTAACCATAGCCACCCAGCTTGGCGATGAGCCTGGCACTTCCTTTTGTGGTATGATCGAATACATCACCATGAAAGATCCAGGTCATTTCACCATTGATCTCCATGACCAGTTTGTCCGTCAACTGGAAATTGCTCAACTGGAGATTACTGTATCTCCTTAATAATTCATCGTGATTGCCGGTAATGTAGATGACGCGAACGCCACTGCTGATATGGTTCAGCACTTCTTTGATGACCTGCAGGTGCTGAGCAGGGAAATATCGTTTACTGAACTGCCATCCGTCAATGATATCACCATTCAGGATCAGGATCTGCGGTGAAATGCTTCTCAGGTAGTTCACGATCTCACGTGCATGACAGCCATAAGTGCCAAGATGGAGATCGGAAATGACGGCAACGTCGATCGCTTTCTTTTTCAATGTGTACAGGGGTTTTACAAAGTACAATCTCCTGTATGAATTGAATGCTACGTAATACTTAAGCCATTGTGATCTGATTGTGAAGGGAATGTTTCCTCTAAGTAAGATCGTATATGTTAAGCGCACAACACAATTCAATAATGTATCCGTCACACGGTTTTAAGATTGTATTCACATTTCAACTTCACTTTTGTCCCTCCAAATCAAATTATCAAACCAATCATTATGCTGCGTAAAAAACTACATTTCAGAATTCCGGCCATGCTGTTGTTCATGCTGATGCTTTCCGTGTCAGTTTTCGCTCAACAGTCCGTTACCGGAAAAGTGACCGGAGAGAACAGTGCTCCTGTTTCGGGTGCAACAATTGAAAATCAAAGATCACACAAGATGGCCCTGACGGGTCTGGATGGGTCTTTTAAGATCGAGGCTTCTTCAACAGATATTCTGGTGATCACCAGTGTCGGTTTTGAAGATAAAAAACTGAAAGCATCGGAAGCTGTTCTGGTCGTATTGAAACCTCAGGTCCAGAATCTGTCTGAAGTCGTTGTGACAGGTCTGGGCGTTAAAAAAGAAGTGAAACGCCTTGGTTACTCTGTACAGGAGATCAAGGGAGATGAACTGGTTAAAGCCAGAGAGCCGAATCCGATCAATAGCCTGGTAGGTAAGATTTCAGGACTGGATGTGGGTATCTCCCCGGAATTACTGGGTGCTCCTGCAGTTTCGCTTCGGGGCGGTAATATCTCTTTATATGTAGTGGATGGTATGCCCATCACATCAGATACCTGGAATATCAGCCCGGATGATGTGGAGAGCTATACTGTGCTGAAAGGCCTGGCCGCTACCGCTATTTATGGTAGCCGTGCTCAGAACGGAGCGATCCTGATCACAACCAAAAAAGGTAAAAAGAACGCCAAAGGATTTTCCGTTGAGTTCAACTCAAGTACGCAGATGAATAAAGGCTTCATTGCGATCCCCAAAACCCAGGATCTGTATGGCGGTGGTGAATACGCCCAGTATTCTTTCGGCAATGGTAAAGGTGGTGGACTTAACGATGGTGACTATGATGTTTGGGGCCCTAAATTTGAAGGTCAGCTGATCCCTCAGTATGACAGCCCTATCGATCCTTTAACAGGTATCCGCCAGGGCACACCTTATGTTGCACGTGGTAAGGATAACCTCAAGCGGTTCATCCAGGCAGGGTTACTGACCACGAATAATATCAATTTCTCAAGTGTGACCGACCGCTCTTCGATCCGTATGTCGTTCAGTCATACTTATCAGCGTGGTATCATCCCGAATACGAAACTGAATATCGCGGATTTCAATATCAACGCTGGTTATGACCTTACGAGTAAGCTGCATCTGGATGGCGGACTCAATTATAACCGTCAGTTCACGCCGAATATTCCGGACGTTCTGTATGGCCCCAACAGTGTGATCTATAATATCACCATTTGGACCGGTGCGGACTGGAGTGTGGATGATATGAAAAATTACTGGCAGCCGGGCAAGGTAGGAACACAATCAATTTTCGCAGAATACCAGCGTTATCATAATCCTTACTTTATGAGCTATGAATGGCTCCGGGGGCATTACAAAACCGATGTTTATGGGAATGTCGGCCTGACCTATAAGTTCAATTCTCATCTGGAAGCTTTGCTGAGAGCGAACGTGAGCACGTATGATGTATTGCGTACCGAAAAATTACCTTATTCCGCTCACCCGTATGGTCGTGAAGAGAACAGGGGTGATTACCGTGAGGACAAGCGGACCATGTTCGATAATAATATCGAAGGTATCGTGAAGTATAAAGGAAAGATCGGAAAGGATTTTTCAATTGACGGGCTGGCAGGTATCAACGCCCGTAATTTCACGTATAACTCAACTTTTGTTACAACGGATTATCTGAACGTACCCGGGCTGTACAATTTCTCCAACTCCCTCAATGCGGTCCACGCTTATAATTTTACTGCGGACATGCTTGTGTTGAGTGCTTATTATTCTGTGGGCATTGATTTTAAGAATTATTTGTCTGTAGCAGCTACTGGCCGTTATGACAAACATTCATCCCTTCCCGTGAAGAATAATGAGTATTTCTATCCCTCCTTCTCGGTTTCTTCCGTGCTGTCTGATTATATGAAAATGCCCAAATCCATCAGCTTCATGAAGGTCAGGGCAAGTTATGCTTCAGCAAAAGCCCCGAGTACTACTTCCTATATCGGGCCTGCTGCATATCCCCTCGGCTACGGCGCTCCATATGTGACAACATACGGAGGTCCTACATTCTCACTGTCCGATCCTTCTTACAGCATTTCACCCGTGTATAATAACCTTACTGGTGCTTATGCTCCGGGTAATAAGATCGACCCGAATATCAAATCTTCTCAGACGAACAGTACTGAGTTCGGTCTGGATATGAAATTCCTGAAGAACAGGCTCTCCTTCAGTGCTACTTATTATTCCAATATCAAAGGGCCCGGAATTGTGAATTATCCGATCTCACAAACAACTGGTCTGACAGGATATACCACGAATGCGATCAAAACCAAACTCTCCGGTGAAGAGGTCTCGATCAGCGGTACACCGATCCGTAGTAAGAATGGTCTGAACTGGGAAGTACTGGCAAACTGGTCTGCATTCAAAGAGATTTATAAAGAACTGCCTTCAAACTTTGAAAGCTATCAATTGCACCAGGGTGACAGGGTTGACAAATTGTATGGTAAAATGGTAGCCAGATCCGCAGATGGTCAGGTGATCAATAACTCCGCTGGTTATCCTGTTTATCTTCCCAAAGATCAATACCTCGGGCATGCCGATCCTAACTGGGGATGGGGCGTGAATAACAAATTCACTTATAAAACCATCAGTTTCTCTTTCCAGTTTGATGGTAAAGTGGGCGGAAAAGTACAGGATCGCGTGCTCCGCAAGCTGATCGAAGGCGGCCGTGCATATGAAACAGCCGTTGGTAAAGTTGGTGAAGCCAGAGATTATGAGTTCCATCATTATGCTGACCCTAACTACAGTGGTATTTATGTTGGTGAAGGTGTTCAGGTTTCGAACGGTGTTCAGATCCAGTATGATCCTGTTACCGGTGCGATCACAAACCTGAAAGATCTTCAATTCGCCACCAACGCAAGCAAAGTGAAGTACATCCAGGATTACGTAAGTAGTTTCTTCAATGATCCTGAGCACACAATGGTTTCAAAGACATATGCTAAACTGAGGGAAGTTGTGATCACCTATTCACTTCCTGCAAAATTCCTGGGCAAATCATTCATAAATAAAGTGGATGTTTCCCTGGTGGGCCGTAACCTGCTGTATTTTTTCCCTTCAAGGTTCAAGGATATGGATGTTGACCAGTATTCCGGTCGTGACATATACAGCGGCAACAGTCGCGAATACAATCTGCAGACCCCAACAACCCGCAGCTATGGTCTTAATGTAAACATTGGTTTCTAATTGAAAAGAAAACTGTAAAACGAATAACATGAAAAGTTTTAAAATATTAGTTTTTGCGGCGATCCTGCTCATTGCAGGCGGCTGTAAGAAAAAATTCGAGGACTATATCGTAAACCCGAATCAGCCTACCAGTGTACCTCCCTCACTGCTCCTCAGAGGTGTACTGAACAGCCTGCCTGTTTACCCTGATGGTGATGCTGAAAGGTGGTCACAATTCACTTGCCGGAATTATACTTATTACGGCAACAATGAATACTGGTCCGGAAGTGCGGATATGGACTATGGCGTACTCAACAATATTGTAGCCATGGAAGCCGAAGCGAAAAAATCAAGCGGGTCTGATGTGAACCCTTATGCCGCGCTGGGTAAATTCCTCCGTGCTTATTTTTTCGTGAATATGACCCTGAAATTCGGGGACATTCCGATGACCGATGCCTTAAAAGGACTTGAGAATCAGAAACCGAAATATGATGCTCAAAAGCAGGTTTTCATCCAGAGTCTGCAGTTGCTGGAAGAGGCAAACACCATGCTCACTACACTGATCAGCAAAGCGGATGTATCCTTACAAGGCGACTTTTACTTCCAGGAACGCACCAATGGCGCTGAGACGCCCTTGAACGCCCTCAAGAAGTGGCAGAAAGTAGTCAACACTTTCAAGCTTCGTGTTTTGATCCATCTGAGTAAGAAGGATACGGATCCCGATCTCAAAGTGAAACAGCTCTTCAGTGATGTTGTTACGAATACCACAAAGTATCCTGTGATGACGAGTGCTGCGGATAACCTTGAGTTCGCATATAACGCTACTACGAACCAGTACCCCAATAATGCAGCGAATTTCGGATTTGATGCCCTGCGTCTGAACATGGCAGCGACCTGGCTGAATACACTGTCATCGATGAATGACCTCCGTGCCATGAGAGTTGCTGAACCTGCACGCGGACTTGGCTTTGCGGATACTGATTTCCGTTCATTTATAGGTGCGAGTTCCGGCGAGGACCTCAGTAACATGGCTGCTAAAGTACAGCTGGGTAAATACTCCCTGTATAACCGTAAACGCTATTACAATGGTTTCACCGGGGAGAACACCTTCATCGTGAGTTATCAGGAAATGTGCTTCAATATCGCAGAAGCCATCAACAGGGGTTGGGTAACAGGGAACGCTGAAACATGGTACCAGAATGGTCTTTGGGCCAGTATGGCTTTCTATGGTATCGTTGATGGTGATAACACCGTTACATTCCTGAAACCCAATGCGCTGCTGGGAGATTATGTGAATTATACCGTGAATTTCAACTTCAATACGTTCTATAATCAGGCAAGTGTAAAATATGCCGGCAACAATACCACAGGATTGAATCAGATCCTGGTTCAGAAATACCTGTCATTTGCCCGTAACTCCGGGCTGGAAGCATACTATCAATGGCGCAGAACCGGTCAGCCCGTATTCCTTACCGGCCCCGGAACCGGTAACAGTAATGTGATCCCGCTCCGTTTTCAATACCCTTCCTCTGAACGTTCTACCAATACGGAGAACCTGACAAGTTCATTACAAAGTCAGTATGCAGGTAATGACAATATCAATGCGAAAATGTGGATCCTGAATTAAAGATTGTTTTCTCATAATAAGCAGTTACTAAACGTGATGATCCCGGCGACTCCTTTTCAGGAGTCGCCCTTTTAAAAAAATATAAAATGAAAAAAGCCCTTTTATCCTTATTCATATTTTTCGCAGCACTTGAACTGCGTGCGCAAAAAGAAGGTGGTAATCTCATCATAGTAACGCTGGATGGATTCCGCTGGCAGGAAGTGTTCAGTGGCGCTGACCCGCTGCTCTCCCGTGATTCACTTTATACAAGTGACACGGCTGCTTTATTAAGTGCTTACTGGAGCAATGAGCCTGCAGCCAGGCGGGAGAAACTCCTTCCGTTTTTCTGGTCCACGCTTCTCCGGCAAGGGCAGTTATATGGTAACAGGAAAGCAGGCAGCCTTGTCAATAATGCCAATAAATACTGGTTCTCCTATCCTGGCTACAACGAGATCTTCACGGGGTTCCCGGATGATAGTGTCAACTCCAATGATAAGATCTGGAATAAGAATACCAATGTGCTGGAGTTCCTGAACCAGCAACGTGGGTACAAAGGCAAAGTTGCCGCGTTCTCCACGTGGGATGTGTTCCCTTATATCCTAAACACTAAAAGAAGCGGCGTTTTCGTCAATGCCGATGTGGATACGCTGCATTTCAGGGATCCGCAACTTCAGTTGCTCAATGACATGCAATTCCTCACGACCCGTCCCATTGGTGTCAGGCCGGATCTGCTGACTTATTTTTCGGCAAGGGAATACCTGAAAGCATATCACCCCAAAGTGCTTTATATCGCATTTGATGAAACGGATGATTTTGCACACGAAGGCGATTATGATCAGTACCTGGGTAGCGCTCATGCGGAAGATGCGATGATCGCTGATCTGTGGAAAACCGTACAAAATATGCCAGGCTATAAGGATAACACAACATTGATCGTGACCTGCGATCACGGCAGGGGAGATATCATCAAATCACAGTGGCGTCACCACGGATCTGACATTCAGGATGCAGGCCAGATCTGGATCGCAGTAATGGGCCCGGGTATCGCCCCGCTTGGGGAGATAAAGAACAGTAAGACCCTGTTCCAGGGACAGTTAGCCACTACCATTGCTTCTATCCTCGGATTCACTTTCAAGCCGGAGCACCCGGTGCTGGAGCCGATCATCTTTCAAAGATCAAACTGATTTCAATGACACCACTACAGGCAAAAGCTGTTACGGAAGAAGTAATGGCGCTTTACAGGAACTATGGTGAAGAAGATTATATAGGTGAAGCCGTATCACAGCTGGAGCATATGTGCCAGGCTGCATTACTCGCTGAAACGCAAGGGTATGATGAAGAAGTGATCCTTGCCGCTTTTTTTCATGATATCGGCCATTTATGTGAGCATATCATGACAGTCAGTGATATGGAGGGTTTCGGTGTTGTTGATCATGAATACATCGGAGCGAATTTTCTCAGGGATAAGGGTTATTCAGAGAAAATAGCTTCACTCGTGGAAGGTCATGTGCAGGCCAAACGCTACCTCACTTTTAAAAACCCGGCTTATGAAGCCTCGCTATCGCTGGCCAGCAAAGAAACACTGCGTCAGCAGGGAGGGCCTATGAATGCAAAAGAAGCTGAAGATTTTGAGAACAATGATATGTATCAGCTTTTCATAAGGATCCGCGAATGGGACGATCAGGCCAAGATCGTTGATGTCCCGTTGCCAAACCTTGATAAATATTTCCAAATGTCGTTCAGACACCTGCTTTCCCAATAGCATGAGCCTTACCCTGAAAGCAAATGATGCCCGTGCATTGATGAGGAAAAAAGCTGCCATTGCGGTTTTTGCTGCCATTACAGCTTTTTTGACCTACGCTTCTGTTTATGCTTTTCGGAAGCCCTTTACTGTCGCCCGTTTTGAAGGAAAGATGTTCTGGGGCGTTTCCTATCAGACCCTGCTGATCATCAGCCAGGTTGCAGGTTATATGCTCAGTAAATTTTCCGGCATTCGCTTTATTGCCGAATTGAAAAGATTTGGACGCTGGAAGGCTGCACTGTCATTGGTCATTGCTTCCTGGGGCGCTTTATTCTTTTTCGCCATAACACCAGCGCCATTCGGGATGATCTGGTTGTTACTGAACGGATATTTTCTGGGTTTTTTATGGGGGATCGTATTCAGCTATGTAGAGGGAAGAAAAAGCACTGATCTTATCGGGGCGGTCATGGCTGTTAGTTTTATCTTTTCCGGCGGCTTTACACGTTCTGCGGGTGCATGGGTGATGTCGGAATGGCACATCAGTGAATACTGGATGCCTTTCATGACTGGCCTTCTTTTCATAATCCCTTTCATTGTTTTTTTGCTGATGATGGAAAAGATCCCGCAACCTGATCCCGATGATATTGCAGAGCGATCCGTCCGGGAGCCAATGAATGCGCCGGCAAGGAAAAAATTCATCCGTGAATTCAGTCTGGGTTTATTGATCGTTGTACTGGTATATGTCTTACTGACCGTGATGCGGGACATCAGGGATAATTATATGGCTAATATGTGGCAGGAACTGGGTTATGCCGGTGATAAGAAGGTTTATACACAAACTGAAACGATCACCTCGCTGATCGTACTGCTGATCATGAGTTCACTGGTGGTTATCAGAAGGAACATCTTCGCATTCAGGATGGTTCATTTTGTGATCTTTTGCGGTTTATTGATCGCTGGTGTGTCCTCTCTTCTTTTCAGGCACGGATATATCAATGGCTATTTGTGGATGCAATGTACCGGGGCCGGACTGTACATGAGTTATATACCGTTCAACTGTATTTTCTTTGAACGGCTGATCGCTGTATTTAAGATCCGTGGAAACACAGGCTTCCTGATGTATTTCGCGGATGCTTTCGGATATCTTGGAAGTGTAGCGGTCATGCTGATGAAAGAATTCATCAATGTAAAGATCACCTGGTCTTCATTTTATTCTGAAGGGGTCATTTATTTGACTTTTCTGGGACTTGCGGGAACGGTCATTTCACTCGTTTATTTCAACCGAAGATTCGTTCGGACCAAACAAGGGCTCATATGAGAAAAAAAACAGCGATCGTTGTTGGGGCGGGTATCGTTGGGCTTGCAACGGCACGTGCTTTAGCAGTAAGAGGATGCCGGGTGACCGTAATAGACAAGTCGATAAAAGCCATTGGTGCCTCGGTCAGGAATTTTGGAATGGTTTGGCCGATCGGTCAGCCTGACGGAGAATTATATGAGCGGGCGCTTCTATCCAGAAGCATCTGGAAAGAGATCTGTACTGAGGCGGGCATTTGGTTTGAAGAAGCCGGTTCGATACATGTTGCCTATGAAAAAGATGAATGGATCGTATTGAATGAGCTGCAGGAAATATACAGGCACAGAGGGTACCGTTTGTTGGATGCTTCGGAAACGAAGTCCAGATCGGCATATGTGGTCAGAGAAGGACTAGCCGGTAGTTTGTACAGTGAGCAGGAGCTGATCATTGATCCCCGCAAGGCAATGGCTGCCATACCCGTTTGGCTGAACAAAAAATACGGAGTTGAATTCATATGGGGGCATGCGGTAACGGATATATTATATCCGGGCGTTTTCACAGGCAATGATGTACATGAAGCCGATCTCATCTATGTATGTTCCGGAGCGGATTTTGAAACCTTGTATCCTGATCTGTATTCCGCACAAGCCATAACCAAATGTAAACTGCAGATGATGCGCCTTGGAATACAACCGGTACGCATCGGCCCTTCCATTTGCGGAGGATTGTCCTTGCTGCATTATGATAGCTTTAAAAAGGCGCCATCCTCAGCTTTATTACAAAAAAGATTCAGGGAAGAATTACCGGAATATATCGCAGCCGGAATCCATGTGATGGTATCCCAGAACAGTGAAGGAGCCTTAACGGTTGGGGATTCACATGAATATGGCATCGACCTGGATCCGTTCGATCGGGCCAGTATCAATTTTCTGATCCTCGATTATCTGAGAAAATTCAGCCGGTTCCCGGTTGAGGAAGTCACTGAAAGCTGGCATGGCATCTATCCGAAAATGACCAATGGCAGCACGGAAGTCATTCTGGAGCCCGAACCTGGTGTTCAGATAATCAATGGATTAGGAGGTGCCGGGATGACTTTGTCTTTTGGTCTCTGTGAAAAACTGATAGCCAGAACATGGTAATGAATTACCGTTTTGCAAAACTTAACATTGGAGCTGTTATGTTTCTATTATTTTTATTGAAACACGTTCATCAATAAAAAAAATCAGGAATATGACCGAAAGTTCAATCGATCTGATCGTTCCGGTAAGGACCAAAAAAGAGATCCGGAAGACCATTCAGGAAAAGCTGGCTGCTTCATTGGCAGATTACCGTACTATCATCGGAGAAAAAAAATTTGACAGCAGGATCAAAGAAGCTGCACGTTTATTAGGTTCAGAGGTTCACAAATCATTGCCTCCAAAACCAAAAACCCCGAAACTGAAAAAGAATAAAGACGAAAAAAGCTCCTGAGGAGCTTTTTTTATTTTCAATCATTTCAGTTGCATATTCAAAAAACATTAATGCGTTGATCGGTGTCATGATTTATCATGCGGTAATGATTTGATAACCTAAACGAAAATATTCGGTGAAGTATCGAACCGATATTTGCAAAAATTTTGTGAATATGGGTAAGAAATTTCTACTATTTATTGCATTGTGCTTTGGTTTTCAATCCGTTTTTGCTCAGGAAACGACCTCTCAGATCGTTGGAAAAGTAACGAATGGTTCAGAAGTAGTTGCAGGCGCAACTGTAACAGCTACACATCAGCCTTCCGGAACTGTTTATAAAACAACATCACGGAAAGATGGACGATTCATACTCAATAATCTTAAGATCGGCGGACCATACACGATCGCTGCTACTTTCGTTGGTTTTAAAGCCAGCCCTTATGAAAATGTTACATTGATCCTCGGACAGGAATTCACTGCTGACTTCGCGATGGCAGCTGAATCCAAATTACTGGAGAATGTGGTGCTCACTACTTCGCGTCGCGACAGGATCTTCAACTCCAGTCGTACCGGCAGTCAGGAGATCATCAACAGAACACAACTGGAACGTCTCCCGACCATCAACCGTTCATTACAGGACTTTACGAAACTGGCCCCTTCTTCTAACGGTCTCAGTTTTGGTGGCAGGAACGGTGCCTATAATAATGTTACCGTTGATGGAGCGAATTTCAATAACGCTTTCGGTCTTTCAAGTGTTTTAGGCGGACAAACGAGTTCACAGCCGATCAGTTTGGATGCGATCGAACAGATCCAGGTGAACATCGCTCCGTATGATGTACGCCAGGGCGGTTTCTCCGGTGCCGGTATCAACTCCGTTACCCGCAGTGGTACCAACCTGGTCAAAGGTTCTGTATACACTTACATGCGCAGCCCCGGTCTGCAGGGGTACAATGTACACACCAATACGATCCCGAAACCTGTTTTCGATTATAACCTCCGCGGTGTATCAGTTGGCGGCCCGATCATTAAGAATAAACTCTTCTTTTTCATCAGTGGTGAACAGGAAAGGATCAGCCAGCCCGCAACCAGTCTGGTTGCGAATAAACCAGGTCAAACGGCTGTCCCCGGGGTCATCTCTCAGGCCGTTGCGGATACGCTCGATAAACTGAAAGATTTCCTGATCCAGAAATTCAATTATAATCCGGGTCAGTATCAGGGTTATAACTACCGAACACAAAGTGATAAGATCACAGTAAGGTTTGACTGGAACATCAATCCTTCCAATAAATTCACTTTAAAATACAATTACCTGAAATCCTTCCGGGATATTGCAGCCAGTAACAGTGGTGCACCCAATGGGAACAGGCAACCCAGCAATGTGGGACTTCCCTTCAGTGGCAGTGGCTACACGATCAACAACAACTTCAATATCCTGATCGGCGAGTTGAACTCACGTATCAGTAACAAGGCTTCCAATAAGTTCCAGATCGGATATACGGCGCTGAGGGACTTCCGCGCATCCCTTGCCGGTGGCGACTTCCCGCTGGTAGATATCCTGAACCCTCAGGGGCAGACCTATACTTCTTTTGGATATGAGCCTTTCACGTATAATAATGTACTGAACACGAACATTTTCCAGATCAGCGATATCTTCACGTATGCAACTGGTCAGCATGAACTGACCGGCGGATTCCAGATCTATAAAAAGGATTTCAAGAATGGATTCGCTCCTAACTATGAAGGCGCATATATCTTCAACAGCTTCACGGATTTTTATAATAGTGTGAACAACGGTACCGCCAATGCTAAAAGCTACGCGTTGCAGTACTCGCTGACCAAAGATGGTTCCTTTCCCTTCGCCAAAATCGGCGCAACGGAATATGGTTTCTTCGCACAGGACAAATGGAGGGTGAAAGATAATTTCAACCTGACCTATGGCTTCCGTCTTGATATCCCTGTATTCCAGAATAAATTCGATGCCAATCCGAATGTCATCAACCTGACCTTCCGCGATGGTAAAAAATATGATGTAGGCGCTAAGCCCGGCAATAATGCATTGTTCTCTCCCCGCCTGGGTTTCAACTGGGATGTATTCAGCAATCAGAAAACACAGGTGCGTGGTGGTATCGGATCGTTCTCCGGTCCTCCGCCTTTTGTTTGGATCAGTAACCAGGCCAGCAACAATGGCGTACAGTTCGGTTCATTCAGCAATACGATCAATCCCGCTACTGGACTTCCCTATGTCTTCAAATCTGATATCAACGCTTACCGCCCGGCATCCGGCACAACACCAACTACATATAATCTGGTGTTCACTGATAAAGGGTTCAAATATCCCCAGGTGCTGAAAACCAGCATTGCGGTGGATCAGAAACTGCCCCGTGATTTCGTGGTCAGTGCGGAATTCAGCTTTTCCAAAGATCTGAATGCTGTGAATTTCGAGAATGTGAACCTGCCTTCGACAGGTGCAGCATTCGTTGGCCCTGATGGTCGTATCCGTTATTCTTCCACTAAGATCTACAGTGGTGCGGGTGGTGCAACCGTGACCAACCCGAATATCACGAACGCGATCCTGATGAAGAATTACAACAAAGGGAACTCTTACTTCTTCACCCTCCAGTTGCAAAAAACATTCAAGAATCTTTACACCAGCATCGCTTATACCAACAGCAGATCAAAAAGTCTGAATGACGGCGGATCGATCGCAGCTAGCATGTGGAGGGATCGCCCCGTTTCCGGTGACCCCAATGCTGCGCAGCTGGGCTATTCCAACTACTATCAGCCTAACAGGATCATTGCGCAGGCTTCTTACAGGATCGAATATGGTAAGCACTACGCCACATCAATTGGGCTGGTTTTTGAAGCAGCCCCGGCAGGGACAGGATCTTTCACTTATAGTGGTGATGCCAATAATGATGGAACAGGCGGAAATAATGACCTGATCTATATTCCGAAGAATGTTGCAGGCGGAACCGGTGAGATCGTTCTTGTTCCGGTAAATACAGGCGGCGGTACGATCACGGATACCCGCACCGCTGCAATAATGTGGAACCAGTTGAATAATTTCATCAATCAGGACCCGTATCTGAGCAAACACCGCGGTGAGATCGCTCAGCGCAACGCAGCGGTACTGCCTTATTTCAAACACCTTGATCTGAATGTGACCCAGGACTTTTACCTGAAAACAGGCAAGGAAAAACACACCTTGCGTGTTTCATTCGATGTGATCAACCTGGGTAATATGCTGAACCGTAACTGGGGTGTTGCAAAAAGCTTCAGTACAACTTCCTTCCTGAAATATGAAGGACTGGTAACGAATATTGCTGATCCGAATGTCGGCAAACCCCGTTATTCTTTCCTTTATCAGGATGCAGCCAATCAAATACCCTTCGTGAACAGTTATCAGGATAACACCAGCATTTTCTCCCGCTGGCAGGGTCAATTAGGTATCCGTTATCTGTTCAACTGATTTTTCTCATAAGCAGTCGATTAGTTACACCGCCATCCCGTAGCAGCCGGGATGGCTTTTTTTTGCCCGTATCATAATGATTGCTTAATAACGGCGTAATGATGCGGTGATATGCGGTTGCTTTCTTTGCAAAACCGTTACACATGAAAAATACCCTGGTATCACTTTTCCTGCTTGCATTCCTGCAGCAGCAAGTACCAACACAGGAATTTTCCGGGTTAAAGAAAGACCCTGTTCCGGCAAGGAACATCATCATTATCACCACCGATGGATTCCGCTGGCAGGAGCTGTTCAGCGGAGCAGACTCCGCTCTCATCAACGCTGAGCGTTTCACGCCGGATACCGGAACCATGAAATCCATGTACTGGTCTTCGTCTGCCGAAGAAAGGAGAAAAAGACTGATGCCCTTCTTCTGGAACGTCATTGCTTCAAAAGGTCAGTTGTATGGCAATCGTTCATACAGTAATAAGGTCAATACCGCCAACCTTTTCTCGATCTCTTATCCCAGTTATAATGAATTGCTCACCGGAAACCCGGACCCGTCGGTCAAGGGCAACGAAAAGATCGACAACCCTAATGAAACAGTACTCGAGTATCTTCAGGGTCAACCCGGATTCCATGATAAAGTTGCTGCTTTCGCCTCCTGGGATGTATTTCCATATATACTGAACAGAAAAAGAAGTGGCATACCCATTAATGCAGGGTATGAGAAAGTGGCAGGACCTTCACCGGAAACATCCATGCTCAATGAGGTTCAGGATGCACCCTTTCTTGAAAAAAGCGGTACGCGTTATGATGCGCTGACGTTTGTTGCCGCAAAATCTTACCTGCAGTCCAATAAGCCAAGGGTGATGTTCCTCGGTCTCGGTGAAACTGATGAATTCGCCCACCAGGGCCGCTATGACCTGTATCTTTCTCAGGCAACGAAAGTGGATCAGATGATCGCAGACCTGTGGCACTGGGTTCAAAGTACGCCGGGTTATAAGGATAACACCACCTTCATCATTACCACGGATCACGGCCGGGGTCAGAAAAGCAAATGGACCTCACACAATGAATTTGTAAACGGATCTTCACAGTCCTGGTTCGCTGTTCTGGGCCCGGGGATCAACCCGCTTGGCGAGATAAAAGAAAAAGAACAGCATTATCAGATGCAACTGGCGTCACTGATCACGCAAATGGTAGGAGTGAAATTCGAAAATCAGAAACTAAAAGGGGATGAAGTGGTCATTTGGTAGGGGGAAGCGTTTCTCTTGATTTGTCTAAAGTGAACCCGATCGTTGTGCCGATATGTTCTGTGCTGCGCACATGGATCGTTTGATTATGTGCTTCAATGATGTGTTTGCAGATCGCAAGTCCGAGTCCGGTACCCGTTATATCAATGCTCCTGCCTTCTTCAGTTCTGTAGAATCTTTCAAAAATGCGGGGCAGGTATTTTTCAGAAATACCCATTCCGTCATCACTGATCTCCACCAACAAGTGTTTATCATCCGTTTTATAGATACTGGCTACTATTGAACCACCTTTTTTACCATACTTTATCGAGTTCTCCACCAGATTATGTAAAACCTGACGGATCTTCTCCTTATCTGCGAAGGCGGTCAATGGTGACTCACATCCCTTCTTGATACTGCAGGTGATCTGAAGGGTTTCTGCTCTGGAGGATAAACTGTCGAATACATCCTTGATGATGTCCTGTATGACGAATAACTGCCTCATCAGGACCAATTCCCCTCTTTCAAGCCGGGATATCTCATCCAGGTCGTTCAGCAGATTCGTTAGACGGTCAACATTTTTCGAGGCTTTTTCCAGGAACTTTTTATTCGTTTCAGGGTTATTCATCGCGCCGCTCAGTAACGTATCGATATAACCTTGTATGGAAAACACAGGGGTCTTGAATTCATGAGAGAGATTCTGCAGGAATTCCCGCCGGAATTGCTCATTATGCCGCAGTAACTCGATCTCCTGTTTCTTTTCTTCCGCCCATGCCTCCACTTCTTCCCGTACATCATCAATGCCCTTGCGCGGCAATACATATTTATAATAGGTCTCTTCCTGCTTTGTCGCCTTTGTCTGGTAGATGAATTTATAAATGAGTTTGATCTTCCGGTAAATGAAACGCTCCAGTACGAAAAATACCAGCAGGTAACTACCCAGCAGGATCACCAGAAATGACCCAACTGCCCAATACCAGCTTTTTTCGATCAGAAATATTACAAGACTGATCGGAACCGACAGGCTCAGCGCCGTAAGCCAGGAAAGCTGACGCGGGGAGAGATTTTTGGTTTCGAACATGTCTGTAAGTTAGTGGAGAATTGATAATGGATAAAGGAAAATGGGAAAGAGGTAATAGGTGTCAGCTGATAGCTAGCAGCTATACGTTAGTTCCCAAGTTCAAACTTATATCCCACGCCCTTCACAGTCGTGATACAATCAATGCCAAGTTTCTGGCGGATCTTGCGGATGTGTACGTCGATGGTGCGGTCGCCCACGATCACTTCATTACCCCATACCTGATTCAGGATCTCATTACGGAGATAAACGCGGCCTGGCTTTTGGGCAAGCAGGTGTAATAATTCAAACTCTTTCTTGGCCAAAATGATATCGATGCCATCCACCTGCACCATGAATCGTTCCGGATCGATCGTGATATTATCGATCTTGATCGCCTTTACTTCGTTTTTATTCAGCCTCCGGAAAAGGGCATTGACGCGGGAAACGAATACCCGCGGACTGACCGGTTTATTGAGATAATCATCAGCACCTGTCTCCAGGCCTTTGATCTGGGTGGTCTCATCATTGACCGCAGTGAGGAATATGATCAGGGTTTCACGGAACGCGGGTTGAGCCCTCAGCAGCTGGCATACTTCCACACCTGTTTTGCGGGGCATCATCATGTCCAGTACGATCAGATCCGGTAAAAAACGTTTCGCTTTTTCAAGCGCATCATCCCCATCCTTGGCCGTGAACACTTCATACCCTTCATGGGCCAGGTTGTATTTCAGGATCTCGAGGATATCCGGTTCATCGTCAGCGATCAGCACCTTTCGGGTGGTGGTTTCCATTGCAGGGGAATTTTGCGCAAACCTAATCCGAATTGACGGGCTTCTGAAATATCCACTGTCCGGTTTACATACAGTTAATGATTAATTAATACCATGCCGCCCGTGCCGTCCCTGCCACTTTTTGCCCGCCGCGCCCGTCTGTACTGGGGTGAACGCTTAATTCGCTCAATTTCAAAGCGTATATTACCTTTGTATACTGATCCTCATGAATAGAAACAGCAGATACCTTTTCCTTCTCTTATTTTACTGCAGCCTCAGCCCGGGGCTGTATGCCCAGATCGATACCCTCATATTAAAGAAATTCACACCCCCGATCACCCGCCAGCTTTTCCATGGTTATGTGGATGAAGAGCAGAAGAACATCCTGAACTGGGACGGGAAAAATGATAATAAGCTGACCATTTCCGACGATCCGGAGATCAACTATATGGTCACCCAGACCATCACCCTGCGCACCGACTGGCTGCAATACCGCATCGAAAAGGATACATTGCTCACCCATACCAAAAGGATCTACTATTTAAAAGGACTGCGCGGATTATTCCAGCAGTTACAACGTGGTTGGACACAGCATACTTTTCAGCCCATCAATCTTCCTATGACCCTGTCGGTGTATGAACGCTGTATGGAGATGGATAAAACGGGCCAGTCCATTGCGGACTTTATCCGTCAGATACCATACGATCTCGCCACA
This sequence comes from Bacteroidota bacterium, assembly GCA_029555415.1. GTDB lineage: Bacteria > Bacteroidota > Bacteroidia > Chitinophagales > Chitinophagaceae > JAKPSI01. The sequence continues at coordinate 155,477 of JAKPSI010000082.1, read as the reverse complement.
CCTGTTGTTCGTTCCGGAGGGTTTGATGAGAACCCCGGCATCAAAGCAGCCAAAGATGAACTGGTCCTTAAATTTTGTCTGATGCATCCGGATCAGACCTTCCTGATCCTGAAAGAAAATCCGGATGTTCCATTTGCGGATAGTCTGGTGAGGATCGTTGCAAGGCGCTACCCGCGCCAGTTGTATGATTATGCAGCTGCGAATAATAAACTGAGCAATACCATCCGCAATATCGTGGATGATGATTTCATTCGTTCTGTCGTCCGGATGGCCCGCAGCAAAAGTGGTCAGCAGTATTTTCCCTTCCTGGATAATATCGTGAGCGGGAAGATGACTTTCGAATCCATCGATTCCGTGAAAGAAGACTCCCTGCAGTATTACCGCTTACTCGTCAGGACCCATATGGATTATGTGGCCCGCGCGCTGAACAGGGATACGGCTTATGAATATGCAGCACTCGTCACCAAACTGGAAACCAAAGCGCGTGATGTTTTCGTGAACACCATCAACGGACTGCATGAAGAAGATTCCATCACCCGCTTCCGCATCATCCAGTCACTGAGCGCGGAAGAATTGTATTACCTCGCTGTTTGTACGGATGGGATCATCTATACCTCGAGTTTTGTAAAAGGAGTATACCCGCTCATGATGCGGCGCGTCAATTACCGCGGCGACTCACTCCTTAAACTGCTGCGTTTCGACCGCTACCGCAAATTCATTAAAATGGCCGCGGGTTACAATACCCTCAGCAGCTTCCTCGCTACTTTCCCCAAAAGCACCGATCCCGAAGAACCCGATCCTGCCAATATCCTGATGAAAGCATTCGTCGGGAAACTGGAGCGGACAGAAGGAACCGAGGATGGAGTGGACGTGGCTGATTCCTATGCCAGTATCGCTGAAACCATCAAACCGGTAGCGGATGAAATGCTGACCAATATCCGCGCGAATTATGAGCGGAATATGCTCTACGCCAATAAACGCGGTTCCGTCATTTATAACATCCTGAATAAATTGTTCCAATCAGCTGATACCAGCAAGGGTATCGATCTCACCAAAGAACTCGGCATCCCGCCTGTGTATGAAGTGCCGTATAAAGCACTGCTGAACGACAGCGGCCGGGTGATCATGCAGGTTTTCTTTTATGGTGACAAGGACGGGCAGGGCATTTTCCGCGGATTCACCGGTATGTTCAGTCCCACCAACTGGAAGATCACCGGTACCGACAAATGGGTCTGCATCAGTTCCATCAAAGGGAAGCCCGTTTCGATCTACGCCAACCGTGCATTGCCGGAAGAAACCGGAGAAGATGAGATCGCGCAGAAGGAATTATGTCAGTATCTGGAAAAGAATAAACTGTACCCCACCATTACCATACACCGTGGCCATAGCTATTACGCCAATTCCACGATACAGCAGATGTTCCCGAGTTCGAAGATCGTGTTCCTCGGCTCCTGCGGCGGCTATCACCTGATCCATGATGTTCTTGCCAAGGCACCGGAGGCTCATATCATTGCTTCCAAACAGATCGGCAAAACAGCTGTGAACAGGCCCTTCTTCCAGTTGCTGACGGAGAAAACGAGGACCGGAAATAATATCGACTGGATCCCTTTCTGGAAAGAACTGGAGAAGATGGTGCAGGTGGAAGGATTTGAAGATTACATCCCGCCCTACAAGAACCTGGGGGCACTTTATATCAAAGCCTATCAGCTGGCGATGGAAGAAAAGGCCAATTAAAATTCCTTTCCCTTCCTTCTTGTTACATTTGTTGATTCAACCATTTCACGTTTGACAGCCCCCAAAAAAACATTTTTCGATTTTGCTTTACTGCGCCGTGTGTTCGGGTTCGCGGCTCCATACCGTAAGCGGTTCTATCTGTCCGTAGTTCTGGCTATCGTCCTGGCACTGGTCACTCCGATAAGGCCCATGCTGATCCAGCTGACCGTGAACAAGTATATCGCCAATTCCATGATGGATATGGTGGTCAGGATCACGATCTGGCAGATCGGCCTGATCCTGCTGGAATCCGCGCTGCGCTTCCTTTTCAGCTTCACAACAGCTTATCTCGGACAGTCCGTGGTGCGCGATATGCGGGTGGCCACATACAAAAAGATCGTCAATCTCAATCTGTCTCAGTTCGATACCACACCGATCGGTACCCTCACGACCAGAACGATCAATGACATTGAATCGATCAATGATATCTTTTCGGACGGACTGGTACCGATCATCGCCGATCTGCTGTCGATCATCTGTGTGCTGGTGTATATGTTCATCACGGACTGGCGGCTTTCACTCATCGCGCTCATCCCGTTCCCGATCATCATCATCGCCACTTATTATTTCAAAGAAAGTATCAACCGGTCCTTTCATACCGTCAGGAATGCAGTAGCCAGTCTCAACGCCTTCGTGCAGGAACATCTTACCGGTATGTCGGTGGTACAGTCATTTGCGGCGGAGGACCGTGAATTTGAAAAGTTCCGCTCCATTAATAAGGAGCACCGCAATGCCAATGTCCGCGCCATCTTCGCCTATTCCGTTTTCTTCCCGGTGGTGGAGATCGTACTGGCATTATCGATCGGCCTGATCGTTTGGTGGTCTTCCAAAGAAGCGTTGCACCTGCATGAGAGTCAGCAGGGCACCGTGGTAGCGTTTATTCTTTGTATGAACCTGCTGTTCCGCCCCCTGCGTGTGATCGCAGATAAATTCAATGTGTTGCAGATGGGGATCATCGCCAGTGAGCGGGTGTTCAAAGTGCTGGATAATCCTGATTACCTGAATGAAGAAGGGACGTATGGTCCCGAAAAGATCAGTGGTAAGATCGAATTCGATCATGTTTCATTTTCCTATGGCGGAGGAAAGGATGTGCTGAAGGACCTGAGTTTTACGGTCGAGCCGGGCGAAACCGTCGCCATCGTAGGGCATACGGGCAGTGGCAAAACCACCATCATCAGTCTGCTCAACCGTTTGTATGAGGCGCAAAAAGGGGTGATCCGGATCGATGGGGTAGCGGTAAAGGACTATAAACTGGAAGCCCTCCGGAAAAATATCGGGGTGGTGCTGCAGGATGTGTTCCTGTTTTCCGGAACGGTCATGGATAATATCACCCTCCGGAACCCGGAGATCAGTCGCGAAGCCGTGGTAGAAGCCGCCAAACTCATTGATATGCATGACTTTATCGAACGTCTGCCGGGCGGATACGACTATAATGTCATGGAAAGAGGGGCCACCCTTTCACTGGGGCAGCGTCAGTTACTGTCGTTCATCAGGGCCCTTTTATATAACCCTTCCGTTCTGATCCTGGATGAGGCGACCTCTTCCGTGGATACGGAAAGCGAATTACTGATCCAGCATGCCATTGATACACTGATCAAAGGGCGGACTTCGATCGTGATCGCCCACCGTTTATCGACCATCCGCAAGGCCCATAAGATCCTGGTGCTGGATAAGGGTGAGCTGCTGGAAATGGGAACTCACGAGGAACTCATTGAAAGACAAGGGTTTTACTACAAATTGTACCAGTTACAGTTCAGCCAGCACGGCCGGACAGAAACTACCTGATTTAGCCTCCCATTTTTGGCCTTTTTTGAGGTTTTTAAGCCCCTCCCGCTTATCTTTGCGCCAAATTTCAGGATGGGTATGACATTAAGGTTAATCAAATCCTTTGCTGTAGCGGTTTTCACCTTTTTTTTCGTGTCAGTTGCCGGGGTAGCCAATGCTCAGGGACATGAAGAGGCTGCCGGTCATGAGGCTGCGCCTAAAAAAGAAGGGTTCAACGCCAAGGAAGTGATCTTCGGACACGTACTGAACGCGCATGAGTTCCACTTCCTCGATATCACGCATGAAGATGGTACCAAACATCCGGTGAGCATTCCGCTTCCGGTGATCCTGTATTCGCCCCAGCGCGGTTTCACGACGTTCATGTCATCCCGCTTTGAACATGGTCATAAGGCTTTCGAAGGATATAAGATCCTGACCGATGAAAGCATTGAAGAACTCAAACTTGATCCCAAAGTATATTTCCCCCAGCAGATCGTAGCGGTGAATGAAGCCGGTGAGATCGATGCCACTGTAAAGGTGTATGATGTGTCCCTGACGCGTAATGTGGTGCAGATGCTGCTGAGTCTTTTCATCTTCGTTTGGATGATGCTGAAGATCGCGGCACGTTATAAAAGGAAAGAGGGTGTGACCTCCGCTCCGAACGGCGCACAGGGCCTGCTGGAACCGGTGATCACATTCGTACGTGATGAAGTGGCGAAACCCAATCTGGGCAACGCTTACGAAAAGTACCTGCCTTACCTGCTGACCGTTTTCTTCTTCATCCTTATCAACAACATATTCGGACTGATCCCTGGTTCTGCCAACGTAACGGGTAATATCGCCTTTACGATGGTGATGGGTGTGATCTCGTTCTTTGTGATCATGTTCAGTTCAAATGCGCATTTCTGGGGACATATTTTCAATCCCCCCGGCGTACCCCTGGGTGTGAAGTTCATCCTGGTACCGGTGGAGTTCCTCGGTATTTTCATCAAGCCTGTCGCCCTGATCATTCGTCTTTTCGCGAACATGGTGGCGGGTCACATCATCATCATCTGTCTGATCTCCCTGATCTTCATTTTCGCGCAGCTGAATCCTGCTGTGGGTTGGGGTGTATCACCGGTGTCGGTGGCGTTCACGATATTCATTTATTTCATTGAAGTACTGGTGGCGTTCATCCAGGCCTTCATCTTCGCGATGCTGACGGCGGTATTCATCGGTCAGGCACGTGAAGGCGGACATGATCATGACGCGCACGGCGAAGTGGCCGCGGCACATTAACTGAGTTTCTTTTTTAAACCAATATAAACGTAGCATTATGGATTTACTGAATGTTCTTCTGAGTACAGTAGCTTTTGCGAATGGCGGTGGTGCCATTGGCGCAGGCCTTGCTGCGATCGGAGCCGGTTTAGGTATCGGTCAGATCGGTAAAGGAGCTGTTGAAGCTATTGCCCGTCAGCCGGAAGCGTCTAACGACATCCGCGCCAACATGATCCTGACTGCGGCCCTCGTTGAGGGTGCTGCACTGTTCGGAATCATCGTAGGCTTCCTGGCGATGGTACTGTAAAAAAAACTACTGCATCCAAAGCACAGGGCGGAGGATGCAGTTTGTTATGACTTAATTTAAATCAGATATATTTTTTATGAATTTTCTTACTCCCGAATTCGGGTTACTGCTCTGGACACTCCTCGCTTTTGCCGTTGTATTCTTCGTACTGGGCAAATTCGCATGGCCTGCCATTGTAAAAGGACTCAAAGAACGTGAGCAGAGCATCGCCGATTCACTGGCATCTGCTGAAAAAGTAAAAGCGGAAATGGCCCAGATGAAAAGCGAGAATGAAGCGTTGCTGGCCAAAGCCCGTGAAGAAAGAGCTCAGCTGCTGAAAGAAGCGCGTGAGACCAAAGACCGTATCATCAACGAAGCGAAGGAACAGGCGAAAGCTGAAGCCGGTAAGATCGTTGAAGAAGCGCAGGCTGCCATCAACGCACAGAAAATGGCTGCCCTGACCGAAGTGAAGAATCAGGTCGGTAAACTGGTGATCGAGGTCAGTGAGAAAGTGCTGCGCCGTGAACTGGGTAACAAAGAAGCTCAGGAAGCGCATATCAAAGGAATGGTAGACGGAGTTAAATTAAACTAAACCAGTTGCTGGTAACCCAATTACCTGCAACCTGAAACGAATACAATGCCTAATCCACGTTTAGCGAACCGGTACGCGAAATCCCTGCTGGACCTTGCCATTGAGAAAGGTCAGCTGGAACAAGTGTATGCGGATATGAAATGGCTGCACAGCGTATGCGGCACCAACCGCGATTTCGTGGCGGTGCTCCGCAGTCCGGTGATCAAGGGTGATAAGAAGGTGAAGATCCTGGAAGCGGTGACCAACGGGAATGTTGGTGAGCTGGTTTCCCTGTTCAACCGCCTGCTGATCAAGAAGAGCCGTGAGTTCAATCTCCCGGAGATCATCAACGCATTCATCGCGCAGTATAAGAAATACAAGAACATTTATATCGTGAAACTGACCACGGCGGCTCCTGTTACAGAAGCTACCAAGGAAGAGATCATCGCGAAGATCCGTTCCGTGAGCGAGATGCAGCAGATCGAACTGGAAACATCCGTTAATGAGGACCTGATCGGTGGTTTTGTACTGCAGGCCGGTGACAAACTGATCGACGCGAGCATCGCTTACGATCTGAAGAACATCGCGCGTCAGTTCCAGAACAACGATTTCATTTATAAGATCCGTTAATTAAAACACACTTACACTTATAACCAAAATATATGGCAGAGATTAAACCAGATGAGATTTCAGCGATACTGCGCCAGCAGCTGAGCAATTTTAACGCCAATGCCGACCTCGAAGAAGTAGGTTCGGTACTGCAGGTGGGTGACGGTATTGCCCGTGTTTACGGACTCGGCAATGTTCGTTATGGTGAACTAGTTGAATTCGAAAATGGCGTACGCGCCATCGCCCTGAACCTGGAAGAAGACAATGTGGGTGTGGTACTGATGGGAGAGACCGGAGATATCCAGGAAGGTGCTAAAGTGCGTCGTACCGGCCAGATCGCCTCTATCAAAGTAGGTGAAGGCATGGTTGGCCGTGTTGTGAATACACTCGGTGAGCCCATCGATGGTAAAGGCCCCATTACCGGTGAGCGTTATGAAATGCCACTGGAAAGAAAGGCACCCGGTGTTATCTTCCGTGAGCCCGTAAAAGAACCGCTGCAAACTGGTATCAAAGCGATCGACGCGATGATCCCCATCGGCCGTGGTCAGCGTGAGCTCGTGATCGGTGACCGTCAGACCGGTAAGACCGCGATCTGTATCGACACCATCATCAATCAGAAAGAATTCTTTGATGCCGGTAAAACGGTATACTGTATATATGTAGCGATCGGCCAGAAAGCATCCACCATTGCCGGTGTGATGAAAACACTGCAGGATGCCGGCGCGATGGCGTACACGACCATCGTTGCAGCCTCTGCTTCTGATCCCGCTCCGTTACAGTTCTACGCTCCCTTCGCCGGTGCGGCGATCGGTGAGTTCTTCCGTGATACCGGACGTCCGGCCCTGATCATCTATGATGATCTTTCCAAACAAGCCGTGGCTTACCGTGAGGTATCCCTGCTGCTCCGCCGCCCGCCCGGCCGCGAAGCATATCCTGGTGACGTATTCTATCTCCACAGCCGTCTGCTCGAACGTGCAGCGAAAGTGATCAGCGATGATAAAGTTGCCCGTAACATGAACGATGTTCCGGACAGCATCAAACACCTCGTTAAAGGTGGTGGATCCCTGACCGCACTGCCGATCATCGAAACACAGGCGGGTGACGTATCCGCTTACATCCCGACGAACGTGATCTCGATCACAGACGGACAGATCTTCCTGGAGACGAACCTGTTCAACTCCGGTATCCGTCCCGCGATCAACGTAGGTATCTCCGTTAGCCGTGTGGGTGGTAACGCGCAGATCAAATCCATGAAAAAGGTGGCCGGTACACTGAAACTGGATCAGGCCCTTTACCGTGAGATGGAAGCTTTCTCCAAGTTCGGTGGTGACCTCGATGCCGCTACCAAGAACGTACTGGATAAAGGTGCCCGTAACGTGGAGATCCTGAAACAGCCCCAGTATTCACCATTCGCCGTTGAAAAACAGGTGGCGATCATCTACCTGGGTACAAATGGTTTGATCCGTGAGGTTGCCATCAGAAGAGTGAAGGAATTCGAAGAGCACTTCCTGATGGAAATGGAGAACAAACTGCCGGATGTAATGGCAGAGTTCAAGAAAGGAAACCTTCCGGAAGATGGTATCAATAAAATGGTGGAACTGGCGAAAGGCCTGATCCCGCAGTACAAAGCTTAATTAAAGATCCTTCTGAATATAAAAGGGGCTGTCTTAAAAAGATGGCCCCTTTTTTTATAGGTAAAAGGTTATAGGTTAAAGGGAAGAGGTGGTACGTGTAAAGTCCTTTTGATGAAATAACACCTGAAAGCTGAAGTATTTTAATCTATTAACTTTTACCTCTAACCTATTACCTGTTATCTAAATAAAATCAGCTTATCCTGAAAGAGTATCCTGCGGTGATGAACACTCCTCCTGTATGGCTCTTGCCGTTCTTGTCGGTATCCTTCTGAATATTTCGCAGTCCATAATTAAAGCGTGCGTCAAAGAACAACTGTCCGGGTCCTGCTTTTCGGGAGAGCCCTCCACCCGCACAAATGCCCACATTGAAGGCATTGATATCATTTTTGATATTCGTCGTCGCGTCAAAATCCACGGGCTGGGGTGTAATGGCCGTGGTTCCCCCTTTGTCCATATATATATGACTGCTGCCACTGGTGATGGTATTAGCGCTGACCCGGAACCCCAGGTAAGGCCCGGCATCGAGGTAAATATCCGAGAAATTCCATTTCATCAGGATGGGCAGTTCCAGGTAATTGATCCGGGCTTCATTATTGAAACGGCCATAATAATAGGTTCCCGGGGGTAAAGCCGGAAGTCCGGGAGGCGGATCGGTGATGGGCTGCATGCCTTCGCGTTTTCCGCCCTGTCCGGCATAATTGAGTTCTGCCTGTACCGAGAAGGTCTTTTGTAATTGCCAGGTGATCTGCAATCCTGCCACCGGAGCAAGTCTGGACGTATAACCTTTGCTCACTTCGTTGGTGCCTCCACGCAGCTCAGGCAGACTGAGACCGGCTTTGAGGCCGATAGATGTGGTTTGACCGTACATGATCACTGGTAATAGTAAAATGACCAGCGTGCGTAGTAAACTTTCTATTTGTTTCATACTAGAAGTTTTAGAAAGTCAATAAAATGGGGTGTAAAACAGGTATAAAACTAGCCTAATACGCACGTCGATCCCCTAATAGCGGTCAGTGTAACTACTATTTAACATGCAGGAAAACTGCGCGTTTTGCGTTTTTTCAGCAAATTCAGTCAACTTTTTTTCACTTCGGCAGGCTTATAATCTGTTGGTAGTCAAGGCCAATCGTATTTTTACTACAGAAAATACGGTATTTTTTACGAAAAAACGCTCGAAAAACTTGCATCCGTAAAATTACCGTATTACTTTTGACTCAGAATCGAACAATCCCTAAGAAAACAACGAATCCGACCCTCGAAACAAACCAGTCTCTTCCCGGGAATATACTTCCGGGCCTGTTTCAAAATCTCAAGTCGGTAATCATTGCGATCGAAGGGTGCAGTTCGAGGTCCCAAACCCCGTACTAATTAATCTGAACCCTAAAACGAAAGTGATGAAAACAATTGTACCCTCAATCTTTACCAAGTTCACGCTGGTGATCTTACTGACCTTTTTTGTGGTGGTCGCACATGGTCAGAACCAGGAACTGGTTTTCAAAGGATCCAGCTGGGACAATTCCAGTCCTAATGCAGGTACTGACGGTGCTAAGTACCGTTTCCCTTCCATTAAAACAGGTGTTGATGCCATTGTTAAGATCAACGGACGTTCAGATAACAAAGTAAAACTGTCCACGATCGACCTGACAAGCAGTGGTTATGATAACGCTTTTCAGCCTGAGATCGAATATAATAACGGCAGCGTTAACAGCTCTGTAACCTGGTGGATGGAATTCGAGATCACTTTCGTTAACTCAGGTAATACTACCCCGGTTGCTGTTAACAATTACAAAGTAACTTCCCTGGATATCGATGGCGATAACAACAGACTGCATGAGTGGGTTGCTTATTATGCTCCCAATTCATACACGCTTGAAACGCCGACTTTCCTGACCGCAAGCAATTTCACACAGACTGTAAACGGCAATACGACCACTGTTGGTAAGAAATTCGATGGCCCCACTACAAGTTATGTACTGGGTGTGGATACAGCTACTAAGAGCATCATGACCACACTTACTTACAGCAGCGCTTCTGTTATGAAAGTTCGCATCGGAGCCACTACTACAGGTTCATCTTCACAGACAACCCGTATGTTTTCCAGCTGGTTCAAGACTTTCGCTTTCTCTTCACCCATCACGCTTCCTGTTAAGCTCGCCGCTTTCAGCGCGATGCTGAACACGAACAACCGTGTTGACCTGAAATGGACCACTTCTTATGAAAAGAATGTTAGCCATTTCGTGATCGAGAAAAGCCTGGATGGCCGTAACTATTCTGATGCAGGTATGGTGTTCGCTTTTGGTAACACAACTTCCGATATGAACTACATGTATGCTGACAACCTGGGTAACAGCACAGCTACCGTGGTTTACTACCGCCTGCGTTCAGTTGATATCGATGGTAAAAGTGAGTATTCAGATGTACGTGTGATCCGTATCAGCAAAGCAGCAGAAAACAACATTACGATCCTTACATACCCCAACCCGGTTGCGAATGAACTGCGCATCACGATCCCTTCGAACTGGCAGAACAAGCAAGTGAGCTACGAACTGTTCAATGCAAACGGCCAGTCTGCCCGCAAATCAATTGCTTCCAACGCCAGCCAGACTGAAACACTGAACGTTACTAACCTGGCTCCGGGCTTCTATGTTGTCCGTGTAACCTGCGAAGGATCAACGGTTCAGCAGAAAGTTGTAAAGAATTAAAACTCAGTTTTTATGGGGGTTCCAACCGTCCTGTTTCAGCAGGGCGGTTTTTTTTTTTAAATAATTTGGTTTATAATATAAACTACTTTACGTTTGTCCTACAAACTCGGTTATGAAGAAGATCGCCAACCTTATCCTTTTATTCATTTTGCTGTTTTCATCAGGCCTCCTTTACGGGCAGGTACAGGTGAAAGGAGTGGTGAAGGACAATAAACAAAAGCCCATGGCCGGTGTCAGCATTGCCATTCGTGATTCTTACGATGGCGCGACGACCGACTCACTCGGGCGCTATGCTTTCAAAACAACGGAAAAAGGGGAGCATATCCTTGAATTCACTTCAATAGGTTATAAACCGGTTGAACAGAAGATCACGATCGCAGGATCTCCACTGGTGATCGATATACAAATGAAGGAAGAGATCAGTGAACTGCGTGCGGTAGTGATCACAGCAGGCAGTTTTGAAGCCAGCGACCGTAAGCGCGCAGCGGCGGTACTGGATCCCATCGATATCGTTACTACGGCAAGTGGTAACGGGGATATCACAGGGGCGCTGAAAACTTTACCCGGCGCACAACTGGTAGGCGAAAGTGAAGGTTTGTATGTCCGGGGTGGTACTGCTGCCGAAACCCGCACGTTCATTGATGGCACGGTCGTCAATAATTTCTTTTTCAGCAGTGTTCCCAATGTAGCTCAGTTCGGACGGTTTTCACCTTTCATTTTCAAAGGCACTGTTTTCAGTACCGGTGGATATTCCGCTTTGTATGGTCAGGCGCTCTCATCAGCATTGATCCTTGAATCGATCGATCTGCCGGACCGTTCCTCCGCCAATGTAGGGATCAGTTTGCTCAGCGGCAGCGCAGGTCTGCAGCATCTTGCAAAGGACAAGAAATCTTCCTGGGGTTTTGATGCCAGTTATACGGATCTGGGTCTGGCTTTCAAGGTCATTAAGCAAAAGCAGGATTATTCCCGGGTACCGGTCTACGGAACCTATGACGCGAACTTCCGTGTCAAAACTTCTAAAACCGGAATGCTGAAATATTATGGATACTTCAGCAACAACAAACTTGCTTTCTCCACGCCCAGTCTGGATACACTGGGATACCGTGACCGTTTCGGGATCAGTAACAACAACTTTTATCATAATCTTTCCTGGCGTGAGAACCTGCCGAAACGCTGGAAAATAGCGCTGGGTATTTCGATGACGAATAATGAAGACAAGATCAGCAGTAGTTTACAGGATGATAACGGACATGATGTGCAACTCACAGGACTTGAATTCAAAAAATTCGGTTTACATCTCAAAGGGAATTATTTCAACGCGAAGGCTGTACTGGAGAAAAAACTGAAAGGGCTCAGCGCATTCCGTTTCGGTGGTGAATGGAATCACAGTCGTGACAGAAGCTATTACACCGCCTATACGAACGTGGTCTATCCGGCCACGATCAAAGAGAATATCAGCGCAATGTTCATGGAAAGTGATATTTATCTGACCAATGCAGTAGCGGCCAAAGCCGGTCTCCGGCTGGAGCATTCTGCATTGTTATCCAGGACCAGTCTGGCTCCGCGCGCTTCCATCGCCTATAAGCTCGGCAAAGGAAGTCAGGCTTCGCTGGCTTATGGTGTTTTCTATCAGAACCCGGAACGTAAGTATCTGCCCTCTTCCGGTCAGCTGGATTTCATGAAAGCGACCCACTATATCGCACAATTCCAGAAAGTGGCCAATCAGCAGTCTTTCCGTGCGGAAATATTCTATAAAAAATATGATAACCTGATCAAGACCAGTTACTCTGTGTCACAGGAATCAGCCCTTAACAATAATGGATACGGGGATGCCAGCGGGATCGAGTTCTTCTGGCGTGACAAGAAAACGATCAAGGATCTGGACTACTGGATCTCTTATTCTTATCTGGATACCCAAAGGGATTTCCTGAATTTTCCTTCTGCGATAAGACCCAATTTCGCGGCGAAACATACCGCGTCACTGGTAGTGAAGAAGTTCGTGCAGAAATGGAAAACGAATGTGAACTGGGCCTATAATTATTCAAGTGGCAGGCCTTATTACAATATCCAGTACACCAACAATCAGTTCTATTTCAACGACCGTGGTACGATACCGGACTATCATAACGTGAGCTTCTCACTGAATTACCTGCCGTTCATCGGTAAGAAGAATCCGAAGGTCTACGATGTGTATGTCTTATCGGTCAGTAATATCTTCGATCTGAAACAGACTTACGGTTACCAGTATTCGACCAATGGCGCACGGAAGCAGCAGATCGTGCCACCCTCCCGTATGTTCATTTTCATCGGTGCCTTCCTGAGTTTTGGCGTCGATCGCAGTAATGAGATCATCAATAACGGATTGTAATTAACCAACAACCATAAAAAAACATCAACATGAAAAAAATAGCACTCGTTCTGTTCGCCGGTCTCCTTGTTTTCCGTGCCGGCGCGCAAAGTGAAAAGTACACCAAAGCCATGGAGGCCCTGGTGCCCGCTGTGGACACCACACACAGTATTGAAGGACTGGCCGACCTGGCCAATTCATTCGAGCGTATCGCCAACGCGGAAAAAACACAGTGGCTGCCTTATTATTATGCGGCGCTCTGTAACGTTAATCAGGCGAATATGTATTATACGATACAGCAGACCGATAAGATCGATCCGCTGATGGATAAGGCGGAGCCCCTGATGAAAAAAGCGGCGGAACTGGGTAAGGATAACTCAGAGATCAGTTGCCTGAAGAAAATGCTGAACACTGGAAAAATGATGGCCGATCCGATGAACCGTTACATGACCTATGGTCCTGCTGCTGCCGCGGCTCTGGAAGAAGCTAAAAAGATGAATCCGGAGAACCCAAGGGTTTATCTGCTCGAAGGCATTGACAAATACTACACACCGGAACAGTTCGGTGGCAGTAAGGAAGAAGCGAAGAAATTATTTGAACTGGCGCTTGCAAAATTCAAGACCTACAAGCCAGCCAGTTCCATCGATCCTTCCTGGGGTATTCATCAGGTGGAATATTTCCTGACACAACAATAATTCATGCAGAGGAAGGTATCCGCCTTTCCCTGTGCTTTTAAACGTATACAAATGGAACAAGAAAATTTTTCACCCCAGCAAAGTCTGGCCCTGATCCATTCCATGATCGGGAAGGCGCAGCAAAGAATGTCTGATAAAAGCGTTTATTTCCTGCTGTGGGGCTGGATCACATTCATGGCGTTCTGTTTACAGTTCCTGCTGAAACACGTACTCGGGTATGATAAGCATTATCTGGTGTGGCTCATCGTGATCCCCGGTGTGATCCTCACCGTTTATCTGGGTTCCAATGACCGGAAAAAGCATCATGTATCGACCTACATCGGTGATAGTATCCGCTATCTCTGGACAGGAATGGGGATCACGTTCTTTGTGCTGAGCTGGATCGTCAACAAGGCAGGATGGGGGACGGATATCTATCCTTTTTACATCATGCTGTACGGGCTGGGAACCTTCGTATCGGGAAGTATCCTTCGTTTTCGCCCATTGATCATCGGAGGGCTGCTCGCATTTGGCATTGCGATCGTTGCATCTTACCTTTCATACGATTACCAGATGCTGGCAGGTGCGCTGTCCATTCTGGTGAGTTATATCATTCCTGCACACATGCTGCGGGCCCGCAACCAATCCGTATCTGGTGATGTTTAAAGACCTCGATCCCATACTACACTCACAACTCAGACTCGCGATCATCTCATTACTGATCGGTGTAAAAGAAGCTGAATTCACTTTCCTGCGCGATCAAACGAATGCGACCGCGGGCAATCTGAGTGTGCAGATCCAGAAACTGCGGGATGCAGGTTATATTGATGTGGTGAAACAATTCCGCGATAACTATCCGCAGACCATTTGTAAGATCACGCCCGTTGGGCTCAAAGCATTTGAGGAGTATGTCAATAATTTGCAGAGCTATCTGGGTGCCGGTAAAAAATGAGGAAGCCCTTTAGACAAAGGGCCTCTCTCTGTTGATACTCTAAGTGTATGAATCTTTAAGGGATCATTGATCCCTTTTATATTTTTCAGGCCTCACAGGCTGTAAGACCCATTGTGGTTCAGGTTGCGGGGTCCTGATGACACGTTCCATGATCTTCTTCAGGCGCTTGTATTCTTCTTTCAATGATTGTCCGATCTTACTCATATGCTGATGATTTGAACCTGACTCAGGAAGCCAGCGGTTTTACGATAATGATGTCCGAAAAATTGACCTGTTTATCCTTGCCAATGACCTTGATGCGGTAACTGATCTTCTTTACCGGTGCTTTTTCATAAAACGCATAGGAGCCTGTTTCAGTGACATCGGTACCGAATACAAGTGCGGCCATGCTGAAATTCCTGCCATCCGTACTTTTCTGGACCTCAAAAAGATCAGCGGTTTCATTACGGCTGATATCCCATTTCAGGAGCACTTTACTGCCTTCAACATTCGCGGAAAAACTGATGAGCTGGCCGGGTTGCAGCATGCGGAATTGCATGGTAGCCAGATGACGGCTGTGGTCCGTTACAGGCTGGTCTTTTATTGTATTGATACCGGGCTGATAACTGATGCGCAACGCTATCATGGCGGCTATGGTAAGGTACTTGATCATTTCCTGGGTTTTGACTGTTCAAAAGGCCCACAGAAATATTGGAATCGTTTCAGATCGCGGGGAATTGGCAGAACCCGGGTAAAATCATTCAGCAAATACCGGAACCGGAAGCAGGGAAGGGTGAAATCCGGGTACGGCTGTTTATCGTAGTTTTACGCGGGTAGATGTGGTTTTCCGAATCCTGAACAAACCTACTCACTGGCCTTTTTAAATGCAAGTGTTTTTTTATAATTTTTTTGTAAGCTTATTTAATTCCCTCATTTACAATGCAAACCTTTAATAACTTTAAATGTTATTAAGCGAACATGGCCGATATAATCAGGGTACAACATCTCAGTAAGCATTTTGGCGGTTTGACCGCTGTGGATGATCTCAGCTTTTCAGTTCCGGAAGGCCAGGTATACGGATTTCTGGGCCAGAACGGCGCCGGTAAATCCACCACGATCCGGATGCTCCTTACATTAATCAGTCCGAGCTCCGGATCCATTGAGATCTTCGGCATGGATATCCGCAAACACCGCAAAGCCATCCTCAGACAGGTAGGCGCCATCATTGAAAGACCTGATCTTTATAAATACCTCAGTGCACTGGAGAACCTCCGCATTTTTGCCGCGATGAGTGGTGTGAAAGTGCCGGAGAAAAAACTGATGGATCAGCTCAACAGGGTAGGGCTGGCAGAAAGAGCCCATAGCAAGGTGAAGACCTATTCCCAGGGAATGAAACAGCGCTTAGGCATTGCTGTTGCGCTCGTACATGATCCGGGTCTGATCATCCTTGATGAACCAACGAACGGTCTTGATCCGCAGGGTATCGCTGATATCCGCAAACTCATCCTGCAGTTGAGCGGTGAGGAAGGCAAGACGCTTGTGGTTTCCTCACACTTGCTGAGTGAAATGGAACTCATCGCAGATTCCATGCTGATCATCGATAAAGGCAGGAAACTCGTGGAAGGACGCGTGAAAGAATTGTTCGATCCTTCTGAAATGGTCGTGGAACTTAAAACCACGAATGATACAGCCGCCTGGGAGATCCTTTCAGGTTCACCGTTATCCGGCTTCCTGCGGGAACGAACAACGGATAGTATCCTGCTGAATATGCAACGCAACCAGGTACCGCAAGTGCTGAAAGAACTGGTGCAATATCAGGTGGACGTGATCTCGCTGCACTCCCGTCATTCACTGGAAGATTATTTCTTATCACTAACAACCGGACCGCAACATGTGGAAGCTCCTGCAAATTGAATTATTCAAGATATTCCGGCGGCCGCGTACCTATATCGCTTTCGGTGCGGTAGCCGCGATCGTATTGCTGTTCCAGGTGGGGCTTAAATATGACGGTAAATCCTATCTGGACCTGATCCTGAGTAATGTGGATGATTCATTCGAGATGTCAGATGACTTCAAAACAAGACTACTGAACGGATATTTCGTTTGCTTCGCTATTCTTAACATCCTGCTCATACAAATGCCACTGCTGGTGGCATTGATATCCGGTGATGCCATTGCCGGTGAAGCGAATATGGGAACGCTGCGTTTATCGCTCACGCGCCCGGTCAGCCGTACACAATACATGCTGGTGAAATTCGGCGCTTCCGTGATCTATACACTGATACTGCTGATCTGGCTGGCAGTGCTCGCGCTATTCGGGAGCATGCTGCTGTTCGGTACCAACACCATGGTGGTGTTCAGGTCGGGCGGTATTGAGATGATGAACAGCTATGATGTGCTCTGGCGTTATGTGGCGGCATTCGGGTATGCAGCAGTGGCACTGACCACTGTATCGTCGCTTGCTTTTCTGCTGAGTGTGTTCGCGGAGAATTCGATCGGGCCGATCATCGCCACCATGAGTATCGTGATCGTGCTGACCATTTTATCTGAAATGAATATCCCGATCTATGATCATACGGTAAAGCCCTACCTGTTCACCACACATATGGTGGCCTGGAAAGGATTCTTTTATGTGCAGTCGGACGGAGAGAACCGGACCATTGACGGAACGATCCAGAATCTGCCCGCGATCTTACGAAGTCTGGGTATACTTTTCCTTTATATCATTCTTTTCACCGGTGCCGCTATTCAGGTCTTCCGTAAAAAAGACATTCTGAGCTAAATGAAATTCAAGATGAGAACCATACTGTCCATCGCCCTTGCTGTCTTGTATATCCATGCAACGGCTCAAACGCCTGAAGCCCTTGTCCAGCGTGTGAAAGCAAAGCTGGCGCAGGTGAACGATTATGAAGCGAAGGGGACGATGAAGACCAATGTGGCGTTCATCAAGGCGCCGATCGCGACCGTGAAAGTGTATTACAAAAAGCCGGATAAGCTCCGTATCAATAATGAAAGTGGCTTATCCTTCATTCCGAAAGGATCCGTTAACATCAACCTGAACAATATCTTCCTCAATACCGCTGGTTTCGATATGATCGATGGCGGGATGGAAACCGGAACGAAGCTGCGCATCATAAAATTATTGCCGAAGGAAGAGAACGGGGATGTGGTATTGTCGACCCTGTATATCGACACATCTGCCGCATTGGTAAAGAAAGCAAGAACGACGACTCGTGAGAATGGTACCTATGAGCTCGAAATGACCTATGGCAAGTATGCAGCATGGGGACTGGCTGATAAAGTGATCTTCACGTTCAATACGAAGGATTATAAACTTCCGAAAGGAGTGACGTTCGATTATGATGACGGCAGTAAAAAAGAAGAATCAAAAACGGACCGCAAAAAAGGCCGCGTTGAGATCGTTTACAGCAGTTACATCATCAATAAAGGGGTGGCTGATTCCGTTTTCCGGTAAGCTTATTCCTCGATCCTTTCATCCACCGCATTGGCCAGGAAATTCTGAGTGACCTTTTTCATCGGGTTACTGCGGTTCATATCATATTCTTCCCGGTTACGTATGATATCAATGCACTCATACACTGCAGTGATGAATGATGATACATCCGCTTTATCCTTTCCCGCGATATCGAACGCAACACCATGATCGGGTGAAGTGCGAACGGCTGGCAGCCCGGCCGTGTAGTTCACACCTTCGCCGCTAGCCAGTGTTTTGAAGGGGATCAGGCCCTGATCGTGGTACATGGCCAGCACCGCGTCGAATTTATCAAAACTGCGGCGCGCGAAAAATGCATCTGCACTATAGGGGCCGATCACGAACATATTATTATTCTTGGCGTCTTTGATCGCCGGTTTGATGATGGTTTCTTCTTCATTACCGATCAGGCCTTCGTCACCCGCATGCGGGTTCAGCCCCAATACGGCGATGCGGGGTTTATCGATCCCGAAATCCTTCTGCAGACTTTTATGTACCAGTGCCAGTTTACTCAGGATCTTTTCACGGGTGATGTGTTTGGCTACTTCCTGAACCGGCACATGTTCAGTGACCAGTGCTACCCTGAATCCGCCTGCGCAAAGCATCATGACCACATCATTGGCATTGAACATGGCTTTCAGGAATGGTGTATGGCCGGGATACTGAAAATCCGCGGACTGGATATTCTTCTTATGGATAGGTGCGGTCACCAGGCCATCGATCTGTTTTTGTTTGAGTGCGGCCACTGCGGTCTGCAGGGAAAGGACCGCGTACTTACCACCGGTTTCAGTGAGTTCGCCAGGGGTGATGTTGACATCCTCTTCCCAGCAACTGTATAGATTGACCTGTTTGGGGTTCAAACGGTTGAATTCTTTGACGGTCTGGTAGCTGAAATTGATCTCAGGAAGTCCTTTCCGGTAAAAGCTGATGGCTTTGGCCGAACAGAATATGACCGGTGTGCATAGTTCTAATATGCGGTTATCAGAGAATGTTTTTATGATGAGTTCGATGCCGATGCCGTTCAAGTCACCGCAGCTGACACCGATCACTGGTTTTGAAGTAGTCATATGCATTAAATAGCCCTAAAAGTACTCAATTTCAGGCTTAGCGGGGGGCAAAAAAAACGGGTCCCGAAGGACCCGTTCAAAATGATGCAGGTGGTTTTAGTTGGTTTTAAATACCTGCCTGCTGATGATCTCGTTGTTGTGCGTGATCTTCAGCGTATAAATTCCGGAAGGCAAACCGCCTGTGTTCAGGATATTCAGGCTGTTCACACCTTCATAGGTAAGGAAGTTGTTCTTTTTGACCGTTTTTCCGTTGAGGTCCACCATTTCTACCGCGATGCGCGATGCATCGTTGCTGTGCACTACGAAATCAAGTTCGTTGCGGAAGGGGTTCAGGACATTCGTTACTTCGAATTTGCGGAGGTCCGTATTGAGCAGGATCGTACGGGAATACTTCCTTTTATTACGGGCATCCACAGTTACGATACGGTACCATGCTTTACCGTTCACGGAAACCGGATCGGTAAAGGAATAGTAATTGATGTCAAGCGAAGGATTATTCTGTCCGCTGATGGTCCCCGCGGTAATGAAGTTCAATCCGTCAAAACTACGCTCAACGATATAATTCACTTTTTCGGTTTCCCTTGACATGGTCCAGGCCAGTTTGGCGGTGGTATTCTCCAGATGGCCGTTGAAGGAAAGCATATCAACGGAAAGGATCGGGGAGCAGTGGATCACATTCAGGGTGATGATACTGACCCCGTCCGTGACCTGACAGTTGACGTTGGAAAGATTGGCGGAAGTGGTAGCCACTACTACACGGTATTTATCACCATTGTTCACGGCATAGGCCATGTTCGCCGGGATGGTATAGGAGATCACATACTGATATACACTACCGACGAGTACCGGGACGGCTGAACCGGTTGTACCGGCGACATCATTCCATGTCACTCCTCCGTCCGTACTGCGTTGCCATTTATATTCAGTATAGTTATTAAAGAAGGAACGAACGGTATCCCTGATCACAGCTGAGTTACTGTCGCAAACATTGGGATTCAATGAAGGCGAGTAATTCATGTTCGGTAAACAGGTTTTAACCGAGATGTCATCAATGGCCCAGTCGTTTCCACCACCACCCGGCGCGTTGTTACGGATCGTGAGAACGAAGCTATTCTGAGAAGGACCGGTTTTATAAACAAAACCCCGGTTGTACCATATGTTCATGGAGTCTGAGGCCAAAGGAGTGATACCTACACCTGCTCCGGCATGTTTGATATTTCCTGTTGAATAATAATCATATCCATCGATACTGAAAGCCAGATTGGGTGTAACGCCGGAAGAATCCGATGGTGCGGTAGGGACATAGCCGCTTGTGAACTGAACACCGTTGGAGTCACAGGCACAACGGGAACAGATATTCTTTACCCAGGCTGAGATCTCATAATATGTGTTCGGACAAACGTTGGTCACGGAATACTGGAAGGCCGTATCTGTTTTATACGCGGAGTTCACCACCAGCATATATCCGCAGGGATTACTCGCACTGATCGGCAGTGTCGTATCACAGGGGGCATTGCCTTTGGTAGGATTGGATGCGCCGGTATGATCTCCCGTGATATCCCACTCGTTGAATACGCGGTATTGTTTTTTGGGTCCACCTGCATCAGGGTCAACGTCTGCTTTAGGCCTGAGCCCGTCGGCTGCTACCGATCTCCAGAATTCTGCGCTCGTATTATTGGTAATGCCATAATAATAGTCACCAGGCCCCTGACCTCTTGCGAATGTCAGATACGTATAACCGGGTACACTTGCGGAGGTGCCTTTGTTACGTGCGAGGGCGGAACCGGTCCAGGTTGGCGTGCCAAATGAACCATTCGATTCCACGCCGATCGCATTGGAAGCGGAAACGGCATTGGGACAAAGGCCCGGAGAGTTATAGACTACAAGGCTATCACCTTTGAAATAAAAATTATTTGTAACACCGGTCATCGTATCCCGGTAACTGATCTTACCGCCACCCCACCTGATCGTTGTATTATATGTTGCATACACCCTGACACGGTAAGTGAGCATGATGATACAAGTGGAACCAAATACGGAAGGTTTAGAATTGGAAGCCAGCCTGCCACGTTTGACACTGTTGGCACCGGGACCGAAGTTGAGACGTATCGCAGTATCCAGTGTGACCGGTACCTGAGTAGCGGATGCGGCATCCCCATCAGCTGCATTGGTCAGTGTGGCTGAACCAAAGATCTTGCCTTCATTGGTTTGCGCGCAGATCGTACCATTCGCGGAAAGTAATTCAAAGCCTTTATTATGATAGAGGGTATCAAAGAAAGCAAGACTATCGGCTGCACTATAGGCAACTGTATTCTTTACAACAAAGGTTGCCCTGATCTCCAGTACGTCATTCGGATTGATCGTACCACCGGAAGTTCCTTTGGTGATGTTGACATAGCTTTTACCGAAATCGTATGTTCCCGGCGTTTTTTCAGTGACGGCGATCTTAAAGGTCCAGGTTGCGGCACCAACTGCACTATTACTGTTTTTGTGGATCCTGATATAATAAAGCTGACCGGGGATCAGTCCGGCTCCACCCGGTGTAACCCTTGTGTCAACGGTAGTGGCGTTCGTACAAACTTTTTCAGTGAAAGAACCGCAGGTTCCTAAAAGCACCTGCATGCGGAAGGAAGTTCCCCAGGAACCACCCAGATTGGATACGGTAATGACGGGATAGGCAGTGGTGGGTGTGAAAGTGTACCATACGTCCTGTGCATTGACTGCGCCACAGGAAGTTGGGACGTTGTCTGTAGTAGCAGCGGTCAGCGTACCATTGATCGCGGCAGCATTAATTACAATATTAGTTGGGGCTGTACATAGATCATTGCCAGGTGCTGCAAAAGATGAAAAGAATAATAGAAGCCCTGTAATGGTGGCTGCTATTGGTTTTCGTAAACTCCTGAATTGGAGAATAGGGTGGCGTTTCATAACAAGGAACATGGTTTTAGCGGATAATGAACAGTTGACAAAATAAGTGGAACCACATAAGTTGAGCAAGAGCAAAACCCCCTAATGTTTTGTAGTAGAACTACGAAGAAAAATTAAGCAAATACACTTATGGTGATTCGGACCTTAGATTGTAATTTGCATGCGAAAAATCCACTATAAATGAAAAAGCTATTATCCTGCTTGTTGATCCTTGCATCCATTAATGTCATTGCTGCGCCACCAGCGAATGATAACTGTGCTGCCGCTGTCAATGTAACTCCGGGCACTCCACTGACCACAACATTGTTTTCGGCAACCGCCACCGGTTCTATTCCTGTAGATTGTGCGACAGGTAATCCGGATGATGATGTTTGGTATAAGTTCACCGCAGTTTCCCCTTATGTCAATATCCTGATCACCGGAGCAGGTACCAAACTTGCACAATCCGGTATACGCCTTCAGCTTTTTTCAGGAGGATGCGGTTCACTGACCACTCTCGCCTGCGGTCAGTATCAACTGTCATACACGAATCTTACTGTAGGTACGGTATACTTGTTCAGGGTCTATTCAGCAGGCGCTTTACAACCATCCTGGGTTGCTGCTGATGGTGCCTTTACGATCAACATCACACCTGCCGCTTCCACACAAACAAAAGGTGGCCGTATGGGTGAGATCTTCAATCAGACCATACTTTCTACGGCTGGATTCCTGAATAACCCCTGGGAGATCACTTATGGTTATGATGGTTATCTCTGGGTCACTGAATCCAAAGGTTACCGTGCATACCGGATCGACCCCAATACCGGCCATCGTGATACGCTGGTGGACTTGTCACTGGGTAGTACATTCTTTAGCGCACCTGCCGACCAGGCATTCAATATGCAGTTCAATATCGGTACTTATAATCCGCAGGGCGGGTTTGCGGGACTGGTGCTGCATCCGCAATTCATGAGTACCAAGAAGTATGTATACATCTCTTATGTTCATACGATGGTCTCGGATCAGTCTGTCCCCAAAAATGGAATTTTCTACCAGAACAGGATCGTTCGGTTCACCTATAATACAACTACCGGTAAACTTGAGTCACCCGTTTCCGTTTGTGATACGTTACCGGGTAGCAGTGACCATAACAGTCAGCGTTTGATCATCGCCCCAGTAGGTGGTACGGATTATCTGTTCTACGGTCAGGGTGATATGGGTACTGGCCAGTTCGCAAACACGAACCGTACCAACCACGCACAGGATACTATGTCTTATGAAGGAAAGATTCTTCGTTTCAATCTGGAGCCCGATGGCGATGCAGGTACGTATGATAAATGGATCCCGAATGATAACCCTTACAGCGGGGTTGTGGGTAAACAAAGTGCGGCATGGGCCATTGGTATCCGTAACAACCAGGGTTTTGCATACGACTCAGTTAATGACGTAATTTTCGCTTCTACACACGGACCGATGAGTGATGATGAGATCAATGTGATTAACCGTGGCTTGAATTACGGACATCCTTATATCATTGGTAAATCAGGTGACAATAACTACAACGGTTGTAAAGCAGCACCGACAGGAGCACCAGACAATGCACTTCCTCCGATCGTCAGTGAATCAGCAAAAGCATTAGAGTGGGGCGCAAACTATAAAGATCCTCTTTTTTCGGGCTATGATGCAACTCCGGCATGGGTTACATCACACTATACTACACCAGGTGGTAATAATCTCTGGCCATCTGAAGCATGGTCGGGTATTGATTATTATCCCTACTCTCAGATCCCAGGCTGGAAGAATTCTTTACTTGTTTCCGGTTTGAAATGGGCACGTATGCTCCGTCTGAAACTGAATTCAACCAGTACCACGGTCCTTCAGACCGCAGGCGCTGACACCTCCACTTTCTTTGGTGGCAGGAACCGTATGCGTGATCTGGCCATTAACCCGCTGAATCCGCGTCAGCTCTTTACGGTATCTGATAATTCAACAACAACGAACGGTCCGAGAGGCTCCGCAGTGCTTGAACAGGTAGCTATATGCGGTGGTTGTATCGTCAAATATGATTTCCTTGGTTATACGGATGTAGCAGGTAAGAGTTCCATTCCCAATACGATACCTGTAACATCAGGAACAGCTAACTCATGTAATACAGCGAACTCCGTTGTGATCGATGCAAGCAATAATAATATTTGGGTGCCGATCACTGGTCAGGATGGTAATATCCTGGCAGAGATCTACGCCAATGGTAATAATCTGGGTACCGTGACCGCTTCCTACTGGATCAACTCCGGTGCGATCCGTATCAAGAGTGGCGTACATCTGCTCGACAGAAACCTAACGATCACCCCTGCAGTTCAGCCTTCAAGTGCTGTGAAGATCCGTCTTTATTTCTCCAAAGCGGAATACGATGCACTGGATGCTGATGCATTGAGTGGTGTAAGCGCGATCACAGACCTGAAGATCCTCAAGAATTCCGATCCCTGCAGCGCAACGGTAGGTAACTCAACCACACTCGTTAACCCCACCTTCTCTGAAGCATTCGGTTCCAACGGATACATGCTGCAAGGCAATATCACCAGCTTCTCTTCATTCTATTTTGGTATCGCTACCATCACCCTTCCGCTGGATATGGTGACCTTCACCGGTTCCTTACAGCGCGATCAGAGTGCGCAGCTGAACTGGAAAACACAGCATGAAGTGAATACCGCAAACTTCGTCGTGGAAAGAAGTGTTGACGGAATGAACTTCAGCAGCATTGGTACCGTTGCCTCACAGCATAATACGAATACAACATCCAGTTACGACTTTACGGACCGCACTACGCTGCAAACGAAGAGCCCCGTACTGTATTATCGTCTGAAGATCGTCGATATCGATGGCGCCTTCAAATACTCCAATATCGTGGTGGTATCACTGCCCGGATTCAGCGGATCGGTTTCCCTGATGCCGAACCCTGTGAAAACGGATACAAAAGTGACCGTGATCGCTGTCAACAGTGGTGTTGTGGAATGGAGCCTGCTGGATAATGCCGGTAAGGTGATCATGAAGAATACATCCGAAGTGAAAAAAGATACACCTTCGAATATCCTGATCAATATGACCGGTCTCGCATCCGGCATGTACTTCCTCCGCGTGGAAGGTGCTGGCCTGAATGTGAATACAAAGGTTCAGAAACTCTAAAACGGCTTTTTCAGTCATCAAAAAAGACCTTCCCCCGGGAAGGTCTTTTTTGCTTTCGTGCCACATCAGTTACTTTTGTTCCATGTATACGCTCAAGAAATCACTGGGCCAGCATTTCCTGAAGGATGAGAATATCTGCCGCAGGATCGTTGCGGACCTGCAACACCACCCGTTCACGCAACTCGTGGAAGTAGGGCCCGGCGGCGGTGCGCTCACCAAATACCTGCTGGAATTGCCCGGTATCGATTTCAAAGCCGTAGAACTGGATGAGGAAAAAGTGAATTTTCTGCTGGCCACTTATCCGGCCATTACCGGTAAGATCATCCATCAGAGCTTCCTGGATGCGGATCCCCCTTTCACAGGAACCTTCACCGTAGTCGGTAACTTTCCCTATAATATTTCCTCCCAGATCCTTTTCAAGGTACTTGAGTGGAAGGATCAGGTGGACCATATCGTGGGTATGTTCCAGAAGGAAATGGCACAACGCGTTGCAGCCAAGGAAGGCAATAAAGTATATGGTGTGATCAGCGTACTGATCCAGGCATTTTACAAAGTGGATTATCTCTTCGATGTTTCGGAGAACAGTTTCAATCCGCCACCCAAAGTTAAAAGCGGGGTGATCAGACTGACCCGTCTTGAACAGACCGTACCCATGCGCAGTGAAAAAGATCTTTTCCTGCTGGTGAAGACCGCGTTCAATCAGCGCCGCAAGACCCTGCGCAATGCCGTTCGGGGAATATTCGATCCCCCGGTACTGGAAGATGAAATCTTTTCAAAAAGAGCGGAACAGCTCAGTGTGGCCGATTTTGCAGCATTAACATTTAAAATGAGATGAAAAAAGTACTGATCACAGGACGCGCGCATGATTACCTGCAACACCGGTTGCAGCAGCATGGATATGAAGTGATCTATGAACCCGCGATCACCTATGAAGAAACATCAGCCCTGATCCATGAAGTGGAAGGACTTGTTATTACGACCCGCATCCGGGTGGACCGCGCTTTGCTTTCCCGCGCAACGCATCTGAAATGGGTCGGCAGACTGGGCAGCGGCATGGAACTGATCGATACGGTATATGCGGAAGAACGGAATATCAAATGTGTCAGCAGTCCGGAAGGCAACCGGAATGCCGTAGCAGAACATTGCCTTGGTATGCTGCTGAGCCTGCTGCACCGCATCGGTTCCTCCCACGAAGAAGTAAAGAGAGGTCTATGGAAACGCACTGAAAATACCGGGACAGAATTGTCCGGGAAAACCGTCGGCATCATCGGGTATGGAAATACGGGAAGCAGTTTCGCGAAATTGCTGCAGCCATTCGGGGTTACAGTGCTGGCTTATGATAAATACAAATCAGGATTCGCGCAGGGATATATCAAAGAGGCGAATCTGGAACAGCTCTGCCGTTATGCCGATGTGATCAGTATTCACCTGCCCCTGACCTCCGATACATTACATATTGCCGGTGAAAGTTTTTTCGATGGGCTCCAGCGACGACCCGTCCTGCTCAATACCTCCCGGGGTAAAGTGGTGGATACCGCGGCATTGCTTCGTGCATTGCACCGGGGGGTGATCTCTGCCGCAGGACTGGATGTGCTGGAGAATGAACAGCTGGAAACTTATTCAGAAGCCGAAAGAACTGTATTACAGCAATTGCTGGAGAACCCGACGATCCTGGTCACTCCGCATATCGCGGGGTACAGCCATGAGTCCTTTTACGGGATGTCTAAGGTATTACTGGAAAAACTGGGCCTCGATCAGGCGAATTGACCCGTTGCAGGGTTTGGAAAAACTTACTACCTTTACAGTCACATGCAACGCTTCAGCTTATCCCTGAGGCGTTGTATTTTTTTTCTCAACCATCAAAGAAAGTGATATGAGTGGATTACAATATGTAACAAAAGAGACCCTGGAGCTGATGAAAGCTGAGCTTCAGCGGATGAAAGCTGTGGACAGACCGGCTGCCAGCCGCGCGATCGCTGAGGCGCGTGAGAAAGGTGACCTGAAAGAGAACGCGGAATATGACGCGGCCAAGGAAGCACAGGGATTACTGGAAGCCAAGATCGCGGCCATGGAAGGTTCCATGTCCAATATCCGTGTGCTGGACGAAGCGAATATCGATACCAGCAAGGTATCCATCCTGACCAAAGTGACGCTCACCAACCTGAACACGAAAAAACAGGTAACGTACAAGATCGTCAGTGAAAAAGAAGCGGACCTGAAAACAGGTAAGATCTCCGTTACTTCTCCCATTGGCAAAGGGATACTTGGAAAGAAAGTGGGCGATACTGCTGAAGTGACCGCGCCTGCCGGAGTCATCAAATTCAAGATCGAAGACATTACTGCATAAGCAGATCATTTCTTTTTTATCCCGGCCACCGCGCCGGGTTTTTTTTGCCCGCCAGTCAATAGCTTTGCATCTTTCAACTAAATCCCGTGTTATGACCATCTTCTCAAAGATCATCGCAGGTGAGATCCCTTCTTATAAGATCGCGGAAAATGAACTGTTCTACGCGTTCCTGGATATTTTCCCTTTGCGGGAAGGTCATGTGCTGGTGGTCCCTAAAACAGAGACCGATAAATTCTTCGATCTCGGTGAGGAATATCTTTCATCATTATTGCTGTTCGCAAAACCGATCGCGAAGGCCATCGAAAAAAGTTTCGACTGCAACCGTTGTGGTATCAGTGTGATCGGACTGGAAGTACCGCACGCGCACCTGCACCTCATTCCCATCAACGAGGCGAATGACCTCAACTTCGCACAACCCAAACTGAAACTGGAAGCAGCGGAACTGAAAGCGATCCAGGAAAAGATCGTTGCCGCATTAGCGTAAGCGACCCGGATTCTTTTTGATGAAATCATCCCAGCCTTTCACTTTTTTTCCGGGGCCGCCTGTTACGGCATTGGCCTGGAAGTAATGGCACATCGCCACGGCCAGCGCGTCCGTTGCATCGTAGGTGGAGGGCTTTTCTTTAATGGAAAGGATCTGCTGCAGCATTCGCCAGACCTGGTCCTTGTCCGCATTACCATTACCGGTCACGGATTGTTTCACTTTTTTAGGAGAATATTCCGAAACAGGCAGACCCGCCTGCATCGCTGCGGCGATCGCCACACCCTGGGCACGGCCGAGTTTGAGCATACTTTGCACGTTCTTCCCGAAGAAAGGTGCTTCAATGGCGAATTCATGCGGCTTGAATTCACGAATGAGTTCAGTGACCTTCGCATGGATCAGTGATAATCTTTCGTAATTATCTTTCTTACCCGAGAGTTTCAGCGCATGCATTTCCAGCAGCGTGACCTTCGATCCCTGCACGGCAATGATGCCATAACCCATCACCAGTGTGCCGGGGTCGATACCAAGTATTATTTTAGGAGTCTTTTGCAGGCGGGAATGTATTTTTACAAGATTAATGAAGCTGCACCGGAATATCAAAATCTTCCTCAACTATTGCTTCGGCCCGCTGCTGTTCATCTGGCTGAGCTGGTCGATCTGGCATCAGGTGAAAGCACAGCCGCATCTGGCGCAATCATGGACAAGCATCCGGGAGTCCATGGCCAGCACTGCGATCTTCAAATTACTCATCGTTCTGTTTCTGATGCCGCTGAACTGGGCCATTGAAGCATTGAAGTGGAAACGAAGTATCCGGCACTTGCAGAACATCTCCTTTCTCAATGCCTTTAAAGCGACACTCGCAGGCGTGTCTTTTTCTGTCAGCACACCCAACCGGATCGGGGAATACCTGGGAAGGGTTTTGTATATGGAAGAAGATAAAAGGATCAAGGCGGTTTCGCTCACCATGCTGGGAAGCCTCAGTCAGTTGCTTATTACACTCATCATGGGTTTCACAGGGTTTTGCATTCTATTCCCTGTCATGCGGACACAGCCTGAATTTTCAGGCC
Source organism: Bacteroidota bacterium (assembly GCA_029555415.1). Lineage (GTDB taxonomy): Bacteria > Bacteroidota > Bacteroidia > Chitinophagales > Chitinophagaceae > JAKPSI01. The sequence continues at coordinate 126,381 of JAKPSI010000082.1, read as the reverse complement.
TCTGGCTTCAGGTGGTATTATATGGTGTGCTGGGCGTACTGATCTTCCTGCTGGTATTTTATTTTCGGATCAGCTGGCTCATCCGATGGATCAACCGGTTTCCGCGCAGCGCCGTTTTCAGTAAATGGGTGAATGCGCTCCGGGATTGTGATACGCCATTGTTACTGGAATTACTGCTGCTTTCTGCATTGCGCTATACGGTATTCGCTGTTCAGTATCTGTTGCTGTTCTCCCTTTTCGGCGTTGAGCTCAGTATCTGGAATGGCTGGTGGGGGGTCAGTGTTTCCTTTCTCATCCTCGCGATCATCCCCACCTTCGCGATCGCCGAGTTGGCGCAGCGGGGTTATATCACCAAGACCATCATTGGTCTCTTCAGTACCAATCTGACCGGCATCCTCCTGGCAACAGCCAGTATCTGGTTCATCAATCTGGTGATACCCGCGATCGCAGGCAGCGTCCTCATTCTGTTACTGAAAAGGATCTGGCGGGAAAAAGAAGAAGGTCAAAAAGCAGAGAGCGGGAACAGCTCATTATGACGGATGCCTCTTTCTGTTTGTTTCAGCGTACAGCATTCATTCACCGGATCATGTTCAAAGAACAGAACATAGTTGTTCTCAGCAGCTTCTGTGAGGAATGATCTTTTCTCCTGCAGTGTTGTCAGCGGGAACATATCATAGGCCATCACGTAAGGCAATGGAATATGTCCCACGGAAGGCAAAAGGTCCGCTGTATATACGAATGTCCTTCCCTTGTGGCTGAACTGTGGCAGCATCATCGCATCTGTATGTCCGTGTACGAAACGGACGGATACATTCTCCGTTAAAGGACTCATGCCCAATTTGCCATCATGGCTATCAGCCACCGGTACGAATTGCAGCTGACCGCTTTCCTGTATCGGCAGTATGTTTTCTTTGAGGAAGGATGCTTTTTCTCTTTCATTGGGATGCACCGCCCAGTTCCAGTGGCGTTCATTGCTCCAGTAGACCGCGTTCTTAAAAGCGGGGATCAGTTTATCACCCTGCCGGAGAATGCTGCCTCCGCAATGATCGAAGTGCAGATGGGTGAGGATGACATCCGTGATGTCATCTGCATGGAACCCGTGGTTGGCCAGTGATCTCTCAAGGGTATCATCACCATGCATATAATAATGTCCGAAGAATTTGGCATCCTGTTTATCACCCATACCATTATCGATCAGGATCAGCCGTTTTCCGTCTTCGATCAGTAAGGAACGGAGCGCCCAGGAACACATGTTGTTGTCATCCGCGGGGTTGAGTTTTTGCCAGATCGACTTCGGCACAACGCCATACATGGCACCGCCGTCCAGTTTGAAATAACCGGTATTTACACTGTAAAGGTTCATGCTTCTTTTTTATTGATCATCTGTGTATAGAACAACAGGATCAGTCCGATGATGAAATAGATCATCAATGCCAGCACAGAGCTGCGTTGCGAGCCAGTCAGTTCATTGATATATCCGAAACTGAACATGCCGATCACGATCGCGATCTTTTCCGTAACATCATAAAAACTGAAGAAGGAGGCGGTATCCTTGGTTACGGGCATCAGTTTGGAGTAGGTGGAGCGGCTGAGCGACTGTATGCCGCCCATGACAAAACCAACGAGCACCGCCAGAATATAGAATTCCATGATCCCTTTCTTGGGGATATAATATCCCGCGATGCAGGCCACGATCCAGAAAGCAACACAGATCATCAGCGCTTTCATATTACCGGTAACTGAAGAAAGTTTGGAAATGGCATAAGCCCCGGGTATCGCGATGAGCTGAATGATCAGGATCGCCACGATGAGATTTTCGGTGGGGATCTGTAATTCACTTTTGCCGTACAATGTGGCAGCCAGCATCACCGTTTGCACACCCATATTATAGAAAAAGAAAGCGGACAAGAATCGTTTCAACAATGGAAGATGTGAGAGCTGGCCGAATACTTTGCGCAGTTCCCGGTAACCATTGGTCAGGATGTTCTTTTGTTCTCCGGTGCCTGCAGGAACAGAAGAAGGCAGCCTGCTGAGCGAGAACTGGCCAAAGCCCCACCACCAGACACCAACCAGTAAAAAGCAGATGCGGTACTGGATATTATCGGACTTCGCGATGCCGAATAACTCTGGCTTCATCGCGAAAACGAAACAGATCAGCTGCAGGATCACACTGCCGACATAGCCATATGCGAAACCCTTCGCGCTGACCTTATCACGGTCTTCCGGTGCAGCGATCTCAGGAAGGAATGAATTGTAATAGACCAGGGAGCCCCAGAAGCCGATACACGCGATGATCATGGATGCGATACCGATCTCCAGCCTCCCTTTCGTGAAAAAGAACATGGAGGCGCAGGCGAAACTTCCCATGGTCAGGAAGAAATTCATGAATTTCTTCTTGTTGCCCCTGAAATCGGCAATGGAAGAAAGCAGCGGGGAAATGAACGCGACCAGCAGCATGGCGAAAGCCAGCGCGTAGTTGTAGAGTGAAGTGTTCACGAATTCCCGGCCCAGGAAACGGACCGTATCTGCTGTGGTAGCTTCATTATTATCACCGGTGACGGCTTCGTAATAAGCGGGAAAGATGGTGGAAGTGATAACGAGGTTGTAGACCGAATTGGCCCAGTCGTACATAGCCCACCCTGTTACTACTTTTTTCGGAGCCGTTTGCATGGATTGATGCTTTGCTCTAAAATTAAGGATTTAGGGAATTCGGTTACAAAAAAAGCCCCTTCAGCAGAAGGGGCTCTTATATTGGTATGAGGGTTAATTATTGGTTGCCCGTACCGCTTTCAGCAGGTTTTACTTCTGAAGTTGTGTCTTGCTGTGCAGGTTCAGGGCCGAAGTCGATCTTTTGATACTTAACGATACGAATGGTGTTGAATGTATTGTCGGTCAGTTCCAGCTTTACAGGTGCGTGATTGAATACACTGTCAGAGAATATGGAGCCGATTGTGTTGAAAATATCATCAGACATGTCTTTGGCCTTCTTCTCATCTACCACCATGCGGAAGCAGACCGTGTCATTGACCTTGATAAGCTGAACACTTTTTTCTGTTTTGCTGTTATTGCCGGCCGAATCGATCGAGTAGAAAAGGTCGGCTGCACGCTGGGCCTGCTCTGCACTGATCCCGTCCTTGTAATAGAATTCAATATGTCCGTGTGTGGCTTTCTTGCCATAATTAGTACATCCGGCGATAATCAGTACTGATGTAAGGAGAAGCAGGGAGCTGATCTTTTTCATTGTTTTTTTGATTTTAGGCATAGTTAAGGAAAATATCCGCCGGAGGCAATCCCTCAAAAGGAGTATATTATTTTTCGATCACCCCGGTAAAAAGCAGGATAAGCAGGATGATGCCCGCCAGGATCCTGTAGATCCCGAACACTTTGAAACCATAGATCTTCAGGTAGTTGATGAACAGCCGGATCGCGAAAATGGCCACTACAAAGGCGACCACATTGCCGACAATGAAAGTGATCGTATTGTCACGGCTGGCCGTGATGATCTCATACCCTTTTCTGACCACACCTTCATGCTCCCATTTTTTCAGGAACAGGGAATAGGCCGTGGCCGCGAACATCGTCGGTACCGCCAGGAAGAATGAGAACTCGGCCGCCAGATTCCTTGTGAATTTTTGTTGCATACCACCTATGATGGAAGCTGCACTGCGGCTCACTCCGGGGATCATGGCGATGGTCTGCCATAAACCCACAATGAATGCCTTGGGATAAGTGATCTGATCATCCGACTCGATCGGATGCTCCTTGAATGCGCTGTCAATGAACAACAACACGATACCACCGGCCAGCATGCTGATCGCTACCACGGTAGGACTTTCCAGCAGCTCATCTATTTTAGAGGAAAATAAAAAACCGAGAATTAATGCGGGCATCACCCCAACGATCAGTTTGGCATAGAACTCCCAGCGCCTGAATTCAAAGAACTTCCGAGCGTACAGGATCACAACGGCCAGAATGGCGCCGAACTGGATCGCAACCTCGAACAACTTGGTGAATTCATCATGCTGAATACCCAGCATGGAACTGGTGATGATCATGTGGCCGGTGGAGGAAACCGGAAGGAATTCGGTCAGCCCTTCCACGATACCCAGAATAACTGCTTCAACAATGCCCATAATTTCAGATTAGTTGGGCCTAAAGGTAATTCTTTGGGATTTTCAGGGCATAAAAAAAGCGGTGAAGGGTCACCGCTAAAAAAAACAAAAAATATCGTTATTCCTGAACTGCTTTAGGCTTGCGGAAAATAGCGAAGATCTCGATCACCAAACCCGCCAGGATCAGGATCGGAGCTACCGTGATCCGGGTCGTGCTGTACACCTTGGCCTTGTCAAATACATTCGGGTCATCACTTTTGCCACCGGAAAGTAAGAAGAAGCCGAGCGCCAGTACGACGATGCCTGCGGCCATCCAGATATAATTATCTTTTGAAAAGATCTGTGTTTGTTTGTTGTCGCTCATTTTCTTGCTGTTTGGGTCTGCAATATAGCTATAAGCCGCAATCCGGGCAAATCCGGACGCTGAAGTTCCGGATGTATCAGGTGCCTGTCCCGTCCTTTAGCGACGGGAGGATCAATACAGGTCGTCCAGCTTCATTTTCAGGTACTTGACCACACTCCGGTGTGTACTGAATACGGTGATACAAATACCCAGTACCAGCATCCCGAGGAATAACAGGAACAGGGAGAAGTTATCATGGATGGTATTCAGATAAGGTATCCGGCTTTCCAGGAACACGATGATGAGCCAGATGGCCACGATCGCGATCGCTGCACTGATGGAACCATTCACCACCGCCTTGATGTTCATCGGACGGGCGATGAAATTGCGCGTTGCACCCACCATTTGCATGGTCTTGATGAGGAAACGGTTGCTGAACATCGCCAGACGGATCGTATTATCGATCAGGATAATGACCACGATCGAAAGTAATACCGCGATAACGAGCGCGTACAGACTGATCTTCTCGATGTTCTTATTCATCTTGTCCACCAGCGCCTCCGGATACTGCACATCATTCACATAGGTCTGCAGCTCCAGGTCCGTTTTGATCGTTTTCAGGGAATCCACATTCAGGTATTCCTTTTTCACTTTGAAGTTGATGCTGTTCGGCAGCGGGTTGGCATCCAGTACCTTGTTCCAGTCCTGGTCATCCTGCGCCATCGACTTGATCGCGGCTTCTTTGGTCACGAATTCAACGGATTTCACATACGGTTTCGCACTGATATAATTCATCAGGGCTACGCTGTCCTTGGGGTTCAGGTCACCCCGCAGATACGCCCTTACTTCCACGCTTTCCTTGAAATAGTTGCCGAGTTTATTCGCGTTGATCATCAGCCATCCGATGATGCCCAGCAGGAAGAGCACGAGTGTGACCCCCAGGATGGACATGAAATAGGACGGTTTTCCGCGTTTAATGGATGATTTTCCGGCTTGGGACATGCTTGCTGATTTTGGATTTAACAGGTTGTGCCTGATGCTGCTGTTTCATGCAGCCAGACGGGCAAAAATAACAGATTCAGGCCTACAATCCGTATTTTTGTTCCTCCACAAAACGGTTGCAGTACCACTGTATTGCCGCTTTCCGGGTTTTTAACGTTTTCTCAACGTCATGCCGCCGCCGGTCGATCTTTCCGGCAACGAAAGGGTAACAGTACCGCAACAACATGAATGATTATGGAATACCAGTTCAGGAATATTGAAAAGAAATGGCAGGCACACTGGAATGAAACCGGCGCTTATAAAGTGGCCAATGATTTCACACGCCCCAAATGTTATGTGCTCGATATGTTCCCTTACCCCAGCGGTGCGGGATTGCATGTGGGCCACCCACTCGGTTATATCGCCTCCGATATCTACAGCCGTTATAAGCGACTGAAGGGTTTCAACGTCCTGCACCCGATGGGTTATGACGCGTTCGGATTACCTGCGGAACAATATGCCATCGATCATGGTATCCATCCCGCCGTATCCACTGAGAATAACATCGCCAATTTCAGAAGGCAGCTCGATAATATCGGATTCTGCTACGACTGGTCACGCGAGGTCCGCACCTGCGAACCCGGTTATTATAAATGGACACAGTGGATCTTCCTGCAACTTTTCCATTCTTTTTTCAACAGACAAACGAAGAAAGCGCAACCACTGATTGAGCTCATCGCCATTTTTGAAAAAGAAGGCAATGCAGCGCATGCTTGTCCCGGAGATGCAGGTCTGGCCTTCACTGCAGCCGACTGGAAAAATTTTGACGAGAAACGCCGCCAGGAAATCCTGATGAACTACCGACTCGCTTTTTGCGGTTACGGTGAAGTGAACTGGTGCGAAGCCCTCGGTACCGTACTCGCCAATGATGAAGTGGTGAACGGTGTGAGCGAAAGAGGCGGACACCCAGTTGTGAAAAAGAAACTCCGTCAGTGGTACCTGCGCATCACGGAATACGCGGATCGTTTGCTGGAAGGACTCGACCGCATCGAGTTCAGTGAAGCGATGAAAGAAATGCAGACCAACTGGATCGGAAAATCCAGCGGAGCGGAAATAGATTTTGAAGTATTCGGCACAAAGGATTCAGACAAGAAAACCTCACTGAAAGTATATACAACAAGACCCGATACTATTTTCGGTGTTGACTTTATGGTCATTGCCCCGGAACATGAACTGGTGGAAACGATCACCACAGCGGAACAGAAAACTACGGTGGAAGAATACATCGCTTACGTGAAAAGCCGCAGTGAGCGCGAGCGTATGGCGGAGAAGAAGATCAGTGGCGTATTCACCGGTGCTTATGCCGTGAATCCTTTCGATCAGCGGCAGATCCCCATCTGGATCTCTGAATACGTGCTGGCCGGTTACGGAACCGGTGCCATCATGGCGGTGCCTTGCGGCGATGAACGTGACCATAAGTTCGCGCAGTACTTCTCTATTCCCATCACCAATATCATCGGTTCATTTTATAATGGCGAAGAAGCGAATGCTACGAAAGAAGCATTGCTGGAAAATTCAGGTTTCCTGAATGGCGTGAAAATGAAGGACGCGATCGATATCGTGATCGATAAGCTTGAAGAAATGGGCATTGGCAAACGCAAAGTGAATTTCAAGATGCGTGATGCCGCGTTCAGCCGCCAGCGTTACTGGGGTGAGCCTTTCCCGATCAAGTGGAAAGAAGGCGTCGCCTATCCGATGGATGCGAACGAACTCCCGCTGGAATTACCGCACGTTGATAATTACAAACCCGGTCCCGAAGGCGAGGGTCCGCTCGCGAACATCCCTGAATGGGTAGCACGTGAACTGGAAACGAATACCATGCCCGGTTATGCCGGCAGCAGTTGGTACTTCCTTCGTTATATGGATCCGCAGAATGATCAGGCTTTCTGCGACCGTAAAGTATCTGATTACTGGGGGCAAGTGGATCTGTACATCGGCGGAACGGAACACGCGGTCGGGCATTTGCTGTACAGCCGCATGTGGACGAAAGCCTTGTATGACCTGGGTTTCATCGGACACGATGAGCCTTTCAAAAAACTGGTGAACCAGGGAATGATCCAGGGAAGCAGCCGGTTCGTGTATCGTTTACAAATTCATTTTGAGAAAGATCCATTTGATAGCAATGGATTACTGCGGCCTCAGATATATGTATCTAAAGGCTTGTATGAAAAATATATAAACAATGATTTAGATAATGAATGGGGCATTCTTGATGCTCTAAGAAGAATGCTTCCGTTAATGTATTATCCGAACAATTTGGGGGAAATCGAGATTAAGAAATTCGATATAACTCAACTGCATGTAGATGTAAATATTGTTGATGGCTATGAATTAGATATTGAGCAGTTCAAAAAGATCAAAGCTGAGAATAAACACGCCGAATTCATTTTTGAAGATTATAATTTCACAACACCAAAATTCGAAAGCGGCGAAAAACGGGGTGAGTTTATTGCAGGGGGTGAGCAAGAGCGCATGGGGTCTTATTTGACAGGTTCCGAAGTGGAGAAAATGTCGAAGTCGAAATTCAATACCGTTAACCCCGATGTATTGGTTGATAAATTCGGTGCCGACACCTTCCGCATGTATGAAATGTTCCTCGGCCCGGTGGAAATGAGCAAACCCTGGGACACCAAGGGCATTGAAGGGGTGCACCGTTTCCTGAAGAAATTCTGGCGTTTGTTCGCCGATGAAATGAAGGGACTGATCGTCACTGAAGATGCAGCCACACCCGCTGAACTGAAAGTGCTGCACAACACGATCCGTAAGATCGAGAATGACACTGAACGTTTCAGTTTCAATACCGCGGTGAGCGCATTCATGATCGCTACCAATGAGCTGTCGGACCTCAACTGCCACAAGCGCGCGATCCTTGAACCCTTGCTGATCCTGCTCACACCGTATGCACCGCATATCTGTGAAGAGCTGTGGTCATTGCTGGGACATAAAGAAAGCATCATTGATGCGGCTTATCCTGTTTTCATCGAAAGTCATGTCAAGGAAACAGCGAAAGCTTATCCGGTGGCCATCAATGGCAAGACCCGTGCGGAACTCACCATCGCCCTGACCGCCACACAGGCGGAAGTGGAGGCCCTGGTGCTGGCCGATGCCACGGTACAGAAATGGCTGGAAGGCAAAGCGCCGAAGAAGATCATTTATGTGAAGAACAAGATGATCAACGTGGTGATCTGACCATTCAACGATATTTTACAAAGCCGGTGAACCATTTCACCGGCTTTTTTGTTCACTGCAAAAACCTCCATGAAATTCATCGCTGCTTTCCTGCTTGTTCCTTTCACTTTCCTGCTCAATGAAAATAAACCCAGGCTCAGGGCTGATGAACTGCTCTTTGCCGCAGGGCATTGGAAAGGCAGTCTGACCTATATCGATTACGGCACAAAGAAGCCTTATACCATGCCCGCGAATTTGGATATCAGCATTCCGGCCGCACTGCCCGGCCATGTGATCATCTTCCATGAATACCCTGACGAGCCCAAAGCCAATAGTTACGATACACTGGCGATCACCAAAGGCGGTCATTATTTTGACGGGGCGAGGATCCTGGAGAAAAAAGCGGAAGGTAAAACGCTGAGTTTCCTGACTGAATATGAGGGTACGGATGATGACCGCCCGGCCACGATCCGCCACAGGTATACATTCGGGCAGACCGATCTGCGCATCCGCGAAGACGTAAGGTTCAATAAGACGGATAGCTTCATGATGCGCAATGAATACCGGATGACCCGCTGAGTACATGCATACTTTTTGACAGGCGGAAGTAGCTTTCTCATTTCCCTTCGTACATTCCATATCTAAAACCACTGAAATGAGAAAACTTCTGCACCTGACCGTTGCTATGCTGTTCGCTTTTGTTATGAATGCGCAGCAGTCGCCGGTCTATTTCCTTTCCAATCCCTGTCTGACGCCTGACGGGCAAACCGTCATCTTCAGTTTTGAAGGCGATCTCTGGAAAGCCGCAGTGAATGATGGTAAAGCGACCAGGCTCACTGCCATGCAGGGTTATGAGACCAGTCCGCGAGTTTCTCCTGATGGTAAATGGATCGCTTTCACGGGAAGGCAGTTCGGCAATGCCGATGTTTACCTCATTCCTTTCGGTGGTGGCGAAGTGAAACAGCTGACCTGGCACAGTGCCAACGATGAAGTGACCAGCTGGAGCTGGGATTCAAAGAGTATATATTTCAACAGCAACCGGATGGGACAGATCTCCGGTTTCAAAGTAGCCGCGACCGGCGGAACGCCACGCCGCGTATTCGGCAATTATTTCTTCCAGTTCGACCATAACCTCGTGGAACACCCGAAAACAGGGGAGATCTTCTTCAATGATACCTGGGAAAGTGCGAATCAGGCGCAACGTAAACGTTACAAAGGTCCGTTCAATCCGGATATACAGTCGTATGACCCCGCAACTAAGGCGTATAAAAAGTATACCGACTGGGAAGGAAAGGATTTTGCCACAACGATCGATCAGTCAGGGCGCGTGTACTTCATTTCAGATGAAACCAATGGCGAGTACAACCTGGCGACATTGGATAACGGCAAGAAAAAAGGCCTGACCAGTTTCAGTACATCCATCAAAACGCCGCAGGTCAATGCCAAAGGCGGTAAAGTGGTTTTTGAGAAAGATTACCAGCTCTGGATCTATGATACGGAGAAAGGGAAGGCTGAAAAACTGGATATCACCGTGAACCGGAACAATACTTTGCCCAAAGAAAAGGATTTTGAAGTGCGTAGTAATATCAGCACGTTTGATGTTTCACCGGATGGGAAGAAACTGGCTTTCGTTTCCAGAGGAGAATTATTCGTGAGTGATGTGGAAGGAAAGTTCATCCGTCAGATCGACCGGGGTTCTGCAGAACGTGTAACGGAATTGCGCTGGCAGGATGATAACAAGACCATCCTTTTCACGCAAACGTATCAGGGATACACCAATCTGTTCACCGTAGGGGCTGATGGAAGTTCACCACTGAAGCAGCTTACGAAGGAGAACCGGAATGACCGCTCGCTGGTCATCAATAAAAAAAGGACCAAACTCCTGTATCTCAGCGGCCGTGATGAATTGCGGATGCTGGATATCAAAACCGGTGACAGCAAAACGATCGTGAAAGATGAGTTCTGGGGATTCGATAACAGCAATCCTTCGTTTTCACCGGATGAAGCGTATGTTATGTATACGGCCTACCGGAATTTTGAGCAGGACATATTCTTGTACAGGATCCAGGACGGGCAGATCACGAATCTCACCAAAACAGCGATCACAGAGAATGATCCGCTGTGGGGCGCCGATGGCAAGTACATTTATTTCACCAGTCAGCGCCTGAAGCCCGCCTATCCTTTCGGTATGCCGGATGCGAAAGTGTACCGTGCTGCACTTGAAAAATCGGATGATCCGTTCCGGTTCGATAAATTCAATGACCTTTTCAAAGAAGAGAAAAAAGATACGAGCAAAAAGGCCGCAACCCCGGATGTGAAGCCTGTTACATTCGATACGGACCGGCTGATGGAAAGGCTGGAGCAGTTGAGCCCGGGACTCGGTACGCAATTCCTCAGTTATGTTTATCAGAAAGGAGATAAGGTTTCCGTGATCTACAGCAGCAACCATGGAGAAGGACGGGTTGCGCTCTGGAAAACGGTCACAGAACCATTTGAACAGAATAAAACGGAAAAGATCGCCGGTACGGAAGGCGGCGGATCCGATTTCCGCGAAGTGAGTGATAAATTATATGTGCTCTGTAACGGCACCATCAATAAACTGAACCTTGATGCGAACAAGGCCGAGCCGGTCAGCATCAGCTTCACCTTCCGCAGGAACCTGGCGGAAGAATTCAGCCAGTTGTTCGAAGAGGCCTGGGCACAGATGCAGGAGAATTATTATGATGAGCATTTTCACGGGCTCGACTGGGCAAAGACCCGCGAGTACTATCGCCGCTTCATTCCTTATCTGAATAACCGCGCCGATCTGCGTGTATTGCTCAACGATATGCTGGGCGAACTCAACTCATCCCATCAGGGATTCGGCACCTTCGGTGAAGATGAAACCATCGCGCTCAGCAACCGCACGATGGAAACCGGTGTGATCTTCGAAGATGATCAGCCCTACAAAGTGAAATATGTGGTATTGCGTTCCGCAGCTGATAAAAAAGGGATCGATATCCGCCCCGGCGATCAGCTGCTGAAAGTGAATGACGTGACCGTTGATCCTTCGGTTGACCGCAATTATTATTTCACACAACCCTCGCTGGACAAGGAACTCAGACTGACCTTCGGTCGCGCGGGACAGACCTTTGAATACGAATTGCATCCGCAGTCCACTTTATTCAACAATCTGTATGATGAATGGATCGACCGCAATCAGAAAAGGGTGGATGAACTGGGTAAGGGACGTATCGCTTATGGGTACATGAAGAATATGGGACAGGGTGAACTGGAGCAGTTCATCATCGACATGACCAGGGAACTCAATTCGAAAGACGCGCTCATTTTCGACCTTCGGTACAATACCGGCGGCAATGTGCATGATGATGTGCTGAAATTCCTGAGTCAGCGCTCTTATCTGCAATGGAAATACCGGGAAGGGCAAAAAACGAATCAGTCGAATTTCGCGCCCAGTGATAAACCGATCATCTTACTGACGAATGAACAATCACTCAGTGATGCGGAAATGACCTCACAGGGATTCAAAGCGCTCAAGCTTGGCAAGATCGTCGGCAACAATACCTATCGCTGGATCATCTTCACCAGTGGTGTTGGTCTGGTTGATGGTTCAACCGTACGCATGCCGGCCTGGGGTTGTTACACGCTGGATGGAAAGGACCTGGAGAAAACAGGCGTACAGCCGGATATCCTGGTCATCAACGGCTTTTCAGATAAGATCAATGGAAAGGACCCGCAACTGGAGCGTGCCATTGAGGAGATCCTGAAGCAATTGAAATAAGGGGTCATCGTTTTTTGGTCAGGCGCACCATCGCACTGCTGCCTTCGGTGCTTTCCAGCCGGGCCTCGTAGCGCTGTTCGCCCACCAATGCCACCATGAAGGAGGTATTGGGCGGGATGCTGCCCAGATTTTCGGCTACCATAACCAGTTCGTTCACGTCCTGCATATCTGCAACGGGCAGTTTGATCACATAAGCGGTTCCGAGCAGGCGGATATGCTGGAAGATCATTTTGCCATTGAGGAAAAGGGAAATGGAATCGCCGTCGATCTCCGCGTTATCATAGAAACGCAGTTCGATGGAATCACCACTGACAGGTATTTCGGTCGTGAGGATGGTCCTGCGCATCCTGAATTTTTCTTCGATCGTGGGTATTTGAACCGGCGGGCGCTGTATGGGCGGCGTTTGTACGACCACGGGCTCAGTCTTTTCCGGTTTTTTAACAGGGGCCTCCTTCACAATAACGATAGGTGGGGTCCTTACCGGAGGTGCGGAAACGATGGGTGGTTCCGGAAGTACAGGATGCGAAGCGATCTGTTCCACACTGTCGATCAGGTAGGGGTCATTGGCACCTGCCGTGAAATTATCGATGATAAAATCCCATTCGTCTTTGAAATCGGAAAGGCCTGTTTTATCCAGGTTGAGGTCACCGGTCAGTTCTGAGCGGTCCGTACCGGGTCCGCTTTTCCCGATCAGCATCATTGTCGTCCCGCCCGGGCAGTTGAAATCGGCCCGCGAAAGCAGGGCTGCGGCCCCGGGTCCGGAACGGGCGGGCTTTTCAGCGATCAGCTGATCGTCCCACCAAACCGCTTCATTGGTCTGGGGGTCAAAATAACCTTTAATGCTATAGCGCCGGTAGCGGTTGGGGGATTCAAAATAGTAGGATGTTCCTGTCAGGCTGTCGCCATTGAGTATGATTTTCAATTCCGCTTTCTGGCGGTTGATCCGGCCTTTCCAGACCCCGGTGATCATCTGAGCAGAGAGGTAGCCGGAGGCCAGCAACAGGAGGGTGGTCAGCAGGGCGGCAGAAGTACTTTTTTTCAATAGAGACTGTTTGGTAAAGGGTTTCAGACGAATCAGTTATATAACGACCCCGGGGTAGGAAATATTTTACGGAAAACCAGAAGGATTTGATTTGGGTGGATTTTAGTTTATTCCCTATATTACAGCGGATTTTTATGATACCAAACCTGCTTACGAAGAAAGTGATTTTTCTCCCTTCTTTATTGCAGGAATTTCCATGCCCGGAAAATCCCACTCCTGTAGAAACCTCCGAATTAGTCCTGCAAAACCATACCATTACTATACCATACCTTTTAACTTAACACTTACGTTCATGAAAAAACTTTTACTGCTTACGGTATTGTTGGCGATCGCTTTTATCGGTAAAGCACAGGTAACAGAAACGGACAAGGAAGCTGCTCTGCAGCTGCTGCGCCAGAACAGCGCGGCCCTCGGCCTTTCCAATTCTGATATCAGCAGTGATAATGCTATCGTGGGAGGATCTTATGTGATTCCCGGTTCCAATGTCCGCATGGTATACCTGCAACAGGCATACCAGGGAATTCCAGTTTATAACCAGGTACAGGTGCTGGCCTTCCAGAATAACAAAGTCGTTTCCAACGCCGGTTCAAGGCTTGGCAGCATTGAGAAGGTCGCCAATCTGAAGAATGGTGTACCTGCTGCTACTGCGCTCACCGCGCTTTCCGCAGCGTTCTCTGAGCTGAAGATCACGCCGCTTGAGCAAGCCGTTCCGGTCGCCATTCTGAACAATGGTCATCGTTTTGAATTCGGTAAACTCGGCATTACTTCAGAAAATATCACAGCAGAACTGTTATGGTATCCGAAGAATGGTAAGGAAGATGTACGCCTGGTATGGCAGGTGTTCGTTACGCCCCTGAGATCCTCTGATTACTGGCTGGTTCGCGTTGACGCGGCTACAGGTACAGTGATCGGTAAAGAAAGCCTGACTGTTAAAGACAGCTGGGACAATAAAAAAGAAAGCCCTGCTCAGTTCTTCACTGAGAAAAGGAATGCGGGAAATAATTTCGTGATCAACCGCAACCTGAATAACAAATGGGAGTTCAAACCCTTTGTTGTCAACTCCGCTACCTATAAAGTAATTAAATATCCGGCTGAAAGTCCCCAGCATACCGGTGGTACTCCTTCAGATCATACTGATCCCTGGACGCTGACACCCGGAAACGCGACAAGCCTGAAATGGCATTATGATGGTTCGATCTATCATGACAGTGCCCGTGGTAATAACGTTTGGGCGCAGGAAGACAGGGATGGCAGCAATGCTACCTTCGGTCTTTCCACCAACTCAACCACTCCTCAGCCCACGCTGACCTTCCCTAACCTTTACGATTTTACCCAGTCTCCTACAGAGGCTACCCTCAATAACCAGAAAGCGGCTATCACGAACCTGTTCTACTGGAACAACCTGATGCACGATATGTCCTATGCTTATGGTTTCGATGAGGTGGGTGGTAACTTCCAGAATGATAACCAGAGCCGTGGTGGTCTGGGTGCTGACTATGTTATTGCAGATGCACAGGATGCCGGTGGTACGAACAACGCGAACTTCGCAACGCCTTCCGATGGTTCAAGACCCCGCATGCAGATGTTCCTCTTTACGACAACTTCACCGCAACGTGATGGTGATCTGGATAACGGTGTAATTACACACGAATACGGTCATGGTATCAGTAACAGGCTTACCGGTGGTCCGGCTAACGTATCCTGTCTGGGTAACGCGGAAGAAGGTGGTGAAGGATGGTCTGATTATATGGCGCTGATGATGACCACTAACTGGGCTACAGCTACAGTGAATGATGGTCCGCTCGCACGTCCGATGGGTACTTACGTACTGGGTCAGCCGACTTCAGGCGCCGGTATCCGTAACTTCCCTTATTCAACTAACCTCGCTATCAACCCCCTGACCTATGCGAACATGGGAACAGGTATCATCGGTACGGAAGTACATAATATCGGTGAGATCTGGTGTATGGCCATTTGGGAAATGACCTGGGAGATCATCAAACAGGATAATGCCATCGACCCCACTTTCCTGGATCCGGGACCGACCGCTTCCATGGTGGGTAACGCTTCCGCAATGAAACTGGTGATCGAAGGTATGCGCCTGCAGCCCTGCAGCCCCGGCTTCATCGATGCACGTAACGCGATCCTGAAAGCAGATACACTGTTCTTTAATAAGAAGTACAGCTGCGCCATCTGGAAAGCATTCGCGAAAAGAGGTATGGGCCGTAACGCTTCTCAGGGTTCTTCCAATAGTGCTACTGACCAGGTTGCCGACTTCACCGTTGGTGGTGGTGGTCTGACACTGAACACTGGTATCACCGCTGTTCTGGAAGGTCAGAATATCGTTTACACCCAGAACATCGTAACGGATGCATGTACTGCAATGACCAACTATACATTGCGTGATACACTGCCTTTAAATGTTACCTATGTAAGTGGTGGTACCTATGATGCGCTCAACCGCGTTGTGTCTTTCAACCCGGTAACTGTTGCAGCCAACTCTTCAGCAGCATTCACCTTCACTGTGAATGTGAACGTGGGTAGTTACTTCCCGCCGACAACACTGATCGACGAGCAGGTAACCGGCGCAACGATCCCGGCCTTCTGGACCGAGACCTCTACAACTACAACACATTGGGTTGTTACCAATACATCAAGCCATAGTGCTCCGAATGCATTCTTCTCTGCGGATATCAGTTCTGTATCCGATCAGATCATTGCAACAACGGCTTCCATGTCATTTGGTGCAACACCTCCGCAACTTACTTTCTGGCATAACTACGCACTGGAATCCGGCTTCGACGGTGCTGTCGTTGAGATCAGTACCAACGGTGGTACGACCTGGACTGACCTCGGCGCAAACATCGTTTCCGGTGGTTATAACGGAACGATCTCTCTGAACTTCTCTAACCCGCTCGCTGGCCGTTCTGCTTGGACCGGTTCAAGTGGTGGTTGGGTGAAGACAGTAGTGAACATGACTCCGTTCGCCAATCAGGCTAACGTGAAGATCCGCTTCCGCGAAGGTTCTGATAACAGCGTTTCCGCAACCGGCTGGTGGATCGATGATATCTCTATGAAAGCTGTCGCTACCGTGGATATGCGCTCCAGCCTGTTCGACAATACGAATGTGCGCGTGATCACTGCGGATACGACCACACTGATCCTGCCTGCTTCCTGTACAGCGCCTGCCATTACTGCACAACCGGCCAGTGTGGTAAGATGTTCTACTGCAGGTAACGGAGTGTTCTCTGTAACTGCTACAGGTACATTGATCACTTATCAGTGGGAAGTGAGTGCCAACAACGGTACTACATGGACCGCTGTTCCGGGTGCAACCAGCGCTACATATACTATTACCAACCCGACCAATGCACTGAATGGTAATATTTACCATTGTGTGGTGACCGGCTTCTGCGGTACAGCTACTTCCAATGCCGCTGCGATCTACGTTAGCCCGGCACTGACCCATACTGCGGTATCCGCAACACCGAACGTGGTTTGCGCACCGGGTTCTTCCGCGATCACAGGTACGGCTAATGGTGGTGCGACCAGCAATGCTGTCATCGCTTCCAGTGGTGTTGTTAATACAGCCATTCCTGATAATGATCCCGCAGGTGTTTCTTCAGCACTGCAACTGCCCTCAGTTTCTATCCCTGCTTCCAGCAACCTGAAACTGCGCGTGAACCTGAATCATACATCTGCCGGTGATGTGATCGTTAAACTGACAAGCCCCTGCGGTACAACCTACGCGTTCGATCGCCCGGGTGTTCCTGCAACGGGTACAGGTAACGCCGACGACCTGTCTGGTGTTTATCTGTTCGACCTGGCTGGTGCTACAGTTCTGCCTGAAACGGCAGCTTCTGGTACCATCGCTGCAGGTACTTACAAACCTTCTGACGTGAACGGTGCTGCTCATAACTGGGCAGGTCTGACATTCCCCTGCGGAACTTCAGGCACATGGACACTGACCGTTTCTGATAATAATGCAGGTGAAACCGGTACGCTGGTTGACTGGGCCCTGGTGGTTGCGGGTAATATTACCCACACGCTGACCGGCGCTGGTACCATCGTACAAAATGCACCTACCGGCGCGAACAACCAAACCGGTAACTTCAGCATCACTGCGATCCCTGCTGGTCTGCAGACTTACACCCTGACATCTACCGATGTATTGGGTTGCTCTGTTGTATCAACAGTAAATATCACTTCAACAGGTGCGCCTAACATTACTGCGAACCCGCAGAGCAGGACCATCTGTGCTGGTGTGAATACATCCTTCAGTATGGCCGACAATGCTCCGATCCCGCCGTCTTATCAGTGGCAGGTGAGCACCAATGGCGGTGGTACCTGGATCAACCTCGCAAACGTTGCTCCGTTCGCTAACGTGAACACTCCGATCCTTCTGATCAATGGTGCAAGCGTAGTGTATAACGGATACCAGTTCCGTTGCGTGGTAACAAACCCCTGCGGTACTTCAACAACAACTGCAGCAACACTTACAGTGAACCCTGTTCCGACAGTGAATGCAGGTCCGAGTGGTCTTTGCGCTCCTGTAACACTGACCGCGAACGGTAACGCTAATACTTATGCATGGACACCGGCCACCGGTCTGAATACCGCTACAGGTACCACAGTTATTGCCAACCCGGCAGTGAACACTGTGTACACTGTAACTGGTACGATCACCGCTACGGGTTGTTCAAGCAGCGCAAGTGTGAACGTGCTGGCTACACCGCCGACACCGGTCATCACACCTTCAGCTCCCGTGATCTGCGCAGGAAGCTTCCAGCAACTGACCGCTTCTGCAGCGATCGGTACTGCTACCGTTTCTTCCGGTTCGATCACTGTCACTGTTCCGGATAACTCACCTGCAGGTATCTCTCATGCACTCGCCGTTAGCGGTATCCCGGCTGGGGCTACTGTTACAGGTGTAAGTGTGAACCTCAATATGACACATACCTGGGATGGTGATATGATCTTCAACCTGAAAGCTCCCAATGGCGCGATCCTGAACCTGATCAATGGACGTGGCAGTAACGGAGACAACTTCGTCAACACAACCATCAGTTCTGCATCTTCAGTATCTCTGGCTACTGGTACTGCACCGTTCACCGGTACATTCGCAGCGGATGCGCTTGCAGCGAATCCGCCAACCGGCTTCACACCGACAGTGACCACATTCGGCGGACTCTATTCCGTAGCGAATGGTAACTGGACACTCGGTATGCGTGATAACGGTTCAGGTGATGTGGGTACACTTACATCATGGAGTATCACGATCAACTATACAGCTTCTGCAGCAGTATGGGTGCCTGCAACAGGCCTCTGGCTGGATGCAGCAGGTACGATCCCGTATGTTGCGAATACTTCCGCGAATACGGTATATGCAAGCCCTGCTACTACGACTACTTATACTGTTTTCGGAACGACCGGTACTTGTAACTCTGGCAACGCCACGGTTACTGTAACAGTGAATCCGAAACCGACCATCGCGGTAAGCCCGACAGGCCAGTGCGGTCCTGTAGCCCTGACCGCAACCGGTAACTCTGATTCTTATACATGGTCACCTGCTGCCGGCCTCAGTTCAACAACCGGCGCAACCGTAACTGCAAACCCGCTCCTGAACACTACTTATACAGTAACAGGAACGCTTGCTGCTACAGGTTGTACCAACACAGCAACCACTGTAGTGAATGCTACTCCGGCTGCTCCTGTTGTAACTCCGTCAAGCGCTACTGTTTGTCTGAACGGTACTGCTACGCTGACCGTTTCATCAACTACGATCAACTCTCAGGCTGCCGGACCTGTTGCTATCCCTGCTACCGGAACTACAGTGGGTATTGCCGGGCCTTATCCGTCTACGATCACAGTAGCGGGTCTGCCTACTTCCGGTGTACGTGTTAAATCTGTAACGATCAATGGTATTACCCATACGTTCCCGTCCGACCTGGATATCCTGCTGCAGCAACCGAATACCGGTACAAGTGTAGTATTGATGTCTGATGCTGCCGGAACAACATCAATTTCCAATGTGAACATTACAATTGATGATGCAGCCGTTGCTGCCATACCTAGCCCGTTGGTTGCAGGTACATACAAACCGACAAACATTGGTGCAACAGATACATGGGTCGCTCCCGGTCCTGGCTCTGTAACCCAGGCGGTACCGACACTGTCTACCTTCACCGGTAACATGAACGGAACCTGGAGCCTCTTCGGTGTGGATGATGTATCCGGTGACGCCGGATCTATCAGCGGCTGGAGTATGACCTTTGAGATCACAGGTGGTATCTGGAGTCCGATCACAGGTCTCTACACGAACGCACTTGCAACTATTCCTTATGTTGGTGGTACGTATGCAAGTCCTGTTTATGCTAAACCGAACGTAACGACCACTTATTCCGTAACAAGAGCAACTGCTACTTGTACATCAGCTGCAACCAGCGTAACTGTGAATGTGGTGCAACCTGCTACGATCACGACACAACCTGTTAATCAGGCTGTATGTCAGGGTACGAATGCAACCTTTACTGTTGTATCTGGTGGCAACTTCCAGAACTATCAGTGGCAGGTAAGCACTAACGGTGGTACTACTTGGACCAACATTCCGTCTGGTGCAGCATCTCTGGTACTTACTGGTGTAACTACATCACTGAGCGGTAATCAATACCGTGTGATCGTTAGCAATACATGTTCAACTGTTACATCCAATGCTGCTACGCTGACCGTAAATGCAACGCCTGCTGTTTCGATCGCTGCCTTCCCGTCAAGGGTTTGTATCAGCGATACACTGGTGAACCTGCTTCCGCTGGGTACACCGACAGGTGGTGCATGGTCTGGTATCGGCGTATCCGGATTCAATTTCATCCCGTCAGCAACAGCTGTGGGTCAGTATCCGCTGACATATACTTACATCAGCACTGCTGGTTGTGCTAACAGCGCAACGGTTGTAGCTAAAGTGGAAGAATGTCCGGAACGTGTCCGCCTGCTGAGCAACGACGGTGTGATCCTGTTCCCGAACCCGAACAACGGTAACTTCAATATCCGTGTCAACAGCACCCTGTACAATTACCTTAACATGAAGGTGTTCACAGATGGTGGCCTGCTGGTACGTAACCAGGAATATGGCGGTCTGCGTTATGGCAGAGTAGTAAATGTAGATCTGACAAGCCTGCCTGCAGGTGTCTACATGGTACGCTTCTACTATAAAGACGGCGCACGTACTTCTGAGAAGGCCTTCAAGGTGATCGTAGGACGTCCGTAATAAAAGTTCATAACTGATATCATATAAGCATCCCGTTTTTACGGGATGCTTTTTTATTTTTGGACATCCTTATCTTTAGATATGCAGACGCACCTGATCACGGTACTTCAACGCCATTTTACGGAATTCCATCCCGTTGTTCCTGTCGGGCCCGGTATCCGTTTTATCCGCTTCGATTTCACCCGCCATAATAATTGGTTGCCGGCAGATGTGCTGACCAATACCGCTGTGTTCTCTGAATTGGTGGACCGTCAGCTCGGATCGGAGAAAGCAACTTATGGGATCGGAGGTTACGCGGAACACCGGACATTGTACGACCGCAGTGCGGTCTTTAATGCGGATCGTCCCGGTGATGAGCCCAGGCGATTACATCTCGGAACGGATATCTGGGGAGCTGCCGGTACACCCGTATTCGCACCCTGCGACGGCATAGTGCACAGTTTCGCGGATAATGACCGCTTCGGGGATTATGGTGCCACCATCATTCTTTCACATATGATCGAAGGGAAGGGCTTTTATACACTTTACGGACATCTTACAAGAGCATCCCTGAAAGGACTAACGACCGGAAAAAAGATCGCGAAAGGGGAACGCTTCTCCGCTTTCGGTATCGCTGCTGAAAATGGACACTGGCCGCCGCACCTGCATTTTCAACTCATCGATGATATGCTCGACTATCATGGGGACTATCCAGGTGTTTGCAGGTTCTCTGAAAAAGATCATTGGCTCAACCTCTGCCCTGATCCGGAATGGATCCTGCAGCTCGAAAGGTATTTGTAATGAAAAAGCCCCGATTGTAACGTCGGGGCTTTCTTTTATGCTTTCAGCAATTTGAATGCATGTGTCCATTGATTATGGATGAATCCCGGTATACACCAGAGTATACAAAGTGGCTCGATGGCCCGTGCTGATTCCGCTTTTCCCATATCCTCGGACTCCCATCCGAATGCGGTCAGAATGGAGGTGACCGTACTTTTCGCGGTATCATCATTCCCGCAAATGAACATCGTTGGCTTTCCGCCAGGGAAGGAAGGCTTGTACATGAATGCATTGCCAACACTATTAAAGGCTTTCACCAGTTTCGCCTCCGGTAATAATTGCTGGATGTCCTCGAACAAAGAACGGTTGAGGCTGCTGAAATACTTCAATACACCGTTTTCCGGCGCTTCTTTGGAGATCGGGTTCGTTGTGTCGATCACGATCTTGCCCGAAAAATGTGCTATGCCCGTTAAGCGGATCGCATCCAGTGTCACCGCACCACCTGTTGCCAGCACGATGATCTCCGCGAATGATGCTGCCTGCTCAAATACAGCCACCCTGATCTCCGGATTTTCTGTAATGAATTTTTTCAACTCCTCTTTCTGAACATCCCGTGTCCCAAGCAAGACCTGATGTCCTTCCGCATGGAACGCTTTCGCCAGCACCTGGCCAACGATACCGCTTCCGATGATCCCTACTTTCATGATAATTGGTTTAATGGTTATTGTTGCTGATATACCTCTGCGAATACTTTCGCGAAGTCTTCCAGTTTGGTCTTTCCGGTAACGGAGTGGTTCGCTTTGAAGTCAGCCTGCATCGTTCCGTTTCGGAGGGCTTGCCCCATCTCCGTATAGTTGGACGCCACTTCTTGCGGCAAACCTGCCATGAGCATGCCCTGTATGCTTTGTTCATCCGTAAACTCCACCCATGGTAAACCGGGCTTTCCGATCGCTGAACCCAGTACGGATGCTATTTCGGTACCTGTCCGCTCATCACTTGCGATATACCGGACAGAATTGCCGGAGAACGACAGTGTATTCAGTTCTTCAAAGGCTGCATCAGCGATATCTGAAGGGGATACCAGGGACAGTTTATTTTCTCCGCCTCCGAAATTCCCGCCAATGATATTCATGTTCTTCACCATGGCGATGTTGGCCAGCAGATTATCGTAGAAGTACATGGGGCGGAGATGTTTGACATGCACACCTTCCAGCGCATTGAGCGCCTGCTCCACACGATACAATCCGCTGACCGGACCGCAGCCTTCCGGCAAATGTGCACCCACACTGCTCAGGTTCACCACATATTTCACGCCAGCGGATCTGATAGCTTTTGCATAATTCGCACCGATACCACCGATCCAGCCTTTCCAGTCGCTGGCACCGAAATTCGGAGGAACCATAGTGTACACTGCGTCTGCACCACTGAAAGTTCGGGACAGGAATTCGACGTCTTCAACGGAACCTTCCGCTGCTGTTGCCCCTGCGGCGATGAGCTTTTCAAGATGGGTGGCACTACGACCAATGACGGTCACGGAATGTCCTGCTTTGAGCAGTGTTTCAGCCAGTTTACCACTGATATGCCCGGAGGCACCTGTTACTACGATCTTCATGTTGTTGTTGTTTTTAATGTTTGTATATACAAATGATTGGTTAAAAAAAATCAGGGGAGTTTATCGGCCACTTTGCTCATCGACTGTACCAGTTTACCGCTTTCATCCTTTCCCAGGATCGCGGAATACTTATTATAAAAATCATGCAGACATTCTTTCAGTTTAGGGAGCATATCTTTTGCACGGGCGGTGGGGTACACATTCGTGGCTTTTCCTTCCGTTACACGGATCAGCAATTTCTTGTCCTCCAGTTTTTCGATCAGCCGGGTGATCGTGCTGGGCTGTAATTGCAGCTGGTCCGCGATCATACCGGGTTGTAAACCGGGTTCTTCAAGGGCAAGCATCAGCAAATAGGCGTGACTGGGAGAGAGGTCCACCTTGCTCCAGCTCTCCTGCGCCAGCTTCTCCACCTTACGCGCCAGGGCATTGGCGGTAAAATACAGACACTTGCAATATTTGCTTTCACTTGTCTTCACGCCACAAAGAAAATATTTTTTGTTTGTATGTACAAATATATTTTTCAGGGGCTTCCCGACCGGAATAATTATTTTTACGTATGGCCAACCCCGATTTACATAAGGATGATCTGCCGCTGAGCGCTGCCGAAAAGGAATTCGAGAACAGCATCCGCCCCACACAGATCAGTGATTTTGAAGGGCAGGCCCAGACCATCGAGAACCTCCGCATCTTCATCAAGGCCGCCAGCATCAGGGGTGAAGCACTTGATCATGTGCTCTTCCACGGCCCTCCCGGACTCGGAAAAACAACCCTTTCCCGGATCGTAGCCAATGAGCTGGGGGTGAATATCAAAGAGACCTCAGGCCCGGTGATCGAAAAGCCGGGTGACCTGGCCGGACTACTCACGAACCTTGAACCCCGTGATGTACTGTTCATCGATGAGATCCACCGGCTCAGTACGGTTGTGGAAGAATATCTGTATGCCGCCATGGAAGACTATCGCATCGATATCATGATCGACTCCGGTCCCAATGCGCGCAGCATCCAGATCAACCTGAACCCTTTTACACTGATCGGTGCTACCACAAGAAGCGGATTACTTACAGCACCATTGCTTTCCCGTTTTGCGATCAAATCAAGGCTCGAATATTATACCGCTGCAACGCTGGGCGGCATCATCAAACGTTCAGCCGGTATCCTTGGTACTGAAATTTCTTCCGACGCGATCGGAGAGATCTCCCGCAGAAGCCGCGGTACACCCCGTATCGCCAATGGCTTGTTACGGCGGGTACGTGACTTCGCGCAGGTACTCAATGATGGTATCATCGACCTGGGCATTACCCAGCATTCACTCAAAGCACTGAATGTGGATGAATACGGACTGGATGACATGGACAACCGCATCCTGCTCACCATCATCGATAAATTCAAAGGCGGACCCGTTGGGATCACCACAATCGCCACCGCTGTAGGGGAGGAATCTGGCACTATTGAAGAAGTTTACGAACCTTTCCTGATCCAGGAAGGATTCCTGCAGCGTACCCCCCGGGGGCGTGAAGTGACAGCGAAGGCTTACGAACACCTGGGCAAGAAACGAGATCATCCCGGTTCCCAGGGCGGACTCTGGTGAGCAGCGAACATCGCCGGAAAAATGTCTTCTTATTGTATGTTACGTGTTCTTATCATATCCGTTTTCATGATCGCCGGCATGGCCTGTAACAAAGGACGCATCTGCGATTGCCCCATGCCTTACCAGATCTATTATTTTAAGGCAACAGTGGTGACCAACAGTGACCTGAGTTGCAACCGCCCTGTGCTGGAATTCTCGGAAGACAGTGCAAGGATCCGTATGGTCACCAGTGCTGAAGACCTGACCTATGTTGGTCAGTCATTGCAATCAAGTTTAAATGTGACCGGCCAGAAATTATATGTGAGCGTAACGAAAATTCCGGTATCAGAAGAATTCGCCTGTAACACAATGGGACTTACCTATCCCCATCTGAAGATCCTTGATGCCAAAGCAAGGCCATAAAAAATCCCGGCGCTTCGGCCGGGATCTGTAAAATCTGTTCAAATTTCTTATTGTACCACGAGGCGGAAGCCATTACCGTGAATATTCACGATCTCGATCTTCTCGTCATCTTTCAGGTACTTACGGAGCTTCGCGATGTACACATCCATACTGCGGCCGTTGAAATATGTATCACTGCCCCAGATCTTCTTCAGCGCCTGTTCGCGCGGCAGCAGATCATTCAGGTGTTCGGCCAGCATTTTCAGCAACTCATTCTCTTTCGGTGAAAGCGTTTGTGTGATGCCGTTATGCGTCAGCTGACGCAGCTTTGGATTGAAGTGGTAAGAAGAGAGCGTGAATTCCTTATTCTCACTTTCCTTATTCAATTCTTCATTGCGCTTCAGGATCGCTTTGATCTTCAGCAGCAGTACTTCACTGTCGAAAGGTTTGGTGATATAATCATCCGCACCCAGTTTATATCCCTGGATGATGTCTTCTTTCATGGTCTTGGCACTCAGGAAGAACAGCGGAATATCGGGATCCACATCGCGGATCTCTTCCGCCAATGTAAAGCCATCCATATTGGGCATCATAACGTCCAGCAGGCACAGTTCGAATTTCTCACGCTGGAAAGCAGCCAGTCCGAGACGGCCATCCCTTTCCAGGGTCACATCATAATCGTTCAGTTCCAGATAATTCTTCAGTACGGTCCCTAAATTCGGATCATCCTCGCATAACAGGACCTTGGGTTTCTTTGTATCCATGGTAGGTGTATTATATTGGTGACAAATAAAGTTAAAGCATTTGGTGCCAGAAAGGAACGGGGCGAAATTTTTTGTTAAAAGCGTGATCCTCAGGCTCCATTGCGGCTTAATTTTGTAAGTGTAGTATAAAAACTGTGCCATGCATATCACACCTGATAATCGCCTCAAAAAACTTATTGTGATCGGCGACCGAATGCTGATCAAACCCACCCGTCCGGATGAAAGAACGGCCAGTGGCCTCTATCTGCCGCCCGGCGTACAGGAAAGGGAAAAAGTACAACAGGGTTATGTGATCAAAACAGGTCCGGGTTATGCCATTCCCATGCCCGTAGAGGATGAAGCCTGGAAGGGGGAGGACGAAAAAGTGAAATATGTGCCCCTGCAGGCCAAAGAAGGTGATCTGGCCATTTTTCTGGTCAGCGGTGCCACGGAAGTGATGTATGAAGGTGAGAAATACTTCATCGTCCCGCAGGGAGCCATCCTCATGCTGGAAAGGGAAGAAGAGTTATGACCCCATCAGCTTCTTAAATTCTTTCTCATTCATATACTCCAGCAGATCACCCGGCTGACATTCCAGTACTTTACAGATCTCTTCCAGGGTGGAGAAACGCACGGCTTTTGCTTTACCGCTTTTCAGGATACTGAGGTTGGCCATGGTGATGCCCACGCGCTCACTTAATTCGGTGAGCGACATCTTGCGCCGGGCCAGCATAACATCAAGGTTGACGACTATAGGCATATTAAACGGTCAGGTCCTGTTCCTGTTGTAAGGTTTCGCCTTTGCGGAAGGCCAATGAAAGAATGATAAAGATACAACCTGCTACCAGCCAGCTGAAGCTGACCTGCTGATCCGGATAGATATCAGTTACCCTTTCTCCTGAAAAGGTATGCATCGTATATGCCCCAAAAGGTTGATAGAATATTTCATAGACAGTCAAGAACAGGTAAATGCCTAAGATCAGCCAGCCAGACCGCAATAAACGCTTGTTGTTCTCGGTGCTGAATGATTCGCCGGCCCTCACCGTGCTCAATAACACCGCGATCTGCCATGCTACGAATGAGAAGGTCAGCACTTTCAGGATCGCTGGCAGCAATAATAAGAAGCGCTGCATTCTGTCTGTAGTAGTAACATATAATGTACCTGTATCAAACTGCCCTGTTGTAACAGTCGCGCCATTTCTTAAAGGACCTGCAGCGGTATTCAGAAATATCCGTCCTGTTCCTGAACTGTCAGGATAAGGTATTGCAGCTGTCCAGGTCTTGTAAGACGGCATCTTCACCTGAACCGGTATCCCGTTCTGAAATTCGCTGATCCCGAAAGTGTTGTTCTTTCCTGTTTTGATGTAGGGGTCAATGAAAAAAACAGCATATAAAAGGAGGAGGATCCCTGTAAGCGTGCTGAACAAAGAACCCAGCATCAGGCCGCCGATCGCAAAACGGTCAACCCACCATTTGATGATCTTCATATTCTTTAATTTGTCGCTAAAATATAAAAATTTATTGATAAACAATAAAAAAGTATTTAAAAGGGATAAATTATTTTCAGGCACCCCCTTGATCAGTTATGTGTTTGTTATCCGGACATACATTAGCTTTCATTTTCATGCATTTATGTAACTTTCGGCAAAACATTTTCCATGGCAGATATTGAAAAATTTTCAGCGGCGGTAAAGGAAGGATACACTTTCAAAGGCGAAAGTTTCAAAATAGGAGGGGCGGTACTCGATGGTAAAGTCGTTCCGGGTGCTGATGTCAGTATCCCGCTCAAGACGATGAACCGCCATGGCCTGATCGCCGGTGCGACCGGAACCGGTAAGACCAAAACCCTGCAAATGCTCAGCGAAGGATTGAGCGATGCCAGTGTGCCGGTACTGCTCATGGATATCAAAGGAGACCTCAGTGGTATCGCCGCGGCAGGAACGATCAACGATAAGATCAAGGACCGCTGTCAGCAACTCAATGTCAATTATACTCCCGCCGCCTATCCCGCCGAACTGCTCACACTCAGTAATCAGAAAGGGACAAGACTGCGTGCCACTGTCAGTGAATTCGGCCCGGTCCTGCTTTCCAAGATCCTGGGCCTGAATGATACTCAGGGCGGCTTCGTTTCCATGATCTTCAAATTCTGTGATGATACGAAGTTGCCGTTGCTCGATCTGAAGGACTTCATCAAAGTGTTGCAATATGTCAGTGATGAAGGGAAAGCCGAACTTGAAAAAACTTATGGAAAAATATCGACCACTTCCACCGGCACCATCTTGCGGAAAGTGATCGAACTGCAGCAACAGGGAGCCGATGTTTTTTTTGGAGAAAAAAGTTTTGAAGTGGATGATCTGCTGCGCATCGGCGATGACGGTCGCGGTATGATCTCCATCGTTCGTGTGACCGATCTGCAGGACCGCCCCAAACTCTTTTCCACCTTCATGCTCCAGCTGCTGGCCGAACTCTATGCCACCAGTCCGGAAGAAGGTGATATCGACAAACCCAAACTGGTCCTTTTCATCGATGAGGCCCATCTGATCTTCCAGGAAGCCAGTGACGCCTTGCTGCAGCAGATCGAGACCATCATCAAACTCGTACGCTCCAAAGGCATTGGCATTTTCTTCTGTACACAGAACCCCATGGATGTGCCCGCTTCCGTGCTGGCACAGCTGGGACTCAAGGTGCAGCATGCGTTACGCGCGTTCACCGCGGCCGACCGCAAAGTGATCAAACAAACCTCAGAGAACTATCCGGAAACGGAATTCTATAAGACCGAAGACCTCATCACCCAGCTCGGTATCGGAGAAGCACTGGTGACCATGCTGAATGAAAAGGGCATCCCGACACCGCTCGTGCATTGTATGATGGCCCCGCCGCGCAGCCGGATGGACATCCTGACCGATGGCGAGATCGATAACATCATCTCTCATTCAAAGATCGCTGCGAAATACAATCAGGTGATCGACAATAAGAGTGCCTTCGAGATCCTGACAGAAAAACTCAATGCAGCAGAAGAGAAAGCAGCTGAAGTGAAACAGCAACAGGAAGAAGAGAAAGAAGATAAACGCCCCGCAGCCAAAGAAAAAGGGATACTCGATAACCCGATCGTGAAAAGCATGACGCGTACAGCGGGTAATCAGATCGTCCGAAGTTTATTGGGTGTATTGGGTTTGGGCGGAAGTACAAGAAGAAGGAAAAGTTTATTCTGATCATTTCAAACGGATCCAGCCTTTGCTGTCCGTCATGATAATTTGTTCAGCCTGGAGGTGATCGATCACTTTCCAGGCTTTTTCTTTTTTAACCGTTGTCAGCTGTGCAAGTAAGGTGTCCGCCTGCAAAGGGCCGTAGTGCAGCGCGCTTTCGATCTGTAACCGGATCTTCTCAAATTCTTCTTTGTTCATCTCCGTGGCCTTTGCGTTCAGGCAGTTGTCGCAGATGCCGCAATCAGGCAATTTCTTATCTCCGAAATATGCGCCGATGCTTTTGCTCCGGCAGGTTTTTGTATCGCGGATGAATGTGGTCATGGCCGCAATACGCGTTTCCATCTGCTTTTTCCGCTCCATATAAGCTTTTCCATCGATCCGCAACTCTTCTGTACGGATGCGGTTGCGGATGAAATAGATCTGCGGATTATCCTTTTGTGGCTGGTATTCGATTACACCCAGTTCCTGCAAACGGCGCAGTTGCTGCAGGACCGTTTCCAGATCACGGCGCGTAAGGCCAGCCAGCAATCGTTCTGATACATAAGTCGGGTTGTCGAAGATCCCTTCATAGGTGCGCAACAGCGCTTTGGATAACTGCGACAGTTCCGGCTCATCATTTTCCAGTTGTTCCAGCCTTTCCCTGTTAGCCGTGAATTCAACACTGGCCTGAATGAAGACCTGTTCGTTGAATGAAAGCCATCCTTCCTGTTCCAGTGTTTTCAAAGCATAGATGACCGGATAGGTCTGCAGTTTGAATTTCTTCACGAAATCAGCAAGGTCGAATTCAAAGTATTGTCCCTGTCCTTCACCTGATGGCAGTTGAAAATAATTCGCCAGTGCCTGATACACGTTCCTGATCTCATCAGGCTCCGGGAAACGCTGGTTGGGCAGGTCTTCCAGGTCTAGCAGGTCTTTTTCTTCATACAACAGTACCGCATACGCATTCTTGCCATCACGCCCCGCCCGGCCCGCTTCCTGATAATAGTGTTCCGTACAATCCGGCGGATCGGCATGGATCACAACACGCACATCCGGTTTATCGATCCCCATACCAAAGGCATTGGTACAGACGATCACACGTGTTTGGTTGGTGATCCAGTCCTGTTGTCGCTTGCTGCGTTCTTCCGATCCCAGTCCGGCATGATAATAATTGGCGGATATTTTTCTGAGTTGCAACAGATCGCTGATCTCTTTACAACGCTTGCGGCTCTTGCAATACACAAGCGCGGTGCCGGGCACCCGTTCCAGGATCTCGGCGATCTTCGTGATCTTGGCTTCCACTTTGAATACGCTGTAAGAAAGCCGGGGTCTTTCGAACGACTGCCTGAAGATCTTCCTTTCTTTGAAGCCCAGCCTGTCGCAGATATCATCCTGCACTTCCGTAGTGGCAGATGCTGTTAACGCGAGCACCGGTACATCCGGTAATTCTTTTCTCAATTCACCGATCCGTAAATAGGGCGGACGGAAATCATAACCCCATTGGGAAATGCAGTGCGCCTCATCCACAGCGATCAGACTAATATCCAAACCGGGCAGGTATTCTTTGAATAATGAACTTTCCAGTCGCTCAGGAGAAACGTATAAGAATTTGCAGTTACTCTGACCCGCTACTTTCAATGCATTGATGACCTCTTTACGCGTCATGCCCGCATACAATGCAAATGCAGTGATCCCTTTTTTGCGCAGCGAATCCACCTGGTCCTTCATCAGTGCGATCAGCGGTGAAATGACAAGACATAAACCCGGCCGGGCCATACCCGGCACCTGATAGCAAAGGGATTTGCCACCACCTGTAGGCAACAGTGCCAGCGCATCTTCATTATTCAGCGCGGTGCGGATGATATCCTCCTGCAAAGGACGGAACGTATCAAAGCCCCAGTACTGTTTTAATATTTGGTGGATGTTTTCCAAAATGCCTGCTGAAGATAGCGAAGAATGGAGCCGGGAAAGCGATCAATCCTCCACTTTTTTCACGAACAAACGGACGGAATTAACGGCCAGTACGACGTCGCTGAACCCCATCACCAGTGCGCTGAAGGTGGGCGTGAGCAGTCCCAGTGCCGCGACCGGTATCGCAACGACATTGTAAGCGAAGGCCCAGCCGAGGTTCTGTTTGATGGTGATATAAGTGTGGCGGCCCAGTCCCATGGACAAGGGCAGGTTCTTCAAGCCGTGATTCATCAGCACCACTTGTGCGGTCTGCATGGCGATCTGTGAGGCATCGCTCATGGAAATGCCGACCGTTGCGCGCGCCAGTGCGGGTGCGTCATTGATGCCATCGCCGACCATGATGGTCGGGGCCTTGGCCGTGAAG
The DNA here is from genome assembly GCA_029555415.1 of Bacteroidota bacterium. GTDB lineage: Bacteria > Bacteroidota > Bacteroidia > Chitinophagales > Chitinophagaceae > JAKPSI01. Next base: position 95,027 of record JAKPSI010000082.1, on the reverse strand, counting down.
TCGGATATCGCCTGGAGTTTTTGTTCAGGGGTTTGTTCTGCCAGCACGGTATCGATTCCCAGCTGGGCAGCAAGTGGCTGGCATTTAGCATAGGTATCGCCGCTCAATAATATCGTTTTGATCCCTTTTGCATGCAGGAAGCCGATCACATCTTTAGCTTCAGGCCTGATCTCATCCTTCACATCCACCCAGCCCTGCAGGGTGCTGTTCTTGACGAGATAAATGTTGTGACTTCTGTCGGTCGTGTATGCCGATGCGATCTGATATGAACCCGCGAACCAGGTATTCCCTTCTTTGTCTGTTGCTCGGATACCTGTGCCTTTGATCTCTTCGATCTTCGTCCAGCTCAGGGGTTGATTGGTCTTCCAGCTCTTTGTGATACTTGAAGCGATCGGGTGATTGGAATATTTTTCGAGTGAGAACAGAATGTTTTTGAATTCATCCTCTGTTACCGTTCCGGGCATCGTCTGCCAGTTGCCAATCGTGAACTCACCGGTGGTGAGTGTACCTGTCTTATCGAATACCACCTGTTTGATATCCTTGAACAGTTCCAGGCTGTGCGCGTTGCGGAACAGGATACCGTTCTTGGCGGCGCGACCGAGTCCTACCGCGATCGCGGCCGGTGTGGCCAGTCCCATAGCGCAGGGGCAGGCGATGACCAGTACAGCGATACTCCGTAATAATGCCGGTGTGAGTTCTTTCAGTACGGCCCAGTTGATGATGAATGTGAGTGCGGCGATCCCGAGTACGACCGGGATGAAAACACCGCTGATCTTATCCGCCAGTAACTGCACAGGTGGTTTATCACCCTGCGCTTTTTTCACGAGGTTGATGATGCCGGAAAGGATCGTATCGTTCCCGACCGCGGTGACCTGTGCTTTCACGGTACCATCATGCAACAGGCTTCCGCCGATGAGTTTATCTTTTTTGAGTTTATGTACCGGTGTGCTTTCGCCGGTGATGATGGCTTCATTCACATGGGCTTCACCCCAGAGGATCTTGCAATCGACCGGCACCTGTTCACCACTCTTGATCAGTACCAAATCGCCGACCCGCAATTGTGTATTCTCGATCGGGAAGATATTTTCCTGGTGCTGATCGTCGAACGCGATCATGTTCGCCATCACTTTCTGTGAGCGGGCCAGTTTGTTGAGTGCTTTTTGTGTAGAGGCGACCGAAGCGTCTTCCAGATAATTACCGAAGAAGACCAGGGTGATGATGGTGGCCGTTGTTTCATAGTACATGAACTGCGCGGCTTGTCCGGTCAGTGTGCCGTATAAACTGTAAAAGAAAGATGCGGTGGCGCCGATCGAGATCAGCACATTCATATTCGGCATACCGTTGCGGATGCTCTTCCAGGCGCTCTTGCCGAAGAATTTCATGCCGACCAGATACACGGGCAAAGTCAATGATAATTGCACCCAGGGATCATGCAGCCAGTGGATCATCAGTCCCGGGATCATGGGCAGCATCAGCAGGGCGGTAAAAGGCAGGCAGAACAGGAAGCGTTGAAAATGGTTAGTGAGGAAACGGCGTTTGGCGGCGTTGACTGCTACTTCTCCGGCCACTTCATAGCCAAGGTCATGGATGCCTTTGGCCAGCTCTTCTTTGGCGTTATTGCCTTCCATGTCAAAGCTTACATCACCCGTGGCAAAGTTCACCTTCACATTCTTCATACCTTTTTTCGACAGGTATTTATTGATGTTCAGTGCACAGGTATTGCAGTCCATACCTTCCACCTTCCATTGTACTTGCTCCATGCTGTAAAATTACCGAATCAGGAAAACGGCCTGATGCGCAAAGCGGAATATCTTGGCAACATGGTTGCTAATCCTGATTTTTGTGGTATGGAACTGGTGTTTTCACTTGAAAATATGGAAGCGGCGGCGGCGGCTTTCTGGCAACAGGCTGGAACGGCAAAGGTGTTCGCTTTCCATGGACAAATGGGCGCCGGCAAAACCACTTTCATTCAGGCACTTTGCCGGCAAAAAGGGGTGAAACAGGGAATGGGGAGTCCAACCTTTTCACTGATCAATGAATATGGAGGATTGGAGCAGGGGGTACCGGTCACCATCTATCATATCGACCTTTACCGGCTCAACAGTCCGGAAGATGCGGTCAGGGCCGGGGTGGAAGACTGCCTGTTCAGCGGCCATTATTGCCTGGTGGAATGGCCGGAACGTGCACCGGGGCTGTTTCCGGACGATACAGTGCAGGTTCATATCGAACCGGTTGATGCACAGACCCGGCGGCTCAGAATCGGCAATAATTAGTTATTTTTGAGAAACAACGGTTGCTACCGATCACCCGCTGAAATGAAAGCATGAGCCAGCAAAAACCTAAAATAAGTACTTCCTTCAGTTACGAGACCCTGGAAGAAACGCTGGATATCAAACCCAGAGCACAGGGCATGCATATCGGGATCCCCCGCGAGATCGCATTTCAGGAGAACAGAATTGCACTGACACCGGATGCGGTGAGTGTATTGGTGAGTAATGGTCATCAGGTAGTGATCGAGCATAACGCCGGAGAAGCTTCGCATTTCCGGGATAAGGATTACAGTGAGGCGGGCGCTCGTATTGTTTACGACCGTGCCGAAGTATTCAAAGCACCGATCCTGGTGAAAAGCGCGCCGGTGATCGAAGAAGATATTCCCCTCCTCCAATTCAATCAGGTCATTATTTCTCCGATCCATTTGTCCATTCTCAAAGCAGAACTGCTGGAGAAGATGATGGAGAAGAAGATCACGGCTATTTCTTTTGAGAACTTAAAGGACGACAGCGACAGTTACCCGATCGTGCGCAGCATGAGTGAGATCGCGGGCAGTGCGGTGTTGCTGATCGCGGCACAATATCTCAGTTCGGCCAATCATGGTAAAGGAGTACTGCTGGGCGGTATCTCCGGTATCGCTCCCACAAAGGTCATCATTATCGGTGCCGGTATCGTGGGTGAATATGCTGCGAGAGCGGCCCTCGCACTCGGCGCTTCCGTGAAAGTGTTCGACAACAGCGTGTATCGTTTAAAAAGATTACAGAATAATATCGGTCACCGTTTATGGACCTCTGTCATTGAACCGCGCATGCTGGCCAAGCAGCTCAAGACCTGTGAAGTGGCCGTAGGTGCACTCGGTTCTGAGACCGGCCGCACACCATTAGTGGTAACGGAAGAAATGGTGAGCAATATGCGCGCGGGTTCCGTGATCATTGATGTGAGCATTGACCGCGGCGGTTGTTTTGAAACTTCTGAGATCACGAGCCATGAACATCCTGTGTTCAATAAGTATGGTGTGATCCATTACTGTGTCCCCAATATTCCTTCCGGATTCGCGCGTACCGCTTCACAGGCGATCAGTAATGTACTGATGCCATTGTTGCTGGAAGCGGGTGAGGAGGGAGGATTTGAAAACCTGCTCTGGCACAAGATCCACCTCCGGAGCGGCATCTATCTCTTCAAAGGCGCGCTGACGAACTTTTACCTCAGCCAGCGGTTCGACCTGAAGTATACGGATCTGAACTTGCTGATCGCAAGCCAGCGATAGTCGGTAGCCAGTAGTCTTTAGCCGTTAGTCCGTTCTAAGCGGGACCAGTCTCGCCGGAATATGAGCACCCTTCTTCTGGTGCTCATCCTGTCATCCCGAACGAAGTGAGGGATCTTTTTATTTCGTTGCGTCGTAGCGTGAACGTTCCCTGCAAGCTCGAAATGCCGGTCATTGCAACAACTTTACGATCTCTTCATCACTCAGGTCTTTCGTGCTGATGATCTTCCGGTCCCCGTCAAGCCAGAAGGCAAAGGGAATACTCGTGATATAATAATGCAGCGCAACCGGCGCATCCCAGCCTTTGAGGTCGGAGACATTCGTCCAGTTCAGTTTATCTTTTTGAATGGCTTTGACCCATGCATCCCTTTCGTCATCCAGTGAAACACTGACAATGCCGAGTCCTTTTGATGCATACTTTTCATAAAGAGCAACCAGGCGGGGGTGTTTAGCACGGCAGGGATAGCAGTCGCTGGACCAGAAATCGATCAGGATGAGTTTTTTGTTCTTCAGGGAGGAAAGCTGAAATACATTTCCGCTGGAATCCGTGATCGAAAAATCCTCGAAATATTTTTCCGCTTCGATCTTCTTTTTGCGGGCGAAATAGTTGTCGAGTTGTTTGCTGTTCCCGTCCGTGCGCTGATCCGTATCCAGCATGGATTGGAAGGCGGCCGTAGCTTCATCGCCGATATAATTCTGTGCACTTCGCAAGATTTCCGGTAAGGCTTTAGAATGCGGGAATTTCCGGATGGTGCTGTCAAGATATTTCAGTGCGAACTCCCTGTATTTTTCTTTTGCTGTTTGATTGGAGTCGCCACGTATACTGTATAAAGACTGGCTGTATCCGTGTTGGATCTTCGCATCCTGCGGACCATTCAGAGCAGGTGTTCTGAATAATACCCGTTTGATGCCCGGGTAATGGATCTCTTTGCATTCAATGGAGTAATCTCCCGGCTCGATCCAGATGATATCCGGCGCGGAACTGTCCGTTTTGATGAATGCGATACCCGGTTCATTGGCCTCTCCGTTGAGGCTGAAACTACCATCTGCCTGAATTCCCGACCTGATCTCTCCTGCATTGGTCTGCAGGATCAATTCTTTGCTGCCTGAAAGGACGCTTATCTTTCCTTTGATGTGAAAGGCTTGCTGGGCCTGAGATTGCAGTGTTGTGAGAAAGAAGATTAAGAGCAGAAAAGGCTTCATGGTAATAAGGTTGGTTGGAGGGAGATGCCGGGGTTCTTTTCAATAAATAAGGTACAGAATAAATATTATCAGGAATTATCATCCTGTCATCCCGAACGAAGTAGGGGATCTCTTTAAAGCGTTGCGTCGTTGCGCCGCCGCGTGAAATCTAAATAGCCTATCAGGATTTATAATCGTTGATATTGATCTTCTCCGTGCAGAAGCGGTATTCCACTTCATCATTGCTGCTCACGAGTACCAGGCGGTCCTTCGCGTTTTCGGCGATGAGTTGGTGATAGAGATTGATACCGGTGATGTCGAGATTGGTGCAGGGTTCGTCGAGTAGAACGATGGCGGAGTCGGACAGGATGCATTGCGCGAGCTTCACGCGTTGTTTCATGCCGGAAGAATAATAACGGATCTGTTTGTTCGCGGCTTTTTCCAACCCGAGGATCTCCACGATACGCTGGTGTGTGAAGCCGGGCAGGAAGGGTTTGAAGCCACTGTGGAATGCCAGGAATTCAAGCAGCGTCATTTCTTCGATCACTTCCAGATAGGGAGCGCAGATCGAAACATGACGATAGATATTTTCGGAAGGGATCTCTTTACCGTTCTCAGTGAAGCTGATCTTGCCTTCATTGGTCATGGTACCGCCGCTCAAAACCTGCAGCAGCGTGCTTTTGCCGGAGCCGTTAGGACCGGTAATGGCGTAAGAAGTTCCGGAGTGGAATTGAAAATTGACGTGACGGAAGATCCAGTCGCGGTTGAAGCGTTTGCCGGCATCAGATAGGGAGATCGTCATCGTTGGTGCCTTTGGTGAATCTTTTGATGATACCGCGGCCGCTTTCGCGGATGAAGGTCACGATCTCGTCACGTTCATCAGTGGCGGGCATTTCTTCTTCGATATACTCAACCGCCTGGCTGGTGTTCATGCCTTTATTATACAGTACCCTGTAGATATCCAGGATATGGTTGATGCGTTCGATGCTGAAGCCGCGGCGTTTCAGTCCGATGGAATTCACCCCCGCATAGCTGAGCGGGGTACGACCGGCTTTGATATAAGGAGGAACATCTTTGCCTACAAGTGAACCACCGCTGATGAAGGAATGCTGTCCGATCTTCACGAACTGGTGCACGGCGCACATACCGCCGATGATGGCCCAGTCGCCGATCGTGGCGTGACCTGCTACCTGCGTGTTGTTACTCATGATACAATTATCACCGACCAGACAATCGTGCGCGAAGTGGCAGTATGCCATGATCAGGCAGTTCTTACCGATCACGGTCTTGTCACGGTCCATGGTACCTCTGTTCACCGTTACGAATTCACGGATGGTGGTACCGTCGCCGATATATACATTGGAATATTCACCCTGGAATTTCAGGTCCTGCGGAATGGCTGCGATGACCGCACCCGGGAAGATCCGGCAGTTCTTACCGATCCTTGCGCCTTCCATGATGGTCACATTGGAGCCGATCCAGGTGCCATCACCGATCTCTACGTCCTGGTGAATGACCGTAAAAGGATCGATCTTGACATTGGTCGCCAGTCTTGCGTTGGGGTGTATATATGTATGAGGATGAATCATGTACAGCTTGATGGTTGCCCTGCCCTTTTCAGAGTGGGGTCCGGCAAAGTTAACAGATACGGGCAAAATCATAACTTTTTTTGCCTTCCAATTGTTAAAAATCAGGCTGCTGGCTGATTCGGGCCGATATTGCCGGAAATCCGCCGTTAGTTGATTAACTTTGCTGTTTAAACAATGATCTGGTGCATAACCCTCCCGACATATTATCCCTGGCCTACCGGCAAATGACCCTGCAGGATCAGTGGGTCAGTCTGTACAGCAGGGAGCAGCAGATCCCGGGTTCTGTACAGTACAGCATCCAGCGTTACCAGCGCAATCCCCAATGGAATATTGAAGACACCGGTATGCTGGTGTATCATTATGATAAGAGCAGATCCAAAGAGAATTATCTGGAACTGAAATTCTGCGTAAGCGGTAATGTGTACTGCCGGAAGAAAGAAGTGGAGTGCGATAAATGCCAGTTCGGTGCCAGTGCGGGTTGTCAGGAGCGGGTGGACAGTGTGGATGTACTGAGTTTCCGTTTCAGTCCGGTGCACCTTTCCCAGTTCGTGAAGCCGCGTAAAGGCAATACGATGCTGTCGGATGATATCCTTCATTTCAAACATGTTTCCTCATTCAGCAAGATGCTGCCTTTGTGCGGCAAGACCCGTATGGTGCTGGAGGCGGTACTGAATCATACTTATAGCGACAGTCTGGAGAATATTTACCTGAATGCTCAGTCGCAAATGCTCCTGCTGCACAGTCTCGATTGTATGGTGGGCGAACGCGAGATCGATGTGATCAATTGTAAGTTTCTGGCGAGTGAGGCTGACCGTGAGAAGATCGACAATGCGCGGGATATTTTATTAAAGCATATCGGGGAGCCGATCACCATCAAGGAACTGAGCCGGAAGGTGGCCATCAATGAATGTTACCTGAAGAAAGGGTTCAAGGAAATGTTCGGCACAACGGTATTCGATTTCTATCAAAGCCAGCGTATGGAACACGCCCGCTATCTATTGTATGAAAAAGGACTGAGTGTGACAGAAGTGTCACTCCTATTAGGATATTCTTCTATATCTCACTTCTCGACCGCCTTTAAGAAGCACACAGGCCTTAAGCCATGTGAGTTACTACTAAGGTGATCTGCTTATTTTCGAACTTACGCTTGTTTGCCAGATAGAAGAAATCGTAGAAAAGACACTTAGAAGTACTCGATTTCGGGATAAAAAACTTGTAAATCGTAAAAAATCATTGCAGGTTGCCTGAGTACGGCATTATTTTTGGCTTGATTGTCATGTATGCGTAAAACCCTGGCCATAGTTCTGATCAGTTTGCACCTTTTCGGTAATACCGAAATGGGTCAGATCTTCAGTTTGCCTCAGTTGGTCAGGCACTATCATTTTCACCAATTGAATGACAGGTCCACGACTTTTATCAGTTTCCTGATCGAACATTATTCAGGTGATGATGGAACTACTTCTGATGACAAAGAGGATATGAAACTCCCGTTTCACAATATTCATCATGCTGTAGTTTCTACCGGAGCAATGGCACCGGTAAATATGCATATTGAGATCGCTCACCCTGATTTCCCTTTTTCTTCTGTTTTTTGTTTATTCAGGGCATCTACTGTACCTGAGATCAAAACGGAAGTGATCCTGCAGCCTCCCCGGCCTGTATGCTGATCTGAACCGGATACACCGGTTCTGCTTTACCTATCTACTATTAATTAATAACAAGCCAACTGTTCCGCCATAAGCCGGATCGCAGTCATGTATCATCATAATCATAAAACAACAACCCTTATGAGAAACAGTAAGATCTATCTGGCAATCGTTCTGGTAGTAGGCCTTGTATTGTTCGCTTGTCGCCATGAGATCCTTTATCCGGGCGGTGGTGGCACCGGCCCCCTTCCTCCCGCTGCAGCGACCTGTAGTCCTGACACGGTTTATTTCGTGAATGAGATCCTTCCGCTGATCACTTCCAATTGCAGTATGTCCGGCTGTCACGATGCCGCATCGCACCGGGAAGGCGTGACGCTTATCAATTACGCAACGATCTCCGCGTACGTTAAACCGGGCAATGCATCAGGCTCAAAGCTGTATAAGGTCATTAATAATAACAGTATGCCGCAGCGACCGGTTGCAAGTTTCACGACGGCACAGAAGGCATTGCTTGCAAAATGGATCAACCAGGGCGGCAAGAATAATTTCTGCACTGCAGCCTGTGATACGGCCACATTCACTTTCAGCGGGGCGATCAAACCCATGATGGATGTTTCCTGTGTGGGTTGTCACAGCCCTTCCAATGCCGGTGGTGGTATCGACCTCTCTACTTACTCAGGTGTGAAATCAGCTGCAGTAAGCGGAAAGCTTTATGGTTCCGTAGCGCAACAAACCGGATACTCTGCCATGCCGAAGAATGGATATAAATTCTCTGACTGTAAGATCAAGCAGATCCAGAAATGGATCGCTGCCGGCACTCCTAATAATTAAACAAATTGAACATGAAGAAAATCAAACTCGGTATTTTAGTTACAGGAACAGCACTGATGATCAGTTTCATGAGTTCCTGCTATTACGATAAAGCCGACCTTCTGTATGGCGGCGCAACAGGTCCCTGTACCGATACATCAACTACGGTCTCCTATTCACTGAAGATCGTTCCAGTTTTCCAGCGTTATTGTTATAGCTGTCACACCGGATCCTTCCCTTCCGGAAATATCCAGATGGGAACTTATGCTACGGATAAGGCGGTGGCACAAAGCGGAAAACTGTACGGTTCGGTCAGCTATGCCTCAGGGTACAGCGCCATGCCGCAAGGCAGTCCGAAACTCAGCACCTGCCAGATCGCGGATATCAAAAAATGGATCGATGGCGGTCTGCTGAATAACTAAGGCGTTCATCAACACAAAACACCACCATGAAACGTAAAAAGATCATATGGACGATCGTTCTGGTACTGCTGGTCCTCATCGCAGGTGCCGGATACTATGCCTGGAAAGAATACAACAGGAAGAATAAGGACCTCAAGCATGAGAAGGCGGCTTTCAGTCTCGCGGCGACCGATCTCATCGGGGAGTTCGCAGCCAATGAAAAAGCCAGTAACACGAAATTCCTCGGAAAGGTTGTAGAGGTGAGTGGTGCTATCAAGGATATCGTAAAGGACGAAAAAGGATATTATACGATCGTTCTGGGCGATACCAGCAGCATGTCATCCGTGCGTTGCAGCATGGATAGTGCGCACAATGCGGATGCCGGACTGGTCAGCAAAGGCAATCCTGTATCCATGAAAGGGATCTGTACCGGATACATGGCAGATGAACTGCTGGGTTCCGATGTGATCCTCAACAGAGCTGTGCTCAAAAAGCTCAGCATCAAAAATTAAACACAATCAAATCACACAAACACAAACACGAAAAACCATGAAACAATTCATTTTACTGCTGGCATTCATCAGTACCGCTTCCTGCCTGTCAGCCCAGGATATTTTCTTTACAAAGACGGGTAAGATCGGTTTTGATGCCACTACTTCTTCCTCTCCTGAAAAGATCGCAGGTACCAATAAAAGCGTTACCTGTGTTGTTGATACCAAGAAAGGTGACATCCAGTTCTCTATGCTCATGAAAGGATTCGAATTTGAAAGAGCCCTGATGCAGGAGCACTTCAATGAGAATTATGTGGAGACGGGTAAGTTCCCCAAAGCAGAATTCAAAGGACAGATCGCCAATAACAGTCAGGTCAACTATGCCAAGGACGGTACCTATCCCGTTAAGGTAAAAGGAAACCTGACCATCCATGGTGAAACCAAAACCGCTGAAACCGATGGTAAGCTTGTCATCGCAGGTGGCAAGATCACCGCTTCAGCTGATTTCAATGTTTTGCTGAGCGACTATAAAGTGGCCATCCCTTCACTGGTAAGTGATAAGGTGGCTAAGACCGCTAAAATTTCAGTGGACTGTCTGCTGGAACCCCTGAAGAAAAACTGAGTCGTTCAATAGTAAAACTGATTAGTATGAATAAGTTCACAGGCTGCCTTCTTTTATCATTGCTTTTGCTCGGTACTGCGCCGGTATGGGCACAGGATACGGATCTGCTTAAGCTGGTTGGAGAGGATAAGCCCAAAAAAGAATATGTCAAATACGCTTTCAAATCACCCCGTGTCATTAACGGACATTCCATGGAATTCCTGAATCCCGGTACGATGGACTTCCGTATCCTTCACCGCTTCGGGCTGGTGAACCAGGGGTACAAGAATTTCTTCGGGATGGACCAGGCCAGTATGCGCATGGGATTTGATTTCGGTGTCATGAAGAACCTGATGTTCGGTTTCGGACGCAGTACCTATAAAAAGGAACTGGATGGATTCATCAAATACGCACCGATCCGTCAGTCAACAGGTCCCCACCATTCACCGCTCACCGTTGCACTGGTTGCCGGAATGACCATGGATGGATTGCCCTGGGCAGATCCGACCCGTCAGAATTTCTTCACTTCACGCCTCGGATATTATTTTGAAATGATACTCGGACGCAAATTCAGTGAAGGGTTGAGTCTGCAACTGGTGCCTACCATGGTGCACCGGAATCTGGTGGATCTGAATGCCGATCCCAACAACGTGTATGCGCTGGGTTTCGGCGGACGTATCAAATTATCACAGCGTATCGCGTTCACCTGGGATTATACCCATGTGATCATCGGTATGCCTGACAGCGGGTATTATCATCCGTTGTCCGTGGGCTTTGATATTGAAACAGGTGGTCACGTTTTCCAACTGCATTTCTCCAACAGTACCGGTATGAATGAACGCGCGTTCATCACTGAAACCACCGGTAACTGGGCGAAAGGAGATATCCGCTTTGGATTCAACTTGTCCCGTGTATTCCAGATCAAAAAAAGAAAGAGTTTTTAATAGCCAACCCCGTTTGATCCACCGATCAATTAACGGGCTGTGTGTCCGATTAGAACCCGGATACACCGCCACAACAACTGACCGATGAAAAAAATACTTGTATTATCCCTGATGATGAGCGGAGTTGTACTGTTCAGTCTGCTTCACTCCTGCAGACATGAGATCCCTACCGACCCCTGTACATCTGACCCGATCCTGATCAGCACACAAAAAACAGATGCCAGTCCGAATCTTAATAATGGTATCATCCGGGCAACCGCTACCGGTGGCTCCGGTTTCAGATACAGCCTGAACGGGAATGCCTTTCAGGACAGCGGCTCATTCTATAACCTCCCTCCTTACCTTGACTATACGATCGTGGTAAAGAATAGCTGGGGCTGTACGGATACCGCACATGTTCCGATCGGTTTGAACGATCCCTGTGCAGGTGTAACGATCACCGTTGCAACGACAAAGACCGACGCTACCGTGGGTCAGACCAATGGAGCGATCACTGCAACAGCAAGTGGTGCCACCGGCTTTACTTACAGCATTGACGGTGTCAATTACCAGGCCAGTGGAAGTTTCACAGGACTGGCTTCAGGTAACTATACCATTACTGCAAAGAGTTCCGCTGGTTGTACCGGTTCGGCTCAGGTTACAGTTGGATCTTTCAATCCTTGTGCGGGTGTAACGATCACTGTTGCCACGACACAAGTGAACCCCACGACCGGACAATCCAATGGCTCTATCACCGCAACGGCTTCCGGCAGTACCGGATTTACCTATAGCCTGAATGGTGGTGCATACCAGGCATCCGGAACATTCACAGGACTTGCAACCGGCAACTATACCGTCACAGCAAAGAATTCCAATGGCTGTACCGGTGTTGCACAGGTTGCTTTAGGTTCCACGAATCCCTGCAGTGGTGTCACCATTACCGTGGCACTTGCTAAAACGGATCCCTCGACCGGGCAGTCCAATGGTTCCATCACTGCCACCGCAAGTGGTGGTTCAGGATACACATACAGTCTGAATAACGGAACTTATCAGGCTTCGAATGTGTTCAGCGGACTTGCAGCCGGTACTTATACCGTTACCGCCAAAACATCCGCCGGATGTCTGGGTACGAATACGATCACTTTAACCGCCACAAACCCTTGCTCAAGTACCAATATCGTACTGGCAACAACCGTTGTGGGCAATACGCCTTGCGCAGCATCCAATACCGGAAGTATCACAGTGAACGCATCCGGCTCAACCGGATTCACGTATAGCCTGAATGGTGGTGCCTATCAGGCAGGGAATGTTTTCACCGGATTGGCGGCTAACACTTTTAACGTTACCGCAAAAGATCTGAACGGTTGTACCAAAACCGTAGCTGTGGTGGTGGCCAACGTTGCCAGCGGACCGCTGTTCGCTGCTGTGCGTACACTGATCACGAACCGTTGCGGTGGTTCAGGTTGTCACATGAATGGTGGCTCGCCCAAAGGGTACAACTTTGACGCGGATTGCAGTATCGTTACCTACTGGAGCCAGATCAATAAAACTGCTGTTACCTATACAATGACGAGAATGCCGATCAACCCGCAACCCCTGTTGACAACGGCTGAGAAGGCAACGATCACGGCCTGGATCAATGCAGGACACTTGTATTCGAATTAACAGAACAAATAATTCCATTGAGAAGCAGCGGTGTCATCACCGCTGCTTTTTTTTTGGATATGAGATAAGTCAAGCCCCCGGCTGATCTTCTCCCGTTTACGCGATGATATTTCATTTGAAGTTGTCACTTCATTGTCAAACGATTGTATGATGATGTATCATGACAAACTCATGATAAAAAGATGCATGTGCGGATAAATCTTTGCATCAGAATACAACGAAAATGAAAAAGATCATCCTCACTTCAGCAGCGGCCTTATATTCAGCGATCCTCTTCGCACAGTTCGGCCCGGAAGACACAACCCGTCCCAAAGAGCTGGATGAGATCGTGGTTACGGCAACCAGAACCGAAAGGAAAATTTCCAATGTGGCTGTGCCTGTGCGGGTGATCGATCAGAAAACGATACAACAGGCCGGCTCGCTGCGGCTCCGTGATATCTTACAGGAACAGGCCGGTTTATATATGACCAACGGATTCGGTGTTGGTGTGCAGATGCAGGGACTGAGCCCTGACTATACCCTGATCATGGTGGATGGTGAACCGCTGGTAGGCCGCACCGCCGGTGTGCTGGACCTGAACCGCGTGGCGGTGGGTAATGTCCGTAAGATCGAGATCGTGAAAGGACCTTCTTCCAGTTTGTATGGTTCAGAAGCCATGGCAGGGGTGATCAATGTGATCACTGATAATTCTTTCCGTAAAAAACTGAATGCCGGTATCCGTTACGGATTCGGTAATCCTGATAAAGGCTGGGGTCTTCCCGGTGCTTCATCCACTTTTGAGAACATGGACTTCAGTCTGCAGGGCAGTACCACCATCGGTAAACTCGGCATCCAGTTCTTTTCTGACGCCAACCTGTTCGATGCGGTCAGTTTCAGACTTTACTCCGCTGAACGCGTACCGCAGCCTGTTAAACGTTTCACCAATCAGTTACAACTGAGCTATCGCTTCAGTCAGAAAACGAAACTCAGTCTTTCCGTTCGTGACGCATACGATCATATCAAACAGGAATTCGCGACCACAAACAATGGCGGCATCACACACTCATATGGTCGTGAAGCGAACAATGACCTGAACATGAATGCCGTATTGTTGCACCAGTTCTCTGATAAAGTGAAGAATACAACACGCTTGTATGCTACGACCTATAACGGATCACAGATCCTCCATTTCAGGGAATTCACGGACAGTGTATATGATGATGAATTCCGTCAGCATTTTTACCGCGCCGAGAACCAGACCGATGTTTCCTGGACCCGTTCCACGCTGACCGCCGGTGGCGGTTATGCCATCGATCAGGTGAACAGCACACGCTATGATGATATCAGCAGCAGGAAACAGAATACGATCGCTTATGGATTCGCGCAGTATGAATGGAGACCAGCCGATGCTGTAACGGTGATCGCTGGTGTTCGTTATGATGATAATAAACTTTTTGCCGCGGCCTTCAGTCCGAAACTGGCGCTTCGATATACCGTGAGCAAAAAGCTGTCGCTGAAAGCCTCTGTGGGTCGTGGTTTCAAGGCCCCCGACTTCCGTCAGCTCTACCTCAATTTCACCAATAACGCGGCCGGTGGTTATTCCGTTTTCGGAAGTATCGACGCGGTCAGGATCATCGATCAGCTGAACAGACTTGGTCAGATCGCCGAGATCCGTGATGATTACAGCAAACTGAAACAACTGACACCTGAATATTCAACAGGAGTGAACGCAGGGGGTACCTATACACCGACCGACAAACTGAATTTCAATTTCAATGTATTCCGCAATGATATCGAGAACCTGATCGATGCCCGGGAAGTGGCGGTCCGCAGCAACGGAACTCAGATCTACAGTTATATCAATGTAAAGAATGCGTTCACCCAGGGTGTTGAACTGGAGGCTGCTTATCAGTTCAATGAAAAATTCAGAGTGAATGCCGGCTATCAGTACCTCTATACCGCTGATAAAGCCGATCTGCAAAAGATCGATTCAAAAACCGTCTTTACGCGTGATGAAAATGGTTTCAGCCGTCTGCTCACCAAAGCTGACTATGTCGGGCTTCCCAACCGCAGCCGCAATATGGCGAACCTGAAACTGAGTTATGATAATAAAAAATTCTTCGCCACAAGCCGTATCCTGTACCGCAGCAAATGGGTAGTGTCTGACGCGGATGGTAACGGATTGTACAACAAACAGGATGAATTCGCGAAAGGATATGTGCAGCTGAATATTTCCGCGGGTCGCCAGTTCAAAAACGGGATTCGTGTGCAGGGTGGTATGGACAATGTGCTGAACTACCGTGATATCAACAATCTGCCCAATCTGGCGGGTCGCATGATCTATCTCTCCGCTCAATTCAAACTCATTCCCTGAAATAAAACAGTAAACAAATCAATTCATTCATAAACAGAAACAACGATGAAAAACACGATCATTTCCGCCCTCGCCCTCGCTGTCGTTTTCACAGCCTGCACCAAAGACAAAAATGTAACGAAACCCGTTGACCCCAATGCATTCAGTGTAGCGGTCAGTGGTAAGATCGTTACCGTGAAGAACCTGCCCGCAGATACCATCGTTGGCCTCGTCAGTGGTCAGCCGGTTGGCGTAGGTAAATATTCTTTTTTCAACCTTCGCACCAATGCATGGGTCAGTAATGCGGATTCCGCATCTTCCAACTGGGACCTGGCATTCAACGGTTCCACGATCCGTGTCAATGCAGGAACCAGTGGCCCCGGTGCCGGTGGAGCTTTTGTGCTGGTAGGTGCATACGATAACCTGACCACGGTTCCCGCAGACTCCGTTTTTAAAACCGATGCTTATCCTTCCTATGCCATCACCAAAGGCAGTGGCAAAGGCTGGTACAGCTATGATGGCGCGACCAATCTCCTGACTCCGATCCCTGGCCGTGTACTGGTCATTAAGACCGCAGACGGCAGATTTGCCAAAGTGGAGATCCTGAATTATTACAGGGGCGGGGTAACACCTTCCGCTTCCGCTACCGATGAGATCAAAACCAGCGAACAGCGTTATTATACCTTCCGTTATACGTTCAGTAACAGCACGACATTTTAAAGGAAAACCAACGTATCGTACACCCCTCCCGGCTACCCCGCCCGGAGGGGTTTTTGTTTGGATCCCGGCGCGGCAGGGGCCGTAATATTTCGTAACTTTGCAGCCATTTTAGAATGGCTATGAGTGCTAAATACAGGGAATTTACCGGACTGAATCTGCCTTCGATCGAGCAGGAGATTCTTGCGAAATGGTCTGAAAACCAGGCCTTCGAAAAAAGTGTGTCACTTCGCGAAGGAGCTACTCCTTTCGTTTTTTATGAGGGACCTCCCAGCGCCAATGGTATGCCCGGTATTCACCACGTTATTTCAAGAACGCTGAAGGACCTGGTCTGCCGCTACAAGACCATGAAAGGTTTCCAGGTCAAACGCAAAGGCGGTTGGGATACGCATGGTCTCCCGATCGAATTGGGTGTAGAAAAAGAACTCGGCATCACCAAAGAAGATATCGGTACCAAGATCTCTGTTGAAGAATATAACCGTAAATGCCGCGAAGCGGTGTTGCGTTACAAGGATAAATGGGATGATATTACCCGCAAGATGGGTTACTGGGTGGATCTCAATGATCCCTATATCACTTTCAAGAATGAATACATCGAAACACTCTGGTGGTTACTGAGTGAGCTCTATAAAAAAGGATTGCTGTACCAGAGCGTCAGCATTCAGCCTTACTCACCTGCCGCGGGTACCGGACTCAGTTCACATGAACTGAATCAGCCCGGCACTTACAAGGATGTGAAGGATACTTCTGCTGTCGCGATGTTCAAAGCAGTGCAGGATGCGAAGTCCGCATTTCTGTTCGAAGCATTGAATAGTTCCGGGCCAGGCGCTATGAGCAACGAGCTCTTCTTCCTGGCATGGACGACCACGCCGTGGACATTGCCTTCTAACCTTGGATTGACCGTTGGTCCGAACATCGATTATGTCATTGTACAAACTTTCAATCCCTATACGCATGTTCCCGTGAACGTGATCCTTGCGAAAGCCTTGCTGGGTAAGTATTTCAAGGCAGATGGAGAGAACGCTGACTTTGCTGCTTATACGCCTGCGGATAAACTGATCCCCTGGAAAGTACTGCTGACCTGCAAAGGATCACAACTGGAAGAATGCCGTTACGAACAGCTGCTTCCTTATGAAGCGAACAGTGCTGCCAATGCCGGCGGCGATCCTTTCCGTGTCATTTCCGGTGATTTCGTTACTACTGAAGATGGTACGGGTATCGTGCATACTGCACCTGCGTTCGGTGCGGATGACTATCGTGTCGGAAAGAAATTCGGTATCGGTATCCTGACCATGGTGGACCGTGAAGGGAAATTCGTGGATGGCCTCGGTGAATTCAGCAACCGCTTCGTCAAGAATTATAAAGACGATCCGGCATACGCGGATGTGAATGTTGATATCGCGGTGAAACTGAAAAAAGAGAACCGCGCATTCAAAGTTGAAAAATACGAACACAGCTATCCGCATTGCTGGCGTACCGATAAACCCGTTCTCTATTATCCGCTGGATGCCTGGTTCATTAAAACTACTGCGATCAAAGACCGCATGGTCGAACTGAACAAGACCATCAACTGGAAACCGAAATCAACCGGCGAAGGCCGTTTTGGTAACTGGCTGGAGAACATGGTGGACTGGAACCTGAGCCGCAGCCGTTACTGGGGAACGCCACTCCCGATCTGGCGTACAGAAGACGGTAAGGAAGAAGTATGTATCAGTTCCGTAGCCGAACTGAATGAAGGCATTCAGAAAGCCAGTACCCAACTGGGTGGCGATGTCAATAAACATTATCTGCACGAGGGCATCCTCGATCTGCATAAGCCCTACGTGGACGATATCATCCTGGTGAGCCCTTCCGGTCAGCCGATGAAACGCGTACCCGATCTGATCGACGTATGGTTCGACTCCGGGGCGATGCCTTATGCGCAACTGCATTTTCCCTTCGAGAATAAAGAAGCTTTCAAATCCGCGTTCCCTGCCGATTTCATCGCGGAAGGCGTGGATCAGACCCGTGGCTGGTTCTATACCCTGCATGCCATCGCCTGTCTGCTGTTCGATTCCGTAGCATACAAGACCTGTGTATCGAACGGACTGGTACTGGATAAGAACGGGAACAAGATGAGTAAGCGACTGGGCAATGTGGTGAACCCGTTCGAGACCATTGAAAAATTCGGTGCGGATGCCACACGCTGGTACCTGATCACTAATGCTTCGCCCTGGGATAATCTCAAATTTGACCTGGAAGGTATCAAAGAAGTGCAGCGCAAATTCTTCGGTACCTTATATAATACCTATCAGTTCTTCGCACTGTATGCGAATGTGGATGGATTCACCTTCAGTGAAGCACCGATCCCGGTGGCGCAAAGACCCGAGATCGACCGCTGGATCCTTTCTTCCCTGCACACACTGGTGAAGAAAGTGACCGCCGCATTCGATGATTATGAGCCCACACAGGCAGGTCGCCTGATCGAGGACTTCGTGGACAGTCAGCTGAGTAACTGGTATGTCCGTTTATGCCGCCGCCGTTTCTGGAAAGGGGAGTATGAAACGGATAAGATCGCCGCTTACCAGACCTTGTATGAATGCCTGGAAACCGTTGTGCGCCTGATGGCACCGATCTCTCCGTTCTTCAGTGATGCCTTGTTCAATAACCTGGAAGCCGTTACGGGCCGTTATAAAATGGAGTCCGTGCATCATGTGGATTATCCGGTTGCGGATGAGTCCATGATCGACACGGCACTGGAAGAAAGGATGTCGATGGCACAGGATGTTTCATCACTCATCCTTTCATTACGTAAGAAAGTAAATATCAAAGTTCGCCAGCCGCTGCAAAAAGTCATGATCCCCGCCCTTACTGCACAGATGCAGAAACAGCTGCAGCTGGTGGAGGACCTGGTAAAAGCAGAGGTGAATGTGCGCAGTATCGAATACCTGTCGCCTGATAATAGTTTCATCAGCAAGAAGATCAAGCCGAATTTCGTGGCATTGGGTAAAAGGCTCGGGGCGCGCATGAAAGCCGTGTCCGCGGCACTTGCCGCCTTTACACAGGAGGACATCGCGAAGCTTGAAAAGGAGGGGAACTATAATTTGTCAATTGAGGGCGAACCCGTAATATTACAACTCACCGATGTTGACATCAGCAGTGAGGATATTCCGGGCTGGACCGTGGCTTCCAAAGGCAGTCTGACCGTTGCCCTCGATATCACCATCACACCGGAGCTGGAAGCGGAAGGCAATGCCCGTGAGTTCGTGAACAGGATCCAGAAGATCAGGAAGGACAATGCTTTTGAGCTGACAGACCGCATTGATGTGAAAGTCGAGGTAAAGGATGGACTAAAAGAATCGCTGGCTCAGTTTAAAGACTATATTTGCGCCGAAATTCTAGCGGATTCGCTGGAACTGGTGGAATCCATAGCGGATGGAACTGAGATCGATGTAAACGATATTCCACTGAAAGTCAATGTTTTAAAAAAAGGGTAATATATGGCTATCAAAAAGAAACAGGCCCCTAAAAAATCCGCCTCCGCAAAAGGTGGGGCCGCCAAATCCCCTAAAAAAGCAGCTGCGAAAAAACCGGCAGCAAAGAAAACTGTGAAAAAATCTGCACCCAAGCCCGCTCCCAAAAAAGCAGCAGTAAAACCTGCCGCTAAAGTTGCAAAGCCTGCTCCTAAAAAAGTGGCGCCTGCAAAACCTGCCGCAAAAGCTGTAAAGCCTGTTGCCGCACCCGCTAAACCTGTTGCCAAAGTTGAAGTACCGGCTGCAAAACCTGTATTGAAAAAAGGCGCGGTGGATCCCAAGTCACTGGTTTCGATCAAACCGAAAGTGAACCCTGTGATCAAGAAAGAACCTCCGAAAGCAGTGAAAGTGGTGATCCCGAAAACAACGATTAAAACTTCGGTGAAATACGAACCGGAATTCACCAAATCAGTACTGGATGCTCAGGCGCCGCTCCCTTCAGGACCGACGATGCGTTATTCAGATTCTGATCTGACAGAGTTCCGTGAGATCATCCAGAAAAAACTGGATGCTGCGAAGAAAGAACTGAATTACCTGCAGGGTCTGATCACCCGCAAGGATGAAGGTGGTGATATGGATGAAGCGCGTTACATGACCATGGAAGACGGCAGCGTCAGCATGGAGCGTGAGCAGCTCAGCCAAATGGCCAGCCGTCAGATCACTTTTATCGATCACCTGGAAAAAGCGATGATGCGCATCGAGAACAAAACATATGGCATCTGCCGTGTTACCGGTAAGCTGATCGACAAAGCACGTTTACGTGCGGTGCCCCATGCTACACTGAGCATCGAGGCCAAGCAAATGATGAACAAATAAGCAGTAGCTGCATAAAAAAGCCCCCCAAATGTTCGTTTGGGGGGCTTTTTATTTTAGGACTATTCAGAGATATTTATTTAGGATCAAGGAAGATCTGGAATCCCACACCAAGCTGGAATCCGTGATTAGTGAATTTGGAAGTGGGGTTGCTTTCACTCGTCTGATCGATCGAGCCATTGTTCCCGTCATCCCGTTTGGTAGTGGTTTTAGTAGTGCTTTTGTTGTAGGAATAGGTATAGCCGGCAAAAAAGTCAAGGCCGGTATGCGGTGAGATCAGTTTGGTCATACCGAATGAAACGGAAGCGTTCGTATAGAAATCTCCTGAAGATTTGCCATCATAGCTGGTTTTATATGCGCTGCTGCCGGACCCGCCGTAAAAGAAACCGCTGGTCGTACTGCTGTTCATTCCCAGATTCAGACTGAACTGACCGAATGGCATGAAAGAAGAAGAGGCGGAGAAATAATTCCTCACAAATCCCCCGATGCCCAGGCTCAAACGGCTTGCTTTATCCTCCTGAAAGGTGGACCCAACCGATTCAAATGTGTTTTTTGTGCCGTTGGGGTTAACTGACATCGTGAATCCAACCGCAGTTTTTTCAGAGATGAACCAGCCAATATTAGGGTTAAAATTGATATTCCAGGAAGTGGCTTTGTTGGTATAGCCGGTGATATTCGGGAAACTTACATCTGCTGTTCCGGAATTCATCAGGGCACTTCCAATTGTGGCGCCGGTCATCCGGGTTCCTCTTTTGAACTGGGCATGGGATAAGGCCCCAAAACACAGTACAGCGAAGAGGGAAAGGGCGATTTTTTTATACATACCTAAGGGTTTGAGATACAACAAATATAGCGGTTCAGCTAAATCCCCCAAGGGCGAATTTTTTTTTGAAAAGCCGTTAGGTTTTGTGAATTTTTCCTTTACCTTTAAAACCGGGATGAAAACTCCCGGATTTCTCTTATTTTTATTATACCGAAACTAATTAATAGTCAAATCAAACTTTATGAGAAAGTTCAGCCTTCTTTCCCTCTTATTTGTATCCATTTCTTTTATTGTTGTCAGCTGTACCAAAGAAGGTCCTGAAGGTCCTGTAGGCGCAACTGGTCCCCAGGGTCCCACAGGTGCTTCCGGTGCTACAGGCGCAACGGGTGCTACAGGTGCAACGGGTCCTCAGGGTCCTATCGGTCCTCAGGGTCCCCAGGGTCCTGCAGGTACTGCCAATGTGATCTACTCCAGCTGGCTGGCTTCTCCTACAGTATTTGGCGCAGCCGGATGGGCTGACACTACGATCACTACGATCGGTGTTGTTTCCCGTGCCAATTTCGCTGCACCTTCTATGACCCAGGCGATCCTGGATCAGGGTCTGACACTTGTTTATCACACATTCGCAGCGTCTCCTGCACTCCCTACTGGTGGTGCTAACGCTCAGCCTCTTCCTTATAATGTAAGCGCAGGTGGTGGTAACTTCGTAGAAGTGAACTACCGTCCCGCTGTTGGCAGAGTTTTCGTATACCTGCATAACGTACTTCCCGGAACAGGCGGCTTCGGCTTCCTGGCTGGTCACTACTTCCGTTATATCATCATCCCCGGTGGTGTAGCAGGTGGTCGTTCAGCTGGTATCGGTGGTACAAGCTACACTGCTGATCAGCTCCGCGCTATGACATACGAGCAGGTTGCAAGCATTTTCAATATCCCGGCTACTGGTCAGGGCTATAAAGCACTTTAATATTTACAACTATTTATACAAAGCCGGTTCATTCAATGGACCGGCTTTTTTTTGCCTTTTATTCTGCGTTATTTTTGCATCCATAAATCAAGCGTATGTATAAGCCCGGTTCTGTTTTGATCCTCTTGCTGATTTCCACTTTCCAGCTGTTTGCTCAACCCCGGCTGATCTCCGGCCCCATGCTCGGCCCTGTTGAACTCAGGGATGCCAAAGTGTGGATGGAAGTTTCTCCTGAGGTGAAGTCGGTCTCCCTGCAATACCAGCAGCAAGGTGTCCCGGCTTCTAAAAAAACGATAGTATATAAAGGTGCATTGGGTAATGATTTCAATCCGCTGCAATTCACGATCGGCTGGCTGGATGTCAATACCACTTATGAATACAGCATCCTCCTGAATGGCAAGCCTTCCGGAAAGGGCGGCAGCTTCACGACCAAAGACCTCTGGCAATGGCGGAAACCCGCGCCGGATTTCAGTTTCCTGACCGGAGGCTGTGCTTATTTCAATGAACCGCAATATGACCGTCCCGGTAAACCCTATGGCGGAGATTCCTCCATATTTGAAACCATGGCAAAGGAAAAAGCAGCATTCATGCTGTGGACCGGTGATAACTGGTATACCCGTGAAGTGGACTATTACAGCGAGTGGGGGCTCTGGTACCGTGCCCATCATGATCGGGCACAACCGGTGCTGCAAAACCTGCTGAAAGCCATGCCGCAGATCGCAACCTGGGATGATCATGATTATGGACCGAACGATATCGGCAAAAGTTATATCCTGAAAGAAGAGAGCCGCAAAGTATTCATGAGCTATTTCTGCAACCCTTCATATGGACAGAACGGACAGGGCATTTATACCATGACCTCCTGGGGCGATGTGGACATATTCATGACGGATGACCGCTGGTTCCGGAGTGAAGATAAGATGCAGGACTCGGTGAATGGACAGCCCAATCCCGCCAAACGCATGCTGGGCGAACAACAAATGGAATGGCTGAAGAATTCATTACTGTTCAGCCAGGCACCTTTCAAGATCGTTATGATCGGCAGTCAGGTACTCAATCCGCTGTCTCCGTTCGAAAAACTGGGACAGTATCCCGTGGAGTATAATGAACTGATGGATTTTTTGCGCGATAATAAGATCAATGGTGTATTCTTCCTGAGTGGCGACCGCCATCATTCTGAAGTGATCAAACTGGACCGCCCGGGTAACTATCCTTTATATGATATAACGGTATCGCCACTTACATCCGGAACGCATACATTCGGCGGATCTGAAAAAGTGAATCCCTATCGCGTACTGGGGATCGATGAAAAACAGAATTATGCCAAATTTTCTTTCAGCGGGAATAGGGGCGACCGTAAAATGCTGGTCGAATTCTTTGGTGTGAAAGGAGAGAAGCTGGGCAGCTGGGGTGTGGGAGAAAAAGAACTCAGGTCGCCTGAAAAATAAAATTGATTACAATGACGATCCATTTCGGTTATAATAAGAAACAGGTGATCCAGGCGCTGCGGTATCATTTCATCAGCAGGCCAGAGATCCGAATCATGCTCATCCTGGTCAATGTTTTCGCGATCCTGTCCATATCGCTATATGCGTTGAAGAAAATAGGGCCCCTGCCTTTTCTGGTGGGCTCGCTGCTCTGGATCGTGCTGATGATCAGTTTCTGGTTCATCCTGCCCGTGCTGGTGTACCGCAGGGCTACTACGTTTCAGCATGAATTCAGTATGGACTTCACCGGTTCGGGGTTCACGTTAAGGCATGATAAAGGCTCCCGCAGCTGGGACTGGAATGACCTGAGCAGCTATGTGGAGAGTCCGCATTTCTTCCATTTGTATTTCGACAGCCGTTCCTTCCTGCTGGTGCCTAAAGCGGCTTGTCCGCCGGAAGACGGCGTACACGAACTGAGAACCCTGTTGAAAGAGAAGGTGGTAAAAAAATAAGACCTGCTCAGAGGTCTTTTTCCATGACATAGTGGGGGATGGTCACTTCCGTGAATTCATCGCTTTTCACTTTATAGCCCATCTTTTCATAAAAGCCCTGTGCGTTCTTACGGGCATGCATACGCAGCTTTTTGTATCCGCGGTCGCGGGCGATATTTTCGGCAAAGTTCATCAGGGCCCGGCCGATACCTTTTCCCTGGAGGTCGTTCAGTACGGCCATCTGACGCAGGCGGACCGTTCCGGGTTGTTCTTCGAACAGCATACAGCAGGCCATGACATCCTCATCCTCAAAGGCAGCCAGCAGGATATTGTCCTTCTCCGAATCCAGCTCTTCGGGTGTAAAACCCAGTCCGAGAGGTTTACGCAAGACATCCATGCGCAACTTCACCATTTTAAGGTATTCGGGGGACCCGTGTTCGATGATTTTCAGCGCCATGACTAAATTATTGGTGGGAAGGATGTTCAATTTACAAAGATTGAGTTATACTGCCAACCGTTAGTACTTTTTAATTTAAGAGGTTAGGGTCTTTAAAATTCGGCCTAAGTAGCTTTTTTTCAGGGGTTTGAGAGAAAAACGGAAAAAATGCGTTTCCCAATGCTGATTAAGTCAAAAAGTATATTTTTGCAGCCAATAAACAAAACTTTACGACATGTCAGACATTGCATCAAGAGTTAAAAAGATCATCGTTGACAAACTGGGTGTTGACGAAGCAGAAGTAACCAATGAAGCTTCTTTCACCAATGATTTAGGTGCTGATTCATTAGACACCGTTGAACTCATCATGGAATTCGAAAAAGAATTCAACATCTCTATCCCGGACGAACAAGCTGAAACCATCACAACGGTGGGCCAGGCTGTTGCCTACCTGGAAGAGCATGCAAAATAATGCTTAATGCCCGCTGCCCGGGGCGTTTCTTGCAAATGCGGAGACTTGTTTCCCTTTGAGGCAGTAATAAATTAACTCCGCCTTCCTGCTGTTTGGTTACAGGGAAGGCGGTTTTATCTTTTATCAAAAACATTTCGGTCCATATGGAACTTAAACGGGTAGTTGTAACAGGAATGGGTGCCCTCACCCCGCTCGGTCATTCTGTCGATCAGTATTGGGAGAATCTGGTCAACGGTGTACCGGGTGCGGATATGATCACACTTTTCGATGCAAGTAAATTCCGTACAAAGTTCGCCTGTGAAGTAAAGGGATTCGATCCCACACAGTTCATGGACCGCAAAGAAGCCCGTAAGATCGACCGCTTTACACAATTCGCACTGGTCGTTAGTGATCAGGCCATGGCGGATGCGGGGCTGAATAAAGAGAATATCGATCCCGATCGTATCGGTGTTGTTTTCGCAAGCGGCATCGGTGGGCTCATCACCTTCCAGCATGAAGTGACCGATTTCGCGAAAGGCGACGGGACTCCGCGTTTCAATCCTTTCTTCATCCCAAAGATGATCCTCGACATCGCTGCCGGTCAGATCAGCATGCGTCACAACCTTCGCGGTCCCAACTACGCGGTGGTCAGTGCCTGCGCCAGCAGTACCAATGCCATCATGGATGCATTCAATCTGCTGCGCCTCGGGAAAGCGGATATCATCCTGACGGGCGGAAGTGAAGCGGTGATCAGCGAAGCCGGTGTGGGCGGATTCAATGCCATGAAAGCGATGAGCGAAAGGAATGATGATCCCAAAACGGCCAGCCGTCCTTATGATAAGGACCGCGACGGATTCGTAATGGGTGAAGCAGCAGGTATGCTGGTACTTGAAGAACTGGAGCATGCCAAAGCCCGCGGAGCCAGGATCTATTGCGAGATCATGGGTTGCGGTGCCACTGCGGATGCTTACCATATCACAGCCCCCCATCCGGAAGGATTGGGCGCACGTAATGTAATGCTGGCCGCGTTAGCTGAAGCAGGCATGAAACCCGAAGAGATCCATTACATCAATACACACGGAACTTCCACCCCCATCGGTGATGGTGCTGAAGTGAAAGCGATCACGCACGTTTTCGGTGAACATGCGTATGATCTCAACATCAGTGCAACCAAATCCATGACAGGTCACTGTCTCGGTGCCGCCGGTGTGATCGAAGCCATCGCCAGTATCAAGGCCGTGATCCACGATGTGGTACCGCCTACGATCAACCACTTTACGGATGATCCTGAACTGGACCCGCGCCTGAATTTCACATTTAATAAAGCCCAGCAGCGTACTGTTGACGCGGCACTCAGCAATACTTTCGGTTTCGGCGGACACAACGCCTGCGTGATCGTTAAAAAGTATAAAGGCTGATCGGGATTTTTTATGTAGCTTGAATACCGTGGACTTCTTTAAAAAAATCTTTCAAAAAAAGGCAGGCTCGAATTTCAAAAAAGAGATCCGGAATATACTTGGCTTCAAGCCGGTGAACCTGTCCCTTTATAAAACAGCCCTGACCCATCGTTCCGTTCGTGAAGGAGCCGATGAGAATAATGAGCGGCTGGAATACCTGGGCGATGCGATCCTGAGCGCACTGATCGCCGATTACCTTTTCAAACGCTATCCCTACAAAGAAGAAGGATTCCTGACCGAGATGCGGAGCAAAATGGTGAACCGCCAGCAGCTCAACGATATCGCGATCCGCATGGGACTTAAAAAGGTCACCCTTTACAATAAGATGGATGGCTCCCTTAAGACCAGTCAGATCTTCGGAAATACGCTTGAAGCACTTGTTGGCGCGATCTATCTGGACCATGGATACCGCAAGACCAGTAAATGGGTCATGGAATGCATCGTCCTGCCACATATGTTCATGGATGATCTGGAAGTGCTTGAGATCAATCACAAGAACAAGCTCTACGGCTGGGCTAACAAGAACGGAAGGCAGCTTGAATTCGAGACGCTGAATGAGAAACTCGAGAACGGGCGCAGGCTCTTCACTGTAGCCGCTACCATCGACGGGCAGTACATCGCAGAAGGAAAAGCTTTCAATAAAAAAGATGCGTCGCAGATCGCCGCGCAGCTTGCCGTTGAAAAACTCGGGATCATCAATGCGGATTCCATAGTGGACGAATCGGAAAATGGTCGCACTGGTCAGCCTTCCTGAATTTCATCTCTCCCTGTGAACGGTTCCAGACGAAACACGTTACTTTTGGTCAAACCTTAATTCATCGCTATGCGCCAGTTCACCTATCTGATGCTGTCCCTGATATTCCTTGTTTCCTGCAAGCACAAAGCAACGAATACGGAAGAGTCGAAATATAAAACGGCCGTATCATACAATGATGCGATCGTTGGGCAACAGACAAAGATCCTGAAACAGATCTTTCAATTCGTGGAAGTTTCGGATGCCAGTCTTGATTCTGCGGATCACCTGCTGGATACTTATGGGAAGGAACTGGAAGGGATCATTCTGAATGTAAGGAGCATGCCGCCCTTCAAAGGGGACTCCTCCCTGCGTGACGCAGCGATCAGTTCATTCGGATTTTACAGGAAGATCATGGGGAATGAATACAAAGCGATCATCCGTCTCCGTAAGGAAGGTGCCAATGAAACGGAGGAAGGGGTTGAAAAGCTGAGGGACATCGTTCAGCACATCACGGATGAAGAGGCGGGATATGATAAGAATTTCCGTTTGGCGCAGCAGGCCTTCGCGAAAAAGTATAATATCACGCTTACCGATAATGACATGCAGAAAAAGATCGATAAGCTGAATGAGTGATCAGCGGATCTCCATGCAAAGTTCTACCAGCACACCTGCCGTGTCACGGGGGTGAACAAAACAGATCATTTTATTGTCGGCCCCCTTTTTCGGGACCTCGTTCAACAGGGTGAAACCGGCTTCTTTGAGCCGCTTCATTTCGGCTTCAATATCTTCCACATCGAAGGCTACGTGGTGCAAGCCTTCCCCTTTTTTCCCGATGAACCGGGCAATCACCCCCTCCGGGTCGCTGCTTTCCAGTAATTCGATCTTATTATCGCCCTGGCGGAAAAAAGCCGTGTTTACCTTCTCGTTTTCAACGGTTTCCGTTTTGTAACAGGGGGTATCGAGCAGTTTTTCATACATGGGGATGGCAGTAGCCAGACTCCTGACAGCAATGCCGATATGTTCGATCTTTCTCATAAAACCTTGTTTTTGACCCTGTAAAAGTACCGATTACGAATTCAGTAAAATCTGATTCAAAACGAATTTTAAGGGATTCACATAGAACCATTTGAGTTAATTTTGTGTTGTTTGGAAACAAAAACTACCAACAGAATTATGCTGAAATTTCCCATTTACCTGGATCATAATGCTACCACGCCCTGCGACCCCCGTGTTGTGGAGGCGATGATACCCTTTTTCACGAATAATTTCGGAAACGCGGCCAGCCGTAACCATCCTTTCGGCTGGGTAGCGGAAGAAGCGGTTGACTATGCCCGTGAGCAGGTAGCCAAACTGATCGGTGCGGACCCGAAGGAAGTGATCTTCACTTCCGGCGCTACTGAGGCTGATAATCTGGCCATCAAAGGTGTATATGAGATGTATGCCAGCAAGGGCAATCATATCATCACCTGCAATATCGAACACAAAGCGGTACTGGATACCTGCAAGCATATCGAGAAAGAAGGCGGCGAAGTGACCTACCTGAAAGTGAAGGATAACGGCCTGATCGATCTGGCTGAACTGGAAGCGGCGATCAAACCGACCACGATCCTCATCGCGATCATGTATGCCAATAACGAGATCGGAACCGTGATGCCGATGAAAGAGATCAGTGCCATCGCCCGCAAGCATGGTGTACTGGTATTCTCTGATGCCACTCAGGCCGTTGGTAAGATTCCCGTGGATGTGAACAAGGATGGTATCGACCTGCTGGCCATGACCGCACATAAAATGTACGGCCCCAAAGGTGTGGGTGCTTTGTACGTACGCCGAAAGAATCCCCGTGTGAAAGTGACCGCCCAGATGGACGGGGGCGGACACGAACGTGGCATGCGCAGCGGAACACTGAACGTACCCGGTATCGTGGGATTCGGTAAAGCCTGTGAGCTCTGCCTGCAGGAAATGGACGCGGATGCGAAACGCCTGAGCGGACTGCGCGATAAACTGGAAACGGCGTTACTGAAAATGGAAGAATCTTATCTTAACGGCGACAAAGAACACCGTCTGCCGCACGTGAGCAATATCTCTTTCAAATATGTGGAAGGGGAAGGACTGATGATGGGCTTCAACAAGAATATCGCCGTATCATCCGGTTCCGCCTGTACTTCCGCCTCCCTGGAACCTTCTTATGTACTGAAGGCCCTCGGACTCGGTGATGACCTGGCACACAGTTCCCTGCGTTTCGGCCTGGGCCGTTTCACAACAGAAGACCAGATCGATTATACCATCGAGCAGGTGACCAATACCGTGAACAAACTGCGCGAGATGAGTCCGCTGTGGGAAATGTTCAAAGAAGGTGTGGACATGAATTCCATTGAATGGGCGCATCATTAAAACAGAAACGAAAACCCTCTATATTCACATTTAATTCAATCATATGGCATACTCAGAAAAAGTACTCGACCACTACACGAACCCGCTGAACGTGGGAACGCTTGACAAAAGCAAAACGAATGTAGGAACTGGTCTCGTTGGCGCACCAGAGTGCGGTGACGTGATGCGTCTGCAGATCGAAGTGGATGAAGCCACTGGTATCATCAAGGATGCCAAATTCAAGACCTTTGGTTGTGGTTCAGCGATCGCCTCCAGCTCCGTTGCTACGGAATGGCTGAAAGGCAAATCGGTGGATGACGCCATCAAGATCGACAATATGGAGATCGTGGAAGAGCTCAATCTTCCTCCGGTGAAGATCCACTGCTCCGTACTGGCGGAAGACGCCATCAAGGCAGCGGTGAATGATTACCGTGTAAAGAACGGCCTGCCGGAGATCAAATTTGACGACAGCATCGTTCATTAATACAAAGGGCCCCGGGGCCTGAAAATGAAAAGTAACAAGAGATGAGCGCAGTAGTTGAAAACAGTATTTACATCAGCGACAAGGCCAGGATAAAGGTCGAGCAGCTGATGCAGGATGCAGGGATCAGCGGTGATCCTTCTTATTTCCTCCGTGTCGGGGTAGTGGGCGGCGGTTGCTCAGGGCTGAGTTATAAGCTCGATTTTGACAATGAGCCCAAACCAATGGACC
The DNA here is from genome assembly GCA_029555415.1 of Bacteroidota bacterium. Taxonomy (GTDB): domain Bacteria; phylum Bacteroidota; class Bacteroidia; order Chitinophagales; family Chitinophagaceae; genus JAKPSI01. Next base: position 65,003 of record JAKPSI010000082.1, on the reverse strand, counting down.
AGGTATTTGAAGATAATGGAGTGAAAGTAGTAACGGACCTGAAGAGTTTTCTCTATCTCGTGAATACGACGCTTGATTTTTCAGACGGCCTGAACGGCAAAGGATTTTATTTCAGTAATCCGAATGCGAGCCGGACCTGCGGGTGTGGTGAAAGCTTTGCGGTATAACCGTTATTTCAGTTTAAAATGATACGGATCCTCCTGCTTCCCGCAGGAGGATTTTTTATGGGTCAAACCCGCCGGGAAGCGGAGATGCAGTATATTGCAGGGAATTGAATATGTGGTCCGTTTGTAAAAAAGAACTCCGACAGTTTTTCAGCAGCCTGACCGGCTATATTGCCATCATCGTTTTCCTTTTGGTGAACGGGTTGGTGCTGTTCGTATTTGAGAACAACATCCTCGATTTCGGGTATGCTACCCTCGACCGTTTCTTCCAACTGGCTCCCTGGATCCTGCTGTTACTGATCCCCGCGATCACGATGCGCAGTTTTGCGGAAGAGTTCAAGACCGGCACTTTCGAGATCCTTCAGACCCGTCCGCTCAGCCGCACACAGGTGGTGATGGGCAAATACCTGGGCAGCCTGATCGTAGTGATCATCGCGCTGATCCCGACCTGGGTATATTATTTCACCGTACAACATCTGGCTGCCGGCGAAGGCATTGATTCCGGCGCGGCCGTTGGCGCTTATATCGGACTTTTCTTTCTGGCCGCTGTATTCACGGCGATCGGCATTTGTACCAGCAGTTTCACCAATAACGCGGTGGTGGCGTTCATCATCGCACTGATCAGCTGCGCGTTGCTGTATTATGGATTCAGCGCGGTAAGTCAGTTACCGGCATTGTCCGGCGGCGCCGACTATTATGTTGAAATGGCCGGGATCGATTTTCATTACCGCAGCATCAGCCGCGGACTGATCGATACCCGTGATATTCTTTATTTCTGTTCTGTCATCTTTTTATTCCTGGCCATCACCGGCCGCAACCTGTTAAAACGCTGACATGAAAAAACTTTCCCGCATCATCATGCATTCCCGCTACGGCTGGCTCATCGGGCTGGTGCTGGTGGCCTTGCTCAATATTGCAGGATCGGTGTTTCATGCGCGTTTCGATCTGACGAAGGAGAAAAGGTATACGTTGAGTGCGAGTACTACAGAGTTATTGAAGGGTCTTGATGACGAAATGAATGTACAGGTGTTTTTGAAAGGCGATTTTAATGCCGGGTTCAAAAAATTAGCAACAACAGTAGACGAATTTTTACAGATCCTTAAGGACAGGAATTCATCACATTTTACATATTCGTTTATATCCCCGTTAGATGAGCTACCTGGGACACACACTAAATATGCCGATTCACTGATTTCATTGGGGGCCACTCCAATCAATCTTACTGTACAGGTCAAAGCAGGCCAGGAACAAAGGATGATTTATCCCGTAGCGATCATTTCCTATAAAGGAAAATCAAAGCTGGTCAATATTTATCCGGGCTCAAACAGATTCATCAGCCAGGTTGAGATCAACAATGCCGAGGCAATGCTAGAATTTCAATTTCTGAAGTCAATGGATGAATTGGTGGAACCCAAAAAGGCAATTGTTGGCTATGCGACAGGAAACGGAGAGCCAATTGATTTCCATGTATTCGATCTTCAACAAACGATAAGGGAAAAGTTCGACCTCTACCAGTTCAACCTTGAGACTCAGAAAGCGATCCCGCCTGAGTTCAATGCATTTATCATAGTTAAGCCAACGCTTAGATTCTCTGATGAAGAGAAACTTAAGATCGACCAATATTTAATGCGTGGTGGCCATGTTATGATCTTCATGGACAGATTGTATGCTGAAAACGACAGTTTGAGGTCAAAAGAATTCGTTGCTTATGACAGGGACCTGAACCTGACTGATCTGATCTTCCAATACGGGGCCAGAGTAAATCCGGATCTGATCATGGACTTGCAAAGTGATGTCCTTCCTGTAATAGTTGGTGGGACCCCCGAAGCGCCACAGTTCGAGTTTATGCCTTGGAATTACTACCCAATCTTTGAATCGCAGGGCTCACACCTTATCAATAAAGGGCTTGGCCCGGTTTCCGGTCATTTTGCAAACTCTGTAGATACGATCAAGTCTGAAGGGATCAAGAAAACTGTTTTGCTATTCACATCTCCCAATTCCCGGACAATTGCTACTCCTGCGGTGATAAGTATGAACGAGAACAGGACGACCCCTGAAGATGCCAAATTCAGAAAGTCTGAGATACCTGCAGCTGTCTTATTGGAAGGTGGTTTCAACTCTTTTTTTAAGAACAGGGTTTCGAAAGCAAGCATGGATAGCCTGGCTGCTATTGGATTGCCTTTCAAAGAAAATTCTGTTCCTTCTTCAAAACTAATTGTTGTCGGCGATGGTGATGTGGTCTTGAATGATCTGACGACCGGAACCGCCGAACCTCAGCCGCTTTCAATGGGATGGAATAAGTTTACTTATGATGCCTATCAGAACGACAGAGAAGGTTCTAAGTATTTTATCCCTTTTTCAAACAGAAGTTTTCTACAGAATTGCCTGGAGTATTTTACCAACAAACCAGGGATCATTGAGACCGGTAACAAAGACATCGTACTCCGCCTGCTTGATGGCAAGAAAGTGGAAGGAGAAAAACTCCGCTGGCAACTGGTCAATACCGTGGTGCCCATTTTACTCGTTATACTCGCCGGGTTCATTTATCAACAAACCCGGAAAAGAAAATACGCGGTATCCCGCAACTAAAACCGGAAGCTGATCCCTCATGACACATGAGCAGATAACCTATATCGTTTTTGCCATCATACTGGTCGTTGCGCTGGTGCTGGACCTCGGGCTCCTGAGCCGGAAGAACCGCATCATCAGTATCCGTCAGGCTTTGTACCAAACCTTCTTCTGGGTAACGCTCGCGATCGGCTTCTTCGTGTATATGTGGGTGGAGAATGGTCATAATCTCGCGCTGCAATACCTCAGTGGTTACTTGATGGAGTGGAGTCTGAGTATCGATAACATCTTCGTCTTCATCCTTATCTTCAGTTCATTCGGCGTCAAGGAAAAATATTACGGGAGGGTGCTGCTCATCGGTATCCTGATGGCGATCATTTTCCGCGTCATTTTCATCACGGTGGGAGTCGCGCTGGTGGACCGTTTCAGCTGGATCCTTTACATTTTCGGTGCTTTCCTGGTGTTTACCGGGTACCGGATGTTCAGCTCCAATGAGGATGAGGAATTCGACCCGCATGAATCAAAGATTTATCTGTTCCTGAAGCGTTTCCTGCCCCTCGTTCCGCATGATGGTGAAGGACGCTTTGTCATCCGTGAGAATAAAAAACCTGTTTATACCACTTTATTCGTTGTGGTGATCATGCTGGCCGTGATCGACCTCGTGTTCGCACTCGACTCCATTCCTGCGGTGATGGGTATTTCCCGGGATAAACTCGTGATCTATACCTCCAATATTTTCGCAGTACTGGGATTGCGTTCATTGTTCTTCCTGTTACGGGGTGCCGTCAGCCGCTTCGATTACCTGCAGCAGGGCATTGCCGTGGTACTGGTATTTATCGGTGTCAAGATGCTGACCGAACACTGGCTGTCCATGTGGCTGAGCCGCAATGAGCAGGTATTCCTTTCGCTGGCGGTGATCCTGGTGTGCATTACCGGTGCCATTTTCTATTCGATCTTCATGAAGAAAAAAGGTGTACCGCCTGATGTGACCGATGATTCAATCTGATCCTTTCATTGCGTTCCGGATATATGAGTTATACCATTGAACATATCGCTGCCATTACGGGAGGCGAAGCCCGGGTCCGGGTTGCGGCTACGATCGATCACCTGTTGACCGACAGCCGGCGCATCATTGCACCCGCGCAGTCATTGTTCTTTGCGCTGGAAGGCCCGCGCCGCAGTGGCGTTCATTTCATTCCTGAATTATACCGTCAGGGAGTGAGGTCTTTCGTAGTGACCTCTTTACCTGATACCACGGAAATCCCCGAAGCCAACTTCATCCTGGTTCCGGATACACTGGCCGCATTACAAAAGCTGGCTTCCTTTCACCGGATGCGGTATTCAGCAGGAGAGAACGGTAAGGAGCTTCCTGTGATCGGTATTACGGGCAGCAATGGTAAAACGATCGTAAAAGAATGGTTGTACCAGTTGATGCATACCGATCATTCGGTTGTGAGAAGTCCCCGCAGCTATAATTCCCAGCTGGGTGTGCCGTTGAGTGTCTGGCAGATCCATCCGCAGCATGACCTGGCGATATTCGAGGCTGGTATTTCTCAGCCGGGGGAAATGGAAAAGCTGGAAGTGATGATCCGCCCGACACTGGGCGTGCTGACGATGGTGGGCGAAGCGCATGGTGAAAATTTTTCCGGTCGCGAAGAGATCTTTAATGAAAAGATGAAATTATTCCACCGAACAGGTGAAGTGATCGCATGCGGTGATGATCAGCTGGTGGAAGCGGCGGCCAAAGACAACCCCGCGCATTTCATCACCTGGGGAAAGCAGGCAGATTGCGGAATTCGTATCATACAAATAACAACGTCGGATTCATCCGCTACGGTCAAATTGAATTTTCCTGTCCGGAAACAGACCGCCTTCAGTGGCGAACTCATCATTACGATCCCTTTCATTGATCAGGCGGCCATTGATAACGCAGTGACGTGTGCAGTGACCTGTTGGGTGCTTGGCATGCAGGCGGATATTCTTTGCGAAAGGATGCGCGCACTGCATGCAGTATCCATGCGTTTGGAGCTGAAGAAAGGGATCAATCATTGTACAGTGATCAATGATAGTTACAGCGCGGACCTTCATTCGCTGGAGATCGCGCTGGGTTTTCTGGATCAGCAGGCGGGGCGTTTACCCAAAACGGTGATCCTGTCAGATCTGCTGCAGAGCGGGTTGTCGGATGAGATGCTGATCAGACAGATCGTATCCGGTTTGCAAAAACATAAGGTCAACCGGCTCATCGGGATCGGCCCTGTATTCATGCAGCAAAGGGAACGTATCGTTTCCATTTATCCGGAACTGCATACTGAAATATTCGCGACAACGGATGAATGGCTGAAGCGTTTCCGCCATTCCGCATTCCGTGATGAGACCATACTGGTAAAGGGTGCCCGTGTATTCGCGTTCGAACAGATCGTTGCACTGCTGGAGCAACAGGCACATCAGACCTTGCTGGAGATCAACCTGAACGCGATCGTTCACAACCTGAAAGCTTATCAGGCCGTATTATCACCCTCCACAAAGATCATGGCGATGGTGAAGGCTTTTGCCTATGGCAGTGGTGGTGCGGAGATCGCGGGTGTGTTGCAGCATCATCAGGCGGACTATCTCGCGGTGGCTTATGCCGATGAAGGTGTTGCCTTGCGTGAAGCGGGGATCGTGATGCCCATCATGGTGATGAATCCGGAAGCACGTGCTTTTGATATGATCGTGAATAACCGGCTGGAGCCGGATCTGTATTCATTCGGATTACTGGAAGCATTCCGCGCTTATCTGGAAAAAGAAGGGATCCGTGATTATCCGGTGCATGCGGAACTGGAGACCGGGATGAACCGGTTGGGATTCGCAGTACAGGATGCGGACAAGCTCGCGAACGCTTTGAAGCAGGATGGTTGTCTGAAACTGCAATCCCTGTTTACGCATCTGGCTGCCAGTGAGGACCCGGAGCAGGATGCTTTCACCAAAGCGCAGTTCCGTTCATTTGAAACAGCAGCTGCTGTACTGCAGCAGCAATTAGGATATACATTCCTCAAACATATCGCCAATACAGCCGCCGCGGTCAGGCATCCTGCTTTACAACTGGATATGGTCCGGCTGGGTATCGGTTTATATGGCATTGATACCGGGGATTCAGATCAATTGAATCTGCAAACGGTGGCTACCTTGCGTACGACGATCGCACAGATCAAGGAACTGAATGCGGGTGAATCGGTAGGATATAACCGCCGTGCGGTGATGGCGCAACCAGCCCGGATCGCAACGGTAAGGATCGGTTATGCGGATGGCTATCCCCGTTCACTGGGCAATGGAAAGGGATTCATGCTCGTGGCAGGTAAAAAAGCGAAGGTCACGGGTTCGGTCTGTATGGATATGACGATGATCGACATTACGGATATGCCGGATGCGAAAGAAGGGGATGAGGTGATCGTATTCGGAAAGGACCTGCCGGTACAACAGCTGGCTGCATGGGCAGGTACGATCCCCTATGAGATCATGACGGGTGTATCCCAGCGTGTGAAACGTGTGTATTATGAAGAATAAAGGGGTCCTGAACCTGTGCTACAGGCTGTTTTGAATCACTTATATTTGTCCTTTAAAATACGCACCGTGAAGCTCAGAAAAGTTGTTCTCATCATTGCTTTGATCATTCTGGCTGACCAGGCCCTCAAGATCTGGATCAAGACACATTATACTTTCGGGGATACGAACATCACGAATGTTTATTGGTTCCGTCTGCATTTCATTGAGAATAAGGGGATGGCTTGGGGATGGGAATTCGGGGGTGGTATCGGTAAGATGTTACTCACATTGTTCCGTCTGGCTGCTGTAATCTTCGGTACCTGGTACCTGGGCCGGATCGTGAAACAGAAATATAGCAAAGGTTTCATCTTTTGTGCCGCTTTGATCTATGCCGGTGCTTTGGGAAATCTGCTGGACAGTATGTTCTACGGTATGATCTTCGAAGAAAGTTCTTACTCTCATATCGCAGCAGCTTTTCCGAAAGAAGGATATGCGGGTTTCCTGCACGGACGTGTAGTGGATATGCTCTACTTCCCGATCGTCAATTCTCATTTTCCATCCTGGGTGCCTTTTGTCGGTGAAGACCGGTCTTTCCAGTTCTTCAGCCCGATCTTCAATATCGCGGATGCTTCGATCTCTACAGGTGTGATCACATTGCTGATCTTCCAGAAGCGTTTCTTCCGTAAAGAAGAGGATACGTTACAGGGGCAGGCGATCGAGACCATTACGGAGGTCAGCGACAGATCACAGGTGCTCTGATGATCTTTTATCTGTTCTGTTTCACCACTCTTTTCTGTATGATCGTATTGCCTGATTGTACTTTCAGGGTATAGATGCCTGAAGGAAGGCTGCGTGTATTCTCCAGTATGATATTGTTCACACCTGCGGCCAGGTCGGATGTCTGACGTTTGATGGTCATGCCATAAGTGTCAATGAGTGTAGTGGTGACCTTACTGTTTTCAGTTGAAACAAGATCGAACTGCAACTGGTCAGTGAACGGATTGATCACTCTTGCGAAAGACAGTTGGCTGTCATTCGTTGACAACTGAATAGTGCGGGAGAACTTGCTGTGGTGACGCTGATCAAACAACCGCACGCGATAGAATACCTGTCCGGTCACTGTTTCAGGGTCGGTGAAGGAATATGAGTTGACCAGTGCGAGCGGATCATTATAACTGCTGACAGTGCCTGCTATCCGGAAATTCACTCCGTCCGTACTCTTTTCAATGTAATAGGTCAGTGCTTCTGTTTCTTTGGAAGTGGTCCAGTTCAGAACGGCTTGTCCGTTCTGTATGCGGCCGTTAAAGGATAGCAGATCGGTGGCGAGGATCGGCCCGCAGGTGATCACATGCAGGTTGATATTACCGGCATCTGTGAAGCGGCAATTCGCATCTGAAAGATTGGCTATAGTTGTTGCAACCATCAGGCGGTACAGATCGCCGTTATTTCCGATATAGGTTTGTGTATTCGGTATGGTATAGGTACCGACCCATTCCCATGCGGTGCCGTTCCATGTAGGAGTGGCAGGTCCCAGGACCGCAGTAACGTCAGTCCAGCTTGCTCCTCCGTTCGTACTACGCTGCCATTTGTAATAAGTATAGTTATTGAAGTAGGAGCGAACCGTATCCCCGATGACCAGTGAGTTGCTGTCACATACGATCGGATTGTTCGTAGGCGCGTATTTCATGTTAGGAGAACAGGTAGCCACTGAGATATCATCCAATGCCCAGTCGTTACCACCACCGCCCGGCGCATTATTGAAATATTTCAGGGTGAAACTTGTCTGGCTGGGACCTGTGAGGAAAGTGAAACCTTTCTTGACCCAGAGTCCTGTATAAGCCAGGTTACCCGTTGTATAATAATCGACACCATCTATCTCAAATGTAATATTGGGACGTACGCCAGATGAATCGTTGGGGCCGGTCGGGATATAACCACCTCCGGATGGTCCGGTTCCATTGGAGTCCGCACCACAACGGGAACAGATATTACGCATCCAGCAGGAAAGTTCATAATAAGTATTGGGGCACAAACCAGTGATGGTTTGCTGAAAGGCGGAGTCGATCCGGTATGCTGCATTGATCACCAGCATATAACCTCCGGTAGAGCTTGCTACGGTATCTGCAGGAGGATTTCCCAGGAAAGGATTGCTGGCACCGGTATGGTCACCGATGATATCCCAAACCTGGTGCACCCGGTGAGTAGGTGATGTAGCATCAGGTATATTCCAGGTATTTACCGTTGTATAATTGGAACGTGTGGAAGTATTGTTAGGGATGCCATACAGATAATCCTGCGGGGCACTGACATCAAAGTACGTGTAAGTATAACTAGCAGGTACATTCAGCGATGCAGCTCGGTTACGGGCTTTACCGGAGCCGAATGTTCCGTTGCTTTCCGTGCCGATGGCATTTGTCCCGACCGTATTGGCGCAGATCCCGTAATTGGGATACACCATGATGGTGTTCGCGGGAAGTGTTGTTGTAACTACAGGATTCAGTGTACCGTTCTTGGAAGTGAATGTTCCGCCACCGGTAGAAATGATCCCGTATGTAGCTGCGGTTACTGTTACCCGGTAAGAACAGATCATGATACAGGAATTCGAGAAGATCGGTTTATATCCGACACCAGCACCTACCCTTCCTCTTCTAAAAGCGGTGGCAGGGTTGGAAGAAGTCCTGAATCCCAGATTGATCGTAACGGTAAAACCGGTGATCCAGCCGCAGTCGTCCCCATATGCATCGGTAAATGATTTGTAGACCTTTCCTTCATTGGTGAGAACGGCGATGGTGCCGGGTATATAACTCGTTCCGGCAGGAACCACATCCTGGAAACGGCAGCTGTCATATGTACCTGAACGAACCACGAACGATGCGCGAATCTCGAGCACATCCCCGGTTTCGATTGTGCCGCCATTCACCCCTTTAGTAATGTTGATGTAACTCTTTCCGACATCAAATGATTGAGCGGAACTTTGAAGACTTGTGCATAGCATGAATACAATCCATATGAAGGGACACACAGCACGCAGCACAATATGGAGTATTGTTTTCATAAGTATGGATACGTTGGTTTTCCCAGGTAGGACTAACCTTGATAAAATTAGTTTAATACCCAGCCATCTCAAATAGGTGTAATACCTTAATAGGGGTCAGATCGGGATGTTTTATCCCTAAGTAATTCCACGTTTTCAGGGAGGTGGTCAGGATAACCTGGAATTCGCTTCCGATCTGCATTTGAACCGGAAAGCAAGCCGGGGGAAAATATTAAATGGCGGGAGCTCATTTAAGGGAAAATGCTGTAGTATTTAGTGTATACGTGGACGTTGATATTCTTCCCCTGAAAAAAAGAACCCCGGCGTTCATGGCCGGGGTCTTATATACATGCTCAGCGTTATTCGTAATTGGAGAACCATTCTCTTCCGGAGGGATCCACTTCCTTCGCTTTTTTAATGATCACGGGCATCACCAGCTTCTGCTCATAAGGATTGACCATCGGGAAAACGCGGACCCTGCTCACCGTCTTGTTCTTTCCGGAAAGGATCGAACGCAGATAAGGAGACTGCACCTGTTTGTTGACCGTTGTCGCTTTTTCTTTGATCACCCTCAGCGGGTAGGCGGAAAAATAAAGGGAGGGGTGGGCTGATACTTTCATGGTTATGGATTTGTTTTTGAAAGGGCTGGATTTTGTTTCGGGTAAAATAGATACAATATCCCGCATACGCATGGTCCGGGCACAAAAAAAGAGAAGAACCACGGGGTTCTTCTCTCGGTTCATTCGGGGTTTTACGATTTTAAAGCTTGCCCACCATGTTGGCCGGGTTTACCCAGGCGTCGAACTCTTCCGGGGTAACATAGCCAAGCTTCACGGCCATCTCTTTCAGTGTCGTTCCCTGCTTGTGCGCTTTCTGCGCGATCTCTGCTGCTTTATAGTAGCCGATCTTCGTATTCAGCGCAGTCACCAGCATCAGTGAATTGTCCACGTGTTTCTTGATATTGGCTTCAATGGGCTTCAGTCCCACCGCACATTTATCATTGAAAGAAACACAGCCTTCTCCGATCAAACGGGCGCTGTGCAGGAAGTTGTAGATCATCACCGGTTTGAACACATTCAGTTCAAAGTGGCCGGACGCGCCACCGATACCAATAGCCACATCATTACCCATTACCTGTGCGGCGATCATGGTCAGTGCTTCGCATTGTGTCGGGTTCACTTTACCCGGCATGATGGAAGAACCCGGTTCATTATCCGGAATAAAGATCTCGCCGATACCGCTGCGGGGACCGGAAGACAACATACGGATATCATTCGCGATCTTCATCAGGCTCACCGCTACCGTCTTCAGCGCGCCATGCGCTTCCACAATGGCATCATGCGCAGCCAATGCTTCGAATTTATTCGGGGCGGTCTTGAAAGGCAGTTTGGTCAGCTTCGCGATATGTTTCGCCACATTCTTATCATATCCCGGAGGGGTGTTGATACCCGTACCTACGGCAGTACCGCCCAATGCCAGTTCAGAAAGATGGGATAATGAATTGTTGATCGCCTTCAGTCCATGGTCCAGCTGCGCTACATAGCCGCTGAATTCCTGTCCAACAGTGAGTGGCGTCGCATCCATGAAGTGTGTCCGTCCGATCTTCACCACTTTCATGAATTGTTTGCTTTTCTGTGCCAGCGTATTCCGCAGTTTTTTAACACCCGGGATCGTGGTTTCGATCAGCATCTTGTACGCGGCGATATGCATCGCGGTCGGAAATGTATCATTCGAAGATTGTGATTTATTCACGTCGTCGTTCGGGTGCAGGTATTTGTCCTTGTCGGTCAGTTGTCCGCCTTTCAGCACGTGACCACGATAAGCGATCACTTCATTCGCGTTCATGTTGCTCTGGGTACCGCTGCCGGTCTGCCATACCACGAGCGGGAAATAAGCATCCAGTTTTCCGTCCAGGATCTCATCGCAAACCTTACCGATCAGCTGGGCTTTCGCCTTGGGCAGTACACCGGCTTCCATATTGGTGATGGCCGCGGCCTTCTTCAGGTATGCGAACGCGCGGATGATCTCTTTGGGCATTTTATTGATGTCCTGCGCGATCTTGAAATTGTCGATACTGCGCTGGGTTTGTGCGCCATAGTAGGCGTCAGCGGGCACTTTTACCTCGCCCATGGTGTCTTTTTCGATACGGTAGTTCATGATGAAATATTTTTCGCGGCAAAGGTACAGGCAAACCGTCAAACGGTTGCGCCCTTTTTACCGGGGCGGATTTTTCAATGCCACAAACCGTTAATTTTAAGCAGGCTTAATGATGCCCCAGGTCATATGAAAATACGTGTGCTCCTTTTCTCCGTTTTGATGCTTTTCTCCGCACTGGCCCCTGCCCAGCAAAAGCATGTTTTTTCTTTTGGACAAGGTCAGTTCCTGCTTGATGGCAAACCTTTTCAGCTCATCAGCGGTGAAATGCATCCCGCCCGGATCCCCAAAGCATACTGGCGTCATCGTATCCAAATGGCAAAAGCCATGGGTTGCAATACCATTGCCGCCTATATCTTCTGGAATTATCTGGAAACCACACCGGGTCATTTCGATTTCAATTCTGAAAGCCACGATGTGGCGGGCTTCATTAAGATCTGCCAGGAAGAAGGCATGTGGGTGCTCCTCCGCCCCGGACCCTATGTTTGCGCGGAATGGGACTTTGGCGGCTTACCCACCTGGTTACTCAAGAACCCTGATACCCGGATCCGTTGTAATGACCCGTTTTATATGAAGGAGGTCAGTAAATATATCTCCGCATTATCCAAACAGGTCGTTTCCCTGCAATGCACGAATGGCGGGCCGGTGCTGATGGTTCAGATCGAAAATGAATACGGCAGCTATGGCAACGACAAGCAATACCTGGAAGCATTGCGGAAACTATGGCTGCAGAATGGGATCAATGTTCCATTCTATACGGCGGATGGTGCCACACCTTATATGCTGGATGCGGGACATATTCCCGGAACCGCCATCGGATTGGACAGTGGCGGTAACGACGGCGATTTCGCTCAGGCGAATAAAGCGGACAGTACCGCTCCTGTTTTCAGCAGTGAAACCTATCCCGGCTGGCTGACGCACTGGTTCGAAAAATGGGCGAAACCGGACACAGCGGACCTTCGGAAAGAAGTGGAGTACTTGTTGCAGAACAAAAGATCTTTCAATTTATATGTGATACACGGTGGTACCAATTTCGGGTTTACCGCAGGAGCCAATGCGTTCTCCAATACTCAATACCAGCCCGATATCACGAGTTATGATTATGACTCTCCGATCGATGAACAGGGCAGGCCTACACCCAAATATTTCATGTTGCGTGATCTGATCACGAAATATACAGGCAAACAACCTATTGCCATTCCTGCACCGGTTCCGGTGATGGAAGTTTCCGCCATTGAAATGAAATTGAATAACAGTATCTGGAATAATCTGCCAGCGCCGGTTGTATCCGCACAGCCGCTGACCATGGAAGCACTGGATCAGAATCAGGGACTGATGCTTTATCGTACCAGGCTTATCGGACATAAAAGCGGTAAGCTCACCATCCGCGAACCGCATGATTACGCGCTGGTCTTCCTGAACCATAAATTCATTGATACGGTGTATCGTGATAAAGGCAACTGGACCGTTGACCTGCCCGCTGATCCTTCCGTGAAAGATCCCGTGCTGGAGATCCTTGTGGAAGGAATGGGGCATATCAACTTCGCTCAATTCATGTATGACCGCAAAGGGATCACGGAGCGTGTAACACTCAATGGCATGACGCTGATGAACTGGGAGAATTATTCATTACCGATGGATGGCAAATGGGTGCAGCAACATTCCGGACCGATGAGAAGTCTGGTGCAGCGTGTACCCGGTGGCTATATTTTTAAAGGCGCGTTCAGTCTTGACAAGATAGCGGATACATATTTCGACCTGTCCGGTTATGTGAAAGGAATGGTGTATGTGAACGGACATAATCTGGGCCGCTATTGGCAGGTAGGCCCGCAGCAACACCTGTACTGCCCGGCAGGATGGCTGAACAAAGGGAATAATGAGATCATTATCGTCGATCTGCTTCAGGCGGATGCCGCACCGGTAAAAGGTGTAACGACGCTTGAATAAACCAATATAAATTATGAAACGATCCTTGCTGTTATCGCTGGGGCTGCTCCTTATGGGCGGTGCCATCGCGCAAACTTATCAACCCACATGGGAAAGTCTTGACAAACGCCCTGTTCCGCAATGGTTCAAGGATGCCAAATTCGGCATCTTCATCCACTGGGGTGTGTACGCGGTGCCCGGCTGGTGCACCAAAGGCAATTATTCCGAATGGTATCAGAACGGACTGAACAATGGCGACTCGTCACGTATCAAATTTCACAAAGCCAAGTTCGGTGATCGCAGCTATTATGATCTGGAGAAGGATTTCAAGGCGGAACTGTACAATCCCGATGAATGGGCGCAGCTGTTCGAGAAGTCGGGTGCAAAATATATCGTACTCACTTCCAAACACCATGATGGTTTCTGTTTGTGGCCGAATAAGGAATCGAACCGCGACTGGGGCTTTCCCTGGAACGCGGTAGATGCGGGTCCGAAGCGTGATCTGCTGGGCGATCTGTTCACGGCTGTGCGCAAGACCTCCGTCCATCCGGGTATGTACTATTCATTATATGAATGGTTCAATCCGTTATGGAAATCCGATCCGCAGAAATTCTCGGATACCCATACCTGGCCACAGATGAAGGAACTGGTGAATACTTACAAGCCGGATGTGTTCTGGACGGATGGCGACTGGGATGCATCCGATAAATTATGGAAGAGCCAGCAGTTCATTTCCTGGCTGTACAATGAAAGTCCGGTGAAGGACCGTGTGGTGACCTATGATCGCTGGGGGTCCGGTGTCCGTTTCACGCATGGCAATATTTATACGCCGGAATACCAGCCTGACCTGGATTTTGAGGATCATTACTTCGAGGAAAGCAGAGGAATGGGATTTTCGTATGGTTATAACCGTGAGGAAGATGCCTGGGATTATAATTCCGCACAGTCGCTCGTATTACAGCTCATTGATAAAGTGAGCCGCGGGGGTAATTTTCTTCTTGATATCGGCCCTGATGAACACGGCAAGATCCCGCCCATCATGCAGGAACGTTTGTTGCAGATCGGCGACTGGATGAATGTGAACGGCGAAGCGATCTACGGCACATCACGCTGGAAGACCGTTTCGCAATGGAGTGAAGGACGTCGTGATTACAAACCTGCCAGTGGCAGCGGTGATCTGTTATTGAAACTGACCGTTGACCCCGATCCCGGCTATGCGGTCAAAGAAGTTTTCTATACTTATAATAGTGATAAGAACGACCTGTATGCCATCTTACCCCGTTATCCGGATAATGGCAGCATCACGCTGCATGATATCGAACTGCCCGCAGGGACAGCCATAAAACTGCTCGCCTCCGGACAAACCGCAAGCTGGAAGCAAACCGGGAAAGATGTGGAAGTGACCCTGCCTGCATACAATCCGAATAAGATCAAAACGCCGTATGCCTTTGTACTGAAGATCGCCGGTTTCGGGAAGTTCGCGCCGAAACCCTCTATCCACCTGGCTTACAAGCCAGGCTCGATGCAGCCGGAAATAACACTATCCGCTGCAGGAAGTGAAATGATCCATTACACGACAGATGGTTCCGTTCCCACAACATCTTCACCGATGTACATGAAACCATTTACTGTAAGCGCGACCACAACTATTAAAGCCTGTTCATTTCTTACCGGTGCAATACCCGGCGCAGTTGCGGAAAAAGAAGCGAAGGTTTTCGCCTGGCACAAGTCCTCGAATATACTTGGTCAGAAACAGGGACTGCGTTTCAGTTATTTTGAACCTTCGGCGCCAATCAGCATGAAGAACGCTTTTGAAGGTGTTCCGGTGAAAGCAGGAAATGCTTTAGAGATCTCATTGTCGGAAAAAGGGAGAAAAGAAAAATTCGGATTATTGTTCAACGGATTCATCAAAGCCCCTGCTGATGGTTTTTATACTTTCTTCACCACATCGGATGACGGCAGTCAGTTACTGATCGATGATGAGCTGGTAGTGGATAATGACGGAGACCATGGGGCTACTGAGAAGTCAGGACGTGTGGCTTTGAAAAAAGGATACCATAAGATCGCGGTTCGGTATTATGACAGTGGCGGTGGCAATGAACTGAGCGCGTCCTGGCAACCGGATGGTGGTAAAAAAGAGGTGATCCCTTCCGTTGTTCTTTTTCGTTAACTGAATGAAAAATATGAAAAGGATATTCCTGATCACAGGTCTGTTCACGGCCACGATCGCATGCGCGCAAACCAAAGCGGAAAATATCATCGTGATCACAACCGATGGATTCCGCTGGCAGGAAGTGTTTGGCGGCATGGATTCTGTTATTGCGAATAACGGACAATTCAATCAGGGCGACAGTGCCGCCATCTTCAAGCAATACTGGAGCAATGATGCGCTGGAAAGAAGGGAGAAATTACTTCCGTTCCTGACGAAATTCGTTGGTTCAAAAGGCCAGTTGTATGGTAACCGCTGGCTGGATTCCAAAGTGGACAATGCCAATCCTTACTGGTTCTCTTATCCCGGATACAATGAGATCATGACCGGTTATCCGGATACGGCCGTCAACAGTAATGACTTTCCGCCCAATCCCAATGAGAATGTGCTGGCATTCCTCAACCGGCAGCCGGGTATCAAAGGAAAAGTAGCTGCTTATGGCGCCTGGGACGCGTTCGACCGCATCCTGAATGAAAAGCGTTCCGGTTTCCCGGTTATCTCTTCATTCGATCATGCCGGTGGTGAGAAACCGACCGCCGCGGAACAACTGATCAACAAAATGAAGGACCAGTCTTACAAACCTTTTGGTATGGGCGAATGCCTTGATGTATTCACACATTACAGCGCGATGGATTATCTGAAGAACAAGAAGCCGCGTGTACTTTATATTTCTTACGGCGAAACGGATGAGTGGGCGCATGCTGGCCGTTACTTCGATTATCTCAATGCCGCACATCAGGTAGATGAATGGATCAGAGAGATCTGGCAGTATGTGCAGTCCGATCCCCAATACCGCAACAAGACAGCGATCCTGATCACGACCGATCATGGCAGGGGCGATATCAAAAAAGAAGAATGGACGAGTCATAATAATACCATTGCTGATTCCTATCAGATCTGGTTCGGCGTCATCGGCCCCGGTGTACCCGCGAAAGGCGTGGTGAAGGGCGGTGCACAGTTGTATCAGCAGCAATTCGCGCAGACCATCGCGAAACTGATCGGAAAAGTATTCAAGACGGATCATCCGGTGGCACCGGCAGTGGATGTGATCTGGAAATAAGGCCTGTCCTTAATTGTAACCATATGAACCAAAAATTACTGGTGGTTTGCCTTTGCTTCAGTCAGTTGTTGCAGGCACAACCCGATGCACAAACCGATCTTCGGAAAGTAATAGATAATGATCTGAAATTCGCGGTACAGCAATACCATGTGCTGATGAATACCGTGCCGGCTGACTCCATGCCGCGCACGTACAATGCAGCCGCGGATCGTTTGGTGACCAGTAACCTGGAATGGTGGACCAGCGGCTTCTATCCGGGCACACTCTGGTATCTCTATGAATTTTCTGGAGATGCTTCGCTCCGGAAAGCAGCGGAACAAAAACTTTCCATCCTGGAAAAAGAAAAATATTACACCGGGAATCATGATCTCGGCTTCATGATGTTCTGTTCATTTGGAAATGCATACCGCATTACGAAAGATCCGGCTTATAAAGAAGTTATCCTGACCGCAGCGCAAACGCTTACCAAACGCTACCGTCCTTCGATCAAAGCGATACAGTCGTGGGATTCCAGTGCCGCATTCCGCTGCCCTGTGATCATCGACAACATGATGAACCTCGAATTACTGGAATGGTCCGCCGCTAATGGCGGCGAAAACCAGTTAGCCGATATCGCTGAAACCCATGCCAACACGACGATCATCAATCATTTCCGCCCTGATTACAGTACATGGCATGTGATCGACTATGATCTGCAAACCGGTTTGCCCCGCGCAAAAAAAACTGCACAGGGTGCAGCTGATTCATCATCTTGGGCACGCGGACAATCATGGGGACTGTACGGATACACCATGATGTACCGGTTCACCCGGAAGAAAAGTTATTTAATGCAGGCCAGGCATATCGCTGATTACCTGATCCATCATCCGAATCTCCCGGCCGATAAGATCCCGTACTGGGATTACAGTGTACCCGGCGGACCGGATGTGAAGCGGGATGTATCCGCCGGCGCGATCATGGCTTCGGCATTGCTGGAGTTGGGTCAATACACAACAGGGAAAGAAAAGAAAGAATACCTGGATGTGGCGAAGACGATCATCGTCTACCTTTCATCGCCCGCCTATCTTGCGACACCCGGAAAGAACGGCGGTTTTCTTCTGCTTCATAGTGTAGGATCGATCCCTCATAAGTCCGAGATCGATGTACCACTGACCTATGCGGACTATTATTTCGTGGAGGCTTTACTCCGGTATAAAAAATGGTATCTCAAAAAATAAAGATTATGAACCGACCCCGGCTCCTGCTTGCAGCGATCTTCTGTTTCAGTCTGCCTTCCCTGCATGCGCAGAAAGGAAAAGCAAAACCGATTGTTGCAGCGCCGGTGCTGGCACCGGGTCTGCAGGACCGTCAGTACTGGTGTGATCTGTTGTATAAGATCACTTACCCCGTGGTCCACAATCTGGCGGAAGGGACTTTACATCAGAATATGCCGCAGGAGGCTGGTCCGGATTATTTCCTCAACCTGAAAAAAGTCACGCATCTGGAAGCCGTGGGCCGCACCATGGCCGGACTCGCACCCTGGCTCGCATTACCGGAAGATGATACCAAAGAAGGACAAATGCGGAAACAGCTCACTTCAGAATTACTGAAAGGGTTAAAGAACGCGGTGGACCCTTCCAGTCCTGATTACCTGAATTTCCGCACTGAGCTGCAACCATTGGTGGACGCAGCTTACGTGGCGCAAGCATTTCTCCGTGCACCAAAAGTATTGTGGGATCCGCTCGACAGCCTGACGAAAAAAAGATATATCGAAGAATTCAAAGCATTGCGTACCCGCAAAGCCTGGTACAATAACTGGTTGTTGTTCGCGGGCATGACGGAAACATTCTTACTCAAGATCGGGGAGGATTATGATCCCGCCCGTATCGATTACGCGTTCCATAAGATCAAGGAATGGTATATCGGCGATGGTTTCTATGATGACGGCGAACATTTCGCGATGGATTATTACAACTCATATGTGATCCATTCCATGCTTGTCGATATGTTACAGATCATGGTGGAGAAGAAACTCGCGAAGCAGGAAGATTATGATCAGGCCCTGAAACGCATGGTACGTTACAGCGAATTGCTGGAACGCATGATCTCCCCGGAAGGGACCTATCCTCCGGTCGGCCGGTCCATCACCTATCGTGTCGGTGCTTTTCAGGCACTGGCACAGGTTTCACTGATGCATAAACTGCCGGAATATGTCTTACCCGCGCAAGTGCGTTGCGCCTTAACGAAGATCATGCACAACCAGTTTGAGATCGCCGGTACTTTTGATGAGAAAGGCTGGTTATTACTGGGTATGGCCGGACATCAGCCGATGGTGGCCGATCAGTACACTTCCACCGGCAGTCTGTACATCTGCTCACTCGGATTCCTTACGCTGGGTTTACCGGCAACAGATCCTTTTTGGGCAGCACCGCCGGCGGACTGGACCGCTAAGAAAGCCTGGAGCGGACAGCCTGTGAAGAAGGATTATAAAGTGGATTATTAATTGTTGACTCTATACATGAAGCGACCTCTTCTACTTGCAACGGCATTGCTGGCTTTTGTTGCTTTGCGTGCGCAGCCACAGGCTACGCACAGCCCGAAGGCTGCGCATAACCTGCATTTCGACACACTGGCCAAACGCTGGGATGAGGGAATGCCCCTCGGCAATGGCTGGCTCGGTGCGCTGATCTGGCAGAAAGGGGATCATCTGCGCATGTCGCTCGACCGTGTGGATCTTTGGGATGACCGTCCAATGCCCGAGATCGACAAACTGAAATTCAGTTGGGTGGTGGAGAAAGTGAAATTGAACCAGTATGATTCTGTGCAGAAGATCGGTGATGAGCCGTATGAAAAATACCCGGCGCCGACCAAGATCCCGGGTGCTGCGCTGGAATTCGATCTCGCGAAGATCGGTACGGTTATTTCCAATACGCTTGATATCAGCAATGGCCTTTCCACGATCCGTTTCAGTAATGGAGTGATCTTCGATAATTATATTCACGCGACCAGAGAAACAGGGTATTTCGGATTTTTGAACCTGAAAACTGACCCGGCGTTACCTGAATTGATGATACCGGCTTACGTTTCATCTGATGCAGGTGCATCAGGCAACAGTGTTGAAGGCCAGGGTCTGCAAAAATTAGGATATCAAAAGGGATCGGTCACACGCACCGCGAATAGCATCCTGTATCACCAACCAACATGGAATGGCAATTATTATGAGGTCTATGTGCAATGGAAACGTTTTCCTGGTAATAAACTGCTCGGGCAATGGACCATAACAAATAATAAGCACGCGAACCTGCCACCATTACTCAATGATGCTTCCACCGGATGGACGGCACATATAAGCTGGTGGAATGATTTCTGGAGCCGTTCATCGGTCAGTCTGCCGGATACGATCCTCGAAAAACAATATTATCTCGAGCTCTATAAATTCGGGTGTGTAGCTCGAAGCAATACACCACCTATTTCCTTGCAAGCCATCTGGACAGCCGACAATGGCAATCTCCCGCCGTGGAAAGGGGATCTCCATCACGACCTCAATACCCAGCTGAGTTACTGGCCGGGCTATGTTTCCAATCACCTGGACTTGACCGCCAGTTACACGAACTGGTTATGGAAAGTGAGGAATGAGAATAAAAAATGGACCAAACAGTATTTCGGAGTGGATGGATTGAATGTGCCCGGCGTAACCACGATCAGCGGCAAAGCCATGGGTGGCTGGATCCAGTATTCCATGAGTCCGACAACAGTGGCTTGGCTAGCCCAGCATTTTTACTGGCAGTGGATTTACAGTATGGATAAGAAATTTCTGGATGACCGGCTTCAACCTTATTTTGAAGATGTGCGCACTTATTTTGATAATATTTGCTCATCTGATACGAATTGGATAAGATCATTACCTGCGGATTATAATATTGCAGACGGCTGGCCTATTCATTTACCACTTAGTTCCAGCCCTGAATTCCATGACAACAGCATTCATGCCTGGTATGATCAGTTCACGAATTATGATCTTGCTTTATTACAGTATTTTTATCCGAATTATTACAGTGAAAGTTATGCTTCCTCTGGTTTAAAATATTATATAAGTATGGGTCATCAGGTTGATAGGCCCAATTTTCCCGATCTTGATACAAACGAAACCGGCTTAACCATTTCCACTGGGCAAAACCTCGATATTTCACACCGCCATATGTCTCCCTATATGGCTATCTATCCTCTTGGACTTCTGGATATTGATAATGAAAAGGACGCAAAGGTCATCCGCAACTCATTACGCCATATTGAGCGAATGGGAACCCGCGAGTGGTGCGGGTATTCCTTCAGTTGGATGGCGTGTTTATATTCCCGGGCGAATGAAGGAGATAGTGCTGCCGCTATGCTGAGGCATTTTGCAACGAATTTCTGTTCTATCAATAGTTTCCACTTGAACGGTGATCAGAAAGGCGGGCAGTACTCGTCCTTTACATATCGCCCGTTTACATTAGAAGGTAATTTCGCTTTTGCGCAGGGCATAAATGAAATGCTGATCAGAAGTGATAAAGGGTATATTGAAGTGTTTCCAGCAGTACCTGATTCATGGAAAAATATATCTTTCTCTACCTTACGTACAGAGGGAGCTTTCCTGGTATCAGGAAAAAAAGCAAATGGAGTCATAACTCAAATCACTGTCAAATCACTAGCAGGCGGAACTTTAGACATTAAATTGCCTTTCATAAAATATTCAATAAAAGGGGCGACAAATAATGCAATTTCGGACTGGGATGGACTTACTCATGTGGAAACCAAACCAGGACAACTCATTTCATTTACAATTAGCAATGAATAAAATTAAACTAATACTTCCCGTTTTCCTTTTCAGTTTTGTACTGGTAACGGCGCAGCCTGCGAGCAAAGTATTGCCCACCAAACAGCAACTCGCCTGGCATGAAAATGAATTCTATCTCTTCATGCATTTCGGCCCCAATACCTTCACCGATCTGGAATGGGGCCATGGCACGGAGGCCGAAGATCTTTTCAATCCTACGGATCTGGATTGCCGTCAGTGGTGCCGCGTCGCCAAAGCCGCGGGGGCCAAAGGCATCATCATCACGGCCAAACACCATGACGGCTTTTGTTTATGGCCTTCCAAATATTCCACGCATACCGTCCGGGAAAGCAAATGGAAGGATGGAAAAGGAGATGTGCTGAAAGAATTATCGCAGGCTTGCAAAGAATATGGTTTGAAGTTCGGGGTCTACATTTCTCCCTGGGACCGCAACCATCCCCAATACGGAACGCCTGGATACAATGATGTATTCGTGAACATGATGAAGGAGATCTTCCAGAATTATGGTCCCATCTGGGAATTATGGTGGGATGGCGCGAACGGCGAAGGACCCAATGGAAAGAAACAAGTGTACGACTGGCATCGCTTCGAATCCACGGTTCGGCAGCTTTCTCCCAAAACCGTTGTGTTCAGTGATATCGGTCCGGATATCCGCTGGGTCGGTAACGAATCCGGCTTCGCGGGAAAGACCAACTGGAATTATCTGGATACTGCAGGCTTTGCAAGAGGCGCCGGTGGCCCATCACAGGATACCCTCAATCAGGGCAATGTGAATGGCCATAACTGGATCCCTGCTGAATGTGATGTGAGTATCCGCCCGGGCTGGTTCTGGCATGCGTCGGAAGACAGCAAAGTGCGTTCCCCGCAAAACTTGTTTGATCTCTATCTGAAGAGTGTAGGCCGCGGTGCGAATCTGTTATTGAATGTGCCGCCGAACAGAAAGGGATTGATCAGTGCCGAAGACAGCATCGCACTCGCCGGATTTAAAACACTGCGTGATGAAGGTTTTGCCGCTAACCTGCTGAAACAGGCACGATCCTATTATGAATTCACGGATCGTGATATTTCCTCAAATCAATTACAGTTACGGGTACTGGATCCCGCATCGACTGCCTACAGTGTCAATCTGCAGAATTTCGTGATGGAATTACCATCTCCCACGAAGATGAATTGTATCATCCTGCGTGAAGCCATTCACCTCGGACAGTCCATCCGCAAATTCAGGATCGAACTGTTCAACGGGAAGAATAAAGTAGGGGAGCTGAATGGTACCACCATCGGGCATAAGCGCATCATGACCTTCCCCGCGCAAACGATCACTTCTTTCCGGGTGCATACGGAAGACCGGGGTGGGAACGACAATATCACGGGTGTGGCAGCATATCTGCTGCCGGATGAGTTGGTGGAGAAATGATCAGCGTCCTTTGAACGCGGCTTTGCGTTTTTCAAGGAATGCAGCGATGCCTTCTTGTTTATCTTCGGTATCAAAGCAGTTGCCGAATTCCCTGACCTCAGCGTCATAACCATTCTGCGTTTCATCAAATACCGCATTGGCGGCTTTGATACAACCCGCTACGGCCAGTGGTGCTTTGGTATTGATGACAGTAAGAATTTGTTTGGTATGTTCCAGCAGGATCTCAGGCAGAGTGACATGATTCACCAGACCGAGTGATTTCGCTTCTGATGCATCGATCAGCACAGCACTCATCAGCATTTCCATCGCCTTACCTTTTCCTACTAATTGAACAAGACGTTGTGTACCTCCATAACCGGGAATGAGACCCAGATTGACTTCAGGTTGTCCGAATTTAGCGTTCTCGGATGCGATGCGGAAATGGCAGGCCATGGCGAGTTCACAGCCCCCACCGAGGGCGAATCCATTCACAGCGGCGACAATAGGTTTGGGAGAATTTTCGATGCGGAAGAAAGTATCCTGGCCGCGTTTGGCCAATTGCATGGATTGTTCTTTGCTCAATTCATTGAATTCAGAAATATCCGCTCCGGCTACAAATGCCTTGGGTCCTGCACCGGTGATAATGGCGGATTTCAGTTCCGCATTCCCTGCCAGTTCATCCAGCGCCTTGTTTAATTCATCGAACACGGTTTTGTTGAGCGCATTCAGTTTGTCGGGGCGGTTAATGGTAATGGTCAGGATGCCATTTTCGGCATGGAGGAGCAGGGTTTGATACATGGGAAACGTTTTGCCAAAAATAGCAATTAATAACGGCAGGTGAAAGATGGGGCAGGACTATTGCTGCTGCTGCATCTCCATGAACTTCCGGTAGGAATTATCAACCCGTGCAGGATTGTTCACCTGATACGTGAACACCGGTTGTTCCGCAGCCTCATCAGCGATCTCTGTTCCGTTATTGATGACCACGGACACTTCCAGGCTATGTTCGGATGATCCTTTGTAGGTTCCTTTTACGGGCGTGCAATCGGAGAAATCTCGGCCAATAGCCAAACGGACATGGCGGTCACTGACCAGACAATTATTGGTCGGGTCCAGTCCGATCCATCCGTATTCCGGCAAATACGCTTCCACCCATGCGTGCGTAGCGCCTTCACCGCGGAGTTCATGATTCTTGGGACAGATATATCCGCTTACGTAACGCGCCGGTATGCCGGCGATACGCAGCATGACGAGCAGGATATGCGCGAAGTCCTGACATACGCCTGCTTTCAACTTCCAGATCTCATCGATGCCGGTCTCAACGGAAGTGATGCCCTTCCGGTAGGTGAATGTGGTATAGATGAGATCGGCTAATGTTTTTGCGACTGCAAAAGGTGTACTCCCCGCTGTTTTAAAAGCCATCGCTTCTTTGGTGACGGCATCCAGCGCTTCGAATTTTTCGCCGATCAGGAAATCCATCATCGGGAACTGGAACTGCGCCTCTTCCAGCATGCTCCATTGTGTAGCAACAGGCAGTTCATCAGTGGGCACCGGCACTTCCTTCGTCTCCACTTCAATGAGGGAGCGGATCAGTAATTCCTTGTGTGGTTTGATGAGACTGAAGATGCCCACCTGATTCCCGAAATAATCCGTGAACACTTCAATGGAAGGGGTCTGGGTGATCAGGAGTTCATGCTTCTTCACTTCCTGGTATTCATCATTCACCGGGAACAGCAATACCTGATTGGCACTGTCAATGACCGGTTCAGCGTAAGTATAACGGGTGATATGTTTGATCGCGTAAAAAGACATGTCAGGGTTTGTTTAGGAATGTCCGAAATAATGCTGGTTCAATGCGCCTGCAATGCCCAGCAGTTCGGAACGGGTTTGATGCAATAATCGTTTCAATGATTCACTGTCCTCCGCATGCACGGTACTGTACTTCAGGTTATTCATCGCCTTGCCGATCAGGAACTCCAGCTGGTCGTAGCTTTCCGGCAGGCTTTCTGTTTTGAGGCGTTCAAAGTAGCGCGACAATTGCTGCAGGCAATACAACACGGAATGCGGGAATGCCGTATTGTACAGGATCTGCCGGATCACTTCATCCACCTGGAAATTACCGCGGTGGCTTTTCAGGTATAATTCATATCCAGCCAGGGAATACAACAAATAACGCATCGCGGGTACTTCCACGGGCTCATTCAGATCATATTTAAGCTCGATCAGTTTGATCTGCAGCATATCCGCCGAAAGTATCGCCCGCTCTAAATATTTTCCGATACTCAGGTAATTGAAACCCTCACCCCGGGCCATGGTCACATCAACGGTTCCGTGATAGAGTAAACCGTGCTGTAATAACTGATCCAGTGCGGAAACGGGGTCGCCCGACTTTATCTGGATCTCAATATTCGGATTGCGGATCAGGTGGTAATATTCAT
This sequence comes from Bacteroidota bacterium, assembly GCA_029555415.1. Classification (GTDB taxonomy): domain Bacteria; phylum Bacteroidota; class Bacteroidia; order Chitinophagales; family Chitinophagaceae; genus JAKPSI01. The sequence continues at coordinate 39,722 of JAKPSI010000082.1, read as the reverse complement.
TGAGACATTGCCAGACTTCTTTCGTGATATGGTCCTGAACAGCGCGGGCATTCTCCCGGGCGCGGGTGATGTTATTGATCACTGAAGCCGGGTTCTCACGTTCTAGCAGCAGGTGCTGCAATACTTTCCGGGAATCGGTTGATAACAGTGCGGCTTCTTCGGCGTTCAGGCCGCTGTAATTCGCCAGCACCTGATTCCAGCTGAAATCCTTCACCTCATCCTGTGAAGAAATGAAATTGGTCCGCAATAAACGCAGTATACCCGTTGTACGCTCCATGTATCGGGCCATCCAGAAAACGGAATCAGCGACGCGGCTCAGCATGAACGATGATGAATTAAAAATTATAAATTAAAAATTAAGAATTGCTTTCCACACAATCTTAATTCCTTTAAATAGAAACATTTGATTTGTCACATAGGCACAAAGGCCACATAGATAATACACACATAGGGTATGATTATTTACTGTTCTACGCATTTCTTGACTTTAGTGGTCGTAATTCTTTAATGACGCTTGTATTAATTATTAATTATTAATTTTTAATTAATAATTTTCCATTCTTCACTCTTCAAGCACCCATGTATCCTTACTCCCTCCCCCCTGCGACGAATTCACCACCAGCGATCCTTCTTTCAAAGCCACACGTGTCAGTCCGCCGGGAACAATATCAATACCGTCAGGGCCGTACAACGCGTAGGGGCGCAGGTCCACACGACGGGGCTGCAGCACACCATTGATATAGCAGGGCGCGGAAGAAAGATTGATGATCGGCTGGGCGATGAAGCTGCGCGGATCATCCAGGATGGCGGCTTTGAATTCCTCCATCTGTTTTTCCGTGGCCGCGCTGCCGATGAGCATGCCGTAGCCGCCGGATTCATTGGTGCGTTTGATCACCATCTGGTCCATTTTCTCAAATACCATCTTGCGGTTGTCCGCATCCGCTAACTGATAGGTCGGTACATTCTTCAGGATCGGTTCCTCATTCAGATAATAACGGATCATATCGGGCACATAGGAATACACGGCTTTATCATCCGCTACGCCATTACCCATCGCGTTCACGATGGCCACATTGCCCTTTCGGTAAGCGCCATAGATGCCGGGTACACCCAGCATACTGTCGGCACGGAACACCAGCGGATCGATGAATTCATCATCCACGCGGCGGTAGATCACATCCACCTGTTTCAGCCCTCTTGTCGTTTTCATGTACACACGGTGATCATCCACCACCAGGTCATTTCCTTCCACCAGTTCAATGCCCATCATACGGGCAAGGGTGCTGTGTTCAAAGTATGCGGAATTATAAATGCCCGGTGTGAGCAATACAACGGTCGGATTCGATTTATGCTGTTGCGCCAGCCCCATCAGGTTCTTGAGCAGCAGGTCCGGATAATCCTTCACCGAACGTACATTGTTCTTCGGCAACAGATCAGGGAAGATGCGGTAGGTGATACTGCGGTTCTCCAGCATGTAAGAAACGCCGGAAGGCGTGCGCAGGTTATCTTCCAGCACATAGTAGGTGCCGTCATGATCACGGATCAGGTCGATACCTGAGATATGCGTGTAGATATCGTACGGCACCGTTACGTTCATCATCGGGCGGATGAAATTGGGACAGGAATAGACCAGTCGTGCCGGCACGATCCCGTCTTTCAGGATGAACTGCTGATGATAGATATCCTTCAGAAAAATATTGAGTGCTCTCAGTCTTTGTTTGATCCCTTCTTCAATGTGGAGCCATTCAGCGGCCGTGATGATGCGGGGAACGATATCGAAAGGGAAGATCTTCTCAATGCCTTCACCACTGCTGTACACCGTGAAGGTGATGCCCTGGCTCATGAAGAGTTTCTTGGCCAGGTCATCCTTATGGTTCATTTCACCGGCATCCAGGTTCTGGATCGCTTCCACGAATTTTCGGAATACCGGACGGATGCCCGATTCATCGAACATCTCATCCCATACACGGGGTTGCAGGCTGTAACCGGAAAGCAATGACCGATCCTCCATAATGGAAAATTTTACAAAAAATGATTTGTCTTCTGATGTTGGGAAGCAATGGTGCGGGCCGTCAGGTCAGAAGGAACGGTGTTCCTTTACCCATTCGCTAATATAATCACTGATCGCGGATGTCGGTGTCCCGGGGGCAAATAATTTTCCGACGCCCAGTTCATGCAGCGCGTTCATGTCCTCTTCCGGGATGATACCGCCGCCGGTGAGGAGTACATCGTGCATGTCCTTTTCCTTCATCAGTTTGATCAGCTTGGGGAAAACCGTCATGTGTGCGCCGGACAGGATACTGATGCCGATGGCATCCACATCTTCCTGCAGCGCGGCATTCACCACCATTTCAGGTGTCTGGCGCAGGCCGGTATAAATCACTTCCATGCCCGCATCCCTTAATGCGGTGGCGATCACTTTGGCACCGCGATCGTGGCCATCCAGGCCAACTTTCGCAACCAGTACACGGAGAGGTCTGTTCATACCGTAATTATATATTACAAAATTACAGGGTTTCGGCCAGAGCCAGTAAATTCGGTCATGCAATACAGGAAATTCGGGAATACGGACCTCCGGGTCAGCGAAGTCGGTTTCGGCGCCTGGGCCATCGGCGGCGGGGCCATGATCGGTCAAACGGCGATCGGTTGGGGTGATGTGGACGATAATGATTCCGTCGCGGCTATCAAGAAATCGCTCGATCTCGGTATCAACTTCTTCGATACCGCTGATATTTACGGGCTCGGTCACTCGGAAACTATTCTGGGTAAAACGATCAGCAAGGAAAAAGAAGTGCTCATTGCCACCAAAGTGGGGAATGTATCGCGGGATGAAAAATTCACGATCGATTATGACCCCGACTATATCTTAAAAGCCTGTGAAGCTTCTTTGCGCCGACTGAAGCGCGATCATATCGATTATTATCAGTTGCATTCCGCGCGTATGGAGCATTTGCAATCAGGACTCTGCATCGCGGCCATGAATCAATTACAGAAAGAAGGGAAGATCCGTTACTGGGGTTTATCGCTCAATACATTTGAGCCTTTGCCGGAGGCGGAATATTTGTTACAAAACAATGCAGGATCCGGTTTTCAGCTGGTGCTGAATATCCTCAATCAAAAAGCACTGCCCCTGCTGAAAGCCAGCGCTCAAAAGGGTTTTGGCATCATCGCCCGCATGCCTTTGCAATTCGGATTACTGACCGGTAAATTCGACAAGAGCATTGCATTTTCCGAAAATGATCACCGCAAGAACCGCGTGACACCCGCCATCGTTGAAGCCTGTGCTAAAGCCCTGGAACCAGTCTGGGCACTTTGCAATAAATATGGTTGTACGAAAACACAACTCGCGCTCAGCTATATCCTCAGTTATCCGGAAGTATCGGTGGTGATACCGGGTATACGTTCGGCTGCGCACGCGACAGATAATACCTCAGGATTGTTCAAGCTGGATGGAAAGGACAGGGAGTTGATCGAGGGATTGGGGGAGATGGAGTTTGGGGTGATCATGGAGATGATACGGAAGCAAGGATGATGAATAATTGATAATGGAAAATGGATAATGGAGAATGTCAGGTAATAGGGGATAGGTAATAGGTAAAAGGTAAGAGGTGATAGGTAAGATGTAATAGAAAAAAATCCCGTTTCAAGAGCTATGTGCCCTTTTCTATGTGTATCTATGTGCCTAAGTGCCCTAAGTGTTTAAGCTTTTAGCTATGTGTCCTTGACTTGATTTCTGGTGATAAGTAACAGTTAGCAGTAAGCAGTTGGCAGTATATTCTAACTAACTTTCTTTAAATAGAGATCCTTAGAAGGCAACCCTCAACCCTCAACCCGCAACCCGTAACCCGCAACCGGCAACCCGCAACCGGCAACCCGCAACCCTCAACCCTCAACATTCATCAGCCTCCAAATGCCACCAATGCATCAGCAACACGTTTAAAACTCTCTTCCTTCCCGATCACTTCCATAATATCAAAAACCCCCGGCCCAAATTTCCCACCCACCAGCATGATACGCAGTGGCAGCAGCAGTTCTCCGGGTTTGATCGCTTTGGCTGTCGCGAGTTCCTTGAAGGATGCTTCGAGATCCGCAGCGGACCAGTTCACGGTTTCATATTGCGCGATGAGTACTTTGAAGAACGCGTCCTTCGCCTCACTCCATTTGGGTTTTACGGCCGCGAGGTCATATTCCACCGGACTTTTGAAGAAGAACGATGCCTGCTCCGCGAAATCAGGCAGCAATGTGCAACGCTCTTTCACCAGACCAATTACTTTTCTGAGGAATGCTTCATCAGGAATACTAAGTCCTTTCTCTTCCAGAATGCCCCTGACTACCGACTCCAGACTACCGACTACCGACTGTTTCACCCATTCGTGATTGAACCACTTCGCTTTCTCATAATCGAATTTCGCACCGGCCGCATGTACGCGTTCCAGTGAGAATTTTTCGATGAGTTCTGCTTTCGTAAAAATTTCTTTTTCTGTACCGTCATTCCAGCCCAGCAGCGCCAGCAGGTTGATGAAAGCCTCGGGTAAAAATCCTTTTTCACGGAATCCTTCGGTCAGTTCGCCTGTTTTGGGATCCTTCCAGTTCATCGCGAATACCGGGAATCCGTATTTCGCGCCATCACGCTTACTGAGTTTGCCATTCGGTCCCAGGATCAGCGGCAGGTGCGCCCATTGCGGCATTTGGTCATGCCAGCCTAAATATTTCCAGAGCAGCAGATGCACCGGTGCACTCGGTAACCATTCTTCGCCACGGAAGGCGTGTGTGATCTTCATGCTGTAGTCGTCCACCACCACTGCGAGGTGATACGTGGGCATGCCATCCGCTTTCAGTAATACTTTATCATCCACAAGAGATGTTTCGAATTCGATATATCCGCGGATCATGTCCGTGAAGCCGATCGTTTCACCCTGTGGCATTTTGATACGGATCACGTGACGGGTACCGGCATCCAGTAAGGCTTTCGTTTCATCGGCCGTCAGGTTGAGTGAATTCCGCATCTTCATCCGCACATGGTGATCGTATTGGGGTGAAGGATTGTCGGCCGACTTATGTGTCTCCCGCATCTTTTCCAGGTCTTCCGGCGTATCGAATGCATAGTAAGCGTAACCATCATTCACCAGTTGTTCCGCATACTGACGGTACATGGCTTTGCGTTCGCTCTGGCGGTAGGGGCCGAAGGCGCCGCCATGGACAGGACTTTCATCCGGTTCCAGTCCGGCCCATTTCAAACAATCAAGGATGTATTGCTCCGCACCTTCCACATAACGGTTCTGATCGGTGTCTTCAATACGCAATATGAAATCACCGCCATGGTGTTTCGCGAACAGATAATTATACAGAACGGTCCTTACCCCGCCAAGGTGCAGGCCACCGGTGGGGCTGGGGGCGAAGCGGACTCTAACTTTGTTACTCATATGCTGATCAGGGATTCAATTTTTAGGAGCTTGATTTGTCACATAGACACATAGAAAACATAGACCTGAACACATAGAATTATTTCCCGCAGATCAGTTACTTGCAACTCATACTTTTAGCCAGAAACAATTCCTATGTGTGTATTTCCATGTGTCCTATGTGTCTATGTGACAAAAGGCTATTCAATAGTCACAAAGATAAGGATCACTCCCTGTTCGTGGCGGATGTCGTAAATTGTGCATTGATGCGATATCTCGTAAAAACTCCCTGGCTTGTTCGCCGTTTCTGGTCATCTTATCTCTGGAAGATCGATACAAAAGAGAAAGAGATGTATCTCACTTTCGATGACGGTCCGCACCCCGTTGCAACGCCCTTCGTTCTCGATCTACTGAAACAGTACAATGCGAAAGCGACTTTCTTCTGCATCGGCAAGAATGTACTCGCGTATCCCGACATCTACCGGAGGATCCTGGAGGAAGGACATCAGGTCGGTAATCATACCCAGCATCATCTCAATGGTTGGAAAACGGAGAATGAAGTATATCTGAATGATGCAAAAGAGGCGGCGAAGTACATCGATTCACCCTTATTTCGTCCTCCATATGGCAGGATCCGGAGATTTCAGGCAAAATATATAAGGAAAGCTTTACATAAGGAGAATACGCGCGTCGTGATGTGGTCTGTATTGAGCGGCGACTTCGATATTTTACTTACGAAAGAAGACTGCATGTTAAATGTAACTACGCATGCCGGTGCAGGTGATATTATAGTATTTCACGATAGTGAAAAGGCGTTCCCGAGATTGGAATTCGCACTGCCAAAAGTGATGGAAAATTTTGCTGAACGAGGGTTCGTGTTTAAAAGACTTCCTGCTCTTTAAATTATAAGTGACAGAATATGAATATATGAGCAGTCCCGGCTTAAGAAAGTTAGGGCCTGGGTAGAAACCCTGGCCCGTTTTTAATCCGTACCCTATGAAAACTGGTTTAAAGGTATAATAATTTTTTAATTACGGCAAAGTAATTTGATGGGCCACTCCGTTGATGGTCACAATGGCCTGGTCATCACAACCTCCTGTACCGAAATTCAGTGTCGCAACCCAGGGACTTGTAGCGCTGCTATTGACCCTCACTGTCTTGATGATCCCCTTCACTACCCACTGGCAGGTAAAGCGTTTGATCAGTGGCTCGGTAATACCTGATTCCCAGCCTACTATAAGGTTCCCGCGACGGGCATGTCCATTGGAATTTCCTTCAATTCTGAATACATCATCCCGGGGGAAATCGGGGGTGTTGAAACCCTCAATTTGGGTGATGGTTTTATGACTGGTCCACTCGGTATAATTGCCATTCGGGCGGGTCAGTTTGGCCCCTGTAACATCCACTTTGAAGATGCGGGTGGAGTTGGCACTTGCATTGGTCACAGTCAGCGTTCCCTGCACTTTTACACTGTCAACATAGAAGCCATCCAGCGTTACGGTTGCGGATGCTCCGGGTATGATGAGACGGTTCGTATAATCGATGATGATCTTGCCGCGGCGTAAGTGTCCGTCAGGTCCCGGGCAACCAGCTGTTCCGAAATCGATCACCACATGCGCGGGGAAAAGCACATTGGCACTGGCACGTGTGATGGTAACAGTGAAGCAACGGGGAACCGGTACCAGCGTATCTGTCTTTCCCGTGAAAACGCCTGTACCAGCGATCCCCAGGTCATTGTTCACGCCCATGGCATTATCGAACACGCCATTGAAAACGAGATCGGCTTCGGCATCCGATTCACTGGAAACCTGTGAAGCTTCCTGCTCCTGCGCGGGCGTAGCACCCGAACTCCTTTCTTTGGAACAGGATGCGATCAGCAGCAGGCTGAAGAACGCGATCGCGGTCAGCAGGGGTATAAGGTTGGAAATGCGTTTCATATGTGTTGATTTGAGCTGGTAAACGGTTTATTGACAATAAGATGGATTTTATTGACCCCGGTTTAATGCTTCCTAACAAATTTTTAACCAGATTTGCCTCAAACTTAAGGATTAATGAAACTGGTTGACACCCATACCCATATTTACCTGCCTGAATTTGAAGAAGACCGGACCGCCATGCTGGAAAGGGCTGAAAAAGAGGGTGTTGTGAAAATGATGCTCCCCGCGATCGATTCCGCTACCCACCAGCAGATGCTGGATCTGGAAGCCGCTCACCCCAACATCTGCTTCAGCATGATGGGCCTGCACCCCTGTTCGGTGAAGGAAAACTACCGGGAAGAGCTGGCCATTGTCAAAAAATACCTGGACCAGCGGCCCTTTGTGGCGGTGGGGGAGATCGGGCTTGATTTTTACTGGGACAAGACTTTTACAGATCAGCAATACGAAGCATTCCGGCAACAGATCGCCTGGGCATTGGAATTCGATCTGCCCATTGTGATCCATTCCCGCAATTCAACCGATGAGTGTATTGCAGAAGTAAAAGCCGCACAAAATGGAAAACTGCGCGGCATCTTCCATTGTTTCTCCGGCAACGCGGAACAGGCGAAACAAATAACGGATCTTGGTTTCTTACTCGGGATCGGAGGTGTTGTGACTTTCAAAAATTCCGGTCTGGATAAAGCGATCACTGACATCGCACTGGAACATTTAGTTTTAGAAACAGATGCACCTTATCTCGCGCCAGTTCCCTTCCGTGGTAAACGCAATGAACCGGCTTATCTGAAATATGTGGTGGATAAGCTATCGGATATCAAAGAATGCAGCCGGGAGATCATTTCGGAAGTAACGACGGAGAATGCGGAGAGACTTTTTAAAGTGAAGTAATGGTAAAGATCATCAGAGCCACACATAACGACGCGGCCCTGCTCACCAAACTGGCGCAAACCACCTTCTGGGAATCCCATGGCCATAGCGGTCCGGAAGCATCTGTCCGGAATTATATCGCTGATCATTACAATGAAACCGAATTAAGGAAAGAGCTGAGCGATCCCACGAATCTCTTTCATTTCATTTACCATGAAGACAAGCCGGTCGGATTCTCCAAACTCATCTTCGATCATCCGTTTGAAGGTTGTCCGGTTTCACCGGTCACCAAACTGGAAAGGATCTACCTGCTGAAAGAAGTGCTGGGACTGAAACTCGGAAAGCAACTCATAGAATTCAATATCGGCCTGGCTAAAAAGCAGGGTCAGAGCGGGATATGGCTCTTTGTCTGGAAAGGCAATGAACGTGCCTTCCGCTTTTATCAGCGCGCCGGTTTTGAGATCGCGGGTGAATATGATTTTAAAATTTCGGAAACACATTATAATCCGAATTACCGGATGCTGATGCGTTTCTGAACTATAATATTACGATCCCCCGCTGCATTTTCTTCCCGCCTACCGTCGTCTCCAGTAAATAATAACCACTGCTCAGCTTACCTGTATTGATCTCCTTCGTCTGTATGCCCTGCATTCTTGAAGCCGGAGAATTGTATACAGCCTGACCCTGTACATTCAGTAATCTGAATTGTACATTGGCTGATTGCAGCAGTTTCAGTTCCACACGGAAGATACCATGGCTGGGATTGGGCAGTACGCGGAAATATTCAACACCATCAACAACTGAAACAGGCGTGGTGATACAGCTGACCGTTAGCGTCCGGGAGGTGTCTTTTACAGGAACCGCACAACCTGCATTTGAGGTCAGTTCACAGGTCACGGTTGTCCCGTTGCTGGTTCCGGTGAGTGTGAAAGTTGGACTTGTCGATCCACCTGATACCGTTCCGGTACCCACAAAATCCCAGCGATAAGCGGGTGCGGAGCCTCCATTCGTGATAGCTGAACTGAAATTGACATCACTGCCATTGCAGGAAGTCTGCGCGATAACGATAGAAGGTTTCACAGCTGAGGGTGACCAGCGTATGTTCAGTAAATAGCAGCTGGCTGTATTGATCGTGCCTGCGACAGCAGGAAATACTTTGGCGTAAACCGTCACCGGAGTAGCGGATGAAATATTGTAAATGATCTGCTCTGCTGTCGTACCTGTATTGACTGAGCTCTGCAGCAATGCTCCGGAACAACCGGCCCCTGCTGCATACAATTGCAGGTCATAGTTCGCAGGCAGATTGCTGAGGTCGATCGTCAGTGTTCCGCAGGATGCGGCATCGATGCGATACCAGTCCTGATCCCCATTGTAACCGATATTGGCCTGGAACGGCGCATTGGCGGGATTCGTTTTCAAGGGACTCGCGAATGCGATCGTCGCGGTATTGCAATCATCATTCGTTTCAAAATTATCCGTACAAGTCGGTGCCGCTTCCTGCACACTGATCTGGAAATCGGAGCCCGTCAGGTTGATGTTATTGTAGATGCGTACATAGTACGTGGTTGCTGCGGTAAATCCGGTAATGGTCTCTGTTCCGCCTTCACCAGTTGCATTGGTACATTGAAAATCGGAATAAGATACACCGCAGTTAACAGAAGAAAAGGTCTGTACGATGGCATCGAAATTAGTTCCGCTCTGCACTTTCAATGTCGTGTTCGCCTGCGCTGTGAATTTATACCAAACATCGGATGCAGCACAACCGGGCACGACACATGTATTCGGGAAAGGAGAAGAAATGGGCTTGGCACCACAAGTGGTTCCATTCACGAAAGCGGGTGAGGTGGAAGGGAAGATGGTGATCGCGTTGCCGCAAAGATCATTGGCAGCAGTAGGACAAGTGCTGGCCTGACAACGGAACACGCCACCTGGATTATAATAGTGATCGAGGATCCAGGTATAGGTCTTGCCCGCCTGCGCCCAGCGATGCGAACCCCACTGACACATCCCGCGTCCATGACCGGCTGCGACTTTGGTGACACACACATTATCCGAAATGCAGGGCCAGAGGCCGGTGTGGCCGGAGTAGCCGTCGCCGCAAGTACAGAAATTATTGGTCTCGGCCGCGTATTCTGAGAATGCGATATTGCCCGCGTTATCGATCAGGATCTCATTGAGCGTTGCGGCGGTGGCGTTGATCGTGGCCGCATAAGAAGTGGAACCGTTCCAGTTCTGGCGGCAGGGATACGCGACGATATCGTAATTGGTGGAATTGTTATATGGATGAATGATATGGTAAGCGCCATAAGTGCGATAGGCCACCGCACCTGCCAGAAGTGACGCATCATTCCAGGATGCGATCCATTCATCATCAAGGCCGAGGCCGGTATAGGTTTCGAGCGACATTTGTTCGATCACGGTACAACCCGAGCAGGAAGTACAAGCAGTACTGTTGGCGCCATGATAAAGGCGGATCACGGGCGGCGGCGAACAGCTTCCGGATGTACGTTGTGTGATGTTGTTGAGCACAGGTGCATTGAAAATGGCAGGCTCCGGAATGTTTTCCTGAATGATATCTTTTTCATCCAGGATATGCTGAAGGTTGCTGATCTTCTCATCGGGTCCATTCGGTTGCATACGGAGTTTCAGTACCAGGTTATCGGGCAGCAACAACAGGTCGTCCATTTCAATGCTGCCGTATCCTTTTTTAGAAGCAATGATCACATGGCGTTCCAGAGAAGCGATATCGTTGTCGTTGATGCTGCGCGTATATCCATCACTGATGATCTCGAAGTGACCCTTTGCATCCGTTTGGGCAATATGAATACTTCCCTGCATGAAGATCTGCACACCAGCCAATGGCTGGTTGGTGGCCGCGTCACTGATATAGCCGCTGATGATGCCTTTGTTTGGAATGGTCTTGATGACAGGACGCTGCTCCGGGTCCAGGCTCACTTGTAAGGTCAGCAGTTTATCCGCTTCAACAGTATAGGATGCTGTTTGACTTCGGAAGCCGGCCGCGGTTTCAGAGATCGTATATCGTCCAGGGGTTAAAGCCATGGATCCTTTTCCCTGCTTATTCAGTTGCAGGGCCCTGCTGACCCCGTTCCCTTCGATCTGAATTTGTGCATCAACGGCCATGCCTGTCAAGGCATGCGTTACGTTAAAAGCTATTTGACCGTTGCCGGACTGGGCACAGGTCACGAATGTAAGGAGCAGGATGAGGCCGGAGAAAATGGCTTTCTTCATGAGTGTTGGTGTAAGTGCGGATTAAATTTAAGGAGAAAAAAGGGAGTCTGCGGGTTTATGTACCCGGCTGTTGAACGCGCTCAGAACCAGCAATGATCCAGTTGATTTTCAAGTCTGCGGAAATACCCGTGACCGGCCAGGAATTCAATGGACTTAAAGTAACCTTAGCGAATACATATAAATACTTACCCCGTATTGCGGATTGTCATTACAATGCGTTCAATAAATCTCTTATTTGGACATCATAGTAATATGACGCCGGGTTTTATTGTGGATATTTGTACCAGCAATATTCATCACTGAGGCTTTCGTGGAGAAGAGAAGTGGATAGTTCGCTTGCTGTGAGGGCTTCAAAATTGTAGTATGCCGATAAATATCCGTCACTATTTAAATCGTGAGATCGAACTGATCAGGGGTTCTCAGCTGAAAGGAGATTCCTTTTTAATGATCAGAGGGGATGTGCTGCATGTATGGATCTTATTGATGAGTACTGTTTTCTCGTCACTGTATTCAGTGATCGATGTGATACTGGGTACGGACGATGAAGCTTTTTTTGTTTCGCTTCCCGCAGTGGCTTCACTGATCTGCTATTTCATATTCTTCAGAAGAGGGTATAAGCTCATATCCAAGATCATCATTGTTACCCTTATGCTGGTCGTGATCTCTGTTCTGTGTATCATGGAAGGGGCAGAAACCGGAGTGCTTGTATTCTTTATACCTATTCTTGTCGCAACACAGATCACCTTTCAGGAAAAGCAGCGTAAGTATGCCATCTGGCTGACGGTTATTGCAGGCATAACATTAGTGGTTCTCCTTCTTTTGGACAACAGTCACCGGCCCGATCATATCATACCTGAAACGGAAATGCGTACTGAGTGGATATTGAATTTCAGCGGGGGTATTCTGGCGACCATTTTGCAAGTTTGGTTCCTGTTGTCGGTAAGCAATGATCTGCAGAATGAACTTCTGGGTACAGCCGATTCGCTGAAAGCAGTGAATGCAGACCTGACCCGGTTATTGAAAGTGAACGCCGAGAAAACGGAACAGATCGGTGAACAGATGGTGTTACTCAGGAAAGCGGAACAGGAAGCGAAAAAACTTTCCTTCATTGCCACGCATACGCACAACAGTGTGATCGTTACGGATGCACACGGTTGTCTGGAATGGGTGAACAAGGCTTTTGAAGATGTGACTGGCTGGAAATTGCGCGAGATCATCGGCAAAAAGCCAAAGGAATTCCTGCTGGGTCAAGATACTTCCGGTGAAATATCAAAGATGATCTCCGACAAATTAAAGAAGCATGAATTCTTTGAGACCACGATCCTGAATTATACCAAAGCGGGTGTGCCGTATTACAACCGTCTGGAGATCACTCCGCTCTTTGATGAGTATGGGAAGGTGGTGAATTATTTCTCCATACAACGGGATGTAACAGCCGAGATCACGGCACAGGAAAGGATCATGGAAGAGCAGAAGAAACAGCAGAAGCTTATCGCGCAGATCGCGATACAGGCGCACGAGATCGAACAGAATCATATCGCGACCGAATTGCATGAGAACATCAATCAGATCCTCGCCGCCGCAAAAATGCATCTGGATCTGTTCAAAGGGAGCCTCGCTAAGCCGGATCAGCATCTGAATACCGCATACGATCATATCGGAAAAGCACTTACTGAGATCAATTCGCTTTCGCATGCGCTGGCCGTACCGATCGATGCGGGCTTCGACCTGGCGGATGCGATCGGTGATATGGTGGTTGATTTTGAATCACGCACGAATGTGATGGTAGACCTGCAGACCGAGATGGATGATGATATCGAATTATCCGAAGAGATCAGACTGGCGGGATACCGCATCGTGCAGGAACAATTGAATAATGTGGAGGAACATGCCAAAGCTCATAACATACACCTCACACTCAATTCCAAAAAAGAAGGACTTTACATCACGATCGATGATGATGGCATCGGCTTCGACGTCCATGAGCATGCAAAAGGTATCGGCTTAACGAAGATCGAAAGCCGCGTCCGGTTCCATACCGGCGAAATGCTTATCACCTCCGAACCCGGGAATGGTTGTAAACTGGATGTGTTCTTGCCGGTACAGGGGTGAAGGGGACAGTTTATAAAATTAAAACAGGGTCAAGTTTCTACTGCTCTAGCCTTTCCTGTTTAAAGATTGCGGAATTGCCAAATAGGTGGCAAAATGGGTAGTATTTTCCTGCTCTTTACCTTTGTATCATGTCTCTTTATCTTGACCTATCCTCTAGATTATTCGCCCTGAGATCCTGGCAAAAGATGAGGTGACAAGGTGTTATAGTGCAGAAGTGTGGTCATAAAGTTGGGATAGTAAAGTATGAGTTAATTTGAATAGCATTTTATGAATAAGATCACCGTAACCGTTATTCTCCTGCTTTGTTTCTATTCAATTTATGGGCAATCATCCTTTTCACTGGAAGGGGAGATCAAGCCTTCCAGATCCCCGGTATTGATTTATCATGACCTGGACACGACCCTTTGCCAAAACCTTTTCTCAACAGCAGAGGTCAAGATGCAAAGGCGGCACGTCATTTTTGACGATACCGCTTGCCCTCGATCTGGAGAGAATAGAAACTACATGATCATGTTTGAAGGGCAAATTTGTTTTATTCCTGTCACTGATTTCCTTCATACTGACGAAATTGATAAGGCACTAAAAGAGCTGAAAACACAGAATCCGGACCGGTCTCAGCGATCTGCGAAAGCACAAGAACTTTTCAGGAAGCAGCAAATAGCCGATAGTCTTGAAGAGATAAGGCAGCAGAAAATAATGGATGACTCTCTGGCAAAAATTGAAAAGGATTACTTCAAGCTACTTGATCAATACGCAGCCAAGAATATTGTAATGACTGAATGGTCCTGGGAGTACGAAAATGAATACTCCTTTTCTCCTACTGTTAGTATCTCGGTGATCAATCCCTATAAGAAGAAAATTAAATACATCTCTTTCACACTTGTTGCCTATAATGCGGTTGGTGATCCTGCAGTAGGTCGATCCGCTGCCTCGTCGACGAAAACCATGCAGGGGATAGGACCAATTGCTTCGGGTGACATGGGATCATATAAATTCGATTATGTCTTCAATTCAAAGGTCGTAAGCTCGATAAAAATGAGTTCAATTAAGATCCAATTTTATGACAACACTTATAAAGTGATCAGTTCCCCGCGTTCAGCGTTTAAATAATCAATTTTCTGAAGATTTCAGAGAGCTTTGTACCTTAGGAGAACCTAACTAAACCTCATCTTATGGCAAAGCGCTTGCTTTCCCTTTTGCTTTTTATAGCAATTGCGGCTTCTGGTTATTCCCAGAACTCTTCCAGTAAGGCAGATATCGATAAGCTCAAGACTGACAATGAACTTCTCCAGGCAAAGGTTCAGACGCTGGAGGCGAAACTTGACCTGCTGAAGATGGAGATTGAGAACCTGAAGAATCAGGTCGCGGCAATTAAGAGTCAGCCTTCTGGCTCCGGTCAGACAACTGTCAGCCAACCCTCAAGTGGATCATCAGGGAATCAGCAAGTATACAAGAGCCAGACTCCTTCAGCTCCCAGCTCCGGCTCAGGTGGCCAATGTACGGCGATCACAAAGGCGGGGAAGAGATGCTCCAGGGCTGCAAGGTCAAATGGCCTATGTTGGCAACACGGCGGATAAAACCTTAACTATGATAAGAAAACTGCTATTCGCTAGTCTTGTACTGGCACTCTCATCTTGCACGGCTCCAGATTCATCAAAGGTCAATAGCCTGGAATATGAGGTATATAGTCTTAAAAGCAGAGTGAAGGATCTGGAGGACCAGCTGAACCTTATAGTTGTTAAATACAACAATAGTCTTCCTAAGGGCAAGAAGAAGTCATCAGGTACCAGCCTCAGTGCTGGTCAGTCATACGGATCCAACTCAGACAATGAAACTCAGAGCGGTTTTGTAGGTGAGTGCACCGCAATAACCAGAAAGGGGACCAGGTGCCTCAGGAAAGCAAGATCTAACGGGCTGTGCTGGCAGCATGGAGGGTAAAACATTTATATGAAACGAATATTGACACTATTAGGGATTTTTTTTGCACTAGAAGCGAATGCTCAGAAAATTGTTTCAGATAAAACAGATGAATTCAATGGGATGCGTACCATTGAAACGTCTACAATTTTCTTGCAAGGAAAGGTCCTATCTCCTGTTATGACATATGTTTTTGCCGTGAAACATATGGATCCCAAAGACACTGCTTTATTTCTTTATTTCGGTGTAAGATCTCAGCAGGTATGTTCTACAGATGAAAAAAGTAAAATACTTTTGAAGACAGCTGCAGGTGATATTATTACCCTCCATCATATTGGTGATTATGAAATACATGGAACCGGCGACCTTATACTTTATGCGGCCCCAATTGAGTCTGATTCCATGATGGCATTATCGTCACCAATCAAACTAATACGATTTGAGACTTCTGAGGCGAATATTAATGTTGAAGTGCAGGAGAAAAAGCAAACAACAATTGCAGATCTTTTCAAAGTGATTAACACATACAAGCTTTGATCAAATTAGAATGAAGTGGGGGTAGTTTATGAAGACTCTATTATTCGTCCTCTTTTGCCCTTTTTCCCTGTTTGCGCAGATCCAGGGGAAAGCAGTAGCCATCTCAGACGGCGATACGTTTACTTTATTGACCAATGATCAGCGGCAGCTCAAGATCCGGCTTTATGGGATCGATTGCCCGGAGAAGGGTCAGGCATTCGGAACCAAGGCAAAGGAAAAGCTGAGTGAGCTGATCTTCGGGAAGGATCTCACGGTCACTGATCGCGGCTTAGATCGATATGGAAGGACCTTGGGCATTGTCTTCCATGGAGGACTTAATATCTGTGAGGAGATGATCAGGAACGGCTTCGCCTGGCACTTCATCCGGTACGATAATAATAAAGTCTGGGATATACTGGAAGAACAAGCAAGAAAGGAGAGACTTGGACTGTGGTCTGATCCGGCACCGGTGGCACCATGGGAATTGAGAAAGAGTAATTAAGGAAGTGTTAGGCCACAAACCCGCTAAGAAATCAATTCCGGCTGTCTAATAATTGAAAAACTCGGTCAATCTCAGGTTGGTATTGTTCGATTGGCGGAATTGGGAAAACAATACCAGGAAGACCCGGCATTTCCTTTTTTGCGTACTGGTAAGCCTCGTTTAGATTCATCGTTGCATCTTTGTAAAATTCATAAACATCATCTCTTGTCTTTATTTCAGTCATTGGAATCTCATATACAGATTGAACTGATAAAACTTCGTGATGTTTGTTGTTGCCCACATCAAGCAGAACATAAATCTTGGTTATATCAAGTACTACCTTGCCATTTTTAATGAACGGAGACTCGGTTTTATAGGAAAGCGATGTCTCTCCTAATCCCATAATAGCAGGGAAGTCTAATGGCGAAAGAGCCAGATTGACCCTATAAGTTCTTGCGTTCATTACATATACTTTAATCAGCAATATAGTTTTAAAGTCCCGGGTAGAAACCCAGGCCGGTAAGTTTAAATGCCATAACGAATGGCACTGCAAATCTAAGCTTATTCAATCGAAGGAAGGATCAGGATAGAAGTAAGGATCCTGCTGCAGCTCCACACCGGTCCGGACAACTTCCTTCTTCGTCTCTCGGTCAAGATCATTGAACCACTTCTCCAGTGACCTGGTCCCGTACATATTCCAGTGGTAGTAATCTTTTAAAAGCCTGGTATGCTCAAGGGTCAGATGATAAGTAATCCCGGATTCAGAAATCATGTGCCTACCGGAACCGGGATCCGGGAAGATGTCTTTCATCTCGAAAGGGGTAGGACGGCGGGCGCGGTTCATGCCCTGAATTTATGAAAGCGGAAAGTAAATATCAAAAACAGGCTAATTAAACTGAAAAGTATTTCAATCCATTTCTTGTACTTAGATCTGGACTCTTAACAGTTACAACTGGGATAGAAGTAATTGAATGTTGTGTGCAAAAAAAATCAAGAATTTTATCAAGACATTTTATGGCCTTGGTAAAATGAACATCATAAGTTTGATGGGCCGCAGAGGCCTCACCTTTTGATTCATGACAGAGATATCTTGATCTTCTGGAAAGGCTTTCTAGCTTTACATAGCACAGGTATATTTCTTCATTAACAGCCGCCTCCGCTGTTCTCCTTAAAGGATTGATTGCATTTTTAACATGTTCATGTGTCCTATAATGCAAGTCGGAGACTCTTGCCAGATGTGCATTTACAACATGAACTGCAACATAAAATGTTGTGGTTACTTGCCAGTCCCAATAATCCTGAAGCTTCAAATTTGATTGCTCTAAGAATTTAAGATTACTAGTGGCTTTTTGAATATGTTCTTCAAACGATGCCAACTAGTCAATAAGTTTTTGATAGTGTGGCGGAACAGGAAGATTATCTGACTTCTCGACAATTGTTGAATTTAGGTAAAAACCATTGTCATAATATTTCCCATTTACTCTAGCTTCAGCAAGCAAGAGGTTATCTTCAGCAGTTTCATCATTGTCGTTAATTTCAGCCCAAACAAGAATTTTTGAATCAGATAAGGAGACTGAAAGCTTTAAAGGTTTTTTCCCTTTTTCAATAAGAACAGTTATGTAGTCGCTAAGAATATTTGAAATGAAATATTTTGTGCTTTCGGACCTCATATTCCGAATAGCACTATTCCCATCCCCAAAGATCATGTCATCATAAAACTCTTTCTTTTCTTTTGGAGCCACCCCACTAGAATAAATGAAATGGTCAGTACGCAGGGAGTCAGTAAGCGCTTCAAACCATGTATTGATTTCGCTTTGCTTTACATCTTCGTGTTCGTGGTGAGTAGCTTTTTCAAGCATAGTGTTTCGTTTTTCCAAGCAATCTGATATATCAACTAAGACGCAATTTGCCAGTCATTTGTTGTCAAATATTTGTCATTAACAAACATTTTTTCTCATTTTAACGCCAGAAAGACAAAGAAAATTATGCCGTAAATAGGCACAGATAGGCCTAGGCAGGTTTGAGGTTGGCATCTTCACGCAGTTGATTTACAAGTAAAATAAGCTATTCCGAGCGAAAGAACCTAATAATTGAGACCTGTTTAACGCCCGGATAAGTAAAATACTACAAATAGGTAATAGTAGTTTAGAGCCGATTTTTCTTTAAAAAATTGCTCCCTTTTCTGCTACCATGTCAAAATTAAATAATGCAACAGTCTATTTAACAGATTGTTGCATTATTTTTCAGCGGAGACTGAGGGATTCGAACCCTCGATACCCTTTAGAGGTATACACACTTTCCAGGCGTGCTCCTTCAACCACTCGGACAAGTCTCCTGAAGGGGGGCAAATATAGTGATTTTAAGGGAGATCAGGCTTGAAATTGGGGCAGTAATTCTTCTGAATAGATACCGGAGTCAATAGTCGCTAGTCGCTGGTCTTTAGCCTGTAACGGGTAATATCGACAGTTCCGGGATGGAGCCGGAAACGTATTGCATAAGAAGAGCCGCCAGCTGTGAGCCCTGGCCCCTGAGCGGCTCCATCTCATGGACCGGATCTGCGCTATTTGCGCCAAGTCTGCGTAATCTGCGGGAAACCTTGCATGATCAATCAACTCCAATCATTCCCTTTTTGCAGTATTTACCAAGCCGAAAGATCCGGCTGCAATTTTCAATTATATCCCGGTACACCGGCATACTACTTTCAGGTAAGTAATTCACTCACATAAAAAGATCATTATGAAACAAAGAACCATCGCCATTCTGACGATCGTATTTCTGACCGGCAGTCTTTCTGTGATCAGTTGTAAGAAATCAGACAAAAAAACGGCCGCCCCTGTCACCGCCTCATTTACGGAAGAATTCATCAGTGTCCCTGGCCTGAATGCAAAAGGATGGGTCATGGTCAATAAAACAACACCTTATCCCGATTTAGGAGCCTGGAAACAAGGTTCAACAATAATTGGCAAAGGCGGACCAAGCGGCATGGCTGCTTACGCATACACGACTGACCAGAGCGAATTCATAGCGGCAATCGGATATAATAATCAGAATACATCCGATATCAGCAGCTGGCTGATCACACCATTATTGAAAGTTAAGAATGGTGATAAAATATCCTTTTATACGACCTCACCAGCGCTGCCTTCAAATGTTTTCAGAGACAGGCTGCAGGTATTGCTCAATCCTGCGGGCACAACGGATGTTGGCAATTCTGTAAGCTCTGTAGGTGGCTTCACGACAAATTTGTTTGATATTAATTCCGGGTATACGATTGCCGGGTACCCTCAAATTTGGACAGCCTATACGCATACATTTTCCGGCATAAGCGGGACGAAGAATATAAGGATCGGTTTCAGGTATTTTGTTCCCCAGGCAGATTCCGCAAGCCAGATCGGGATCGATCAATTCAAATTTGAAAGTCAATAAACACTTGCTATGATCAAGTTTGTACTTGCTGTTCTGTCAATATGGCTCAACTGCAGTTCCTGTAACAATGCAAATAGCAGCACCGGTGATGCTCAAACCTATCCATCAGTCAGCCTGGATGACCCGGCTTTCATGATCCGGCAGGGAGAAAGTATGCTGCAGGAAGGGGATATCGTGTTACGCATGAACAATGACCCGTTCAGTACACTGATCAGGAATTTCAGTAAAACAGATAAGCGCTATTCGCATACCGGTATTGTATTGTTCGACAACGGGAAGCCTTTCATCTATCATATCCTTACAGGCGATGAGAATCCGGATGGTAAGATCCGGAAAGACGCCATGGAAGTGTTCTGTGATCCGCGTAACAACTCAGAGGCCGGCATATTCCGGTTCGCATTTCATCCGGAAGAGTTGGACTCGGTCAGGACGATCATACACAGATGGGCCGCATCTCCCGTATTATTCGATATGAATTTCGATTCAGATACGGATGACCGGATGTATTGTACGGAAATGATCAGTAAGCTGCTATTGCATGCAACAAGTGGGAGGATCCGGGTAAAGAGCACTGTTTTGAGTGGATCGGAAATGAAGCTGTTCGCTACTTATCTCCATCTTCCCTATGATCCGGATAAAAAAGTTTCCGTATTCGCGGTGGATGATATCTATAAACGACCCGATTGCAAACGGGTGATCCAGTTCAACTACTACCATGAACCGGTCCCGGAATGATGAATTGAGTTTAATTATCCATTATCCTTTATCAACTCTCCATTGAGATTCACCAATTTCCCGACTGATCCGGATTGATCCGCTCCGAAACATCTTCCGGCTGATGCTCCCGCCAGTCGGGATCATATTTCACGAACCAGGAGATCCAGAGACTGCGGCTGAGGCGCATGAGCCAGGGCTGGAGTATGATGAGGAATGCGGCGTTGGAGCCCATCCAGTAGTAGAAACGATTGTCTTCCGTTGATAATCCGATGATCACATACCAGGCAACCAGCGTCGCCACACTGAGTGCAACAGTGAGTGCATAGCTGACATAACTGGTGCCATAATAGAAACCCACTTCCAGTTCACTGGGTTGTCCGCATACGGTACAGTTCTTGTTCATCATCATATTATTCTTCAGGTTAAGACCCAGCTTATGCTGGAACAGCTTACCCTCCCGGCAACGCGGGCAGTAGCAACCAATGGATGATGATAAATAACCGCGGTTCTTGTGTTGTTCTCCCATGTGGGTCCCTCGTTGATCTTTTTAAAATTATTGTTCTTTTTCCTGCGTCACTTCTTTCTTCGCCGGCTGGAATATACTGAAGAGCAATCCGCCCATCAGCGCACCATAAGCCGTACTGTTACTCCAGCTGGAGGTGATCCTGCAACTGCCGCTTGCGCATCCGATCTGCTGCCAGTATAAAAAGCCGGCGACCGCGCCGGTCAGTACACCCGCCACTACCAGTTTATTACGGAATATCCAGTTCTTCATACTCAGAGATTTAATACGGATCGCTGACGAGCCGCAAAGTTAAGGCCGTACAGGCCATGAACATATAATTATTAAGCCCTATGTCAATTCATCAGTTGCAGCATATCAAAATAGCCGCCTCCATTGTACATTTCCTTCTTTAAACCAGCCGATTGCAGCATCATCAGCGCCATGCCGCTGCGGCCACCGCTCTGACAATAGATCACCAGCGGCTCCTCCAGCTTGCTGATCTCTCCGATCCTGTTCGGGATCTCCTGCACCGGGATGTTCAACGCGCCGGGTATTGCACCCATGGCCACTTCACCGGGATTACGCACATCAATGATCGTTCCCTGATGCTTGCTGAGTATTTCTTTGATTGACATATTTCTTTGTTTGCACAAAGATGGAATAGGGGGAGGAGGTGTGCAGTGACAAAAGTTACTTATTTGAGAGAGAAATTCTGAATTCTAAATTTTGAATTTTGAATTGGGGAACAGTCATATAGTCTGAAAATTATATCCGATAGGAACGCAGGCTTCATTACCCATCATCGGTAACATAGGAAGGGCTGTTCAATTCAAATTTCAAAATTCAGCATTCAAAATTCAGTAGGATCATATCCGCTTTACAACATGGTGCTTGGACAAACATAATCCGTGATCCGGAACTTTCCGCTGGCCTTGATGCCTTTGAAACCATCAGCTACATTGATCAGGTTATCATACCCGCGGGCTTTCAGGATGGAGATGAAGATCATCGAACGGTAGCCGCCGGCGCAATGCACGTAACAGGTATCATTCTTATGCACTTCAGACATGTTCTGATTGATATAGTCGAGGGGAATATTGATCGCATTGACCATGTGCTCTGAATCATATTCGCTTTTCCTTCTTACATCCAGCACTTTGGTGTCGGGATGTTTTTCAAGTAACACGGCCAGTTCATCAGCACTGATGGAAACGATATTGTCCATTTCCTTTCCTTCATTCCGCCATGCTTCAAATCCGCCTTTCAGATATCCGATCGCGTGATCGTATCCCACACGTGCCAGTCGCGTCACCACTTCTTCCTCATGCCCGGGATCCGCAATGAATAAGATCTGCTGATTGATATCCGGCACCAGCGTGCCTACCCATGACGCGAACTGCCCGTCCAGCCCGATATTGACCGAATTCGGAATGAATCCTTTAGCGAACTCGGCAGGCTGACGTGTATCCAGTACCAGCGCATCCGTTTCAGATGCGGCTGCTTCGAACGCTTTGGGGTCGAGTGCCTGTGTACCTCGTTTGATCACTTCCGTGATGCTCTCATATCCTTTGATGTTCATCAGCACATTCAGCGGAAAATATTGGGGAGGAGGGGTGAGGCCGGTAAGGACCGCTACCTTGAATTCATCACGTGTCATGTCAGGACGCAGCGCGTAATTGGTCGCCTTCTGATGTCCGAGTGTATCCACCGTCTCTTTACTCATATTCTTGCCGCATGCAGAACCCGCACCATGAGCGGGATACAGCGTGATGTCGTCAGCCAGCGGCATGATCTTGTTGCGTAATGAATCGAATAAATGACCCGCCAGTTTATCCTGTGTCAGGTCCGGGATCACTTTCTGTGCCAGGTCAGGACGACCCACGTCACCAATGAATAAAGTATCGCCGGAGAACAGCGCGGTTTCTTTACCGGTTTCATCGATCAGTAAAAAGCAGGAGCTCTCCATCGTATGACCGGGTGTATGCAGCACTTTCAGTTTCACATTCCCGATCGGGAATTCCTGTCCGTCCTCCGCCGTAATGGCTTCAAAGCCGGGTTTGGCAGTGGGTCCGAATACGATCTTCGCGCCGGTTTCTTTCGCCAGGTCCAGATGGCCTGAAACGAAATCAGCATGGAAGTGTGTTTCAAAAACGTATTTGATAGTAGCCTTGTTACGGGCCGCTTTCTCAATGTAAGGACTGACTTCACGCAGGGGATCGATCACGGCTGCTTCGCCGTTGCTCTCGATATAATAAGCGCCTTGTGCCAGGCATCCGGTGTAGATCTGTTCAACTTTCATGGATGTTCTTTTCGTTGATGAATGAAGGCCAAATTTCCGGAACGGAAGGGTGCCCGACTATGACTTTTGTCACCCCCGCGCATGAAGCGCACTCAGTTCAGTGATAATGATATAGATGCCCATGGCCAGCACGAACCAGCCGAACGCCGGTTTCAGCTTTTCTGCGGGCACTTTGCGGTTGAAACCCAGCCCCACAAAGATCCCTGTGATCGAACATGCCGAAAAGGTCAGCAATAAAGTCCAGTCGATCCGGACATGGTGCATCGTTCCGAAGAAGGTGATCAGGGTATTGAGGGTGATGATGATGAGGGAAGTGCCGACCGCTTTTTTCATGGGCAGACCCAGCACCAGTACCAGCGCGGGAATGATCAGGAAGCCGCCACCGGCGCCAAGAAAGCCCGTAACGATGCCCGTGAGTACGCCATAGAATGCTACCTGTACATAGTTATGCGTGTCCCTTTCTTTTAACTTCAGCGGACGGATCATGCGATATGCCGTAGCGATCATCAGCAACGCGAAGAAAAGCAGCAGCAACAGGTCTTTGGTGATGACGAGGCGACCGATCGCGAACAGGTCCTGCTTGATCTCCGGCAGTAACCAGTGACGGATGCTGAACGCGGTTACAAGGGATGGCGTACCAAAGATGAGCGCAATGCGCATGGATACGAGTCCGTTGATGATCGATTTCGTTCCACCCGCAAGTGAGGTCAGTCCGACGATGAACAGGGAATAAGTCGTGGCGGTGACCACATCCAGTTTCAGTAAATAAACCAGGATCGGAACGGTCAGGATGGACCCGCCCGCACCGAGCAATCCGAGTGAAAGCCCGACCACGAAAGCCGCTATGTAAGCAAGGATCTCCAAGTGTGTAAAATTGCGGGGTTGGGTTGATGAAGTTTGTGACCCATGTCACGTTTATTGCGGTAATAATTCAACGGCATTGCGGTGCAGATGGACCAGCTTACGTTGTTCCATTTTTTTGAGCAGTCTTGAGATCACTTCGCGGGAAGTGGCAAGGTCATCGGCGATCTGCTGATGGGATAATTCGATGCGCTTCTTTCCGGTCTCTTCCGCATGACGTTTGAGATAGAATTCCAGCCGCTCGTCCATATTCCGGAATGCGATATTATCCACTACTGATAACAATTCATCGAACCGCATCCGGTAGGTTTCGATCACGAACTGATACCAGCTCTTGTACTTATTCATCAGCTCATCCATCAGCTGAATGGGGATCATCAGTACATCGGTATCTTCTTCGGCTCGGGCCATGATCTTGCTGGTCTGGGATTGTATGGCGCAGATGAGCGACATCGCGCAGGCTTCGCCAGGACCGATATAATAAATGAGGAATTCACCGCCGCCTTCATTTTCGCGGTAGATCTTGATGCGGCCAGAAAGCACGATCACAGTGGATTTGATGTATTGCCCGGTACGCATGATCACCTCGCCGGCTAGGAATGTTTTTTCCACGGCTTCCTTTTCGAGTGTCGACAAAAGTTCTGGCTGAAATTGCGGGAATAGCTCTTTCCAGTTCATGTAGGTGCATCGTTTAGAGAGGACAAAATTGCAATAAAGGGAGCAATAGTCCGATTTATTTTATGGCGCCGAGCACTTTTTCCATTTGCATGCTGCGGCTGCCCTTGACCAGGAAATGTGTTCCGCTGAATTGTTTTTCCGACAGCCATTCCGCAGCAGCGGCCGCATCCGGAAAACGATGGTAACTGTGCAACGTATTGTCGAAGCCTTTGCCGACCAGCACCACTTCCGTCCATTTGTATTTTTGAATGAGTGTGACCAGTGCTTTGTGCTCAGTTTCACTTTCCTCACCCAGTTCAGCCATCGCGCCCAGCAACAACACTTTGTCCGTTGCCTGCATGCGTGCGAAATTCTCAATGGCCAGTTTCATACTGCTGGGATTGGCATTGTATGCGTCAAGTATGATCTTGTTGCTGCCCTGTACGATCAGTTGTGAACGGCTGTTGGAGGGATGATACGCTTCAATGGCTTGCCTGATCTTTTCATCTTCGATATTGAAGAATTTTCCGACCGCTACTGCTGCCAGTACATTCGGCAGGTTGTAATCACCTACGAGCTGTGTGCTGATCTTCAGGATGGACGCGCCTTTCGTGATACCGATCTCCAGGAATGGATCGCTTTTGATGATCGAGCCTGTGATGTCCGCGCCGGCTACTGTACCATAACTTTTCACCTGCTGAATGCCTTTGCTCATTTGCTGCAGGTGCACATCATCCCACATCACGAAAGCGGTACCGTGATGCGCACGCAAATGATCGAATAATTCCCCTTTGCCTTTGCGTACACCTTCCACACCACCGAATCCTTCCAGGTGTGCTTTGCCGCAATTGGTGATCAGGCCATGTGTCGGTAATGCATACTTGCAATACCCTGCTATTTCCTGCTGATGGTTCGCGCCCATTTCGATCACAGCGATATCCGCATCGGGGCGGATTTTCAGCAGCGTGAGCGGAACACCGATATGATTATTGAGATTGCCTTCGGTCGTATAAGTTTTGAATGTGGTGGACAATACTGCATGAATGAGTTCTTTCGTGGTGGTCTTTCCGTTCGATCCTGTAATGGCCAGGAAGGGAACAGAGCGGTTGTTGAAATGTATGCGGTGTTCCAGTGCCAGTTGTTGCAGGCTGGCCAGTACATCAGGCACAAGTACCGTTTTGCCCGGTATCTGATACGCTGCTTCATCGATCACAGCAATGGCCGCACCCGATTCGATCGCCAGCTTCGCGAACTGGTTACCGTTGAAGTTGTCACCTTTCAGCGCGAAGAAGATATCACCGGGTTTCAGTTTGCGTGTATCGGTCTGCACAGATGGGTGTTGCAGATAGAGCGCGTAGAGTTCACCTGTATTCATGAAGCAAATTTAACGGGATGAAAAATGAAAACCCTTCCATGGGGAAGGGTTTTCATTTTATGCTTGCGTGAAACTATTAACGTTGTCTGCGGGTTTTGTAATACTGACCCGTTTTACGCTTGTTGCCTTCAGGGCTGCCCATACGGTCCATTGCGCAACGGAAACCGAGTGTGCTCAGTGCCTGATCTTCTTCCAGGTAACGGCGTGTACCGGGGGACATCCAGTAGGCGCGGTCATTCCAGCTGCCACCTTTGTACACCCTTGATTTGTCACTGATCAGTGTGGTTACACCATATCCGTAAGTTGCCTGGGATAAGGTGTCACCATCCATGAAGTTGATCACATTACCGCGCTGATAGTTGCGGCGGTTCTTGGATTCTTCATCAGTAACATCCTGCATTTTCACACGGCCGGTGCTGTCGATCTCGGCTTCACCATTCGCGTTCTTGTATAATTTCTGGTATTTGTTACCACGATAAGGATTCACATCATCTTCATCCAGTCCGGTAAGAGGACGATAAACGTCGGCCACCCACTCACTCACGTTACCGGCCATGTTATAGATGCCGAAACCGTTGGGGAAGAAGGATTGTACCGGAGCAGTATAGAATGCGCGGTCGTTCAGACCACCAGCTGTACCCGCTACGTCACCACTTCCGCGTTTGAAGTTAGCGAGGAACTGACCCTGCCAGCTGCCGTGACGTGTATCACGCAGACCGTTCACATTCTGTGACCAGGGATATACCTGTTTGTTGGATTGTAACTCTTCACCGCGTTTGCCTTCTTTCAGACTCGGGCGGGGATTCTGATTCACCAAACCATAAGCCGCATATTCCCATTCTGCTTCAGTAGGCAGGCGGTATTCCGGTAACAGGATACCATCTTCCATCTGAACTTTGGTACGGGGCTGACCTTGCGGTGTTTTCAGCGGGTTATTCTTTTTAGAAGTCGCTGTTTTACCGGGAGGTGCCTGATAAAGATCGAGGAGGTAAGATTTAGTAGTGAAGTTATTATCACCTTGCTGACCCTGGAGGGACTGCTTGTTGACATAACCTTTCTGCAGCAGGATGCCTTCGTTCACACGATCGCTTCTCCATGCACAGAAATCATGAGCCTGTTTCCAGCTCACACCCACAACGGGATAATCATTGAAGCCGGGGTGACGGAAATAGAATTCCACCAGCGGCTCGTTATAACTCAACTCACTTCTCCATACCAGTGTATCCGGCAACGCTGCGTTGAGGATCGGGGTATTGGCGGGATCAGTGGGGTCGAATACTTTGTTCAGCCAATAGATATATTCACGGTAGTGAACATTGGCTACTTCAGTACGGTCGATGTAGAAAGAGGGAACGGACACACGACGTTGGATGTTATTCCACTCGTACATGACGTCTTCGTCGGTCTGGCCCATGGAAAAGGTACCACCCTGAACAAAAACGAGGCCGGGGCCGGTGCCCTGATCTTTGGACTTGGCTACCTGGTAGCCGCCCATGTTCTTGTCATTGTAGTTCCATCCGGTAACGGAAGATTTTTCCATTTTCTTCTTGCCGAAGAGGCCTTTCCCTTTACAGGATGCTAACAGCACCACACAGGATAATAGGATAGTTAAGTTTTTCACGCTCAGAGTTTTTTGCATAAACCTATGAATTGGAATAAATTTAACGCCGGATGAGGTAAAATTATTGTACCCGTGTACCTATTTTACCTGCCGGGATTGCGAATATATATACTTTCAATAAAAACGGGTACGAAGAACTACCTTTTCTGAACGGTAAAAGTACTGATTTACCGCATTTTACCCCATGTTACACCGTGTCGCCAACATAGCACTTTCCGGCCTCTGCCTTTTGCTCTTTTACGGGGCTTCCGGGCAGCGGACTTATGCCCCGCATTCGGTGTTGTCGGCCGGCGAAAGCTATCGTCTTTCCGTAACCGCCCCCGGTATCTATAAGATCGACCTGGCCCTGCTGAGCAGTATGGGTGTTCCGACCGGCAATCTTTCATCTTCCTCCATCCGCCTTTTCGGTAATGGCGGAGGCATGTTACCAGAATCCAATAATGGTCCCTATACAGATGACCTGACCGAGAATGCCATCCGTATTGTTGATGGCGGCGACGGCGTGATCAATGGGAGCGATTATATACTATTCTATGCGCAAGGCCCCGATCAATGGATCAATGACCCGGCGAACCAGCGATTCAGTCACCGCAAGAACCTGTTCAGCGATAAAGCATATTATTATCTGACTATCGGCTCAAATGGCAGACGGGTTGCTACTGCTGCTCCGGGAGGTTCCTTCTCATCGACCATAACCAGTTTCAGTGAACGATATTTCCATGAACTGGATTCCGTCAATTTTCTCAGCAGCGGAAAAGAATGGTATGGCGAAGAATTCTCCAATGCGCCCGGACATACACCCAACCGCAGTTTCGATATACCGGTGACCGGGTTGATCAATGGCAGTACGTTATCAGTACAATTGAATACGGTTGCGCGGTCCGTCGGTGTGCCCAGCCGTTTCGATATTCAATTGAACGGACAGCCTGCCGGACAATTGCCGGTGAATGGGGTGAGCGGCGGTACTTACGATCTGTTTGCCCAACAGGGAAGCATAACCGTAAATGGAATTGCGGGATCGGGCAACCCCAATCTTACCATCAATTATATACCCGGCAGTTTCAATGCGCAGGGCTGGCTCAACTGGTTCGAACTATTTGGACGCAGGGCATTGAATATGTCTGGTGCCGATCAGTTGTTGTTCCGCGACTGGTCATCAGTAGGCAATGCAGGCGGACAATTCATAGTAGCCGGTGCCACAGCGAATACACAAGTATGGGATGTGACCGATCCGCTCAATCCGGTGCAGGTCAGTGGCGCATTCGCGAATAATGAATACCGTTTCATTGCGGATGTATCAAGATTACGGGAATACATCGCATTCAATAATAGTGGTTATCTCATTCCGGCCGCGGCGGGAAAAGTAGCCGTGCAGGACCTGCACAATTCCATCCCGGCCGATCTGCTGATCATTACAACTGATGTATTGAAAGCGCAGGCGGAGCGACTGGCGAATTTTCACCGGCAGCGTGATGGATTACGTGTATGGGTGGTGACCACCGCGCAAATCTTCCATGAATTCGCTTCCGGTATCCCGGATCCCACCGCATTGCGGAACTGGGTGAAGATGTATTACGATCGTTATCATACAGTGCCTGCCGATAAGCCGCGTTACCTGCTTCTTTTCGGTGATGCATCATTCGATTACCGTGACCGGCTGAAGAACAATACGAACCAGGTGCCGGCTTATGAGAATAATTTTTCCGCGGATCCATTATCGACTTACGCCTCCGATGATTTCTTCGGATTCCTGGATGATCAGGAGGATATCAATTCCGGACTGATCGTGAACGATCTGGATATCGGCATCGGCCGCGTGCCGGCCGGGGATGAACAGGCGGCGAAAAATTTCGTGGACAAGGTCCTGAAATATTACAGTGCCGCGGCCATGGGGCCCTGGCGGAACAATATCACATTCGTGGCGGATGATGAGGACCAGAATCTGCATCTGCAGGATGCGGAACTGATCAGTGCGGGTGCGGCAGCAACGGATCCTGTACTGAATCAGGAAAAGATCTATCTCGACGCCTACCAGCAGGAGAGCGGTTCCGGGGGCAGTCGCTATCCGAAAGTGAATCAGGCCATCAGTAATGGCATCCTAACGGGCACGCTCATCTGGAATTTCAACGGACATGGGGGTGCCAACAGACTGGCGGAAGAAACCGTGCTGGATCAGGAATCGGTCAGCAGCTGGAAGAATTCGGGGCGGCTCCCTTTATTCATCACCGCCACCTGCGATTTTGCACCATATGACAATCCGCTGGTGCGGTCGATCGGGGAGGACCTGTTGTTACGGTCCGGTACTGGTGCGATCGCGCTGATGACGACCACGCGTGTCGTGTTCGCGTTCAGCAACCGCATCATGAATAATAATTATCTCCGCAGCGCATTGCAGCCGGATGCGAATGGTAAATACAAATCGCTGGGCGATGCGGTGCGTGATGCGAAGAACATCACGTATCAGGGTTCTGGCGATGTATCCAATAACCGGAAATTCACTTTACTGGGCGATCCGGCCATGACCCTGGCCTTTCCTTCCCTGCAAGTGAGGACCACGAAGATCAACGGGATCGCGGCAGGGCTGCCGGATACGATCCGGGCCGCTGAGAAGATCGTGATTGAGGGGGAGGTGACCGATAGACAGGGTAATTTGCTGACCGGCTATAACGGCAATATTTATCCTGCGGTTTTTGATAAACCACAGCAGGTAACGACCCTTGCGAACGATCCGGGAAGTCAGGTCACTCAGTTTTCCCTGCAACAAAATTTACTTTTTAGGGGGAAAGCCTCAGTGGTCAATGGCAGGTACAGCTTCACTTTTACGGTACCCCGGGATATCAATTATCAGTACGGGAACGGAAGGCTCAGTTTGTATGCGGAGGACGGAACCCTTGATGGGAGCGGCTTTTATACGGGGTTTGTCGTGGGCGGCACGGGAACAGGGGCCACTAACGACAACGCGGGTCCGCATATCAAAGCATGGCTGAATGATGAGAAATTCGTCAATGGAGGGATCGTTGATCCGAACCCCGTGCTGCTGGTCCGGCTGGCCGATTCTTCGGGCATCAATACGACCGGAACGGGCATCGGACATGACCTGGTGGCGACCCTCGATAATGACCCCAAACAGTACTTCATTCTGAATGATTTTTATGAGGCCGACCTCAACAGCTACCAACAGGGGCTGGTCCGGTTTCAGTTGCCGGAACTCACGCCCGGCCTGCATTCCCTGAAGATCAAAGCCTGGGATGTGCTGAATAATTCGGGTGAGATCAGCATTGATTTCATGGTGGCTGCGGATGAAAAACTGGTCATCGCCCATGTGCTCAATTATCCCAATCCATTCACGACCCATACCAATTTCTGGTTCGAGCACAACAAACCGGGTCAGGATCTGCGGGTGGAAGTGCAGGTATTTGCGGTCAGCGGCAAGCTCATAAAATCGATCCGGGAAACAATAAACACCCCTGGAAACCGTTCTGATACCGTAGAGTGGAACGGCAGGGATGAATATGGTAATAAACCAGGCCGCGGAGTATATATTTACCGGATCTCCATCCGGTCCGCAGACGGCCAAAAAGCTGAAAAAACGGAGAAATTGGTAATTTTTTAGTTTCCCGTAATTTTCAATATTTTAGTTTTGGATTAATTCAAATGCTCTATATTTACACCATCTATAAAACACTTACTAAATGAGACCAACTGCTTTAAAACTAACTGCTGCAATCCTGCTTTTCTGTGGTATCTCTTCAACTGTAAAAGCACAGGTTGAGCCTATCAATGTTGTTACAACAGCCGTTCCGTTCCTCCGTATTTCACCCGATGCCCGTTCAGGCGGTATGGGCGACCTTGGCGTTGCCACTTCTCCTGATGCAAGCTCAGGTCTCTGGAACATCGGTAAAGTAGCTTTCAATCAATCTAAAAGCGGACTCGTTGCTTCTTATACTCCCTGGCTGAAACAGCTGGTAAATGATGTTTACCTGGCTTCTCTGACAGGCTTCGTAAAAGTGGGTGACAATCAGGCTTTCTCCGGTTCACTCCGTTATTTCAGCCTCGGTAACATCCAGTTCACTGATGGTCTGGGTAATGACCTCCAGACATTCCGTCCCCGTGAGTTCGGTATCGACGTAGGTTACTCCCGTCAGCTGACCAAAAAGAACGGTATCGGTGTTGCTCTGAAATACATCAACTCTAACCTCGCTGGTGGTGCTTCTGTAGGTTCTACAACTTACAAAACAGGTAGCGCGATCGCTGCTGACCTCGGTTACTACCATGATGGCAAGAGCGATGCAGGTAGCGGTTGGACTTTCGGTGCAACCCTGACCAACCTCGGTACGAAGATCGCTTACACCAGCAATGCTGATTCTAAAGACTTCATTCCTGCCAACCTCGGCCTCGGAACAACTTATACTTCTAAATTCAACGCTCAGAACTCTATCACTTTCGGTCTGGATGTGAACAAGCTTCTGGTGCCCACTCCTCCTGCTGATCCCGCAACTGCACAGCAGCTGGCTGACTACCGCAACAAAAGCGTACTGAGCAGCTGGTTCAGCTCATTCGGTGATGCTCCCGGTGGTTTCAGCGAAGAACTGAAAGAGTTCCAACTGTCACTCGGTGCTGAATACTGGTACAACAATCAGTTCGCTGTACGTACTGGTTATTTCTACGAGAACAAAACAAAAGGTAACCGCCGTTATTTCACAATGGGTCTGGGTCTGAAATATCAGACATTCGGCCTGAACTTCTCTTACCTCCTGCCCTCTGGTAGTGGTGTAAGTCAGAACCCGCTGTCCAACACACTGCGTTTCTCAGTTGTGTTCGACTTCGCTGGCGACAAAAAATAATCGCAGTCTCTCATATCTTTCAAAACGTCCCGCAACTGCGGGACGTTTTATTTTACGGATATTTGTAAAAATCAGAAAGCATGGCATTCAGGATCGGCTCCGGTATTGATTTTCACCGGCTCGTTGAAGGCAGGGACCTTTGGATCGGTGGCGTGAAAGTGCCCCATCATAAAGGCGCACTCGGTCACAGCGACGCGGACGTACTGTTGCATGCCATTTGTGACGCACTGCTCGGTGCACTCAGTCTGGGTGATATCGGCGTCCATTTTCCGGATACGGATCCTGCCCTGAAGAATATCGACAGCAAGATCCTGTTGCAAAAAACGATGGACCTCATCCGTGCCGAAGGTTATCATGTGGTCAATATCGATTCCACGCTTTGTTTGCAGGAACCCAAGATCAAATCCTATGTACCCTCTATGCAGGATGTCATCTCAGGGATCGCTGGCGTGCCCCTGAATGCCGTTTCAGTAAAAGCAACTACCACAGAGCGTATGGGATTTGCGGGTCGTGAAGAAGGTCTGGTGGCCTATGCAACAGTATTGCTGCAAAAGGATTGACCGATCGGGCCCGGTACCCTGTATTTACCTTCAACTTCCTTTATCTTTGCGCGCATGCCGACCGTTTCCGTCAGGATCATCAATCAATCGCCAAATCCGCTTCCGGCTTATGCTACAGCCGGTTCATCGGGAATGGATATCCGCGCTCATTTGCCGGCACCCCTGCATTTGCAGCCCATGGAAAGGACACTGGTCCCTACCGGACTGTTCATTGAGCTTCCGGACGGCTTTGAAGCACAGGTCCGGCCGCGCAGCGGACTGGCCATTAAACAGGGCCTGACCTGCCTGAATACCCCGGGTACCATTGATGCCGATTACCGCGGAGAAATTAAGATCATCTTAGTCAACCTTTCCGGCGAAGAACAGGTCATACAGCCGGGCGACCGCATCGCACAAATGGTCGTACAGGCCGTTGAAAAAGTGACCTGGGTGGAAAGTGCAGACCTCAACACAACAGAACGCAATGCCGGAGGCTTTGGCCATACCGGGAAACAGTAAATTGAAAAGTATGAACCGCATCCTCCTGATCGTGCTCCTTATCCTTACACTGGCTTCCTGTCATTCAACCCGGCATATTCAGACCGCGGTGGTCAATACGGATTCAGTAAAAACGATAACGGTCGTGGAACCCCCGAAAGAAGATACAGCCGCGATCATCCGTGAGAACTTCGGTAAACTGCAGGCACAGCATATCAGCTTCACGACGTTTTCAGGTGAGATGGATATTGATTACCAGGATGGCGAGGGTAAGAAGATCAATGTGAATGCGAATCTCCGGATGTACAAGGATAGTGTGATCTGGATACGTATCAGCGGGATCTTCAATATGGAAGGACTACGGATGTATATCACCAAAGATTCCGTGAAGATCCTCAACAAGCAGGATAAAGTATATACGGAACGATCCGTTGCTTTTCTTCAGGAGTTGACGGACCTGCCGCTGAGCCTGACTTCCCTGCAGGACCTGCTGGTGGGCAATCCGGTGTTCATCGACAGCAGTATCAGTTCTTTCAGCCGTGGCAATAATACCATTTCCCTGTTTTGTGTCAGCCAGTTCTTCAAGAATCTGCTGACCCTGGACGGAGATACCCATCAAATGCAGAGCGCGAAGCTGGATGATACCGATGATCAGCGTAACCGCACCTGCTTCCTGGGCTATGATGATTACAAATCAAATGCCGGGGTCACATTCCCGACCAAAAGAACGATCCGGGTATCCGAGAAAAAGCAGCTCGACATCAAACTTGAGTACAAGAAGTTCAATTTTAATGAAGAGTTAAATTTCCCCTTTTCCGTTCCAAAAAATTACAAACACAATTGACCTGCAAAATTTAATTTGCATTGCTGCGTTAGCTATATTCCTCCGTCCCCCATTCCTTACGCCAAATCCAACGATACATGAAAAAGATCATTTTGTTGTTACTTCCGGTCCTGCTGATCACCACCACGGTCATGGCGCAGCCGACCAATGATAAGGCTACGCTCGAAAAAGAAAGGGCCGATCTGCAACGCGAACTGCGTGAGTATCAGGCTGCATACGACCAGGTGAAAGGCAAGTCCAAACAGGCCGTGGCGCAGCTGAACCTGTTGAACGGAAAGATCCGCCTTCAGGAACAGTACATCAGCAGTATCAGCAAGGAAATGAAGATGATCGATGACGATATCTATCTCAGTAACCTGGAGATCTATCGCCTCAACAAACAACTCGATACACTCAAAGCGCAATACGCCAAGACCCTGGTGTATGCGTATAAGAACCGCAGCAATTACGATTACCTGAATTTCATATTTTCTTCCAGCAATTTCAATGACGCGCTGAAACGCATCGCCTACCTGAAGAGCTATCGCAAATACCGTGAAAAACAGGTGGCCTCGATCATGGAAACACAGCAGCTGATCGCGCAGCGCCGCAAGCAGCAACTGGTGAGGAAGGACCAGAAGAGCGCTGCTTTGCAGAATCAGACCAAGCAGGTCGAAGCGCTGGCCGGTCAGAAGAAAGAGAAGGCCGATGTGGTGGCTACATTGAAATCTCAGGAAAAGGACCTGCAGAAACAGATCGCGGCCCGTAAGAAAAAAGATAGTGATCTGCGGAATGCATTGTCTGCTATCGTGGCACGGGAAATTGAAGCGGCACGTAAGGAAGCCCTCAAAAGAGCGACTGAAAAAAAGAACGCTACCCCGCCAGTGGTAGTTAATAATAACCCGTCTGTCAATCCGAATAATAATACGCCAAACACCAAAGGCACCGTAACAAATAAACCTATCGATCCGGTTGCGGCACCCGTTATTTTCAATTCCGAGTCGGACCTGAAACTGAGCAGCAGTTTTGGTGAAAGCCGCGCGCGTTTGCCCTGGCCGGTGGATAAAGGCAATGTGACCGTGCATTTCGGGAACTACCGTATCGAAGAGCTGAATGTGACAGGTTATAGTCCCGGTATCACCATCGCTACACAAACCGGATCACCTGTAAAAGCTGTATTTGACGGCGAAGTGGTGGCGGTATTCAGTGTGGGTGAAGGAATGGCGGTGACCCTGCGACATGGTAAGTACTTCACGACCTATAGTAACCTCACCGGTGTTGGTGTTTCAAAAGGCCAGACCGTTAAAGTAGGTCAGCAACTTGGCCGTGCCGGCCAGGACGATGGCGGCAGTGGCGGGCAGATCGATTTTATCCTGATGATCGAAAAGGTGAATGTGAATCCGGAGCAATGGCTGAAGAGGTAGTCGGTAGGCTATAGTCGATAGTCATTAGTCCGTTCTAACAGGCTGACTCAAGTGATTCAGCTGTTGTTTTCAGTTCGAATGTTGCGGGTTACGGGTTGCGCGTTGCTGGTTCATTCAGTTTCGCCGGATCACCGGGGGATATCTGCGGGATCTGCGAAAATCAATGAGCAGGCTGCGAGCTTTGAGTTATTCTGATGATATGTTGGGATCGGATTATTCTATGTTGCGTCATTGCGTCGCCGCGTCGTTGCGTGAAACTCAAAGGAATCTTTCGTAAAGTTTCTCGTATATCGGAACGATATTGCTGATATCGAATTTACGTGCATGTGCGGCAGCCCTTTCCTTATAACCATTCAGGGTAGCATCATCTTTTAAAATAGCAAGCGCCATTTCACTCATGTGCGCCACATCGCCTACATTCCCCATGAAGCCGGTCACACCATCCACATTGATCTCTTTCAATCCACCGGCATTGGTGGACACCACAGGAACCCCGGCCGCCATGGCTTCCAGGGCAGCGAGACCGAAGCTTTCATATTCTGAAGTAAGGAGGAACAGGTCGGCAATGGCCAGAATATCTTCCATCTGCTCCTGCTTTCCTACGAAACGCATTTCTTCTTCCAGACCGAGCGCGCGACTGAGTTCTTCAGCCGTTTGTCTTTCCGGTCCGTCACCCACGAACAATAATTTAGCGGGCATTTTCTTACGCACTTCATAAAAGATCTTCACTACATCCTGCACACGTTTGATCTTCCTGAAATTGGAAGCATGCATCAGGATGCGCTCACCATTCGGCGCGATCACTTTCTTGAACGCGTCAATGGGTTTGCGGGTGAAGCGCTGTACATCCACGAAGTTGTAGATGACCTCTATTTCTTTTTCGATCGTGAATGTCTTGTACGTTTCATCGCGGAGATTTTCCGATACCGCGGTGATGGCATCACTCTGGTTGATGGAGAAGGCTACCACAGGGGCGTAGGTCTTGTCCTTTCCGACCAGTGTGATATCCGTTCCGTGCAGGGTGGTGATCACCGGAATGGTTTTGCCTTCCTTCAGCAGGATCTGCTTGGCCATGAACGCAGCGGATGCGTGCGGGATGGCATAGTGCACATGCAGCAGGTCCAGGTCATTGTTCTTGATCACATCCACCATGGCACTGGCAAGCGCCGTTTCGTAAGGCGGGTAATCAAAGAGCGGATAGGTCGGGACCTGTACTTCGTGATAAAAGATATTCGGAATGAAAGCGGTCAGTCGCACGGGTTGCTGGTAGGTGATGAAATGTACCATGTGCCCTTCCTGAGCCAGTGCTTTACCGAGTTCGGTGGCCAATACGCCTGATCCGCCAAAGGTGGGGTAACAGACGATCCCTATGCGCATTGTTCTTTTCATATAGCGCCCAAAGCTAACCCTTTTTGGATGGCTTTGATTTACCGTCCGTGTGAATTATTTGCGATCGTTTTGGGCTTTCCGTTATCTTTATCCAAAGTCATATTATGAAAAAAACCGGACTGCTTTTCCTGCTCCTGGCCTCCCTTACAGCGGTTGCCCAGAACGAGGATGCTGCTTTCATCAAAAGAATTTCAGATGAGGTGTTCAACAATGGCAAGGCCTACGATAACCTGCGCGAACTGACCAAGAATATCGGGGGCAGGCTGGCCGGCTCACCACAGATGTACAAGGCTGAGGCATGGGGACAGGCGACCCTTAAAAAAAGCGGTGCTGATAAAGTATGGCTGCAGGAATGCATGGTGCCGCATTGGGTACGCGGCGGCAAGGATGTGGCCGTAGCCAATTACAAAGGCGGAAAAAAACCGCTGGATGTACTCGCGCTCGGTAACTCCATGGGCAGTGGTCCGAAAGGCGTACAAGCCGAAGTACTGAAAGTGAATTCCTTTGATGATCTGGAAGCGAAGAAGGACCAGGTGAAAGGGAAGATCGTTTTCTACAATTATAAATTCATCAACAGCAACGTCAATACATTCGAGTCGTATGGTGATGCCGGAAAATACCGCGGGGCTGGTCCGAGCCGTGCTGCGAAATACGGTGCCGTAGGTGTGGTGGTGCGCAGCATGAGCCACAGTGTTGACAACAACCCGCATACCGGTGCTACCCGTTATGATACGGCTTACGCGAAGATCCCGGCCGTTGCTGTGGGACTTCGTGATGCGGACTGGCTGAACGACCTGACCGATAAAGAGACTGTAAAACTGAACATGGTCACCAATGGTAAATTCTTTCCGGACACACCGGGTCATAATGTGATCGGTGAGCTGACCGGTTCGGAATTTCCGGATCAGTACATCACGATCGGTGGTCACCTGGATTCATGGGATCCCGCTGAAGGCGCGCATGATGACGGCGCAGGTATCGTACAAACGATCGAGATCCTCCGTGCATTCAAGGCACTGGGCTATACACCGAAACATACGATCCGTTTTGTTCTGTTCGCGAATGAGGAGAATGGATTACGCGGCGGTACCAAATACGGTGAGGAAGCGGTGGCGAAAAAAGAGAAACACGTTTTCGCGCTGGAAAGCGATGCCGGTGGATTCACACCCCGTGGCTTCGGACTCGAAATGAATGATGAACAGATCGCGAAGGTGAAGAAATGGCAGCCGCTGCTGGAGCCTTATGGCGCGGGTCGTTTGGAGAAAGGTGGTGACGGTGCGGATATCGGACCTGTCGCAGATGCATTGAAATTCCCTTCCGCGGGACTCAATCCTGATTCACAACGTTACTTTGATTATCACCATGCACGCAACGACGTATTGGAAAATGTAAACAAGCGTGAGCTCGAACTCGGCGCGGTCGCCATGGCGGCACTGGTCTATCTGGTCGATAAATACGGACTGTAAATTATTTCAGCAGGGAATCGACTGCTGACTGAACGGCTGCAAAGGGAAATTGATCCACGACCTTTTGCAGCTGTTTTTTTATGTCCGCTGTACAGAGATTTCCAATGCTGCCTTCATGCGTGCCTGCACCACGTTCCGCGGCAGGCGGGGCTTTGAAGAGACCCGCTTCCACTTTTTCACCCACCATTTTATAAGCGTCGCGGAAGGGGATGCCCTGCATGACGAGTTTGTTCACTTCATCTACCGTGAACAGGAAAGTATATTTTTCATCATCCAGGATGTTCTCTTTGACGCTGATATTGCTGAGCATCAGACCAGCCATGCGGAAACAATCCCGCAGCACACCGAACGCAGGGAACAGATGTTCCTTCAGCAATTGCAGATCGCGGTGATAACCGGAAGGCAGATTGGTGGTCATCATCGTGATCTCATTCGGCAAGGCCTTGATACGGTTGCAATGACTGCGGATGAGTTCGAATACATCCGGATTCTTCTTATGCGGCATGATGCTGCTGCCGGTGGTGAGTTCCGCAGGGAAACTGACGAAACCGAAATTCTGATTCAGGAACAAACAAGCATCCATGCTGAGCTTCGATAATGTATCCGCGAGGTTGGCCAGCGATTGCGCCACCACACGTTCCGCTTTACCGCGACCCATTTGCGCATACACCACATTGTAGTTGAGTGAATCGAAACCCAGCAGTTTGGTGGTCAGTGTCCGGTTGATCGGAAAGGAAGAGCCATAGCCGGCCGCAGAACCGAGCGGATTCTTGTTCACCACTTCATACGCGGCTTTCAGC